>NZ_CAMPHV010000021.1 GCF_946886105.1 uncultured Pseudomonas sp. | reverse complement strand
GCTCGTCGGGCTCATAACCCGAAGGTCGTAGGTTCAAATCCTGCTCCCGCAACCAGATACTCAAAAAGGCCACTCAATCGAGTGGCCTTTTTGTTTGCGCGTGAAAAACCTTGATCAACGCTGGAACCACCCACCTTCGCGGTGCTGGTCAAGCCTGCGATCCGCCGTTAGAATTGCGCACTTTTTGATCAGAGGCGCACCCAGCGCCCATCCTTCAAAGCCTGAGGTCAGCCGAATGTCCACCCCCGCCACGCCGAAAGTCGGCTTTGTCAGCCTTGGTTGCCCGAAAGCCCTGGTCGACTCCGAACGCATCCTGACCCAGTTGCGCATGGAAGGTTACGAAGTGGTGCCGACTTACCAGGACGCCGACGTGGTGGTGGTCAACACCTGCGGCTTTATCGACAGCGCCAAGGCCGAATCCCTGGAAGTGATCGGCGAAGCGATCAAAGAAAACGGCAAGGTGATCGTCACCGGCTGCATGGGTGTGGAAGAAGGCAGCATCCGTGACGTGCACCCCAGCGTACTCTCGGTCACCGGTCCGCAGCAGTACGAGCAAGTGGTCAATGCCGTGCATGAGGTCGTACCGCCGCGCCAGGATCACAACCCGCTGATCGACCTGGTGCCGCCGCAAGGCATCAAGCTGACCCCGCGCCACTATGCCTACCTGAAGATTTCCGAAGGCTGCAACCACAGCTGCAGCTTCTGCATCATCCCCTCGATGCGCGGCAAGCTGGTCAGTCGCCCGGTCGGCGAAGTGCTCAGCGAAGCCGAGCGCCTGGTCAAGGCCGGGGTCAAGGAACTCCTGGTGATCAGCCAGGACACCAGCGCCTACGGCGTCGACATGAAGTACAAGACCGACTTCTGGAACGGCCAGCCGGTGAAGACGCGCATGACCGAGCTCTGCGAAGCGCTGTCGAGCATGGGCGTATGGGTGCGCCTGCACTACGTCTACCCCTACCCGCACGTCGACGAGCTAATCCCGCTGATGGCCGCCGGCAAACTGCTGCCTTACTTGGATATTCCCTTCCAGCACGCCAGCCCGAAAGTGCTGAAGGCCATGAAGCGCCCGGCCTTCGAAGACAAGACCCTGGCGCGGATCAAGGCCTGGCGCGAGATCTGCCCGGAACTGACCATCCGCTCAACCTTTATCGTCGGCTTCCCCGGCGAAACCGAAGAAGACTTCCAGTACCTGCTCGACTGGCTGAGCGAAGCCCAGCTCGACCGCGTCGGCTGCTTCCAGTATTCGCCGGTAGAAGGCGCGCCGGCCAACCTGCTCGACAACCCGGTGCCGGACGATGTCAAACAGGACCGCTGGGACCGCTTTATGGCCCACCAACAGGCCATCAGCAGCGCACGCCTGCAATTGAAAGTCGGCAAGGAAATGGACGTGCTGATCGACGAAGTCGACGACCAGGGCGCCGTCGCCCGCTGCTATGCCGATGCCCCGGAAATCGACGGCAGCGTGTTTATCAACAGCACCGATATCAACCCTGGCGACAAGGTGCGCGTGCGTATCGTCGATGCCGATGAGTACGATATGTGGGCTGAGCTGGTCTGACCCTCTAACAATAAGCACCGAAAGCCCCGCCCAAACAGCGGGGCTTTTTTGTGGTTCATCGCATTTCTGCGGCGAAGAGCCTTTTCTATTGGCTCGGGACTGAAGAGGTAGGTAGAAACGGCAAACACAGCCGGGCAAGAATGTTTCCATCATGCCCGCAGAGCATTGGCACACCACCTGTTGTCTATCGTCAGGGCTGCTTAGTAACCTTCGGTCGACGTGGAGGCAGATTGGAAAATGAAGCGAATTCGATTGTTCGTTGCATTTGTTCTCTCCGGTTGCGGCTTGCTTGGTTTGTCCTTCTGTACGTCACACGATACAAGGCCGATTCTCGGCGTCGATGGTGCACCTCTTACCGGCAGCATCGCCAAGCTCGAACGCATCGATCTCGGCGGAGTACCTCAGTGGATATTGATTCGCGGTAATAACGCCGACAACCCTGTCCTGCTCAAGCTGCATGGCGGCCCGGGGCAGGCGGAAATGGCGACTGCCGGACTCAACCGCCAACTGGAGAAGGATTTTGTCGTGGTGGAGTGGGACCAACGCGGCGCCGGCAAGTCAGCGGCCAGCGTAGAACCCATCGCCGGCATGAATCTGGAACAGATGGTTGCCGACACGATAGAACTGACGGAGTTGCTGCTCAGGCGCTTCAACCGTAACGAATTGATCCTGGTTGGTCACTCCTGGGGAAGCGTTCTGGGTCTAAAGGCCGTTCAGAGACGACCAGAGCTGTATCAGGCGTTTGTCAGCACCGGCCAGATAGTCAACTATTCCCGCGGCTTACGAGCCGGGTACGAATTCCTCATGGCAGAGGCCAACGGTCGAGGCGAAGAAACTGCGCTGTATGAACTGCAACAAATTGGCGAGCCGCCCTACAGTGGCAAGAACAGCAAAGCGAAAAGAGAAGTCTATATCCGCTGGATGACTCGCTTCGGCGCCCTCTGGCACAGTGCCGAAAAATTCGACCGGGTCGGCTGGATGATTTCATCCGTCGAGTATTCCTGGCCAGAAAAGTTGCGCTATACGCAAGCTGCGGATCGAGCGTTCAACTTACTACTGCCAGACTTACTATCGGTTGACCTGAACACCTCGGTACCCACGGTGGACGTGCCTATCTACTTCGCGGTCGGCCGCCATGACTACGTAGCGCCCAGCGAGGTGTCGCGCGACTATTTCAACCATGTCATCGCCCCAAGGAAGAAGTGGATATGGTTCGAGAAGTCAGCGCACTTTCCGCAATGGGAAGAGCCCGAAGCATTTCACACACTCTTGCTGAAACAGGTTCTGCCAGAAACACAGCATCACCATACACTCCCCTAACACCTCGGCAAGCAGGACCTTCGCTTTGCGTAGTACCGATTAACAAAACCATGTATGCAGAGCGACAACCCGCTGCTCGTGGCGGGCGGTCATAGACTACGGAGGAAACATGAGAGCGCAGGGAACCTTGATATTTTTCTGCGGCAAAATGGGTGCAGGAAAGTCAACTCACTCAAAGCTGCTAGCGGCCGAGAAGGATGCAGTGCTGCTTTCTGAGGATGAATGGTTGTCATCGCTATACCCTGGCCAAATCACCAATTTCGATGACTACTTGAAGTACTCAGCCCAACTAAAGCCGCTACTCAAATCCCATATCCAAAACATACTTTCTACGGGCACGAACGTGGTGATGGACTTCCCGGCGAATACGAGGAATCAAAGGCGATGGTTTCTGGATCTGGTTTCTGAAATTAATGCCAAGCACGAACTCGTCCACCTCGACATCAGCAATGAACAATGCCTACGGCAGATAGCGCAAAGACGGTTGCAGCATCCTGAAAGAGCGTTATTCGATACAGAGATAGTTTTTCATCAGGTCACGCGGTATTTCGAAGCACCAAGTGAAAGCGAAGGTCTCAATATCGTGAAATTGAACGTAGCCCCATAACACCGCCTCGCTAGCGAGAGACAACTTACCAATCCCGCCCCAACCGCTCATTCACTCAAGGAAGACAAGATGAAAAAAGCAGCGCTCCCCCTCGCCGTATTGATCGCATTCAGCCTGTACACGCTCTTCGTCATGGCGCAGGCCGAGCAGTCGTTGATTGAATTCGGGTTGCAGTTGATGTCCGCACCGGACACCGCTCAGGTGGTTATCGATCTGTACATTCTGGCGGCATTGGCCTGCGTGTGGATGTATCGCGACAACAAGGCCCGCGGTAGATCGCTGGCAGCGGTATTGCCCTACTTCGTGCTGACCGCGATTTTCGTGTCGGTGGGCCCGTTGCTTTACCTGGTGGTCGGCGCTTTTGCCAAGCAGCCGGCGGTCGAGCCCAACTAGCAAGCGCTCGCGGCAGTGCTGTCACGACTGTTGTGATCGCCAGCAGGCCTCGGTAACGTGGCCGCTCTTGCCAGGAGAGCCTCAATGTCCGTTCGCCGTCCCTTCGTATTCGCCCTGTTGCCGTTGCTCGCCAGTTGCCAGGTGTTCACCAGCCAACCAATCGACCCATTGGCCAACCATGTGCGCATGCAGGGGGAGCTCGCTCTCGAGGCTGGCCAGTGGCTGTTCAGCCCCTGCCATGAACAACGGCGCTTCGTGCTTGGCGAGGGACAAACCGACGCCATCACAGAGGGCGCCAAGCAATTGCGGGCGGGCGGCTCGAGCCCGCTGTTCGCCGATATGCGCGGCGAGTTGGCGGCCAGCCAGCAAGCCGGCGTGGACGGCCGGTTCACGCCGAGCCGGGTGTATCGCCTGCAGGCCGAGGGCCAAGGCTGCGACGACCTCAACTTCAAGCGCAGCACGGTGCGCGCCAGCGGGCACGAGCCGGACTGGGCGGTAACGGTCAATGCCAAGGGGCTGTTGCTCGACCGGCCCGAACAGCCACTGCAAGCGCTGCCCTATCTCGAAGAACAACTGCCCGGCGGACGCCTCAACCTGACCAGCGAAGCCAACGGGCAACGCCTGGAACTCTGGGTTACCCCGCAGCGCTGCGTCGATGGCATGAGCGGCGCGGTGCAGCATCTGACCGCGGAGTTGCGCATCGACGGCCAGGTGATGCGCGGCTGCGGCTACTTCGGCGGCGCGCGCAACGACTAGCAGCGCTGTGCCCGGTCAACCGGCGTCAATACGGCCGGTTGTCCCTTCGCGCCACCGGGGCCCTGAACTCTGCCGGTCTCTGCGGGCTCCTAGATGCTGTAGTCCGGATTTCGCCCGGTAGCTAGATGCCCCGCAGGCAAAACCGCGTGCCCATTTGCCGCTGCGTTATCGCGTGACTCACCTAAGCTCAATGCATTGGCTACGTGGGAGGACGCCTTATGTTGCGCATCGCCATCAATGGATATGGACGTATTGGCCGGGCGCTGCTGCGCACGCTGTTCGAGCGGGGACTGGAACACAAGATCCACCTGACCGCGATCAACGATCTCGGCGACCCGCAGACCCTGACTCACCTGACCCGCTTCGATTCGACCTTCGGCCGCTTCGCCAGACAGGTCACGCTGCACGACGATATTCTTCAGGTCAACGGCCAGTCGATCCACCTGCTGCGCGAGCCCGAGACGATCAACCTGCCCTGGGTGCAGCATGGCGTCGACGTGGTGCTGGAGTGTTCCGGCCGCCTGAAGAAGCGTGGGCAGGTCGAGCAGCACATCACCGCAGGCGCATCCCGGGTGTTGTTATCGCACCCCCTGGCGGACGCCGACCTGACAGTGGTGTACGGCGTCAACCACGAACTGCTCGGCACCCAGCAGATCGTCTCCAACGCCTCCTGCACCACCAATTGCCTGGCGCCGCTGGCCAAGGTGCTGCATGAAACCGTAGGCATCCGCCAGGGCCTGATCAACACCGTGCATTCCTACACCAATGACCAGAACCTGCTGGATAAGACCCACCGCGACCTGTACCGCGCACGGGCCGCGGCGCTCTCGATGATCCCCAGCACCACGGGGGCGGCCAAGACCATCGGCCTGGTGCTGCCGGAGCTGGATGGCCGTCTGGATGGGCTGGCGGTGCGGGTGCCGACGCCGAATGTCTCGCTGCTCGACCTGAGCTTTATCGCCGAACGCCCCAGCAGCCGCGAGGCGATCAACGCGATCCTGCAACATGGCGCCGCGCAGATGCCCTTGGGGGTGATGGAGTGCAACGAGCTGCCGCTGGTGTCCAGCGACTTCAATGGCTACCCGATATCCTGCGTGGTCGACCTCAACCACACCCGCGTCCAGGGCGAGCTGGTCAAGGTGCTGGCCTGGTACGACAACGAGTGGGGCTTCGCCAACCGCATGCTCGACGTGTTGCTGGCCTGGGTAAAGCCCTAAAGCCCTCCTACAGCAGACAGCCGCTCGACTATCGTGGTCGGCATCGACGAATTCCGAGGTGTTCGCGCGTATAATCGCCGCCTCGTAAAGTTGCCGGGTTGCCTCCGGCCCTGATTGTGGACCTCCGCCATGCTGCGCATCACCGAACTCAAGCTGCCCCTCGATCACCCTGAAGAGGCCCTGCGCCCGGCCATTGTCCAACGCCTGGGAATCGCCGACGATGACCTGCTCGACTTCAGCCTGTTCAAGCGCAGCTACGATGCGCGGAAGAAATCCAGCGAACTGCAGTTCATCTACAGCATCGATTGCCAGGTGCGCGACGAGGCGGCGCTGCTCGCCCGCTTCGAAGACGACAAGCACGTTGGCCCGGCGCCGGACATCGCCTACAAGCCGGTCGGTCAGGCCCCCGAGCATCTCGAAGAACGCCCCCTGGTGGTCGGTTTCGGCCCCTGCGGCATCTTCGCCGCGTTGATTCTGGCGCAGGCAGGGCTGCGGCCGATCGTGCTGGAGCGCGGCAAGGAAGTACGTCAGCGCACCAAGGACACCTGGGGCCTGTGGCGCAAGAACGTGCTCGACCCCGAGTCCAACGTGCAGTTCGGCGAAGGCGGCGCCGGCACCTTCTCCGACGGCAAGCTGTACAGCCAGATCAAAGACCCCAAGTACCTGGGGCGCAAGGTACTGCAGGAGTTCGTCAAAGCCGGCGCGCCGGAGGAAATCCTCTATGTCAGCAAGCCGCATATCGGCACCTTCCGCCTGACCGGCGTGGTCGCCACCATGCGCGAGGAAATCAAAGCGCTGGGCGGTGAAGTGCGCTTCCAGCAGCGGGTCAGCGATGTACTGATCGAGGACGGTCAGTTGCAGGGCGTGGTACTCGATAGCGGCGAGCAGATCCGCAGCCGTCATGTGATCCTGGCCCTGGGTCACAGCTCGCGCGACACCTTCCGCATGCTGCACAAGCGCGACGTATTCATGGAAGCCAAGCCGTTCTCCGTGGGCTTTCGCATCGAGCACCCGCAATCGCTGATCGACCGTGCGCGCCTGGGCAAGTATGCCGGCCACCCCAAGCTCGGCGCCGCCGATTACAAACTGGTGCACCACGCCAAGAACGGCCGCTCGGTGTACAGCTTCTGCATGTGTCCGGGCGGCACCGTGGTGGCCGCCACCTCCGAGCCGCACCGGGTGGTGACCAACGGTATGAGCCAGTACTCGCGCAACGAACGCAACGCCAACGCCGGTATCGTCGTCGGCATCACCCCTGAGCAGGACTATCCGGGCGGCCCGCTGGCCGGTGTCGAGCTGCAGGAGCGCTTGGAATCCCACGCCTACATCCTCGGCGGCAGTACCTACGAAGCGCCGGGCCAGCTGGTCGGCGACTTTATCGCCGGCAAGCCGTCGACCACATGGGGCAGCGTCGAGCCGTCCTACAAGCCGGGGGTCAAGCTCGGCGACCTGGCGCCCTCGCTGCCGGACTTCGCCATCGAGGCGATCCGCGAGGCGCTGCCGGCCTTCGACAAGCAGATCAAGGGCTTCGCCCTGCACGATGCGGTGCTCACCGGCATCGAGACGCGCACCTCCTCGCCGCTGCGCATCACCCGCGGTGCGGATATGCAGAGTTTGAACGTCAAAGGCCTGTACCCGGCCGGTGAAGGCGCGGGTTATGCCGGCGGGATTCTTTCCGCCGGGGTCGACGGTATCCGCGTGGCCGAAGCCGTGGCGCGGGATATGCTGGGGATCGCCGAAAGCTAAAGCGCCAGCGCCTGCACCTTACATCCTGTCGGCATAGCAAACCGGCGAATTGGGCGGGCCACGGCGTTCCAGTTCGTCTTCGAGGAACTCGGCCAACACCCGGGCGTTGTTCAACTGCGCATCCTTCGCGCTGAACAGCAGGGTCAAGACGCCCTGCTCGGCGCGCTCCAGCAGCCCTTGCCAATATTCCGGATGCGCCGCCAACTCGGCGCGGTACTGCGTGCGGAACGCCTCGAACGCCTCTGACTCATGGGCGAACTGCCGGCGCAGTTGCGTGGACGGCGCCACCTCGGGCAACCAGGCATCCAGTCGCAACTTCGCTTTACTCAGCCCACGCGGCCATAGGCGGTCGACCAACACCCGGCAGCCATCCGCTGCCGAGATGTCTTCGTATACCCGTTTGCACTGGATCATCTGCCTCCTCTCCTGAAGCCGCAGCTGCGGCGCCGTGGTGCATCAGACTAAACGCAGGCAACACAGAGTGGTACGGCCAGAACCATTTGGCCTGCGCTGCGGATCGGCATAGGTTTCGACCTCGACGAAGCCGGCTTTGCGCATCATTCCCGCCGAGGCGGCGTTTTCCTCGTGGCGATCGATATAGATATCACTCACGCCCTGCTCGCCCAGCTGCATCACCGCCTGCTGCAACAAACGCGTGCCGAGCCCCTGCCCCGCCACCGCGCGATGAGTGACGGCTTCGCAGATATAGCCGTGCAGTTGGCCGCGGCGCGCCTCGGGTTGATAACGCTCGAAGTGCCGGGACAGCTGGTAACTGACGAAGCCCAGCAACTCGCCCTCGCGCTCGGCCAACACGGCCAACACCGTGCCGTCGGCGATGGCCTGCAGATGGGCGATCACCTCGTCTTCGGGTAGATGATTCCAGGGGTTGGGGCCGTGTTCGAAGATCAACTCGCACATTCCGGCGATGTCTTGAGCCTGTGCCTGGCGTATTTCGAGGTCGCTCATTTGTCCTCCTTTCAGAAAGCCCGCGGCTCTGGTAGCTCGGATGCAATCCGGGGCGGTGTTGGGTTGGCGGCAATCTCCCCGGATTTCATCCGGGCTACGGGTCTGCCCCATAACCCCGGCTCGGCGCGGTGCGCCATGATGGGTTACGCCGCGCCTAGATGAATGACTTGCACGCACATCCTGCTCGCGGCTAACCCATCCTACAGGCCTGCTGTTGGCAAATCGCCCGGCAACGGCTCGCCGCGTTCGGCGCTGGCGGCGACCGCGGCGATCAACGGCGCCAGGTCGTAGCCCTGGGCGCTGAGCCAGGCATCGTCGTAATAGCTGCCGGCATAGCGCTCGCCGCCGTCGCAGAGAATCGCCACCACCGAGCCGGATTCGCCGGCCGCGACCATACGTTGCGCGACCAACAGCGCACCAATCAGGTTGGTACCGCTGGAACCGCCGACGCGCCGGCCCAGGCGTCGCGCCAGGTAATGCATGGCGGCCAGGGACAGGGCGTCCGGCACTTTGCACATGGCGTCCAGCACCGACGGCAGGAAGGACGCCTCGACCCGCGGCCGGCCGATGCCTTCGATGCGCGAACCGCAATCCAGGGTCAGGCTGGCGTCGCCGCTGCGGTAGTAATCGAAAAACACCGAACGCTCGGCATCCGCGCAGAACACCCGGGTGTTGTGGCGGCGGTAGCGCACGTAGCGCCCCAGGGTCGCCAGGGTACCGCCGGTGCCAGGGCTGGAAACCAGCCAGGCCGGTTCGGGGAAACGCTCGCTGCGCAGCTGCTGGAAGATCGATTCGGCGATGTTGTTGTTGGCGCGCCAGTCGGTGGCGCGCTCGGCGTAGGTGAATTGGTCCATGAAGTGGCCGCCGCTCTCGCGGGCCAGGCGCTCGGACTCCGCATAGATCTGCGTCGGGTCGTCGACCAGATGGCTTTCGCCGCCATAGAAGGCGATCTGCGCGATCTTTTCTTTCGAGGTACTGGCAGGCATCACCGCAATAAAGCGCAAACCCAGCAAGCGCGCGAAATAGGCTTCGGAGATCGCCGTGGAGCCGCTGGACGCCTCGATCACCGGTGCGTCGGGCCTGAGTCGGCCATTACACAAGGCATAGAGAAACAGCGAACGCGCCAGGCGATGCTTGAGGCTGCCGGTCGGGTGGCTGGACTCATCCTTGAAGTACAGCTCAATGCCCGGCAGACCGGGCAGCTCCAGGGGAATCAGGTGGGTGTCGGCGCTGCGTTGAAAATCCGCTTCGATAATGCGGATGGCCTCGCGCGCCCAGTTTCTTGCATCGTTCATCTCATCTCCTCAATCAAGCACGCCGGCAGGCAGCGGCGGCGCGGCACGCCATTGGCTCAACACCACCCCGCCAAAGACCAGCGCGGCTGCCACCATCTGCGGGCCGTTCAGCCGCTCGCCGAGTAATAGCGTGGCGAACAGCAAGGTGAATACCGGAATCAGGTTGGTAAAGCCCGAGGCCTGACTGGCCGGCAGGCGGCTGACACCGAAGTTATAGAGCCCGTAAGCACCGACGGTGACCAACACGCCCAAGTACGCGACCGCCGCCCAACCCAGCGGGCTGACCTCGCGCGGCCAGGGCTCGCCAAGCAACGCCAACGGCAGAAAGAACAGGGTGCCGACGAACGCCACCATGGCCGTCAGCAGAAACGCCGAATAGCGCGCCGACAGGTGCTTGAGCATTAGGGTGTAGCCCATGGCGCAGAGCATGGCGAGCAGCTCGAAGAAATTGCCCAGTAAGGGATTGGCCGCGTGTTCGTCGGCGCTGCCGGCCAGGCTCAGCCAGACGGCGCCGACGACGGCGATCAGAAAACCCGCCAGGGTGGTGCGACTGATCCGCTCGCGCAAGAAGACGAAGGCACCGACCGTTACCAACAACGGCAGCAAAGCACTGACCATGCCAGCCTGGGACGCGCTGGTGTTCTGCAGCGCCAGGGCCTCGAAGAGGAAGTACAGGCAGGGCTCGCAGGCCGCCAGGCCGAGCAGGTATTTCCAGTCGCCGCGGCGGTACTGCATGCGCCCGCGCCAACGCCAGGCCAGCAGGAAGACCAGACTGCCCAAAGCCATACGGCCGAAGATCACCCACATCGCGGGCAACTCGGCGAAGGCCACTTTCAAGGCGATAAAAGAACTGCCCCATAGCGCCATCGCCACGACCAGGCAGATCACTGCCACCCCGCTGCCCTGTCCGCGCATACGCGACCCCATGCAAAACGGCAGTGTAGAGAGGCCAGGACGGGGATAACAGATACAGTCAGGCGCGCGAACTGTGTGGCTGGCTGCGTAACGGAAAAGAGCGTCAACCGCTCCCGGATTTCATCCGGGGGAAATCGCACATTCACTCGAGAACTATCCAGACAACAAAAGCGGCGGCCCTATTGCTCCCAGGGCTTGCCGCGGGTCTTGTCGCTGAGGCGCAGCTTTTGTTGCAGAGCGGCTTTGGCCAGCATATGGGCGCTGACCGGCGCGGTGATGAACAGGAACAGGGTGATCAGCAGTTCGTGCAGGCTCAGGCCTTCGCCGCGAGCGCTGAAGTAGATCAAAGACGCGATGACCATGCCGCCGACGCCCAGGGTGGTGGATTTGGTCGGCCCGTGCAGGCGCATGAAAAAGTCCGGCAAGCGGTACAGACCGATCGCCCCGACCAGGGCGAACACGCTACCGAGCAGCAGAAACAACGCGACCAGGCCTTCAATCAGGGAATCCATATAGCCGTCCTTATTCGATGATGTCGCCGCGCAGCAAATATTTCGCCACCGCCACCGTGCCGACGAAGCCCATGACCGCGATCAGCAACGCGGCCTCCAGGTACAGATCGGTGCCGAGCCAGATGCCCAGCAGCATGATCAGGGCGATGGCGTTGATATACAGGGTATCCAGGGCGAGAATCCGGTCCGGCATGTCCGGCCCCTTGATCAGGCGCATCACGGTCAGCACCAGGGCCAGACCCATGATCGCCAGGCACAGCGGAATCACGTAGGCGAGCATGTGAACACCTCCAGCAGCGGCGCTTCGTAGCGGCTTTTGATCTCGGCAACCAGCGCGGCCTCGTCGGCAACATCCAGGCTATGCACCAGCAGGGTTTTGCGGTCGTCGCTCAGGTCGGCGGAGACCGTGCCCGGGGTCAGCGAGATCACGCTGGCCAGCATGGTCAGGGCTAGGTCGTCCTCCAGCAGCATCGGCACCTCGACGAACGCCGGGCGCAACCTGTCGACCGGCCCGAGAATCAGCTTGGCCACCTGCAGGTTGGCGGTGACGATATCGCCGAGCACGCGCAGCAGGAACAGGCACAGCTTGCCCGGCCGATAGATCCGCGGCGGGGATATCCAGAACAACTGGGTCAGCAAGGGGATCAACCACCCCAGCAACGCGCCGAGCAGCCATTGGCCAAGGCTCGAACTGTCGACCAGAAGCATCCATACCAGCAGCAAGCACAGGCTGAGCAACGGCTGGGGTAACCAGCGGCGGGACCTCATGGCGCACCTCCCGGGAGCAGAATCTGTCGATAGGCCTGCAGGTCGTGCAATTGCGCGGCCGTGGCGTCGATGTACTGCAACAGCGGCGCCGCCATGGCGACCAGCGAGGGGCTGAGCAGCAACAAACCGAGACAGGCCAGCAGGCGGCCGTAATCCAGTTCGGAGCTGTCCAACTGGCTCAACCCCACGCGCCAGAACAGCGTGCTACCGGCGCGGCTGAGGGCGACCAAAGTCATCAGGCTGCTGACCAACACCACCGGCCAGAGCAACAACGCTTGCCAACCCGGCTCGACCGCCCGCAGCAGGAGCAGCTTGCCGATGAAACCGGAGAGCGGCGGCAACCCGGCCACGGCGATGGCGCCGATAAAGAACAGGGCGCCGAGCAGCTTCGGGTGCTCCAGCGCCGGCCCCTGGATCAACAGGCTGTGCTTGACCCCGCGTTGGCGCGCGATCAAGTCGGCGAGGAGGAACAGGCCGCCCGCCACCCAGGTGCTGTGCATCAGGTAGTACAGGGCAGCCGACAACGCCTCGGGGGTGCCGACCGCAAGCCCCGCGAGCAAGGTGCCGACCGACAGCACCACCAGGTAAGCCAGCATGCCGTGCAGGCTGCCGGCGGCCAGCGCGCCGATCGCGCCCAGGCCGATGGTCAGCAGAGCCACGGGCCAGAGCCAGTCCTGGGCCATATTGGCCAGGCTGCCGGCATCCGCACCGAAGATCAGCGTGTAGACCCGCAGGATCGAGTAGAGCCCCACCTTGGTCATGATCGCGAACAGTGCCGCCACTGGCGCGGTAGCCGAGGCATAGGCCTTGGGCAGCCAGAAATACAACGGCAGAAACGCCGCCTTCAAACCGAACACCACCAGCAACAGCAAGCCGGCGGCGCCCAATAGCGACGCCTCGTCGACACCGGCCGCGGCCACCCGCACCGCCAGATCGGACATGTTCAGGGTGCCGGTGATGCCGTAGAGCACACCGACCGCAATCAGGAACAAGGCCGAGCCCAGCAGGTTGAGCACCACATAGTGCAAACCGGCACGCACCCTCTCGGCGCCGCCGCCATGCAGCAGCAATGCATAGGAGGCGATCAGCAGCACCTCGAAGAACACGAACAGGTTGAACAGGTCGCCGGTGAGAAAGGCGCCATTGATACCCATCAGCTGGAACTGGAACAACGCATGGAAGTTGCGCCCGCGTTCGTCGTCGCCACGTACCGCGTAGAGCAGCGCGAACAGCGCCAGCACCGCGGTGACCACGAGCATCAGCGCGCTCAAACGGTCGAGCAGCAGGACGATGCCGAACGGCGCCGGCCAATTGCCGGCGGCGTACACCTGCAGGTCGCCCTGATCGGCCTGCAGCATCAGCCACAGGCTCAGCGGCACCAGCGCCAGCGTGGCTATGATCGAAAGCGCGCGCTTGATCGGCAGGTTCACCCGCGCGCCGAACAGCAACAGGCTGCCGATGAACATCGGCAGCAGAATCGGCAGGATCACAGCGTGATTCATCGGGCGGGCTCCTGGCCATCGACGTGGTCGGTTTTCGTCTCGCCGACGCTGCGCAGGGCCAACACCACCACGAAGGCGGTCATCGCGAAACCGATCACGATGGCCGTGAGCACCAGGGCCTGGGGCAGCGGATCGCCGTACTCGGCACTCTGGCCGATGACTGCGGGCATACCGGTTTGCAGGCGCCCCATGGCGAACAGGAACAGGTTGACCGCGTAGGAGATCAGAGTCAGGCCCATGACCACCGGAAAGGTGCGCGCACGCAGCAGCAAATAAACCCCGCTGGCGGTAAGGATGCCCAGGGTGCTGGCAAACAGTGCTTCCATGTCAGAGTACCTCTTGTCCGGGCTTTTCCTGGGTCAACTTGCCCAGGTTGGCGAGAATCAGCAGGGTCGCCCCGACAACCGTCAGGTAGACGCCCAGATCGAAAAGCATGGCGGTGGCCAGCTCGACATCGCCCACCAGGGGAATGTCGAAATGGCCGAAGGCCGAGGTCAGGAACGGCTTGTCGAACCACCAACTGCCTGCACCCGTCAGGCCGGCGAGCAGCACGCCCGAGCCGGCCATACGGTGGTAGTTGAGCGGCAAGCGCGACTGGGTCCACTGCACGCCGCTGGCGACGTATTGCAGGATCAGCGCCACCGCGGTGACCAGGCCGGCGATAAAGCCGCCGCCCGGCAGGTTGTGCCCACGCAAGAAGATGAACACCGAAACCAGCAAGGCCATCGGCAACAACACCCGCGACAAGGTCGCGAGAATCAGCGGATGGCGGTCGCGCGCCCAACTGCGGCCCTGGGCATCGGTATTCGGCTGCACCAGACGCAGGCCGTGGAGCATGGCGTAGATCCCCACGCCGGCGATCGCCAGCACGGTGATTTCGCCGAGGGTGTCGAACCCGCGGAAATCCACCAGGATCACGTTGACCACATTGCTGCCGCCGCCACCCGGGATGCTGTTGGTCAAGAAGAAATGGGAAATGCTGTCGTATGGCCGGGTCAACACGGCGAACACCAGCATTGCCACCATCAGACCGCTGCCCACCGCCAGGACGAAGTCGCGCAGGCCGCGCATGCTGCTCGACTCGCTGCGGGTCTGCGCCGGCAGGAAAAACAGCGCCAGCATCAGCAGAATGATGGTCACCACTTCGACCGACAGCTGGGTCAATGCCAGGTCAGGCGCCGAGTAGCGGGCAAAGGCCAATGCCACCATCAAGCCGACCACGCTGAGCATCAGCAGCGCCACCAGGCGCTGACGGTGGAACACTACTGTGGCCAAAGCCGAGAGCGCGAGAATCCCCAACCCCAAGGCGGTGATGCCATCGATCGGGCTCATCGCCTGCGGCCCGTCGATCTGCGGTAAGCCGCCGAGCGCCAGGGTCACCACCACCAAGGCGGCGCCGAGGAGCAAGGCCAGATAATGCTGTAACGAACCGCTCTCCAAGCGCACGGTCACTGCCACGCAGCAGCGCACCAGCGTCTGTACCCCGCGCTCGAAAACCAGCTTGGCGTCTACCACGGGCAACCCTGCGTACCAGCGGAACAGAGGCTGGCGGAAGGCATAGACCAATATCCCACCGAACAACGCGATGAAACTCATCAGCAGCGGCAGGTTGAAACCATGCCAGATCGACAGGCTGTAGATCGGCAGACTCCCACCCAGGGTGGCGCTTGCCGCTGCCGCCAACAGCGGGGCGATGGTGAATGCCGGCACTATGCCGACCAGCAGACAGAGGAACACCAGAATTTCCACCGGCACCTTCATATACCGCGGCGGCTCATGGGGCGGGAATTTCGGTAGGTTGATCGGTTCGCCGTTGAAAAATACGTCGTGGATGAAGCGCAGCGAATACGCCACCGAAAACACCCCGGCCAGGGTCGCCGCCGCCGGGATCACCCAGTTGAAGCTACCCAGCAGATGCTGATTGAGGGTCTCGCTGAAAAACATTTCCTTGCTCAAAAAGCCATTGAGCAGGGGCACGCCGGCCATCGCCGAGGCCGCCACCATGGCCAGGATCGCAGTATGCGGCATGTACTTCCACATGCCGTTGATGCGCCGCATGTCGCGGCTGCCGGTCTCGTGGTCGATGATCCCCGCGGCCATGAACAACGAGGCTTTGAAGGTCGCGTGGTTGATGATGTGGAACACCGCCGCCACCGCCGCCAGGCGGGTGTCCAAACCGAACAGCAGGGTGATCAGGCCGAGATGGCTGATGGTCGAATAAGCCAGCAAGCCTTTCAGGTCATGCTGGAACAGGGCCATGCCGGCGCCCACCAGCAGTGTCACCAGGCCGGTGATGCTGACCAGGTAGAACCACCATTCCGAGCCCGCCAGCGCCGGGTACAGGCGCGCCAGCAGGAACACCCCCGCCTTGACCATGGTGGCCGAGTGCAGATAGGCCGACACCGGCGTCGGCGCGGCCATCGCATGGGGCAACCAGAAGTGGAAGGGAAACTGCGCCGACTTGGTGAACACGCCGAGCAACACCAGCACCAGCGCCAACGGATAGAGTTCGTGGGCGCGGATCGCGTAGCCGGCCGCCAGCACCTGCGATAATTCGAAGCTGCCGGCGATATGGCCGATCAGCAAAATCCCGGCGAACAATGCCAGGCCGCCGCCACCCGTCACAGCCAGCGCCATGCGTGCGCCTTTGCGGGCATCCGAACGCGAGCCCCAAAAACCGATCAGCAGGAACGACGACAGGCTGGTCAGCTCCCAGAACATCAACATCAGCAGCAGGTTTTCCGAGAGCACCACACCGAGCATGGCGCCCATGAACAACAGCAGAAAAGCGAAGAAGCGCCCCATCGATTCCTGTTTCGACAGGTAATAGCGGGCGTACAGAATCACCAAAAGACCGATGCCGAGAATCAGCAAGGCGAACAGAAAGCCCAATCCGTCGAGGCGCAAACTGAGATTGAGTCCCAGCGCAGGCAGCCAACTCAGTTTGACCCTGATCAGGTCGCCGGCGAATACCGCCGACTGTTGCGACAACAGCAGCACCAAAGCGGTCGCCGGAGCCAAGCCGGCCGCCACGGCACAGGCCGAACGGCCCAAGCGCTCGGCCAACAACGGCAACAGCGCGCCGAGAAACGGCAAGGCGATAATCAACGCAAGCGTCATACATGAAACCCCTTATGCGAGCCCGTCGGCCAGTACTGGCCGGCGGTGAGCGTCCCAGCTGGTGCCTCAGCTGTTGTTTTTGCTGCGGATCTGCGTCCGCTGGATTACCTAAGCCTCTGTTAGCACAGAATAATTGCGCGATTATCCATATCTATCAGGGTGCCGTCATGGTCAGAAGCATTCGGAAACATGCAATGACGCCCTGCCCCGCCGCGAATGCGCTCCGTGTCACGCCGGAGCCGATGCAAGAAAAAGCCGGATCGGCTTGCGTCGATCCGGCTTCGATAGGGCTGAAAAGCACTAGGCAGTCTTGCGTTTGCCACGCAAGAACGGCCCAGCCGAATACAGCAGTGACTGAACCATCGGTTAGGGAGTCACGCGGCTGGTGCCGTTGACGGTGAGAATGCGCACGCGTTGGCCGACCCGAAAAATCTGGTTCTCCTCCACTTCCTGGACATAGGCGCGCAGGCTGCCGTCGTCTTCGCGCACGGTGATTTCCACGCCCTGGGTGCGGGTCAGACCTTCTTCGGTCATGGCCCCCAGCAGGCCACCGGCCACCGCGCCGATCACCGCGGCCACGGTGCTGCCGCGGCCGCCGCCGACGCCACTGCCGGCAACGCCGCCGATTACCGCGCCAGCGCCAGCACCGATCGGCGTTTTAGTGCCTTCGATCTGCACCGGACGCAAGGCCTCGATGGTGCCCATGCGCACGGTTTGCACGGTACGCGCCTCGGCGCGCGAGTAGGTGTCACCGGTCAGATTGGAGGCGCAGCCGCCGAGTGCCAGCGCCAAGGCTGCGAAAGAAGCGATCAATAGACGGGGTTTGCGCATATAGAGTCCTCCAAGAGAGCTTGAGATCGCGCCTCTCGCGCGACCTGCCACCCGAAGATTAAAGCAAAAACCTGCACCCGCACGCACACCCGCCGACAACGCCCGTCTCAACAATGCATCAGGGTGCCAGGCGCTCGCGCAGCCAAGCACCATCCTGCAGACGGTAATTGAGCCGGTCATGCAGACGGCTGGAGCGCCCCTGCCAGAACTCGATGCGTTCGGGCTGAAGGCGATAGCCGCCCCAATGCGGCGGGCAATGCGGTGCCTGGTTGAGAAAACGCTGCTCGGTTTCCGCCAACAGCCCTTCCAGCTCGGCACGATCCGCGATCACCCGGCTTTGCGGCGAGGCCCAGGCGCCCAGGCGGCTGCCCAGCGGGCGCACCTGGAAATAAGCATCGGACTCGGCATCGGTGACGCGCTCGATCCGCCCTTCGATGCGCACCTGACGCTCCAGGCTCGGCCAGAAGAAGGTCATGGCGGCATAGGGGTTGGCCAGCAGTTGCTCGCCTTTGGCGCTGTCGTAATTGCTGAAAAAGGTGAAACCGTCGTCATCCACGCCCTTGAGCAGCAGCACCCGGCAATGCGGACGGCCATCGGCATCCACGGTGGCCAGCATCATGGCGTTCGGCTCGACCGGCAGTTGCTCGGTTTTCACCGCATCGGCGAACCAGAGTTTAAACAAGGACAGTGGTTCGAGCGGCGCTTGCGCCTCGTTCAAACCATCGCGGGTATAGTCACGGCGCATGTCGGCCAAGGTTTGGGTCACGGCTAAGCCCTTTCTAGATCCTTACGAAAATTGTCCGCGTTCGAGCGGTTGCGCGACCCATACCCCCGTCGGGAGCACAGGGCGCTCGACAACTTTCAGGCACCCTCAAGAACGCGTTGAGCCTAGCTTACCCAGGCATGACCTACTTGGCTTGATCTGCGACAACAACTTGTTTGCCCGTCTTCAGCTTGGCGGTATCCGCTGCGGCGCTGGCGACAGCCGGCACTGTGGCGGCGGGTTGTTCGTACTTGGCGATCAGCGCCTTCATCGTGGCTTGCGAAGTCAACAGGATTTCCACCCGGCGATTCAGGGCACGTCCCTCGGCGCTGTCGTTGGCTGCGCGCGGCATATCCGAGCCCAGGCCTTTGACCATCAGACGATTCTGCTTCAGGCCGCTCAAGCGAAAAATCGAGGTGAACGCTTTCGCCCGTTGATAGCTGAGGTCACGATTGCTCTCGGCGGCGCCGCTGCTGTCGGCATGCCCGAGCACCACGGCGGCGACGCTGGGATCGGCTTCGAGCAATTTAGCGATACGCGTGATCGGCCCCAGGCTCACCGGCAACAACATATGCGGGCGATCGGCATTGAACGAGCTGTGTACGGGGGCGGTCACCACCAGCAAATTCTCGCGGCGCTCCAATTCGAAGTGACTGCCCTTGAGCGCCTCGACCAAACGTGGCTCGAAATCGTTCAGCCAGTCCTGGGTCACCGCCGGCGGCGGCATAACGGCGACGGCGGCTTTTTTCGATGGCTCGGAGCCGGCACAACCGGCGAGCATCAGGCCCGCGACCAGGAATATGAATTTGGATTTATTGTTGGCTAGCATCTGTCCATCCACACACGGAGCAATCAAAAGAAAACCAGCCGACAGGCTGCATTAAGAGCTCTACAAACCGGCGCCTGCCCGGTCTCTGGCGCGGCCGGCGCTCGACGGTTTGCTGAAACGTCGTCAGTGTAGCCGCGCTTGCTACAAACAAGCTGCTAACACTCGCGCAAGTTTTTGCGCACGGGGGTCCATTAAGACGAACGGTCCTAAATTGTTGGTGACGAAGCCGAAAGCCAGCTCCCGCTCCGGGTCGGCGAAGCCGATGGAGCCGCCCGCGCCGGGGTGGCCGAACGCCAACGGCCCCATGCCATAGGTGGCATTGGCGACTTCTGGCTGATCGAGCATGCAGCCGAGGCCGAAACGGGTGGCGGTCAACAGGGTTTTGTCTTCGCCGCGCGCATGTTCGCGGGTCAGTTCGTCGAGCAGTTCGCTTTCCAGCAAACGGCCATCGAGCAAGCCGCTGTAGAACCCGGCCAGGCTGCGCGCATTGCCGTGACCATTGGCGGCGGGCTGCTGCATGCGCCGCCATTCCGGCTTGTTGGTGCTGGTCATGATCGACGGCGGATTGGTGAAGGCCCGGGTGCTCATGGCCGTCGGCTCGGTCATCGTCACCTTGAGCAGACGCTGGGCGGCGGCATCGCCAAGATTGCCCTTGCCACGGCTGATGGTCGCAACGCGGTCGAACTGGCTATCGGCCAGGCCCACGTGGAAATCCAGGCCGAGCGGCTTGGCGGTGCGCGCCACTATGCTCTCGCCCGGCCCACGCCCCTCGACCCGCCGCAACACCTCACCGACCAGCCAGCCGTAGGTGATGGGCGCATAACCATGGCCCTCGCCCACTCGCCACCAGGGCTGCTCGGCGGCCAATGCCGTGGTCATCGCCTGCCAGTCGTACAGGGCTTCCGCGGGCAGCATCTGGTGCAACGCCGGCAAACCGGCCTGATGGCTGAGCAGGTGACGCAGGGTGATTTTTTCCTTACCGGCCGCGGCGAACTCGGGCCAATAGCGGGCCACGGGCGCGTCCAATTCGAGTTTGCCCTCGCCAACCAGTTGCAGCACGGTGACCGCGGTGAAGGTCTTGGTGCAGGAAAACAGGTTGAGAATGGTGTCGCTGTGCCAGGCCTGCTGGCCATCCTTATCGGCGCTGCCGGCCCAGAGATCCAGCACGGTTTCGCCGCCAATCTGCACGCACAGGGCCATGCCGCGCTCCTGCGGGTCGTCGAACAGGCTGGTGAACGCCTCTTTCAGCTCCTCGAATTTAAGGTCGTAGTAACCCTGTACCTGCACCGCTTCGCTCCTCATACATATATGTACCCGCCCCAAGCATTCGCCGTTGCTTCAGGGCTTATCGATATCCGTCTTTGCCGCGTCGGCATTGTCGGGCTCGAGCAAGGTTTTGGCGACGCCCAGATTGGCCTTGCGCACCGCTTTGACGAACGCTTGCCAAGGGCGGTCGGTAATCGCGACCAATCCGAAGTGACCATTCTCGCCATCGAGCAAGCGGCCGGTCACCGGCTGGTCGAGGTACTGGAACCAATGCACGCCGACGATCTGCGGCTCCGCCAGGGCTTGCGCGAGGAAGTGCGCATAGGCCGGGCCGCGCTCCTCTTCCTTGGGTACCTCGGCGACGCCGCCCCAGAACGGCCCACGGTCGCGCGAGCCGAAATGAAACTCGGTGACCAGCAGCGGCTTATCGAGTTCGCGCAGCATGGCGAAGTCGTAACCGTGCTGCGGTTCGCGGGTGTAGAAGTTGAAGCTCAACAGATCGCAATACTCGGCGCAGGCACGAACCGCCTCGACAGTGCTACTGGAGAAACGCCCGCCCAGCAGCATGTGATTGGGCGCGTGCCACTCCAGCGACTCGGCGATGGTCTTGAAATAGGTCTCGGCGAACAATCGCAAAAAGGCCTGCATGTCCCGTTCGATGGCCGGGTACTGAGGGTTCGGCGGCGGCGCCTGGAAACCGGGGTCCTCCATCAATTCCCAGGCGTCGAGGGTAATGCCCCAGGCCTTGGACAGGCCATTGTGGTTGCGGTACTTGTCGCGCAGCTGCTTGAGAAAGGCGCGTTTCGCCGGCACGTCGGTAGTCAGCCGCAACGTCGCGTACGCCAGGGCGTAGCGCCCATGGGGGTCGTCCGCCGGGCCGGCCCAGGCCAATTCGTTGTCGGCGTAATAGCCGATCAACCAGGGATCGTCGCGGTGATCGCGCGAGGCGATGGCGATGGCCCGCTCGGCGGCCATGGCGAAACGCGGGTCGAAAGGGTCGGGCATGCCGCCCCACCAGTCGACCCCGGTGTTGATAGTCGCGTAGTCGCCTTGGATCGACAGCGGAATGCTGTAAGGCATGCGCGCGTCGGTGGCGAACGCCGGATCGCTCCAATTGCCCAGGGTATTGAAGCCCCAGGCCTGTAACCGCTCCTGGCTGTGCTGGCGCCAGCGCGCGGGATCGGCCGGGCCGTAGCTGCGCTCGAGATTGGCGCCGTAGAAATCGAACCAGCGGCCATGGGCGAACGCGCGCCCCTTGTTCGCGCCGGTGTCGCGGCGGTCGTCGCCGCTGCCGAAATGACCGGCCAGGGCCTCGCCGTCCGCGGGCAAGGCGGCGAACATCGACTCGCGACCTTCGATATAGGTACGGCCTTGCTCCGCATTGACCGTATTGACCCCCAAGGAATAAAACGGATTGCCCTCGGGAGTGACCAGGAACCAGCGCCCATCACGCTTCTCGGTACGAAAGAAGCCGCTGGCCTCGAAACGCTGTGCGCCCAACCAGCCACCGAACTTGTCTTGTTGCTCGCGCTCGGCCAACCAGGCTTGCAACTGCTGTTGTTCCTGCGTTGCGGCTTGCGTGAGTTGCGCGTCGTTTTTCACTTTGCCCGGCCAGTCGCCACGGCTGAATTGACCGTAGGCATCGACGATGCCCTGATAGGCCTTGCTCCGCAGGTCATCGCCGCGGACACCGAACTGGCTGATCAAGATGCTCTGCGCCACGTCGGGGCCGGGTATCGATAAAGTCACCGCGGTGACCTGACTGAGGTCCAGCGTACCGCTCACGGTTTCGGCCAGTAGCAGGCGCTGGCCCTGGTGATTCCAGGGCATGGGTACTCCGGCCCGCATGCCTTGATCGCGCGGCGAAGTCGCATGCAGTGGTACCAGCAATGTCTGCGCCGGCCCCGCCGGCAAGGCGATGCGGCTGTGCAAACTGGCGCCGTCGGCGCTTTCGATCCGCACCTCGAGGGTCAGCGCCCAATCCATGGCGTTCTGCACGCGCAGATCGATGACCTGGTGCTGCGTCCAATCCCAGCTCCCCGCTGCTGGCGCTAAGCGCAGGCTGGGCCGTTCGGCGGGATTGAAGGTAATCCGGCGCAACACTTCGTTGCCCACCGGCTCGGCGATCAGACTCGGTAGAAAGGCGTCATCGGTGCTCACCTGTACCGCATCGATCGGTTTGACGAAATTGAATAGCTGGCGATCCCCGGCCATTAGGGCATCGCCATAACCCAACAGAACCGACAGCAACATACACGCTTGCAGCCTGGCATTAACCTTCAAGAGCCACATCCCCCAATTCGATTCAACACACTCAGCGGCGAGATGCCGGAGTGAACAGCGGGCCCTGCCTGGCCCCGGCACCTACCAGGCCGTTGAAAAACTACCTGCGTTGGCAATACTGCGTTAAAAACGGCCTCGGAATGCTCATTTACAGCCCGTAAACTCCGCTTCCTCGGCCGTTTTTGCCTTGTATTGCCTGCCTCGCCTACATTTTTCAACGGCCTGCTACTGCTCCTGTTTACCCGCCCAAGCCAGCCCGGTAAGAGCGCCGCGCGGCCGGGCCGGTCGCGACACAGCATGTCTGACGCAATGACCCGGCGCCGGGTTCCTCCTGCGCTCAACCGATCTCGCGGCGAAACGGCGGCAAGGCATTGAGAATCGCCTTGCCGTAGCGCTGAGTCACCACTCTTCGATCCAGCAGAGTAATGGTGCCGCGATCCGCTTCGGTACGCAGCAAGCGACCGCAGGCCTGAACCAAGCGCAACGAGGCGTCGGGTACGGCGATCTCCATGAACGGGTTGCCACCACGCGCCTCGATCCATTCGGCCAATGCCGCTTCGACCGGGTCGTCCGGTACGGCGAAGGGAATCTTGGCGATCACCACATGTTCGCAATAGGCGCCGGGCAGGTCGACCCCTTCGGCGAAACTGGCCAGACCGAAGAGCACACTCTCCTCGCCGCTGTCGACCCGCGCCTTGTGCTTGTTCAGGGTCTCCTGCTTGGACAGATTGCCCTGGATGAACACCCGCTTGCGCCAGTCGCGATCGACACCCTCGAATACATCCTGCATCTGCTTGCGCGAGGAGAACAGCACCAGGGTACCGCGTGAGCCGGCCACCAGCGCCGGCAGCTCACGGACGATGGCTGCGGTATGCAAGGCGGCGTCGCGCGGGTCGGCCTGCAGATCGGGCACCCGCAACACGCCTGCATCGGCATGGTGAAAGGGGCTCGGCACCACGGCGGTCACCGCGGCCTTCGGCAGACCGGCGCGCATCCGATAGCGGTCGAAAGTGCCGAGGGCGGTAAGCGTCGCCGAGGTCACCAAGGCGCCGTAGGCGACATTCCAGAGATTACGCCGCAGGGTTTCGGCGGCGAGAATCGGGCTGGCGTTGACTTCGATATCGAACAAGGCACCGCTCTCGGCCAGGGTCAGCCAGCGCGCCATCGGCGGGCTGTCCTCCGGGTCTTCGGCGGTGAAGGCCAACCACAGTTCCCAGTTGCCCTGGGCGCGCGCCAACAGGCTGCCGAACAATGGATACCACTCTTCCGCCTGGTGGCTGGCGATGCCGATACTGGCTTCGCCGTCCATGGCCTCCTTAAGTTGTTCGGTCACGCCAGTGAACAGGTCGGTGAGTTTCGAGAAGCCCTTCTTCAACTCAGCGCCCAACTCGCGCAGGTGCTCCGGCACCAAGCCACCGACGAAACGATGGCGCGGGCGCTCGCGGCCCTGCATGTCTTCGCCGGGTTTGAACTCGGCCAACTGCTCGCAGGCGGCGAACATGAACTGCTGCTGGGTTTTGATTTCCCGCGCCAACTCCGGCACCTGCTCGATCAACCGGCCGAGATCGCCGGGGAGCGGATGCTGGGCGAGCAGCTTGGTGAGATTCTTCGCGATCTGCTCCAGCCAATCGGCGGTAGAGCGCAGGCGGGTGAAGTGGGCGAAGTGACCGATCGCTTTGTCCGGCAGGTGGTGACCTTCGTCGAACACATAAAGGGTGTCGCGCGGATCGGGCAGCACCGCGCCACCGCCCAGCGCCAGGTCGGCGAGGACCATGTCGTGGTTGGTGACTATCACATCGACCTTGCCCATACCTTCGCGGGCTTTGTAGAACGCGCACTGCTGAAAATTCGGGCAATGGCGGTTGGTGCACTGGCTGTGATCGGTGGTCAGCTGCGACCAGCGCGTATCTTCGAGCTCCTCGGGCCAACTGTCGCGGTCGCCGTCCCATTTGTTGCCGGCGAGCTTTTCCATCATGGCGAGGAACAGCTTCTGGCTTTGCTCGTCGACGTCGATCCTGAAGCCTTCTTCCTCGAACAGTTGCGCGGTGGCGCTTTGCGCCTGGCCTTCCTGCAGCAGCACATCGAGCTTGGACAGGCACAGGTAACGGCCGCGGCCCTTGGCCAGGGCGAAGCTGAAATTCAGGCCGCTGTTGCGCATCAGGTCCGGTAGGTCCTTGTGCACGATCTGCTCTTGCAGGGCCACGGTCGCGGTGGCGATCACCAAGCGCTTGCCAGCCGCCTTCGCCGTGGGAATCGCCGCCAGGCTGTAGGCCACGGTCTTGCCGGTACCGGTACCCGCCTCGACCGCCACCACCGCGGGCTCACCCATGCGCCGGCCTTCGTCGTCGGCCTTGATCGCGCCCAGCACCTTGGCGATCTCGGCGATCATCAAGCGCTGCCCATAACGCGGCTTCAGCGACTTGGCTTCGAGAAAACGCGAGTAGGCGCCCTGGATCTGGGATTTGAGTTCGGTACTGAGCATGGGATTCGGGCGCGAGGTAACTGGATAAATTTTCAGTGTTTGCAAACGGCCGCTATCATAACGCGCTAATCGATCTCGCGCAGAATCGCTTATCCGGACGGCGCAAAATTCCCTTGCGCCGCCCCATTTCCTGGTCAATCGGAGTTATGGCATGACCCTTTATGCGTTCAGCTACAGCCTGCACCTGCTCGCCGCCCTCGTCTGGGTCGGTGGGATGTTCTTCGCCTGGATGGTCGTGCGCCCAGCCGCGGTCAGCGCCCTGGAAGGGCCGGCACGCCTGAAACTATGGGAGCAGATCTTCCCGCGGTTCTTTCGTTGGGTCTGGGCCGCGGTGATCGTACTACCGGTCACCGGGATGGGCATGCTGCACCTGCGCTTTGCCGGTTTCGAAGCCGCGCCGCGCTATGTGCACATGATGATCGGGCTTTATCTGGTCATGCTCGCGCTATTTTTGCGGATACAGGCGCTGAAATTGCCGGAACTACGCCGCGCCATTGCCGCCGAGGATTGGCCCGTTGGCGCGGCGGTGCTGGGCCGCATCCGCCGCCTGGTCGGTATCAACTTGCTGGTCGGGCTGGTGCTGGTCGGCATCGCCGCCGCCCGCCCGGGGTTTTAAGCGTCGGCCAACGGCCCTGGGATCAGGGCCGTTAAAACCTCACCACATCGAGCGAACCGGCGACACCCTGAGAACCCGGTCGACCGGCCTGGCCGGGGCGGCCATCGGCGGCACCATCGGCGCTGTACAGCCAGCAGCCCTTGCTCGCACCACCCTTGCCCGGTTTGCCGCCAACACCGGCGGCGCCGCCGGAACCGCCGTCGACACGGCCCTGCAGCATTTCGACGGCAAAATCCACCGGCACTTCGAGACGTACCCGACCACCAGCGGCGCCAGCCTGGCCATCGCCGCCATTCTGGCCATCATGCCCCTTGCTCGCCTGTCCCCAGGTGCAACCGCCAGGTTTGCCGTCGGCGCCATCGAGCCCGGCATAACCGGGCGTGCCATTGCCACCCCGCGCATCGATCAGCAGCACCTGCGCGGTAACTGTCTGCAAGCGAATGTGCAGGTTGCGACCCGGCATTGCCGGCTTCTCGAATGTGCCGGCGGCGCCACGGGCGCTGAGCTGCGCCCCCGCGGCGATCTCAGCGCGTTCGACGTCCAGGCGAAACGCCTGCTCGCTCGGCGCGATGGCGATATGTGCGTCACGGCCGAGGACCAACTCAGTCACGCGGATCTCACGGACCTCGGCCGGTACCAATAAGGTGGCGTGATCGGCGATATCCAAGCGTTCGAGCACCAGTTGCTCGAGATTGCCCGGCAAACGCATCAAGCCATGGGCGTCCACTCGAACCTGGGATTCGGCCAATGCCCAGGAACTGACGCACAACAGAAGCAACGACAGGCTACGCATGGGCGGCTCCCGTATCGACAGATCCGGCATTGCTCTGTTCAACGCTTTGCTGCTGCGCCTTCATCTGCAACTCAGGTTTGATCAGCGCCAGATGAAACACCCCGAACAGCAATACCTGTAGACGATCCAGCCAAGGGTTGGCGCGCCCACTGAAGGCACCGCCGAACAGCCACAGCTCAACGCTGTGAATCAGGATCAGCACCAGGGCCAGCAGGCTCAGCAGCTGATCGAAGGGTTTAGCCAATGCGCCGGACAGCGCACCCAATAGACTCAGCCAGAACAAAACGGCCGCCCCTTTCCCCATCATCAATACCGCCTTCATCTGCGCCCCGCCCTTTTATTGTCGTATGCCCGTAGCGCCATGCGCCCTATTGTTGTGCCGCAACATAACGGCTTAGGGTCGGCCAATGCCAGTCTGGCGCAGAAAAAAACGGGGACCGTCAAAGGTCCCCGTGTGTTTTAACGCATCGTGCTCAGCGAACGACATGCAACTCGACCCGTCGATTTTGCGCACGTCCAGCATCGCTGGCGTTATCCGCCACCGGCTGGCTTTCGCCAAGGCCTTCGGTAGTGAGCTTCTCGGCTGGGATACCTTGGCTGATCATGAAGTCCGCCACGCTCCTTGCGCGCCGCTCGGAAAGCCCTTGGTTATAGGCATCCGAACCCACGCTGTCGGTATGCCCGACCACCTTGACGCTGACCAGATTGGCGCCCGTCAAACGAGTGCCGATTTGAGTCAAGACATCATGGGCCGCCGCCGTCAACTCCGCTGAATCGAAGGCGAACAGCACATCGCCCAAATCGCTGAGCACGATAACCTCGCTCTCAGCCATCGGCATTGCTTCAGGTTCTTCAGGAGGAGTGGCAGCCGGATAGCTTTTCAGCGGGCAACCATTGTGATGCACGGGAGTACCGGCAGGCGTTCCGGGACAACGATCGCGTCGATCGAAAACCCCATCCCCGTCTTCGTCACCGTCTTGGGCGTAGCAAATCAGGGTGCCAATAACCACACCGGCCACTGCGCCACCCGCTGCCCAACTTGAACTTTCGAGAGCGCCCAGACCACCACCGGCCAGACCGCCAATCGCACTGCACAGGGGCCAATTCCCTTGGTTTAACGGCGCGTCTCCCGTACTGGAAGTCGTGACGCAACCCGAAAGAACACTACTGGCCAAGAGAAAAGTAATTGCAGACCTCGAGATTCGAGCCCTCATGGTAGTTCTCCTGTGTCACCGGCGTAGGTGCCGGTAACACAGAAGTAAAGACCTACCGACCAGGCTTAACAAATCGAAAACTGGCAGGTTGCCAGCTTAGCGAACCATCGCCTGGGCTACGCATGCCTTAGGGGCGTGCTTCGACTTCCGCTTCCACGCGACGGTTGATCGCACGGCCGCTGTCGGTGCCGTTATCGGCCACCGGACGCGCTTCGCCATAACCTACGGCGTTGACCCGATCGCCCGATACGCCGTACTGGTTGACCAACACGTCACGCACCGCATTGGCACGACGCTCAGAGAGGCCCTGGTTATAGGCATCGCTGCCGACGGAGTCGGTATGACCTTCGACCACGGTGGTGGTTTGCGGGTATTGGTTCATGAAGTCGGCAAGGTTTTTGATGTCGCCGTAGCTGTCATCCTTAACCTGGGCCTTGTCGAAATCGAACTTCACGTCCAATTCCACACGCACCGCTTCAGCTGGCTCTTCCGGCGCGGCCGTTTCTTCGACCATAGTCTCTTCGACCATGACCACTTGCTCGTCCGAAGCGCCATGTACCCAGCAATAAGCAGCGGCCATGCCGGCACCCACTGCTGCACCACCAGCGGCCCAGGTGGAACTTTCGATCGCGCCGAGAGCCGCGCCACCAACACCACCAACCGCCGCACAGGTTGGCCAATCGGTTTTCTGTAAACCGGCACAACCGGTCAGAAAACTGGTTGCCAGGATAAGGGGTACGGCCTTCCTTACAATACTCATATGCATTTCTCCTATGGGGATCGGCGTAAAACCGACACTTAAGCATTAAAGACGTCGACAGTAAAATTCGCCATAGCTATTTGACTCCTCGGCCAGAAAGATTCGCTCTATGCCCCACATAAAGCGCGCGTTAATCTTCCCCTCCATGGTCGAGGATCCTCAATGACTGACAATATTTCATCACGTACCCCGCAACAGGCTATCGCCGCGCTGTTGGCGCGCTATCTTCCTGCTCGCCTGCTACTGGTCGGTGCCAGCGAATTGCCTGCCGTCGCGGCTTATCAGGCCGCGCACCCCGACTGCCTGATCGCCCATGCGCCGGCAGGTGCGCTACCGGCGGAACTTGCAGCGCAGCGTTTTGATCTGGCGTTGGTGGCCGATTGCCTCGAACACCTGCCCAAACGCGCAGGGCTCGAGCTGCTCGGCGGCATTCGCAACCTGAACGCCAGTCGTTTGGCCGTGTTGGTCGATCTGCAAGCCAGCGCCTGGCAAGACGTCGATTTTTATTCCTTGGCCTTACAAGCCAGCGAGCGCTTTCAGCGTGGCGAACAGACCCTGAGTTTGTTCACTTACGACCTGCTCGATTACAAACAGGTTCCTGACTGGCTAAATGCCAATTTCTGGGCCAATCCCGAGATGTTCGGCAAGTATTGGTGGTGATGGCATGATCGGTACCCAGAACTGCCCCTGCGGCAGCGACCAGCCATACGCCCAATGCTGCCAGCCCTGTCACAGCGGCACAGCCGCGACGAGCGCCGAGGCACTGATGCGCTCGCGCTATTGCGCCTATGTGCTGGGCTTGATCGACTACCTGGTGGCCACCACCCTGCCCGCCCAGCAAGCGGCGCTCGACCGCGACGCCATACGTGCCTGGAGCAGCCAGAGCACGTGGCTCGGCCTGACGGTCGAGCGCAGCGAGGAACTGGACGGCCAACCACTCCATGCATTCGTCACCTTCACCGCCCATTGGCAGGATGGCGGCGGCGAACAGCGTCATCGCGAACGCTCCGCGTTCGTTCAGCGCGACAACCGCTGGTATTTCATCGACCCCACGGTCGCCCTGCACGCGGGCCGCAATGACCCCTGCCCTTGCGCGAGCGGGCAGAAGTTCAAGAAATGCTGCGCGGCCTATCTCCAGTAATTTCCCGACTGGACTCAATCGCAGAGCCAACTAGGCTTGCATGCGATCAAGCAGATCGGCTTGAGATAAACGCAGGGAGATGCATATGCGACATCAGAAGTGGCTTGTCAGCGCCATAGGCGCATTCGTTTTAGCCGCCAACGCCCAGGCGGACGTCGAGGTTGCCCTGGGCAGCCCCACCCGAGTCAGCCAGCTATTCGCCTACCCCAATAACTGCAACGTCATTTGCTACCGCGACTGGAGCCTCGCGCAGACGGTCGAGCATTACCTGACCCAGAGTGTGCAACGCGACGGTTACGCCACCGCCAAGGTCAAGGTCCGCACCGATCACGACAAGCTCTATGCGAGCATCAGTGGCGTGCCGGACGACTACGGCAAACCGCTCGAGCAGCTGCTCGCCGCTGGCGACCTGGCCTACCAGGGCGCCAGCAAATTGAATACGGATGGTAAATGGAAGTACGACTGGTACTTCTTCCTGCCACTGGGCATGGCTCTGGAAAACCGCCGCAGCGTCGAACTGCTGCACTTCCCGCCGGATTATTCGCTGACCCAGGCGCAGGATTATCTGGAATCCAAGACCACCGACCGCTGGGCCGAACTGCTCGAACAAAATGGCGTGCCACTGGAACAAACCCCGGCCTACCAGACCATCATCGACATCGCCCCCATCGCCGCACCAGCCAGCGCAGGCAGCACGCTGGCAGACACTTATAGCTACTTTCAGGCTTACCAGACCAACATGGTCGCGCAGCTGACCAGCAACGCCGACGGCGAGGCCCCTTCGCTGCCGATGGTGGCCTTCGGCGGCCCGGTACGCGATTGGGTGCACCAACAGTACGGCGTGACTCTCGGCGTGCTCGGCCTTGGTCAGATCACTCCGGAAGCCGGGCGCAGCGTGGCGGTGCTGGGCAGCAACCACCCCAGCTACATCTGGTATGCCGCCGACCCGGAAAACTATGGCGGCGATCAACAAAAAGCCGACGAGGTCGGGCTCAAGGTCATGGGGCAGGACATTACGGCGGCCTGCTGGCAAGCCGATATGGGCCGCAACCCGGGCGCCGATGCCGCGGCCACGCTGAACAGTTGCACGCAGAAGTGGCAGGTAAGCGACCAACTGCAAACCTGCGAACTCTTCTATACCTCGATTCGCGGGTTGACGCCGGCCCAGGCCCAGGCCAAATGCACGACAACCGAGCAAACCGCCGCCCGCCAATGACCCCAGCGGCTAATCGCCCCCGAGTGCGCCGAGGCCCGCAATAGCGGGCCTCGGCACTGTCATTCCTGCAATTTCAGATGCGACACATCGGGTGGCGGCGCAGCGGGAGCGGCCTTCGCCTGGCCCATGTCGCTGCCCGTGGGCGCCAAGCTGAACTGCGACAGATCGACTGCCGGCGCTTGCGGCGCGGCTTTCTCATCCTGCAAATCCTCGCCCAGCGGGGCAATGCCGAAGTCCGGCGCATCCACCGCGATAAAAGCCGCCATATATTCATCTCGCGGTGCGACCTGCAGGCGCCGAACCGGCGTTTCCATCGACGTGGCCACAGCAGCCACCGGCGCAACGACTGCGGGAGCAGGTGCTTCAACGGGCGGAGGCGCCAGCTCGATCTCTTCGATTTCCTCGGGCATGGCCGTCACCAGCGCCAAGGCGCCGGCACGCTCCATGGTGGCGCGATATTTCTCGGCGCCCGCGGCATCCAGGTTGTTCTTGATCACGATCCGCCGACCTGAAAACAGCAAAGCGATACGTTGCGCGTCGGCCTGGAACAACTTGGCCAGATTGGCTTTGACCTGCTCCGCCTGCGCGCCGGGTATCAACTGACCGGCAAAGGCAATTTCATAACGGGCCATGGTCACACTCCTGTCCTATTCAGCCTGCAGTATGGCGCAGGTTTTTTTACCCTCACAACACGTTGCAGGCAAAGCGTTGCTTGTTACACTGGGGCGTCATATCGGAGTATGAAATGTTTCTTCAGGCGCAAACGATAAAAATACTTAGCCTACTGATGTTTTTCGGCCTGCTTTCTGGCCTCGGCGGGTGCTCCACCTGGATGTCGGGTGGTTTCAAAGACCCGGATGTTCGCCTGATCAACGTCGACGTCGTCAAAGCCAAATTACTCGAGCAGCAATTCGTGCTGCGCTTTCGTATCGACAACCCCAACTCGGTGAGTCTGCCGGTGCGCAGGCTCGAATACAGCGTGTACCTCAACGAGGTGAAACTGGCGGAAGGCGAATCCAGCACCTGGTTCACCGTGCCGGCGCATGGTCATCACGAGTTCGACGTGCCGGTGCGCACCAACCTCTGGCGCCATCTGCGGCGCATCGTCAAACTATTGGAAAAACCCGAAGAACCCATTCGCTATCGACTGAGCGGCCAGGTGAAAACCGGCTTCATGTTCGGACGCAGCGTGCAGGTTGCGCGCAATGGCGAGATAATCCCCGGCCATTTCATTCCCAAGTAGGTACTTATGAACCAGCAAGCCCATGTCCATGTCCATGGCCCGGACTGCGACCACGACCACGACCACGACCACGATCATGGCCACGTGCACGGCCCGCATTGCAACCACGGCCATCAGGAGCCGGTGCGCAACGCGCTGAAGGATGTCGGTCGTAACGACCCCTGCCCTTGCGGCAGCGAGAAGAAATTCAAGAAATGTCACGGCGCCTGATCCGCCCATGAGCGCTCTGAGCCTGTTTCTGCTGCTTGCCGGCGCGGTATTGATCACCGCCCTGGCGCTGTACGCCCTGCACCTGTGGCGGCGCGTATGGGCGCAGCAGCGTGCGCAAAAGCAGCAGGCCGAAGAACGTCGCGAGCGCTTGAGCGGCGATTTACAAATACTGGCGGGCAGCCTGCTCGACGGTCAGTTGCCGCTGATCGAAGGGGCGATTCGGATCAAGGTCCTGCTCGACAACTACGACAGTGCGCTCAGCCAGGATGCGCGCTGCCAGGTATTCCATCTGTTGTTCGATGCCACAGCTCAGGTGCCGACCCATGCCCACTGGAAGGCATTGGATAAGAGCGAAAGGCGCAAGCACGAAAAACATTTCAACGAATTGGAACTGCAGCATAAGGCCGCCGCACGCACGGCTGCGCGCTGGCTGCTCGACGAGGGCCTGGCGCGCGCCTCCAAAGCGGCCTGAACCAGGCGCTATGCTTAACCACCGCGCACCAGCGTGGTTGAATAACCCTTTCATCCCTGAACCCTTGGTCTCCTGCAAGGAGCTTGCAGCATGTCACTGCGTGCCGTCCGCCCCCTTAGCCTATTCGGTCTCGCGACAGCCCTGACGGTTGCCGTGACCCTGACTGGTTGCCAGTCCTTCCTCAACAGCCGCTACAGCGCCAGCGTGCATCCCGACCAAGGCATAGTGCCGGTCAAGGGCTTGGCGCAAAGCGTGACGGTGCGGCGCAATGTGCTCGGCATGCCGCTGATCGAAACCAACAGCTTCCATGACGCGCTGTTCGCCTTGGGTTATGTGCACGCCAGCGACCGCCTCAGCCAGATGGTCGGCCTGCGTTTGATGGCTGAGGGCCGTCTGGCGGAAATGGCCGGCCCGGGCGTGCTGGAAGTCGACCGTTTCATGCGCGCGGTCAACCTGAAGAAGAGCGCCGAGGTTCTATACCGCAATGCCTCGCCGCGCCTGCAGCGCTTCTTCGAAGTCTATGCCCGCGGGGTGAACGCCTACCTGTTCCGCTATCGCGATAAATTGCCGATGGATCTGGCCGAGGCCGGCTACCGCCCGGCTTACTGGAAAGCCGAAGATTCGGTGCTAGTGTTCTGCCTGCTGAATTTCGGCCTGGCGGTCAATCTACAGGAAGAAATCGCCGCCCTGGTCATGGCGCAGAAAGTCGGCAGCGAGCAGCTCGCCTGGCTCTTGCCGACTTACCCGGACGAGCCGCTGCCGTTCGAAGAAGCCGAGAAACTCAAGGGCCTCCAATTGGCCGGCCAGTTCCCTGGGCTTGCGGCCTTGGAGCAGACATCACGCCAGTTCGCCGACCTGCACATGCTCGGGGTTGCCGCCTCGAACAACTGGGCCATCGCTCCACAGAACAGCCGCAGCGGGCGAAGCCTGCTGGCCAACGACACCCACCTGCCGTTATCGATGCCCTCGGCGTGGAATTTCGTACAGATCCGCTCGCCGAAATTCCAGGCCGCCGGTATTTCGATTGCCGGCGTGCCGGCAATAGTCGCCGGCTTCAATGGCAAAGTGGCCTGGGGCATGACCATGGTCATGGGCGACAACCAGGACCTATTTCTGGAGAAGCTCAAGCGCGAAGGCGGTCGTCTGTATTACCAGGCCGAGGGTAAATGGCTGGCGACCCGCGAACGCCAGGAAACCTTCTTTATCAAAGGCCAGCGGCCAATCCGCGAAACCCTGCACGAAACCCGCCATGGACCACTGCTGAACGCGGTACTGGGCGAACGCAAACACCTGTTGCAACCACTGCAACTGAGCAGCGGTTACGGTCTGGCCTTACAAACCGCGCAGTTCGAAACCGATAAAAGTCTCGATGCGTTCTTCGACCTGTCCCGTGCACAAAACCTCGACCAGGCCTTCGAAGCCACCCGCGAGGTGCGCGCGATGCCGCTGAATATTGTGTTTGCCGATGCCCGGCATATCGGCTGGCAAGTCACCGGGCGCTTCCCCAACCGCCGCGAAGGCCTGGGTCTTTTGCCCTCCCCCGGCTGGGACGGTCGCTACGACTGGGATGGCTTTGCCGAGCCCATGCTCCACCCCTACGACCAGGACCCTGCCGAAGGCTGGCTGGGTACTGCCAATAACCGCACCGTGCCACGCGGCTATGGCATGCAGTTATCCAACTCCTGGTATTACCCGGAACGCGCCGAACGCATCGCGCAACTGGCCGCCAGCGGCAAGCACGACAGCGCCAGCATGATCGCCATGCAGTACGACCAGACCTCGCTGTTCGTCGCCAAGCTGCAAGCGATGTTCGCCGCGCCCGGCATGGCCGAAGCGCTCAAGCAGGCGATCGCAGCGCTGCCCGCGGCGGAGCGCGCAAAGGCCGAGGAAGCCCAACGCCGCTTGATGGCGTTCGACGGCAAGCTCACCGCCGACTCGGCGGATGCCGCCCTATATGGCGCCTTCCTGCAGCAAAGCGCCCGGCAGATCTTCCTCGATGAACTGGGGCCGGACACCCAACCGGCCTGGCAGGCGTTGGTCGCAACGGCCAACACCTCCTATTCGGCCCAGGCCGACCATCTGCTCGGCCGCGATGACAGCCCGTTCTGGAACGATACCGGCACCCCACAGCAGGAAGACAAACCGGCGATTCTGGCGCGCAGCCTGGCGGCCGCCGTGACCTTTGCCGAAGCCAAACTCGGCCAGGACCGCAGCGCCTGGCAATGGGGCAAGCTGCACACCTACGAATGGCGTAGCGAGAGCAGCCGACTGGCACCGCACCTGAGCGCCAGCCAACGGGCCGGGATCAATTCGCTGAAGGATTACCTTGATCGCGGCCCCTACCCGGCGGGCGGCGACCACAGCACCCTCAACGTGTCGGCCTATCGCTGGGGGCAGGATTTCGATACCTGGTTGATTCCGGCCATGCGCATGGTTGTCGATTTCGGCCGCGAGGAGCCGCTGATCGGGGTGAACAGCTCGGGCCAATCCGGCAACCCGGCCAGCGCGCATTACGCCGACGGCATCGAGGCCTGGCGCAAGGGCCAGTACATGAGCTTCCCCTTCCAATCGAAGAACCTGGACAAGGCCTACGGCAGCAAGCGACTGCTGCTGACACCGGGCAAATAACGACCGTTCGTCGGCCGACACGAACTAAATGAGCGAGCCGTCGCTCTTAGTTAGCGGACTTACTCCATAGATCATCATTTTTGGGCGCCTTCTCAGGCGCCCTTTCTTTTGGCTATGTCCCAGCCATGTGTTCATGCAGCTACACCCTGTAGGAGGCGCGCCCCGCGGCGAATGCAGCCCGCAGGGCTGCCGACCGATTGTTTGATTTACAGCGAAAAGCTCGCCCCGAGGTCGGGCCCCCTGCCAACCGCAGGCATTCACGACGGGCTATCTGTCGGTGCTTAATCAGTGGCGCCGTAACCCACCAGCGGGACCAGTCCGAAGACCGCTTGGTGGGTTACGTGGCGCACAGATCCCGCAGTTACTTCACCAAACCGGTTCCGCGCCACTAACCCACCCTAAGCCGCCCGCAACACATGATTGGGACAGAGCCTTTCTTTTGCCTGCAAAACGCACAGTCAAACCGCCCTTAGCTGAGCACACTGCGGTCGAAAATAAACGCAGCGTCCGATCGGGCCTGATGTTCCAGCAAGTTCTGCGGGCGCCCCATCCTGGGGTAGTTCTTCTCCCCCGTCTCGGCAATCCAGCCCTGCTGCTTCATACGTTCCAGCCGTCCGCGCAAGGTCGTGTGCTGGACCGCTTGGCCGAGGCATGCCTGAAAGGCGCCCAAGGCTTCGGTCACGGTAAAGCGCGGCGCCAGCAGATAGAGCGGTAACGAGGTGTATACCGACTTGCCACCCAGCCGCTCGAACGCCTGGGCGACCAACTGCCCATGGTCGAAAGGTAACCCCAGGCTGCCGTCGAGCACGGCGCTCAGCGCGACAAAGCACAAATCCTCGCCCTGCAGAACGGTATCCGGCTGCAGCAGCGCCAGATAGAAGGTACTGATCGACCAACCGCGCGGATCGCGCGTGCCATTGCCGACGGTCGCCACCTGCTCCAGATAGCGCGGCTCTACCCGCGCCTTGGAGGCCAACGCGCGGCAGGCCGCTGCCTCCAAACTGAGATCCTGGCAGCGGCCATTGACCAACACGCCGGGCAATGCCCATTGCTGCTCGAACGGCGCCTGGGCGCGACGAATCAGCAACAGCTCCAACTCGGCCCGCTCATTCAACCGCAGCGCGACAATATCGACGCTGGCCAGCACTTCCGCCGTACTCATCGTACCTCCCGATAAACCATCCATCCCCCACCGACGAATCGCCGCGATGCAGATTAAGACATTGTTTCCCAAGCGACCGAGCAAAACTCGCAGCGCTCAAGCAAATAGCGCTTGACGACATATTACATCAGATGGAATATATCGCCAAACACCGCCGCATCTGGAGATGCAGTATGACAATCGCCAGTTTCGACATCGACGCGCAAAAGGGTTTCACCCCGCTCTGCCCTGACGAATTGCCGGTGCCCGGCGGCGACCTGATCGCCCCGGCCCTCAACCAACTGGCCAGCCGCGCGCAACTGCGTATCGGCAGCAAGGACGCGCACAGCCCGCAAGCCGTCTGGGTCGCCAAGAGTCACGCGGAGATGCTGCAACCCCTCGGACTGGCCAATGCCGACCTGAGCTGGGTCAGCCACTGCGTACCCGGCACTCCGGGCTTCGAATTGCTGGACGAACTGCCGCAGCCGCTGGAATACGATTATTTCGTCTGGAAAGGCGTGGAACCCGATCTGCACCCCTATGGCGCCTGCTACCACGATCTGGCCGAGAAACGCAGCACAGGCGTTATCGAGTTTCTCCGGCACAATGGCGTGCGGCGCGTGCTGCTCGGCGGCCTGGCCTTGGACTACTGCGTGAAAACCACCGCGCTGCAACTGCGCAACGCCGGCTTCGCGGTTGGCGTATACCTGCCGGCCTGCCGGGCGATTGCCGAGGACACCGCCGAGGCGGCGATCGCCCAGATGCGCGCGATGGATATCGAGCTGTACGCCAGCCTGGATGAGCTGGACGCAGCCCTCAACATGGATGAAAGGAAATGATCATGGGTGAAAGCGTATTTGCCGAACGTATCGTGCAGAACCTGCTGGATACCGATTTCTACAAGCTGACGATGATGCAGGCGGTGCTGCACAACTACCCCAACGTCGAGGTGGAGTGGGAATTCCGCTGTCGCAACGCGGAAGACCTGACGCCCTATCTGGCGGAAATCCGCTACCAGATCGAGCGCCTGGCGGAGATTTCCATCACCGCCGACCAACTGGCCTTCCTCGAACGCATCCCCTTTCTCAAGCCGGACTTCATTCGCTTCCTCAGCCTGTTCCGCTTCAATTTGCGCTACGTGCAAACCGGCATCGAAGACGGCCAGCTGTGCATCCGTCTGCGCGGCCCCTGGCTGCATGTGATTCTTTACGAAATTCCGCTGCTGGCGATCGTCAGCGAAGTGCGCAACCGCTATCGCTACCGCGAAACGGTGCTGGAACAGGCCAGCGAACAACTCTACCGCAAGCTCGACTGGCTAAAGGGCGAAGCCTCGAGCAGCGAGCTGGCAGGCTTCCAGGTTGCCGACTTCGGCACCCGCCGGCGCTTCTCCTACCGCGTGCAGGAACAAATGGTGCATATCCTCAAGCGCGACTTTCCCGGGCGCTTCGTCGGCACCAGCAACGTGCACCTGGCCCGCGAATTCGAGCTGAAACCCATAGGCACCATGGCCCATGAATGGTTGATGGCTCATCAGCAGCTCGGCCCGCGGCTGATCGACAGCCAGATCGCCGCCCTCGACTGCTGGGTCCGCGAATACCGCGGCCTGCTCGGCATCGCCCTGACCGATTGCATCACCACCGATGCCTTCCTCAAGGATTTCGATCTGTACTTCGCCAAGCTGTTCGACGGCCTGCGCCACGACTCGGGCGACCCGCTGATCTGGGCGGAAAAAGCCATCCGCCACTATGAGAGCCTGGGCATCGATCCACGCAGTAAAACCCTGGTGTTTTCCGACGGGCTCGATCTGCGGAAGTCGCTACAGCTCTACCGTGCACTTTACGGGCGGATCCAAGTAAGCTTTGGCATCGGCACCAACCTGACCTGCGATATTCCCGGCGTCGAGCCAATGAATATCGTGATCAAAATGACCGCCTGCAATGGTCAGCCCGTGGCGAAGATTTCCGATACGCCCGGCAAGACCCAATGCCGCGACGAAAACTTCGTCAATTACCTTAAACACGTTTTCCGCGTCCGCGACGCCCAGTGAGGACTTTGAGATGAGCAACCGCCAAGCCGAAATCGCCGCCGCCCTGGATGTGGTGCCGCCCTTTGCCGACGAAGCCGCTCTGACAGCGGAAATCGAACGGCGCAAAACCTTCATCAAGGACTGCCTGCGCAACGCCGGCCTGAAAGTACTGGTACTGGGCATCAGCGGCGGCGTCGATTCGTTGACCGCCGGGCGCCTGGCGCAATTGAGCGTTGAGGAGCTACGCGAAGAAACCGGCGATACCGGCTACCGCTTTATCGCCGTGCGCCTGCCCCACGGCACTCAGCATGACGAACAGGACGCCCAGGCTTCGCTGCAATTCATCCGGGCCGATGAACAGGACACCGTGAATATCGCCGACAGCGTGCGCGGCCTCGGCGAGCAGGTCAGCCATCTGCAGAAGCTCAGCGACGCACGTCGCGACTTCGTCGTCGGCAATATCAAGGCACGCACCCGCATGGTTGCCCAATTCGCCATCGCCAACGCCAACAACGGCCTGGTGATCGGCACCGACCACGCCGCCGAAGCGGTGATGGGCTTCTTCACCAAATTCGGCGACGGCGCCTGCGACCTCGCGCCACTGAGCGGGCTGGTCAAAGGCCAGGTGCGCGCTATCGCCAAGCACCTCGGTGCCCCGCAAGAATTGGTGCTCAAGGTGCCCACGGCCGATCTGGAAGAATTGCGCCCCGGCAAGCCCGACGAAGAAGCCCATGGCGTCAGCTACGCCGAGATCGACGCCTTTCTGCATGGCCAGCAGGTCCGCGAAGAGGCTTACCGGATCATCGTTCGCACCTACGACAACACCCGCCATAAGCGCGAACTGCCGTTAGTCCCTTAATATCCGGCGGCCTCGGCGGTGGGGATCGGCGGCGCCTGGTCGGGGACCGTCGGCTCGCCCGGCTCGGTGGGCTGATCGGGCAAAACCGGCTCTCCCGGCGTATCGGGCTCGGGCTGCCCGGGAATGCCGCCGGCCAACCAGATATTTGCCGACACGGGAGCCGGGATCGGGCATGGCGTGGACTGAGTGAACATGACGGGCTTCCTCCAGCTGAATGGCTGTGAGCGATAGAGCGTCACAACCGGACGAGAATTCCCGGAATATTTAAGCGTCTTTCCGCCAATCCCGCCCGCAAGCGGCGAAAACCCGGCGAGCTGATCCAAGCCCGCAAACGGCACCGACAAAAAAGCCGGGTATCCCCGGCTTCCTGGTCCAACCTTTGGTATCAGGCCTTGGGCAAGGTCACACCCTGTTGCCCCTGATATTTGCCGCCACGGTCCTTGTAGGACACCTCGCACTCTTCGTCGGACTCGAGAAAGAGCATTTGCGCCACGCCTTCATTGGCATAGATCTTCGCCGGCAGCGTAGTGGTGTTGGAAAACTCCAGCGTCACGTGACCTTCCCATTCCGGCTCGAGCGGGGTGACATTGACGATGATGCCGCAACGCGCATAGGTGCTTTTACCCAGACAAATGGTCAACACGTTACGCGGAATGCGGAAATATTCGACGGTGCGCGCCAGGGCGAAGGAGTTCGGCGGGATGATGCAGACATCGCTCTTCACGTCGACGAAGCTTTTTTCGTCGAAATTCTTCGGGTCGACGGTGGCCGAGTTGATATTGGTGAACACCTTGAATTCGTCGGCGCAGCGCACATCGTAGCCGTAACTGGAAACCCCATAAGAAATCAGCTGCTGCGCGCCTTCGACGCGCACCTGGCGCTCGACGAAAGGCTCGATCATGCCGTGCTCTTGGGCCATGCGGCGAATCCACTTATCCGATTTGATGCTCATGGCGGGCTTCCTGAATGGGCTGATTGGAGAAAAAGTGAGCGCATCTTACCGATGCAAGCCATGCGGTTCAAAGGCTGTTAATCGGCACACGCCTACACGCCAACAGTCGTTAAATAACATAAAGGTGCAGAGAGCATTCGCGCTTAGCGTTAAAAGCAGGTATGGTGTTCCCACTGTGCTGCATGTGTCACCGCGAATCGCTACTTGATGCCGAGATTTCGATCCAAACATCGTCCGACTCCTAGTACTCGTTGCACTCAGTCCCGGCCTGGGCTATTCCAGGGCTGTTAATATTTTTTGTTAGGAGACATAACATGTCGAATCGTCAGAGCGGCACCGTCAAGTGGTTCAACGATGAAAAAGGCTACGGCTTCATCACCCCGCAATCCGGTGACGACCTCTTCGTACACTTCAAAGCTATCCAGAGCGATGGCTTCAAGAGCCTGAAAGAAGGCCAGCAAGTGACTTTCGTGGCCACCCGTGGTCAGAAAGGCATGCAGGCTGAGGAAGTTCAGGTTGTATAACCTGATCTAACCTGCTTGAGAAAAAGCCCCGCCATGTGCGGGGCTTTTTTGTGGCCCACCGTTTCTGGCGGCCACCCTCCGGACCGCGCTACGCAGCGTCAAAAATTTCTCCCTGAAATTTTTTGTGGGCGCCGTTCGGCCAAATCGCAGCACATGGCCGCCGCGCAATGGCTGCGCGGCGGCCATACCTCAGTCCTCCGAGATCACAATGCTCGGCATGGCCTGCTGCAGGCCGCTCTGCGCGATACGCGCACCGACGCTACGTGCGACTTCCTGATAAATCATCGCAATCTGGCTTTCCGGGTCGGCCACCGTAGTCGGTTTACCGCCGTCGGACTGCATACGAATCGCCATCGACAGTGGCAACGAGGCCAGCAGATCGACGCCGAACTGCGCCGCCAGCTTCTCACCGCCGCCTTCGCCGAACAGGTGCTCGGCATGACCGCAGTTCGAGCAGATATGCACGGCCATGTTTTCCACCACGCCAAGCACCGGAATATTGACCTTGCGGAACATCTCCACGCCTTTCTTGGCATCGAGCAGCGCCAAGTCCTGCGGCGTGGTGACGATCACCGCCCCCGCCACCGGCACCTTCTGCGCCAAGGTCAGCTGGATATCGCCGGTACCCGGCGGCATGTCCACCACCAGATAATCCAGATCGTTCCAGGCGGTCTGGGTAATCAACTGGATCAACGCCCCCGATACCATCGGCCCGCGCCAGACCATCGGCGTGTTGTCGTCGGTGAGGAAAGCCATGGACATGACCTCGACGCCATGAGCCTCGAGCGGCACGAACCACTTCTGATCCTTCACCTCGGGCCGCGTACCCTCGGCAATGCCGAACATGATGCCTTGGCTCGGCCCGTAGATGTCCGCGTCGAGGATGCCGACTTTGGCGCCCTCGCGGGCCAGGGCCAGGGCCAGGTTGGCGGCGGTGGTGGATTTACCCACACCGCCCTTGCCCGACGCCACGGCGATCACATTCTTCACATTGGCCAGTGCCGGCACCTGATCCTGCGCCTTGTGTGCCTCGATCACGCAGTCGACCTGGACCTGGGCGCGCTCCACGCCCTCGAGGTTTTCCAAAGCCATTTGCAGCATCTGTGCCCAACCGCTTTTGAACAGACCGGCGGCGTAGCCCAATTGCAGGCGCACGCTGACCTTGCCGCCCTGGATATCGACCTCGCGCAGACAGCCGGCGCTGACCGGGTCCAGGTTCAAGTGGGGATCGATGTATTGGGACAGTGCAGCTTCGATTGCTGCGCGGGTAACGGACATAAAAAACTCCCAGGAAAAGACCGAGCAGAACAGGCGGGCATCATAGCAGCAGCTGTAAGCCGCGGGCTGCAAGCAAGACGCCCCCAAGGGCTGCGAGGCTTTTTCTTGTCGCTTCTGGCTTGTAGCTTGCCGCTTCCTTTATAGTTACCGGCTTCCCAGTGTTACCAGTGCAGCCGATCACCATGACCGAAGCCCGCAAGATTCTCGTTACCAGCGCCCTGCCCTATGCCAACGGTTCGATTCACCTTGGCCATATGCTCGAGTACATCCAGACCGACATGTGGGTGCGCTTCCAGAAACTGCGCGGTAACCAGGCCATCTACGTCTGCGCCGACGACGCCCATGGTTCGGCGATCATGTTGCGCGCCGAGAAAGAAGGCATCACCCCGGAACAACTGATCGACAACGTCAAGGCCGAGCACACCGCCGACTTCGCCGATTTTCTGGTCGACTTCGACAATTACCACTCCACCCATTCCGAAGAGAACCGCGAGCTGTCCGCGGCGATCTATCTGAAACTGCGCGACGCCGGGCATATCGCTACCCGTTCGGTGACCCAGTACTTCGACCCGGAAAAGGGCATGTTCCTCGCCGACCGCTTCATCAAGGGCACCTGCCCGAAATGCGCAGCCGAGGATCAATACGGCGATAACTGCGAGAAATGCGGTGCCACTTACGAGCCGACCGAGCTGAAGAACCCGCGCTCGGCGATTTCCGGCGCCGTGCCGGAGCTGCGCGACTCCAAGCATTTCTTCTTCAAGCTGCCGGACTTCGAGGCCATGCTGAAAAGCTGGACCCGCGGCGGTGCCTTGCAGGATGCGGTCGCCAACAAGATCGCCGAATGGCTGGATTCCGGCCTGCAGGAATGGGATATCAGCCGCGACGCGCCCTATTTCGGCTTCGAGATTCCCGATGAGCCTGGCAAGTACTTCTATGTCTGGCTGGACGCGCCTATCGGCTATATGGCCAGCTTCAAGAATCTCTGCAACCGCACCCCCGAGCTGGATTTCGATGCGTTCTGGGGCAAGGATTCCACCGCCGAGCTGTACCACTTTATCGGCAAGGACATCGTCAACTTCCACGCCCTGTTCTGGCCGGCGATGCTCGAAGGCGCGGGCCTGCGCAAGCCGACCGCGGTCGCCGTGCACGGCTACCTGACGGTGAACGGACAAAAAATGTCCAAATCGCGCGGCACCTTTATCAAGGCGCGCACTTACCTGGACCACCTGAACCCGGAATACCTCCGCTATTACTACGCGGCCAAGCTGGGCCGTGGCGTCGACGACCTCGACCTCAACCTCGAAGACTTCGTACAGAAGGTCAACTCCGACCTGGTCGGCAAGGTGGTGAATATCGCCAGCCGTTGCGCCGGTTTTATCCACAAGGGCAACGCCGGCCTGCTGGTAAGCGGCAACGCTGCGCCAGAACTGACCGAGGCATTCCAGGCCGCAGCACCTTCAATTGCAGAAGCCTATGAAGCCCGCGATTTCGCCCGCGCCATGCGCGAGATCATGGGCCTTGCTGACCGCGCCAACGCCTGGATCGCCGACAAGGCGCCCTGGTCGCTGGCCAAACAGGAAGGCAAGCAGGACGAAGTGCAAGCCATCTGCGCCCTGGGCATCAACCTGTTCCGCCAACTGGTGATATTCCTCAAGCCGGTACTGCCGAAGCTCGCCAGCGACGCCGAAGCCTTCCTCAATGTCGCGCCGCTGACCTGGGACGATCACCAGACGCTGCTGGCCGACCACCAACTGAATCCGTTCAGCGCCCTGCTGACCCGTATCGAGCCCGCGAAAATCGACGCCATGATCGAAGCCTCCAAAGAAGACCTCGCCGCCAGCGAAACCGCACCGGCCGCCGCAGGCAATGGCGAGCTGACCAAAGACCCACTGGCCGCCGAAATCGCTTTCGACGCCTTTGCCGCCGTCGACCTGCGCATCGCCCTGATCGAGAAATGCGAATTCGTCGAGGGCGCCGACAAGCTGCTGCGCCTGACCCTGGATATCGGCGATGCCAAGCGCAACGTGTTCAGCGGTATCAAGAGCGCCTACCCGGACCCGAGCAAGCTGGAAGGCCGCCTGACCCTCTACGTCGCCAACCTGGCGGCGCGCAAGATGAAGTTCGGCGTCTCCGAAGGCATGGTCCTGGCCGCCGGCCCCGGTGGCGAGGAAATCTACCTGCTCAGCCCGGATAGCGGCGCCAAGCCGGGGCAGCGGGTCAAATAAGGGGTGAGTGAGCGCTCCGAACTAGGAGCGCAGCCTGCTCAGCCTCAGGAACAAGTCCCCGTGGCTGTTTTCGTCACAGCGGTTCGCCCCAAGGTCGACACTGTAACAAGACGCTCCTGAGTGCCTAAGGTCGGGCTTGCCCGACACACGGTTACGGACATCCCCGGCCCCAGACCAGTGGCCGTGAATGTTAGGCTGGTGACACTTGCGTTCAGGTGATAACCGGTGTTGGCTGCTGGCCAGGCACGCACAACCACATCATCACTGGTGCTGCCCAGATCGGGCCCCAGGCTAAGAACCAGCCAGCCCTGCTCCCAACTACCCACGGTAGTGCAAGTAGCACCATCAGCGGACATGCATAGCTGAACTTGACCGTTGCGTTTGAGCGCCTCACTACGCGCCAAGCGAGCAGCGGCAGCGAAATCATTGGAGTAAGTACGCAAGCGGTTACCCAGGATAAAGCTGTCGAACGCCGGCAAAGCAATCGTTGCCAATACGGCCAGGATTGTTATCACAATCATCAGCTCCACCAAAGTGAAGCCCCTGCAGCGTTTCAGAGCTGACCAGATACTCATCTGCATGCTCCTAGTGCTCAATATTCCAGTACACCCGCGACGTCGGCTGAGTCAGCGACGGTGGTGTAACCGGCGGACTGCCCTCCAGAGGAGAATCCGGATTGGCGCCGATAACGAAGGGCACAGTAGTCCCATCGTCCAGGGTCACCATGCCGGCTACCGGTGAGGGTGGCAAACCATCACCAGCCAAGTCTTGGAAGCGTATGCCATCAGGCCCTTCCGCATCCTCATAACCAATGTTATAGACCCGCGACTCGCCCAAGCTCGAACAGACCCCTGGTGTCGCCACCGCTGGCTGATGAGTACTGAAAGTCACCAAGCCGAACACCGTAATGGCTGAAGTCACCACCTGTTCGGTGGACGCCATGCCCAGATACCAGCCCTTCTTGCTGGCCAGATCCGAAGCAGTGGGCGTGGCAGTGCTCAGTATTGGCTGGAGAGAGTCACGGCAGATAACAGCGCTGCCGCAGGTGCCGCTTTCCGAGGAAAGCCAAGTTGCATCCGCAGGCTGATCTTTCACCATAAAGAAGTAATTGCTTACGCTGGCGGCGCCGGTATAGCTGAGCAGCGGCTTCTCACGGTCACCACTGCCCATTAGCACCAAGTAACCGCCAGCATCCGCTACCACGTCCGGGGCAAACATGAACTTGCGATTATTCGTGCAACTGGCCGTGGTATTACAACCGAGGGAGGCCAGTTTGGTCATGGTCCAAGAAGCCGGAGCCAAGGCGCCAATCGTGATTCGATAGAGATTGCCCCCCAGATCTACTGCGTAAGCGTAAATGGCCCTACCGGAACTATCTGGAACCACGGTGACATCAGCAATTACTCCACGATCTGTATCGAAGGTCTTCAGCAAAGCACCGGTATCTGCATCCATGACGTAGATTTTGTTGCCCTTGTTAGAGGTCGTGCATGTGTTCGGATCACCATCTTCACAGGTGTCATAGCCACCGCCCATGATCAACATATTGCTTGCACCCGAACCATAACCGGCAGATTTGAGCACTTTGGGTGAGGACCAAGTCTGGCCAATGCCACTGAATCCTGTTGTGCAGCCGGTATCATCGACAGTTCCCGTAGTCGGGAAATTATTCGGGCAGCCCTTCTTCCACTTCAGGCTTGGTGCAGTCGGGTTAGTTACGTCGAAAGCATAAAGCACACGACCACCGCGACGCATAGTAGCGTAGAGCCAGGCACTACTGCTGTCCTTGATCGCCGTTACAGGACCATCGAAACCATAGGGCTTGGGCTGGGGCGCAGGGCTGGTTATGGTGGTGCCCTTGTAGCTGATGCTTACCGTATTGTCATATAAGCGTTTGATATTGCTATAGGACTCCGGTGCCATAAACGACCAGATCTCACGACCCGCAGCATAGCCGCTGAAGCTACCATCCCGATCTCCGTTTACCGCACGCAGCATGCCATCGTTGCCACCATAGAACACCACCACATCTGGGCTGGCATCGCTACCGTAATTGATGGCCACTGGCCTCGAGTGCACTACATCGCCATGGACAGATGCCCGAGTATCGGCAGTATTAGGATTACCCGAGACTAGGTCGCCATTCTCATTTTGCAAATCCTGCCCTAAGGCCCAACTGATTATATTGGTGCGCTCGGCGGCGCTAACCCCTAATAGACTGTCAGTGATAGCAGCATTGCCGTCATTAAAATTAGTCAGCGATGTGCAGGATGAGAAAGTTGGCGAGCAGGTTTTGACCGTACGTGTTAGTCCCTGACGCAAGTTATAGGCCTGCGCGCCCTTCTCGACGACATTGCCGTCTGGATAGTTCGAATTGCCTGAATCAGTAACAGTTAAGCACTCACCGCGTGGCGCAAACGCCCAATAGCTATCGGCCGCAGTGGGTGTCCAGAAACTACGAGCACACTCGGTCACAAAGCCCGTGGTAGCGTTGATCGCGCTATTGCTATTAGCATCCAGCAACCGCAGATCCGTATTGACCAAGCCCAGTTTGTACTGTTTGAGGTTGCCCATCCAGCGCGGTAAGCCATCGGCGTCCGGACGAAACATACCGACAAAAACCTGATTCAGATAAGTGCCCTGAGTATTGACGCTGACTGGCAAGCTGACCGAGGCGAACACACTGTTGACCGATTGGATTTCTGAGAAAATGGAGTTCAGGGCGTCCGCGACCTGAGTGGCGCTATTAGACACAGCGAAGTATTTACCACTACTAACCCGCGCCGCACTCTGCATCAGAGCAGTCATCGATCTTCCAACAGTACTGTTGGTAACTCGATCAATTTCAACAGTATAAGTCGTGATGCCTAAAGCGCTTTTTTTCATAAAGCGCGCCCATTCATCCCCTGGGTTCGACTGTAATTGAGAAGGGCTAATGGGAATTTCCACTACACTTCCACTTCCTCCGAAATCATTAAGATTCGTTGTGCTGTTTTCGTTGGAGTTGCTATCTGCCGCACCATTACTAATAAAAATTATGAAATTCTTTGCACAACCCGAAGCTATTGGACTATTGTACTGTGTAGCCGTTTTTGAAGCCAACGCATTGCCATTCAGTGAGTAAACGGCATCGGATTGTGTGCTCACGCCAGTGTTACCCAGAAAATCCACCTTCACCTTATTGTTGCCCGCATAAGGCGCAATTGCAGAAAAATAACGATAACTTTCCTCCATAGCCCGAGCAAACTGAACATTATTCCCCTTGTCCCCCGCCCCAATACTATTCACTAAATCGTAATACAATGGTTTTGTAGCTGCTGTAATAAGACGTATAGCAGCTCTTATATATCCACCTTTCTCCCCCGTATTACCGGAACCTGTTTCGGTAAACATCATCAAGCCAACACGCAATTTGTCCACCGGCAACCCGTTGATGACGGACTTAATAGCTGCCATTTCATTTGTATATCTAGAATTCCAATTTGATGTATTATCTAAAATTATCAATACATTAGGTGCTTCGCCGCCCGTCGGTGGACTCGAGACAAACAAATCGATATCTTCCGCCAATATTGTAGTACTCATTCCCATGTTAGCAACGAGTAATACCCAACCAAATATGGACTTCATGGCCAATACCTCTCGCCAACACGCATTAAGGACACAGCAATTGCTTTTGTGAATCGCTCAATAGCACTCGAACACCCGAGCGCACTTGCACCGCAGCCCCGGTCACCGCGTCATTCACGCTGGCCTGCATGGCAAACACAGTGTTCCAGGTGTTATTGGAAATTCCAGCCAGCGTCACACTACTGGGGGCAGCGCTGGCAGCCAGGGTCGTCCGTTCACAAACTGGCTGGGTGACGGCAACTTGATACTCGCTGGTGCTGTCCTGGTTGATATCAACGGGGATCGTCTGCGCTTGGGGTGAGGTCGTGAAAGCAGAACCAATCACCTGTTCCAGAGCAGCATCGGCTGCCGCGACCGCCTCACTGCGCCATTGCTGGTTGCTGACCGCATCCAGACTGCCTGAACTCAAGGTAAAAGCACTGGCTACCAGCAGGGTAACCAGTAGCAACATCACGAGCCCGACAATCAGAACCACACCTTGTTGCGTACGCTGCAGGGTCTTCATGGAGTTTCCCTCCGACCGGAGACATTGGTGAGGCGCACACTGGTCGTATAGACATGGCGCTTGAAGCCATCGCTGAAGGGACCGAAATCCGCATCACTGTCGCTCGGATCACCAACGAAATAGGTCTTGCCAGAGGAGTAACCTTGGGACTGATTCAGGGTCCTGATCAGTAGGTAAGCCTTGACCATGACCGCATTGACCTGATTGGCCAAAGTGCAGGTCGTAGCACGACACAGAGTATCTGCCGCACCATCGCCACGATTGGTCGGTGAAGTGCGCACTTCCGGATTGCTCCATGCCACGGTCGAGGTGAAATCCACGGCCAAGCCTGCATCGCTGACCTGATCCACGCCTAGTTCAAAACGCATGGCCTCGACACCTTCAATCAAGACCTGCGCCGGCTGCTGAACGCCAGCAGAGAAACTGGAACGCATCAACGTGGGGATACCATCGCCCGCCGCCGAATAGGTACGCAGATAATAAATGTTGTTCACCCACTGCCGGCGCTCAGCGATAGCAGTGCAGTCGCGCCTGGTTAGCGTGCCGCCCCCTCCAAGCTCGATGGAGTAGCGGGCCGCATCAGTGTCACATTGAGAGGCCTGGAAGTAGATATCGGACGCATTGAGTACCGCGCAGTTGGCCGCCCCCGGCAAACAGGTCTGCGCATAGCGTACGACCAACACATCGCTGCCAGGCACGCGGTCGGGCAACTGGGTTGCGCAACCCGTCGGTACATCCTCATAAAGCTGGATGCCCATGCCCAAGCGATTGGTTTTGTCAGTTGCAGTCCAACTGGCAAATGCCAGGCAAGGATCTGGCACGGCCGTTGGGTAGTCAGCCGGCACACCGGCATAGGTCAGGTCATCGAAGTCGGGCACATAGCCATTCCAAAATCCGGCATGCATCAAATCCTCACGCAGTATCTGGATAGCCATGCCGCCGGCCTCTACCTGCTGGTTGACCCGCTCCATTTCCTGATTGCTGCGACTGAGATCGAGGTACAGTTTCAAGGTCGCCCCCATCAGCAGCAAGCCGATAGCCATAGCGACCAACAATTCAATCAGACCAAAACCTCTGGATTGCGGCCCAGTCGCCAGAGTCAACCTGTTCATAGGGCGGCCACCCTTACTACGGTAGTAACTACCCGGCGGCAGCGATCATCTGTGCATTCGCTATCAGCCAAGTTGTAGCTATTGGCACCACAGGCCGTGCCACTTGGCGGTGTCGATAGTGCGCCGAGCCCTTGCCATGCCACTGTGATCAGGTATTGACCAGAGCCCAGCGACTCGACGCAACCCCGACCACCCAGCATTGCGCCAACGTTGCCCGTAGTATCCGCTTCTGCTGCGCCCTGCAGGGCGTTGCACCACTCCGCACGATCACGCCCCAGCTGCGTAGTACCCGCTGCCGGACAAGTCATACCTACGCCCAGAGGACTGCCCGAGCCAGTGACATAGCTGGCCGCCTGATTACGGTTTGCCGCCAACCGACTGGCCATATCCTGCAATAGGATCAACGCCTGGGTGCGTTGATACACCTCTGCTTCCGACTGCTGCAAGCGCGCCTGCATACCCATAACGCCCAACATGCCTACAGCCAGAATGACCAAAGTGACCAAAACCTCGATCAAGCTGATTCCGCCCTCTTTGTCCCGAATGGTCGTCATACAGGTCACCATTTATCAACAGGAGACTTTACGCCACCACTGGTCAACGAGAGGTCGCCATCGGCCACCTGCGCCCCAATGGCAGTAAATGTAATAACGAAGGTCGGTAAAGTGCCGGTGCCAACGGTTATCGCATAGCTATAGCGGGAACCGAGATCAGCAGGTAACGCATACCCTGAAGCTTCTAGAGCGGTCTTGCTGGCATAGGCACGATTGGCGATGAGAAACTGCTTTTGCCGATTGGCGATATCCATCATTTCCGCTTGAGCGGCCACGCGATTGCTGCGCAGGATGTACTGTTGGTAATTAGGAAGGGCGATAGCCGCTAGAATGCCGATGATCACGATCACGATCATCAGCTCGATAAGAGTAAAACCACGCGACTGCCGATGCGCCACAGCAATACTCCTCCACCGGACAACAGCACTAAATAAGCGCTGATTCATCACCGTCCGCTGGCAGGAAACTAATGCCGCGTTCTCCTTCGCGTTACCTGAGATTAGTCACGCTGGCGCAGTGCCATGAAAAAAAAACGATGAGCGGCGAAGATGTAGGATAAAAGGCCCCCTAAGGGCGCTGAGCGGTGCTGGCACTTCCTGATTTGCAGCAATGCGGCGAGTTCTTGATAATAAGCGCCTTTCTTCAGCCCCAGTCCGCCCCACGGAACCCAGTAATGACCGAACTCGCCTTGATCATGGTCAGCGCCATCCTGGTCAATAATTTCGTGCTGGTGCAGTTCCTCGGCCTGTGCCCGTTTATGGGCGTGTCGAAGAAGATCGAGACGGCTATTGGCCTGTCGCTCGCCACCACCTTCGTGCTGACCCTGGCGGCGATGTGCAGCTACCTGATCCAGCAGTACGTGCTCAAGCCGCTGGATATCGAGTTCCTGCGCACCATCAGCTTTATTCTGGTGATTGCCGTGGTGGTGCAGTTCACCGAGATGGTGGTGAATAAGACCAGCCCGCTGCTGTACCGCGTGCTGGGCATCTTTCTGCCGCTGATCACCACCAACTGCATCGTCCTCGGCGTCGCACTTCTCAATGCCAACAAGGCCGAGTTCACCTTTATCACCGCTACCGCCAACGGTTTCGCCGCCGGTTTGGGCTTTTCCCTGGTGCTGGTGCTGTTTGCCGCCATGCGCGAACGCATCGCCATCGCCGATGTGCCGAAATCGTTCCATGGCGCCGCCATCGGCATGGTTACCGCGGGCTTGATGTCCCTGGCCTTTATGGGCTTTACCGGGTTGATCAAGCTATGAGCGTAGTGCTGATCGCCGTACTGGCGTTGCTCGCGCTGTGCCTGGTAGGCGGGGCGATCCTCGGGTTCGCCGCGGTGCGCTTCAAGGTCGAGGGCGACCCGATTGCCGAGCAAGTCAATGCCCTGCTGCCGCAAACCCAATGCGGCCAATGCGGCTATCCCGGCTGCAAGCCCTATGCCGAGGCGATTGCCGCCGGCGACAAGATCAACAAGTGCCCGCCGGGCGGCGAAGCGACGATTCAAGCCCTCGCCGACTTGCTGGATGTCGAAGCCGAGCCCCTGGACGCGGTGGAAGGCGAAAAGCCGCAGATGGTCGCCTATATCCGCGAAGCCGAGTGCATCGGTTGCACCAAATGCATCCAGGCCTGCCCGGTGGACGCCATCCTCGGCGCGGCCAAACAGATGCACACGGTGATCGTTTCCGAATGCACCGGCTGCGACCTGTGCGTCGAGCCTTGCCCGGTGGACTGCATCGACATGATCGAAGTGGGCAGCAACGTACAGACCTGGAAGTGGAGCAAACCCTTGGCACCTGGACAATTGATCGCCAGCGACCGGGGACAGGCGGCATGACGGCGATGCATAACCACGATGCCAAGGTGTGGGACATTCCCGGCGGCACTCACCCGGCGGAACGTAAAACCCTGTCGAACCGCACGCCGATCCAGCGCGCACCGCTGCCCAAGCGCCTGGTACTGCCGCTCAACCAGCATATTGGCGTCGCGGCGGAGCCCGTGGTCACCCTCGGCGAATACGTACGCAAAGGCCAACTGATCGCCGCCGCCAACGGTTTCGTCAGCGTGCCGGTGCATGCGCCGACCTCGGGCACCGTCAGTTTTATCGGCCCGCAGCCTTACCCGCACGTATCAGGGATGCTCGCCCCGGCCATCGTCATCGACAGCGACGGCCTGGAACAATGGACCGAGCTGACACCGCACCCGGACTACCGCGAACTCGACACCAGCGCCGTGTTGGAAATCATTCGCCAGGCCGGTATCAGTGGCCTCGGCGGCGCGGGCTTCCCCACCGCGGTGAAACTCACCGCGCGGCCGACGCAGAAGATCCACACACTGATCATCAACGGCACCGAGTGCGAGCCCTATATCACCGCCGACGATCTGCTGATGCGCGAGAAAGCCAGCGAGCTGGTCAGCGGCATCGAGATACTCGCGCATCTGATCCAGCCCGAGCAGGTGCTGATCGGCATCGAGGACAACAAGCCCGAAGCCATCGCGGCGGTAAAAACGGCGATTGGCACGCGGCCGTTCAGCGTACGGGTGTTCCCGACCAAGTACCCGTCCGGCGGCGAGAAGCAGCTGATTCAGATTCTCACCGGCGTCGAAGTGCCCTCCGGCGGCCTGCCGGCGGATATCGGCATTCTCTGCCAGAACGTCGGCAGCGCCGTGGCGATCCATGATGCGGTGCTGCTCGGCAAACCCCTGATCGCGCGGATCACCACCCTCACCGGCGAGGCCCTGGCGCAGCCGATGAACGTCGAGGCGCTGCTCGGTACGCCAGTCGCCGAATTGCTGGAATTCGCCGGGCTGCAGCGCGACCGCCTTAACCGCCTGATCATGGGCGGGCCGATGATGGGCTTCACCCTGCCCGATTTCGACGTGCCGCTGATCAAGACCACCAACTGCCTGCTCGCCGCCACCGAAGCCGAACTGCCGCCACCGCCGCCGGCCATGCCGTGCATCCGTTGCGGCGAATGCGCCGAGGCCTGCCCGGCCAGCTTGCTGCCGCAGCAGTTGCACTTCTTTGCCATCGGCCAGGAACACGAGCAGCTCAAGGCGCATAACCTGTTCGATTGCATCGAATGCGGCGCCTGTGCTTACGTCTGCCCCTCGAGCATCCCGCTGGTGCAGTACTACCGCGCGGCCAAGGGCGAAATTCGTGAGCTGGAACAGAAGCAGCTCAAGGCCGAGCATTCCAAGCAGCGCTTCGAGTTGCGCCAGGAGCGCCTGCGCCGCGCCGAAGAACAGAAGGAAGCCGAACGCCAGGCCCGCGCCGAGCGCGCCGCCCGCGCCAAAGCCGCCCAAGCCGAGGCGCCTGCGGTCAACCCTGCAGCAAGCAGCGCAGCGCCAGCGGCCACCCCGAGCGGGCTCAGCGATGCGCAGAAAAAACTGAAGATCGAAGCCAGCATGGCCCAGGTCGCGCTGAAGAAAGCCGAAAAGCAGCTGGCCGCCCATGCCACCGCTGAAATGCAGGCGCAGGTCGACGAGTTACGCAGCGCCGCTGCAGCTGCGCAGCAGGCCCTGGATGCGGCCATGGCCTCCGCCCCCGCGATGAATGCCCCGGCGGTCGACGATGGCGCCCTGAAAAAGGCCAAGATCGACGCTGCCATGCTGCGCGCTCAGGTGCGCAAGCTGGAGAAACTCGAAGCGCCAACCGAGGAGCAGCACAGCGAACTGCAACAGCTGCGCGGCCAATTGGAAGCGGCGGAAAAGTTGCTCGCCAGCCTGCAGGTTGAAGCGCCGGCGCCAAGCGCAAAGCCCGTCGCCGATGACGGTGCGCTGAAAAAAGCCAAGATCGACGCCGCCATGCTGCGCGCCCAAGTGCGCAAGCTGGAGAAACTCGAAGCGCCCAGCGAAGAACAGCACAGCGAACTGCAACAGCTGCGCGAACAACTGCAAGCCGCCGAACAACTTTTGGCCAGCCTGGAAAGCCAGGCGCCCGTCGCTCCTGCCCCGGCCGCGCAAGGGGCCTCGGAAATCGATCCGCTGAAGAAAGCCAAGATCGAATTGGCGATGAAGCGTGCAGAACTTAAGAAGGCGGAGAAAGCTGGCAGCGACGAAGCCGAACTGAGCAAGCTGCGCGATGCCCTGGCCAATGCCGAGCAAGCCCTGCATGCCGCCGAAGAGGCCTCGAACAAGCCGGCCCCAGAGCTGGTCCGCAGCGATAAGCGTCCAGTCGACGAGACCACCCGCGCATTGAAAACCGAAGTCGCCTTCGCCCGCGCCGACTTGCGCAAACTCGAGCGCGACGACAGCAGCGCGACCGAAGCCCTGGCAGCGGCGCGCGAGCGCCTGGCGCAGGCGGAAAGTAAATTACAGGAGCATGCAGGCTAGCCCGTAGCCCGGATGCAATCCGGGAAAGCTGCGCCATACATGTCTGCCAATGATTGTCCCGGAACAGATCCGGGTTAGGTTTTGAACAGTTATCCAGGCCGCGCACGGCGCAGCCTATGCAAGACACCAACCGGAGCGCCAATGGCCCTGCCCCGTATCACATCGCCCCACGCCAAGGGCAGCAACCGGACCCAGCAGGTGATGCTGCAGGTCATGCTCGCCACCGTGCCCGGCATATTGGCACTGACCTGGCTGTTCGGCGCCGGCACCCTGTACAACCTGCTCTGGGCCAGCGCCTGCGCCCTGGGTTTCGAGGCGGCCATCCTGGCCTTGCGCAAGCGCCCGCTGGGCTTCTTCCTCAAGGACTACAGCGCCCTGGTCACCGCGGTGCTATTGGCCCTGGCCCTGCCGCCCTACTCGCCCTGGTGGCTGACGTTGATCGCCTGCGGTTTCGCCATCGTGTTCGGCAAGCAACTGTACGGCGGTCTCGGGCAAAACCCGTTCAACCCGGCGATGCTCGGCTACGTGGTGGTGCTGATCTCCTTCCCGCTGGAGATGACGCGCTGGCCCGCGCCGCACAGTGTCGACCTGCTCGGCGGCCTGCAGCAGGTGCTGGGCTTGGCCCAGTTGCCGGACGGCTGGGTTCAGGCCACCGCGCTGGATGCCCTGAAGATCAACAAAAGCCTGACCATGGACGAACTCTGGCAACAGAACCCGGCGTTCGGCCACTTCGGCGGCATGGCCAGCGAAGCGGTCAACCTGGCATTCCTCGCCGGCGGTCTGTACCTGCTGCACAAGCGCCTGTTCACCTGGCATGCGCCGCTGGGCATGCTCGCTGGGCTGTTCGTCATGAGCCTGCTGTTCTGGAACGGCAGCGGCTCGGACTCCCACGGCTCGCCGCTGTTTCACCTGCTGAGCGGCGCAACCATGCTCGGCGCCTTCTTTATCGTCACCGACCCGGTCTCCGGCGCCACCAGTAACCTGGGCCGGCTGATCTTCGGTATTGGCGTCGGCGTGCTGGTCTATGTGATCCGAGCCTGGGGCGGCTACCCGGATGCGGTGGCGTTCGCCGTGCTGCTGATGAACCTGGCGGCGCCGACCATCGACTACTACACCCGGCCGCGCACCTACGGCCATCGCAAGCCGAGCCGCGGCTTCAAGTTGGGCGAATGAACATGCTTCCCGAAATCAGCCGTTCGATGCTGAAAAATAGCGCGGTACTCGGTCTGTTCGCCGTGGTTACGGTAGGCGCCGTAACCCTGATCCAGCAAGCCACCGCCAGCCGCATCGAAGCCTCCGCCCGCGAAGCCCAAGTGCGTGCCCTGGGCGAGATCCTGCCACCCGGCAGCTACGACAATCATCTGCTGGATAACAGCATCGCCGTGCAAGACCCGCTGCTCGGCAGCCGTAGCCCGCAGCAGGCGTATATCGCACTCAAGGACGGTCGAGCCGCTGCGGTGATCCTCCAGGCCACCGCCCCGGACGGTTACAGCGGCGCGATCCGCTTGCTGGTCGGCATTCACGCTGACAGGCGCCTGGCCGGCGTGCGCGTGGTCGGGCACCGCGAAACCCCTGGCTTGGGCGACAAGATCGAACTGGCCAAAAGCCCCTGGATCAATACCTTCGCCGGCAAGTCGTTGAACAATCCGAACGAGGCCGGTTGGGCGGTGAAGAAAGACCGCGGCGAGTTCGACCAGTTCGCCGGCGCCACCATCACCCCGCGCGCGGTGGTCAAGGCGGTGCATAACGCCCTGCTTTACTTCGATGCGCATCGCCGCGAACTGCTCGCCGAAGGCGCGCCAGCCGACGACTCCGCCCTACCCGCGCCGCAGAGCCCGAGCACCGATAATCAGCGAGGAACCGCGCCATGAGTACCCGCTATCGCGAGATAACCCTCAACGGTCTGTGGAAGAACAACCCGGCGCTGGTGCAGCTGCTCGGCTTGTGCCCGCTGCTCGGGGTCAGTAACTCCACGGTCAACGCCCTGGGCCTTGCACTGGCCAGCGCGGTGGTGCTGATCTGCTCCAACACCGCGGTGTCGCTGGTACGCGGGGTGGTCAACACCGCGGTGCGCCTGCCGGCCTTCGTGATGATCATCGCCGCCCTGACCACCTGCATCGAATTGCTGATGCAGGCGTTCACCTACGAGCTGTACCAGATCCTTGGCATCTTCATTCCGCTGATCACCACCAACTGCGTGATCCTCGGCCGCGCCGATGGTTTCGCCGCCAAGCACGACCCCGCCCGCGCCGCCTACGACGGCCTGATGATGGGCCTGGGCTTCGGCGTGGTACTGGTGGCGATTGGTGCAGTGCGCGAACTGCTCGGCACCGGCGCGATCCTAGCCAATATGCACCTGCTGTTCGGCCCCATTGCCAGCGACTGGCAACTGACGCTGGTCAGCGATTACAACGGCTTCCTTCTGGCGATATTGCCACCGGGGGCCTTTATCGTCCTTGGCCTGCTGATCGCGGGTAAGAACCGTATCGACGAGGTGCTGGCCGAGCGCGCCAAAGCCCGCCAGGTCGATACCCCGGTGCAAAGCCGCCGCGTGCGGGTAACCGGAGTGATCGAGTGAACGCGGCCAAGCGCTACGAGATTTTCCGCCGACTGCACGAAGACAATCCCGAGCCGAAAACCGAATTGGCCTATAGCACGCCGTTCGAATTGCTGATTGCGGTGATTCTTTCGGCCCAAGCCACAGACGTCGGGGTCAACAAGGCCACCGCCAAGTTGTACCCGGTGGCCAATACCCCCGAAGCGATCTATGCCTTGGGCGTCGAAGGCTTGAGCGAGTACATCAAGACCATCGGTCTGTACAACAGCAAGGCGAAGAACGTTATCGAAACCTGCCGATTGCTGATCGAACGGCACGGCGGCCAGGTGCCCGAAACCCGCGAAGCCCTGGAGGCCCTGCCCGGGGTCGGTCGCAAGACCGCCAACGTGGTACTCAACACGGCCTTTCGTCAGCTGACCATGGCGGTGGACACCCATATTTTTCGGGTCAGCAACCGCACAGGCATAGCTCCCGGCAAGAATGTGGTCGAGGTGGAGAAGAAGCTGCTCAAGTTCGTCCCCAAGGAATTTCTCCTGGATTCGCATCACTGGCTGATCCTCCACGGCCGTTACGTTTGCCAGGCCCGCAAGCCGCGCTGCGGCAGTTGCCGCATCGAAGATTTGTGTGAATACAAGCACAAAACCTCGGACGAATAGCTTTTCTATAGAAAAGCCCGCATTTCGATTGAAAAAATCTTTTTTACCCGCCCAGGTTTTGCCGCTATAAGATGCGCAAATCAGGTTGTGTGAAAACGCAGCGAGCGAAGGTCAGGCAAGGCGGAAACAGGCGAGCACGCGGAGCTTACGAGCTGTAAATGAGCAGCGTGAGCCTGTTTCCAACGCAGCATGGCCGAGCGCAGTAGTTTTCACGCCAGCTGAATGGCCCTGGTAGCCTGGAGTGAGACAGATGAGCACTGCTAAAGAAGATCTTGAACTCGATGAAGACTTTGTCGCAGAGGATGCCGAGGACGCGGAAGCCCCGGTCGAAGTGGCGAAAACCAATCTGACCAAGCGCCGCATCATCGATAACTTCCTCGAAGAGCGACGGCTGAACAAGCAGTTGGCCGAATACGATTTCGACCTGTAGACCAAGCCGTTAAGCCCAAAGCCCCGCAATCAGCGGGGCTTTTTGTTCGTCATACCATCGCCTGCAAACTGCGCCTTGCGCATTTGTTAGCGTACATGGCGGCATCGGCCTGGGTTAGCAAATGCTCTAAACCTTCACCCTCCTGCAATGAGGACTCGGCAACCCCAACGCTTAGCGACAACTGCCGACCGCTACGGCGATGGAACTCGTCCACCGCCTTATCCAAACGCTGCCGCACCTCTTCGCTACTGTCGTAATCGCAGGCCAGAACCACGAACTCATCGCCACCCAAACGCGCCACCACGTCGGTGGCACGGAATACCGATTTGAGCACGTTAGCCGCATCGACCAGCATGGCATCGCCCGCCGCGTGGCCAAAACGGTCGTTGGCTAGCTTCAGGTAATCCAGATCGGCATATAGCAGCAGGCTGCGGCTCTGGCGGCGGCGCGCCGACGTTAGCTCACGCTCGGCCAGAAGCAAAAAGCCGCGCCTGTTGTAAAGCCCAGTCAATTCATCGGTCAGCGACAATTGCCGCACGGCCTGCTCGGTCTGCTCGCGCACCGCCACCTCTTCCTGCAGCCGTTGGTTGATCTCGGCCAGTTGCGCGGTGCGCTCCTCCACCCGACGCTCCAGCTCGGCATACATCTGCACATTTTCCAGGGCTACCGAGGTGGCATCGGCCAACGCCTGCAGCATTTCCACTTGATTCGCCGTAGCACGGTGCGGGCTGGCCCAGTAGGTGCCAATGGCGCCTATGGGATCCAGGATACGGATCGGCACCATGACCAGGCTTTTAACGAAGGTCGGTCGATAGGCCGCATGGGGAATGCGCGCATCCAGATAGATATCTTCGATGACCGTGGCCTGCCGATTGAGCATGGCCCAACCGCTGATACAGGTATGCAGAGGGAAGCGTTGGCCCTTCCATAGCGGACAGATCGCGTCCTCGTCCTTATAGAAGCATTGCTCGCCATCACGCAGGACGAAAGTAGCGCCATCGGCGCCGACCAGCTCACGCGCCGCGTGGCGTACGACATCGGCTATCGCATCCAGACTCCTTGACATGGACAACTCCTGCACGGCTCGAATCAGCCGCTGCGCGTAGTTCTCACTAGCCATGTAGCACCTCGTCTGGCCAAGCCAAATAACCATTTGCCCTGTAAGCCATCACTTACAAAGCATAGTTTAATCAGCCCGCCGCGGCGACAGCAATTCGATCTTGTAGCCGTCCGGATCCTCGACGAACGCCAGAATACTGCTGCCGTGCTTCATCGGTCCGGGTTCGCGGGTGATCTTGCCGCCGCGCGAACGGATGTCCTCGCAGGCCTTGTAGACATCGCTCACTTCCAGGGCGATATGGCCGTAGCCGGTGCCCAGCTCGTAGCTGTCGACGCCCCAGTTATGGGTCAGCTCGATCACGCTGTTGTGCGCCTCGTCGCCATAACCGACGAACGCCAGGGTGAACTGACCGTCCGGGTAGTCCTTGCGCCGCAGCAGGGTCATGCCCAGCACTTCGGTGTAAAAGGCGATGGATTTATCCAGATCGCTGACGCGCAGCATGGTGTGCAACAGTCTCATCGAGGTTCTCCTCTTTACGACCCTATAAATGCAAACCCCGGCTTGTGGCCGGGGCTGCGTTTTGCCTGTAGGAGCGAGCTTGCTCGCGATCATTTCGCGAGCAAGGACTCCGCGCCCCCTCGCTCCTAACTCAGCCTCAGAGCATCTTGCGCCCTTTGCCCGCGGCGATGCGCATGCGCAGGGCATTGAGCTTGATAAAGCCCGCTGCATCCTGCTGGTTGTATGCGCCGCCGTCTTCTTCGAAGGTGGCGATATTGGCATCGAACAGCGAATCATCGGACTTACGCCCGGTGACGATCACGTTGCCCTTGTACAGCTTCAGGCGCACTACGCCGTTCACGTTGGCCTGGGAAGCGTCGATCATCTGCTGCAGCATCAGACGCTCCGGGCTCCACCAGAAACCGTTGTAAATCAGGCTGGCGTATTTCGGCATCAACTCGTCTTTCAGGTGCGCGACTTCGCGATCCAGGGTGATCGACTCGATGGCGCGGTGGCCCTTGAGCATGATGGTGCCGCCGGGGGTTTCGTAGCAGCCGCGCGACTTCATGCCGACGAAACGGTTCTCGACGATGTCCAGACGGCCGATGCCGTTCTCGCCGCCGATGCGGTTCAGTTCAGCCAGTACCGTAGCTGGGGTCATTTCCTTGCCGTCGATGGCGACGATGTCACCAGCGCGGTAGGTCAGTTCGATATAGGTCGGGGTATCCGGCGCGGCTTCCGGCGACTTGGTCCAGCGCCACATGTCTTCTTCGTGCTCGGTCCAGGTGTCTTCCAGCACGCCGCCCTCATAGGAGATGTGCAGCAGGTTGGCATCCATGGAATACGGCGACTTCTTCTTGCCGTGACGCTCGATCGGGATGGCGTGCTTTTCGGCGTAGTCCATCAGCTTCTCGCGCGACAGCAGGTCCCACTCGCGCCACGGTGCGATCACCTTGACCCCCGGTTTGAGCGCATAAGCGCCCAGTTCGAAACGCACCTGGTCGTTACCCTTGCCGGTGGCGCCATGGGAAATAGCGTCGGCGCCGGTTTCGTTGGCGATTTCGATCAGGCGCTTGGCGATCAGCGGACGGGCGATGGAGGTACCCAGCAGGTACTCGCCTTCGTAGATGGTGTTGGCGCGGAACATCGGGTAGACGAAGTCGCGGACGAACTCTTCGCGCAAATCGTCGATGTAGATCTCCTTGACGCCCATCGCCTTGGCCTTGGCGCGGGCCGGCTCGACTTCTTCGCCCTGGCCGAGGTCGGCGGTGAAGGTCACCACTTCGCAGTTATAGGTATCTTGCAGCCACTTGAGGATCACCGAGGTGTCCAGGCCACCGGAATATGCCAGGACTACCTTGTTTACGTCGGCCATGCCATCAACTCCACGGGGTTGTGCGGGAAAACCCGTGATTCTACTGGCCTTGGCGGTCAATTTACAGGGCCGCGACCGCTTGCAACGACCAGGTGTCGACTTCGTCGCCGGAAACTGCCTGCCAGCGGGGCTCAGGAGCTCGGCACAGGCGCATCTGGTGCTGTCGATTGCACCTCGGGCGCACGGTCGAGCAGGATGCTGACCCGACGATTTTTCGCCCGGTTGGCTTCACTGCTATTGCGCACCAGCGGATAACGCTCGCCATGGAAACGCATGGTGATGTTCTCCGCCGGCACGCCGTTGGCCTTGAGATATTCCATCACCGCTTGCGCGCGACGCCGCGAGAGGTCGCGATTGGTCAGGCGATTACCGCTGTTGTCGGCATGACCGTCGAGCTGGATGCGATTGACGCTGGGGTCGGCCTTGAGGAAGGTCAGGACGATATCCAGCTTGGCCTTGGCCTGCGGATCCAGATCCACCCCGCCGCCAGGGAAGCCGACGCTGGACTGACGCACCTGATCGAAATTCACCGGCAACAGCTTGGCCGTGCAGCCCAGGTAGTCGTCATAGGCCTTGCGGAACTTGACCGGCAGCAGGCGCACTTCCAGCCCCTCGCCGCCGTGTTGGGTGCGATGCCTGACCAACGGGCTGCGGCCCTCCAGCAAGCCCGTGAGCAAGCGCGCGCCTTGCTCCTCGGTGCTGTTGAACGGCACCTCGCCAGTGCTCACCGTTACCACGCCCAGATTGATATCACCGCGCCCCGGCTGCCAGGGCGCCGCCGCCGCCAAGAGCAGCGCAGAGCCCGTACCCAGCCAACGCTCGCGCGCTTGCAGACGAAAGGTCACCTGCTCGCCGGCACGGCGGACGAACTCACCCGCGCCGAAATCTGTAACGGGCTGCGACAAGCGGCATTCGAATTGATCGCCCTCGACCTGCCATTCGACTTTTTCCAAGCGTGTCTGAAAGCTGATGCCCCACGCCGGCAAGCACAGCGGCAGGCTGGCGAGCAGGCTAAGCAAAGCGAGGGTTGGCTGGCGCACGGCAGGCTCCACGAGGAATAACGGCGTTCCCTTTGGGTATCGGTGGCGCGCGCGAATACTTGAGGCTCGATCAGTTTTCCCGCAGAGCCGGGAAGCAGGCCACCTGACCCGTTTTGTCGCCCCGAAGCCGCTTTCGGCGTGCCCCGGCAAGGCTTTTCCGGTAGCATTCGCCGCACGTTTTACCCGCCTGGAAGCCCCCATGACTGACCGCCTTACCTTGCTGCGACCCGACGACTGGCACATTCACCTGCGCGATGGTGCCGTATTGCCGCATACCGTCGCCGATGTCGCCCGCACCTTCGGCCGCGCGATCATCATGCCCAACCTCGTGCCGCCGGTGCGCAATGCAGCCGAGGCCGACGCCTACCGCCAGCGCATCCTGGCCGCACGCCCGGCCGCTAGCCGCTTCGAGCCGCTGATGGTGCTCTACCTCACGGACAACACCAGCCCCGAGGATGTGCGCGCGGCCAAGGCCAGCGGCTTCGTTTATGCAGCCAAACTCTACCCGGCTGGCGCCACCACCAACTCCGACTCTGGCGTCACCAGCATCGACAAGATCTTCCCGGCGCTGGAAGCCATGGCCGAAGTTGGCATGCTGCTACTGGTGCACGGCGAAGTAACCCGAGCCGAGATCGACGTGTTTGACCGCGAGAAGGCCTTCATCGACGAACACCTGACCCGCGTCGTCGAGCGCTTCCCCACGCTGAAAGTGGTGTTCGAACACATCACCACCCGTGATGCGGTCGAGTTCGTCAAAGGCGCCCCGACCAACGTCGGCGCGACCATCACCGCCCACCACCTGCTGTACAACCGCAACCACATGCTGGTCGGCGGCATTCGCCCGCACTTCTATTGCCTGCCGATTCTCAAGCGCAATGTGCACCAGGAAGCGCTGCTCGACGCGGCCACCAGCGGCAACGTCAAATTCTTCCTCGGCACCGACTCGGCGCCCCACGCCCGCCACGCCAAGGAAGCCGCCTGCGGCTGCGCCGGCTGCTACACCGCCTATGCCGCCATCGAGCTGTATGCCGAGGCGTTCGAGCAGCGCAACGCGCTGGACAAGCTGGAAGCCTTCGCCAGCCAGCACGGCCCGGACTTCTATGGCCTGCCGCGCAACAGCGAGACCATCACCCTGGTGCGCGAAGACTGGACCGCACCGAGCACCCTGCCCCTGGGCGACCAGAGCGTAGTTCCGTTGCGCGCCGGCGAAACCCTGCGCTGGCGTCTGCTGGAGACCTCCCTGTGAGCGAAGACCTGTACGAAGACGACCAGGACAACAACGCCCCCTCGGGACCGCGCCATCCCATGGCCGCACGCTTTCGCGGCTATCTGCCAGTGGTGGTCGACGTGGAGACCGGCGGCTTCAACTGCGCCACCGATGCCCTGCTGGAAATCGCCGCGACCACCATCGCGATGGACGAACAAGGCTTCCTCTACCCCGACCACACCCATTTCTTCCGCATCGAGCCATTCGCCGGCGCCAATATCGAACAGGCGGCGCTGGACTTTACCGGGATCAAGCTCGACCACCCGTTACGCATGGCGGTCAGCGAAGAGCACGCCTTGGGCGAAATCTTCCGCGGCCTGCGTAAATCGCTGAAGGCCAACGGCTGCAAAAGGGCGATCCTGGTCGGTCACAACAGCAGCTTCGACCTGGGCTTCCTGAATGCCGCGGTGATGCGTTGCGACCTCAAGCGCAACCCCTTCCACCCCTTCTCCAGCTTCGATACCGCGACCCTCGCCGGCCTGGCTTACGGCCAGACCGTACTGGCCAAAGCCTGCCAGGCGGCGGGCATCGAATTCGACGGTCGCGAAGCGCACTCGGCGCGCTACGACACCGAGAAAACCGCGGAGCTGTTTTGCGGCATCGTCAACCGCTGGAAGGAAATGGGCGGCTGGGAAGACTTTGGCGACTGATACCGCGGTTTCGCGCAGACACAAAAAAACCGGCAGATAGCCGGTTTTTTTGTGTCTCGCCTAAGCCTTACAGGCTGGCGGCGTTCTCGGACAGATACTTGGCCACGCCTTCCGGCGAAGCAGTCATGCCTTTGTCGCCTTTCTTCCAGTTGGCCGGGCAGACTTCGCCGTGCTCTTCGGTGAACTGCAGAGCATCGACCAGACGCAACAGCTCGTCCATGTTACGACCCAGCGGCAGGTCATTGACGATCTGCGAACGCACGACACCCTTGGTGTCGATCAGGAAGGCGCCACGGAAGGCCACGCCGCCTTCGGATTCGACGTCGTAAGCCTTGCAAATGGCATGGTTGATGTCGGCCGCCAGGGTGTACTTGACCGGACCGATGCCGCCCTTGTCCACCGGGGTGTTGCGCCAGGCGTTGTGGGTGAAGTGGGAGTCGATGGATACACCGATCACTTCGACGTTGCGCGCTTGGAACTCGGGAATGCGGTGGTCCAGAGCGATCAGCTCGGACGGGCAAACGAAGGTGAAATCCAGCGGGTAGAAGAACACCAGGCCGTATTTGCCTTTGATCGCCGAGGACAGGGTGAAACTGTCAACGATCTCGCCATTGGCCAGTACCGCGGCAACATCGAAATCCGGGGCTTGCTTACCTACGAGTACGCTCATTGAATATCTCCTTAGTAATAGTTTGGCACGCGCCGGGTGAACAACCCGCAATAGCCGCAAGGCAGGCGCGCAATTCCAGGGCCGATCATCATACACCCCGATTTTGAGCACCGCCCACCGCTTTTTGGCCGTTGCTGCGCTCGCCGCCCCGTGGCGAGCGATGACCATTTATCGTGCCGTTACACAGAAGAACAAATCCTCTTTGACATGCATTCTCATTAGCATTAGCATCCGCTCCATAGTCATTATTCAGCGATGGACCTCATATGTACGTCTGCCTCTGCGAAGGTGTTACCGACGGTCAAATACGCGAAGCCATCTACGATGGCTGCTGCAGCTATCGCGATGTGCGCAACACCCTCGGGGTTGCCAGCCAGTGCGGCAAATGTGCATGCCTGGCCAAACAGGTGGTACGCGATACCCTGAGCGATCTGCAAAGCAGTCATGCGGGCATGGCCTACCCCGCCAACTTTGTCGCCGCCTGATTCAAACGCGGCCGCAAAGGGCATAAAGAACCGGACTTCTGTCCGGTTTTTTTATGCCTGCAATTCAAGCGTTTAGCCTCCGAATACGGAGCCTAATCATTCTTATTTATATTATTTTTCACTTTATTTTCAAATACTTAGATTTGACAGCATCTACTTCCAGGACCAAAATTTCACATTGAATCCCCACAAGGCAGATCCCGGACATGAAAGGCGACAAGAAAGTCATCCAGCATCTGAACAAGGTCCTCGGTAACGAGTTGGTCGCTATCAACCAGTATTTCCTGCATGCCCGCATGTACGAGGACTGGGGCCTGAAGAAACTCGGCGAGCACGAGTACCACGAATCCATCGACGAGATGAAGCATGCGGACAAGCTGATCAAGCGCATTCTGTTTCTCGAAGGCCTGCCGAACGTGCAGGATCTGGGCAAACTGCTGATCGGCGAGAACACCCAGGAAATGCTCGAATGCGACCTGAAGATCGAGCACAAGGCGCATGTCGATCTGAAAGCCGCCATCGCTTACTGCGAGAGCATCGGCGACTATGCCAGCCGCGAATTGCTCGAAGACATCCTCTGCTCCGAGGAAGATCACATCGATTGGCTGGAAACCCAGCTGGGCCTGATCGATAAAGTGGGCTTGCCGAACTACCTGCAATCGCAGATGGACGAATAACGCGGTAAACCGCTTGCACCATAAACAACAAACCCCGCACCAGGCGGGGTTTGTTGTTTATGCAAATCGACTCAAGCGTCGGTTTTATTCACGGCGCTCTTGATCAGGGCCTGCAGCTCGCCCTTCTCGAACATCTCGGCGACGATATCGCTGCCACCGACCAGCTCACCGCCGACCCACAGCTGCGGGAAAGTAGGCCAATTGGCGTACTTCGGCAGATTGGCGCGAATTTCGGGGTTTTGCAGGATGTCGACGTAGGCGAATTTTTCGCCGCAGGCCATGACGGCCTGTGCCGCTTTCGAAGAAAAGCCGCACTGCGGAGCATTCGGCGAGCCTTTCATGTACAGCAGAACGGTGTTGTTGGCGATCTGCTCTTTGATGGTTTCGATGATATCCATGGGGCACCTCAGGTCTAAACTTCCCGACTCACGGGTCGGCACGGTGGCGGCATTGTAGCGAAAAGCCGAGCGCAATGCTCGGCCTTGACCGACAGGTTCGATCGCCGGCGCGCCACCCCATAGGGGGCACGCAACCGCTCATCGACTCAGGCAGCGCACACCTCGACCGGCACGCCATTGAGCGCGGCATTGCCGGACAAGGCATCGAGCTGGCGTTCGTCGGTCAGATCGTTGGCGCTGGCGCCGGGCTGCGCGCTGGCGATGGCCATCTGCACGCCGGGGCGCGCATGGCCCCAGCCGTGGGGCAAGCTGACCACGCCGGGCATCATCTCGTCGCTGGCGGCGACTTCCACTTCGATGGCGCCGACCCGCGAACGCACACGCACCAATTGACCGTCGGCGAGACCGCGCTGCTGCAGATCAGCCGGATTCATCAGCAACTGATGGCGCGGCTTGCCTTTCACCAAACGATGGTAGTTGTGCATCCAGGAGTTGTTGCTGCGCACATGCCGGCGCCCGATCAACAGCAGTTCGTCGGCCGCGGGTAACGGCTGCGCAGCGAAGCGCGGCAGATCGCTCAACAACAAGGCGGGAGCGGCCTGGACGTGCTGGTCCGGGGTGCGCAAACGCGCGGCCAGATTGGGCTTGAGCGCGCCCAGATCGATGCCATGGGGGTGTTCCAGCAATTTGGCCAGGGACAGCTTGTGCTCGGACTTGTCGCCATAGCGACCCATACGCAGGCCCAGATCGACGATCTGCGCCGGCTCCATGGTCGGCTTCAGTTCGACGCCGAGCCTGCCGGCGAGGGCCTTGGCCAGGCCGACGAAGATCTCCCAGTCATGCAGCGCACCGGCCGGTTTTTCCAGCACCGGCTGGTTGAAACGGGCGACGTTGCGCACGGCGAAGCTGTTGAAGGTCATGTCGTAGTGATCGTGTTCCAGCGGCCCAGTGGGCGGCAGGATCAAGTCGGCGTAGCGGGTGGTTTCGTTGATATAGGTGTCGATGCTGAGCATGAACTCCAGGCCATCGAGCGCCTGTTCCAACTGGCGGCCGTTGGGAGTCGAAAGCACCGGGTTGCCGGCGACCGTGACCAGGGCGCGGATCTGCCCCTCGCCCGGCGTCAGCATTTCCTCGGCCAGGGCCGCGACCGGCAATTCGCCGCCATATTCCGGCAGACCGGAGACGCGGCTGCGCCAGCGGGCGAAGTGGGTGCCGGAACTAGAGGTGGTCAAATCGATCGCCGCCTCGGTGCACAGCGCTCCGCCTTCGCGGTCGGTGTTGCCGGTAACCAGATTGATCAACTGGATCAGCCAATGGCAAAGCGTGCCGAAAGCCTGGGTGGAAACGCCCATACGGCCATAGCACACCGCCTTGTCGGCGGCGGCGAAATCGCGGGCCAGCTGGCGGATGGTTTCGGCGGGTACGCCGCAACGCGCGCTCATGGCTTCGGCCGTGAAGCCGGCAATAGCTTGGCGGGCCTCGTCCAGACCGACGACCGGCAGATGGCTGGCTCGGGTCAGGCCTTCTTCGAACAGGGTATTGAGCAGGCCGAACAGCAGCGCGGCATCCTCGCCGGGACGCACGAATACATGCTGGTCGGCAATCGCCGCGGTTTCGCTGCGGCGCGGGTCGACCACCACCACCTTGCCGCCGCGTGCTTTGATCGCCTTCAAGCGTTTCTCCACATCCGGCACGGTCATGATGCTGCCGTTGGACGCCAAGGGATTGCCGCCGAGGATCAGCATGAAGTCGGTGTGGTCGATATCGCAGATCGGCAGCAGGAAGCCGTGGCCGTACATCTGCTGGCTGACCAGGTGATGCGGCAGTTGGTCCACCGAGGTGGCGGAGAAGCGGCTACGGGTTTTCAGCAGCCCGAGAAAGTAGTTGCTATGGGTCAGCAGCCCATAGTTGTGCACGCTGGGGTTGCCCTGGTAGGTAGCCACGGCATTGGCGCCATGTCGGGCCTGGATATCGCCGAGGCGCTCGGCGACCAGGGCAAAGGCTTCCTCCCACTCGATGGCCTGCCATTCGCTACCTACACGGCGCATGGGTTGGCGCAAACGGTCGGGGTCGTTCTGGATATCCTGCAGGGCCACCGCTTTGGGGCAGATGTGCCCGCGGCTGAAACTATCCTGAGCATCGCCCTTGATCGAACGGATCTGGGTCGAACCGTCAGCCTGGGTTTCGGTTTCGATGGTCAAGCCACAGATGGCTTCGCACAGATGGCACGCACGGTGATGGAGGGTCTTGGTCATGGCCTAGCCTCATATTCTTGTTCAAGACGACTGCTATGGTCGGTACGAACATGACTATGGAGACTGGAAGAGAAGTGCGCTAGCAGCGTTCGTCTCATGAATCGGCCGGCATCATGCCGACCGATTCAGGCGGAGAGCCGTAAGGCCCTCAGTAACGGCGATTCTTATCGAATTGCGGTTACGGTGCCTTTGTTGCCGGTTACTTTGACGTGTACGGTTTTGTATACGAAGTAATCTTGAACCTTCACTTCGTAACGCGGAGCGACGATCACGTCGGCACCCGAAGCCGTGACTGCCTTGTAAGCAGCGGCGGATTTGGCGGAAGCCACCGGGTCGAGACCCAGCGCAAAACCACCTTCGCTACCACCGTAGGTAACGCCGTCGGCGAACTGGGTATCACCACCCAGCTTGAACACATTGAACAGGATGTTCACCGAAGACTCACCAGAGATGGATTCGCCCACCTTCACATCGGCCTTGAGGTTAGTCTCAACGGTGCCGTTCAACGGCACGGCAGGCTGACTAACGTTCTGGCTGGCACAGCCAGTCAGCAGGGCGAAAGCGGAGATAGTGGCGATAGTTGCGATGCGTTTCATGCAAAACTCCTTTGCATAACATTCCATGGATACCCCATTGCGGGGGCAATGCATTGCCCGAAAAGGCGGGCGCATCCTAGAAGCCCTATCTAGAGCGGGCAAGCGGAGATGTCCGTTTTGTGACATCTCGCACAGCGAATAAGGACAATCGCTTACACAGCCTCCGCCAGGGCGGGCAAGCGGCCGATTTGCGCCTGCTCGTCGTTTGCTTATAAGATCGCGCCTTCCCCGTTTCGTCGCATTGTGCGGCCCCCAGCCGCAGGTTTCGCCATTCCCTCCGTTATATCCGGCCGGCAAACCTGCGCTCCGCTGTCAAAAGGTATGAACCATGAGCGCAAGACACTTTCTCTCGCTGAAGGACTGCACACCGCAAGAGCTGGTGGGTCTGATCCGCCGAGGCATCGAGCTGAAGGACTTGCGCAACCGCGGTTTACTGTTCGAACCCTTGAAGAATCGCGTACTGGGGATGATCTTCGAGAAGGCTTCGACCCGTACCCGCTTGTCGTTCGAAGCCGGGATGATCCAGCTCGGCGGCCAGGCGATTTTTCTCTCGCCGCGCGACACTCAACTAGGCCGCGGCGAGCCGATCGGCGATGCCGCCATCGTCATGTCGCGGATGCTCGATGCAGTGATGATCCGCACCTTCGCCCACAGCACCTTGACCGAGTTCGCCGCCAATTCCCGGGTACCGGTGATCAACGGCCTGTCCGACGATCTGCACCCCTGCCAGTTGCTCGCCGACATGCAGACCTTCCAGGAGCATCGCGGCAGCATCAAGGGCAAGACCGTGGCCTGGATCGGCGACGGCAACAACATGTGCAACTCTTATATAGAAGCCGCCGAGCAGTTCGACTTCCAACTGCGCGTGGCTTGCCCCGAGGGCTATGAGCCGAACCGCGAGTTCCTGGCTCGGGCCGGCGACCGGGTGACCGTCCTGCGCGACCCGCGCGAAGCCGTAGCCGGCGTGCACCTGGTGAGCACCGACGTATGGGCGTCCATGGGCCAGGAAGAAGAAATCGCCGAGCGCCATAAGCTGTTCAAGCCCTATCAGGTCACCCGCGCCCTGCTCGACGCCGCCGCCGCGGATGTCTTGTTCCTGCACTGCCTACCCGCTCACCGTGGCGAGGAAATCAGCGAAGACCTGCTCGACGACCCGCGCTCGGTGGCCTGGGATCAAGCGGAAAATCGCTTGCATGTGCAAAAAGCCTTGCTCGAGTTCCTCGTCGAGCCGGCGTATCACCACGCATGAGCCAAGCGCTGCTGAGCCTGCGCGACCTGAGCTGCGGTTATCACGAGCACAAGGTGGTGCAGAACCTCAACCTGCATCTGAACGTCGGCGATATCGGTTGTCTACTCGGGCCCTCCGGCTGTGGCAAGACCACCACGCTGCGAGCGATCGCCGGTTTCGAGCAGGTCATCGAAGGCGAAATCCAGCTGGCTGGCGAGGTGATCTCCCGTGCGGGCTTCACCCTCGCGCCGGAGAAACGCCGGATCGGCATGGTGTTTCAGGATTACGCCCTGTTCCCGCACCTGACGGTGGCCGAGAACGTCGGCTTCGGTATCCGCAAGCAGGCCAATTGCGAGCGCACCACCCAGGAATTGCTCGAACTGGTCAAACTGGCTCATCTGGGCAAACGCTACCCCCATGAGCTGTCCGGCGGCCAGCAACAGCGCGTCGCCCTCGCCCGTGCCCTCGCGCCCGAGCCGAGCCTGCTACTGCTCGACGAGCCGTTCTCCAATCTCGATGGCGAATTGCGCAGACGCCTGAGCCACGAGGTCCGCGACATCCTCAAAAGCCGCGGCACCAGCGCGATCCTGGTCACCCACGACCAGGAGGAAGCCTTCGCCGTCAGCGATCATGTCGGCGTTTTCAAGCAAGGCAAGCTGGAGCAGTGGGACACGCCCTACAACCTCTACCACGAGCCACTGACGCCTTTCGTCGCGAGCTTTATCGGCCAGGGCTATTTCATTCGTGGTCAGTTGCTCACCCCCGATGCGGTGCAAACCGAGCTGGGCGTGATTCGCGGCAACCGCGCCTATATCTGGCCGGTCGGCAGCGCCGTGGATGTACTGCTGCGCCCCGACGATATCGTCTATGCGCCGGACAGCCCGCAGAAAGCATTGATCGTCGGTAAGACCTTTCTCGGCGCCGCCACGCTCTACCGCCTGCAGCTGGCGACCGGCAGCCAGCTGGAATCGATCTTCCCCAGCCATGCCGACCACCTGCCCGGCGATGAAGTCGGCATCCGCGTCGCCGCCGACCACCTGGTAGTCTTCCCCGCCCCCGGCAGCATCGCCGCCCAGGTCAACCTGGGCGACTCCGGCGTGCGCCGTTACAGCAGCGACAGTTAGCAAATCCGATCAACCTCGTAGGGCGAACATGCCGAAGGCTTGTCCGCCATTCTGGGGCGCCATCGGTGTACAAGGCTTCGCCATGTCCACCCGGCATGAACACGCCTCGCCGCCCGAAACGCCTGTAGCCATCAACCTTCGGGCAGATACAAGCGGCCGCTGGCCACCAGCACCGCCTGACCGGCGATCTTCACCCGCTCGCCCTCCAGCCGGCACAGCAACTCGCCGCCGCGAGCTGAACACTGAAACGCGCTCAATTCAGTCTTGCCCAGACGTTCGGCCCAGTAAGGCACCAGCATGCAATGGGTCGAACCGGTGACCGGATCCTCGTCGATGCCGATGAAGGGGGCGAAGTAGCGCGAAACGAAATCGTGGCGCTCGCCCGCTGCGCTGATCAGCACGCCCAGACCAGGCAACTCGGCGAGCGCGGGTAGATTCGGTTGGAAATCGCGCACCGCCGCTTCGCTCGGCAACACCACCATCAGCTCCTGGATTCCCTGCTGGCCATATAGCGCCCAGACTTCCTGCGGCGGCCCCCCCAGCGCGCGCTCGACCGCGCCCTGCGAGTCCCAGCGCTCGACCGCCCGCACGGGAAAATCCAATACCAGCCGCGCGCCTTCGCGAGTCACCCGCAACTCGCCCAACTGACAGATGAAATCGAGCGCCGCAGCGGGCTCGCCGTATTGCTCGAACAACACCAGCGCACTGGCCAGCGTGGCATGGCCGCACAGCGGTACTTCAGCGTTCGGGGTGAACCAGCGGATATGCCAGCGCGCGCCCTCCTTCACCACGAAAGCGGTTTCCGCCAGGTTGTGCTCGGCGGCGATCTGCTGCATCAGCGCGGGGCTGAGCCAACTGTCCAGGCGGTAAACCATGGCCGGATTGCCGGCGAAAGGCCTGCTGGTAAAAGCATCGACTTGGTGGAATTCGAGATACATCGGTAAAGCTCCTGATCCTCGGTCGGTAAAAGATGCCGCATAGACGAGCGCAGCGACCACCACAGCAACCGGAGATTATGCCGGTACAGCTGCACTGTCTGAAGGCGCAGCGAACGAGCACGGTGCACGAAAGCCGGTAGAAGATCGGCGAATAGCCACGCAGCCGGCATAAAACAAGCGTTTGACGCCCCTGGCACGGCTCCTGCTAAGACGATCCCCGGTCAGCACAACGGCGTGCCTGCCACACATCCGACAACGACGTCATGGTCCTTCTCTCAGCGAGATAAGGGGCCGTGGCGTTTTTTTTTGCATTTTTGGCCTATCAGGAAGACCGCTATGCGCATGATCAAACTGTCCCTGCTGTCGCTGGCCGTTGCCAGTAGCACGCTCAGCCACGCCGTTGTCGCCGAGGAGGCGTTGAGCAATCTGTTTACCCAGGGCAAACCGCTGCTCGATGTACGTTACCGCTATGAGCATGTCGATCAGGACAATGCTCTGAACAACGCCAACGCCCAGACCATCCGCACCCGCGTCGGTTTTCAGAGCGGCAAATGGTACGGCCTGTCGGCGCTGATCGAAGCCGACAACGTCAGCCGCATCGGCGATGCCAGCTACAACAGCTTCCGCAACGGCCAGACCGACTACTCAGTGGTCGCCGACCCGGACGGCACTGAAATCAACCAGGCGCTGCTGCGCTACGACCATAAGTACGGCAGCGCCGTACTCGGCCGCCAGCGTATCAACCTGGATAACCAGCGCTTCGTCGGTGGCGTGGCTTGGCGGCAGAACGAGCAGACCTACGACGGCGTGCTCGGCCAGTTGAAACCGCTGGATGGCCTGACCCTGACCTATGCCTACATCGATAACGTCAACAGCATCTTCGGCCCCGGCAACGGCCGCTTCGACACCGCCGCCAACCAGGCCAACATCGAAGGTCACAGCCACCTGCTGAACGTCCAATACGTGCTGATGCCCGAGCTGACCGCGACGGCCTACCAGTACCGTCTGGGCCTGGACAACCTGGCCGCCGGCGGCCAGTCGAGCAAGACCACGGGCCTGCGCCTCAACGGCGCCGTTTCCGGCGTCAGCTACGTACTGGAATACGCCCAGCAGACCGAGTACGCGGACAACCCGCTGGATCTGGACAGCGACTACTACCTGGCCGAACTGGGTTACACGGTCAAAGGCGTGATCCTGAAAGGCGGTTACGAAGTCCTCGGCGGCGACGAGGGGCCGGGCAACCGCGCCTTCCAAACACCGTTGGCGACCAAGCACGCGTTCCAGGGCTGGGCCGATATCTTCCTGCTGACCCCGCCCGATGGCATCAAGGACGCCTATGTCGGCGGCAGCGCACCGTTGTTCGGCGGCACCCTGGCGGCCTGGTACCACGACTTCCGCGCCGAACGCGATAGCAGCCAGTACGGCGAGGAAATCGATGTGTCTTACGCCCACGCGGTTCCGGGCGTGAAAGGTCTGGTCGGCCTAGTCAAGTATGCCAGCTACGATGCCGACGACTTCGCCGTGGATACCGACAAGTTCTGGGTGCAACTGCAGTACAGCTACTGACGATCCGCCCCCGCACCGCGGGGGCCTTTTCCGCTGTGCCCGCGGCGACCGCGCCGCGGGATTCAGGAGACTCATCATGCTCAAGCCCATCATTTCTGGCCTGTTGCTCAGCCTCACCCTGTTCAGCGCTCCGAGCATGGCTGCGATCAGCGCCGCCGAAGCGATGAACCTGTCCGGCATGCAGCGCATGCTCAGCCAGCGCATCGCCAAAACCTACCTGATGATCGGCGCCGAAGTACGCGCCGAGCAAGCCGAAGAGCAGCTCGACCAAAGCATCGCCAAATTCGAAAGCAACTACCTCGCCCTGAACGAATACGCCCCTACCGAGGCGATCAAAACGGCGCTGGCCGAGGCCGGGCAGACTTGGCAGGCATACCGCGAATTGGCGCTGTCGCGCCCGGATAAACAACGGGCGGTGACCATGCTCGAACTCAGCGACCAACTGCTGCTACAGAGCGAATTGGTAGTGCAACTGCTCGAGCGCCATAGCGGCGGACAAAGCGCACGCCTGGTCAACCGCAGCGGCCGCCAACGCATGCTCAGCCAGCGCATCGCCAAACTCTACCTGGCCATGAGCTGGCGCTTGCCGGTCAACGACTTGGAGTCGGCATTCAACCAGGCCGTGGACGAATTCGACCAGGCCCTGCATGAACTGCAGCAGGCCAACCAGAACACGCCGGCCATCGCCGAAGGCCTGCAGCATGCCGAAACCCAATGGCGCTTCACCCGCGCTGGTTTCAAGCTCTCGGCGGATTCGCTTTACGTGCCGACGGTCATCTCCACCACCACCGAAACGCTGCTCTGGCAGATGCACGAGCTGACCAACCAATACGAAGGCGTGATGCTGGCGGGACGTTGAACCGACGAACTGTAGGAGCCAGCTTGCTGGCGAATCAGGATCGCCAGCAAGCTGGCTCCTACGTCAGCCCTCGCTGCGCACCCGTTTCACCGCGTCCAACCAACCGTGATAGAGCATGTCGCGGTGATCCGCCTGCATACGCGGGTCGAAGCGTTGCTGGCGATGCCAATGGTTGGCGATGCTGTCGAGGTCCTGATACAGACCGGCCTGCAACCCGGCCAGATAGGCCACCCCGAGCGCGGTGGTTTCGGTCACCACGGGACGTTCGACCGGTACGCCGAGGATGTCGGCGAGGAATTGCATGACCCAATTGTTTTCCACCATACCGCCGTCCACGCGCAACGCGCTGGGCTCGGCGGCGCCGTCCTGGCGCATGGCCTCAAGCAGATCGCGGGTCTGGTAGCACACCGACTGCAGGCCGGCGGTGACGATTTCCTTGATGCCGGTATCGCGGGTCAAACCGAAGATTGCGCCGCGGGCTTTCGGGTCCCAGTAAGGCGCGCCGAGACCGGTAAAGGCCGGCACCAGGTATACCCCGCAGGCATCGCCGGTGGCCTCGGCCAGCGCCTCGCTGTCGCGCGCATGGCTGATCAGCTTGATCCCGTCGCGCAGCCATTGCACCGCCGCACCGGCGACGAAAATACTGCCCTCCACGGCGTAGGTGACCTTGCCGCCCAGGCGATAGCCGACGGTGGTGAGCAAACGGTTCTTCGAGGTCACCGGCGTATCCCCGGTGTTCTGGATCATGAAACAGCCGGTGCCGTAGGTGCTTTTCACCATACCGGGCTGGAAGCACGCCTGGCCGACCAACGCCGCCTGTTGATCGCCGGCCATGCCCAGTACGGGAATCGCGGCACCGAGCAACTCGGCATCGATACGGCCGAATTCGGCGGCGCAATCGAGCACTTCGGGCAGCATGCTGGCGGGAATCCCGAACAGTGCGAGCAATTCCTCGTCCCATTGCTGGGTATGGATATTGAACAGTGAGGTACGCGAGGCGTTGCTCGCATCGGTCCGGTGCGAGCGGCCGCCGGTCAGGCGCCACAGCAGGAAGCTATCGACGGTGCCGAAACGCAACTCGCCGCGCTCGGCACGCTCACGCGCGCCGGGCACATTGTGCAGGATCCAGCGCAACTTGGTCGCGGAAAAATACGGGTCGATCAGCAAACCGGTTTTCGCCGCGACCATCGCCTCATGCCCCGCAGCTTTCAGTTCGGAACAGTAGTCGGCGGTGCGTCGATCCTGCCAGACGATCGCCCGGTAAATCGGCTCGCCGGTTTGCGCATCCCATACCAGAGCGGTTTCACGCTGGTTGGTGATGCCGATAGCGGTGATCTGCTCGGCGCTCAAACCGCTGCTGCGCAATGCCTCGCGGCATACCTGGAGGGTGCTTTGCCAGAGTTCCTCCCCTTCATGCTCGACCCAGCCGTCATGGGGGAAAAACTGGGTGAACTCCTGCTGCGCGCTCGCTATCCGCTCACCTTCGCTACTGAACACGATAGCGCGGCTACTGGTGGTGCCTTGGTCGATGGCTAGCAGGTAGTGAGACATGTGGGTTTCCTTGTTGTAATTGTGGAAATTACTGGGCTCGGTCGCGATTCGGGAGGTCGCGCGCAGGCTATGGCTTAGGGTCGTCCAAGCACTGCAAAAGCCGCACGGGTCAGTTGCGCCAATACTTCGGCCGCCAATTCGACCTCCAGCCCCCGTCGTCCGGCGCTGACATAAATGCTCGGGTACTGCCGGGCGGACTCATCGATAAAGGTGCGCAAAGCTTTCTTCTGCCCCAGCGGACTGATACCGCCCAGCAGGTAACCGGTGGAGCGCTGCGCCGCCGCGGGGTCGGCCATTTCGGCCTTCTTCACCGCAGCCGCTTGGGCCAGGGCTTTCAGATCCAGGCTGCCGGCGACCGGCACCACAGCCACCAACAACTCACCCTTCTCGCTGGCCGCAAGCAGGGTCTTGAATACCCTGGCCGGTTGCAGATCGAGCTTTTCCGCCGCCTCCAAACCATAGGAAGCGGCCTTGGGATCGTGGTTATAACTGTGCACACGGTGCGCAGCCTTGGCTTTTTTCAGCAGATCGATAGCAGGAGTCATGTTCGAATGTGAAAACACTCTGGCAAGGTTCGCGTACCTTAGCCGAAAATTTCCCGGCTGGCAGCTATAATGTCGCGCACTTCAAGGACCTCGAACCCATGACTTTAGCTCCCCGCCAGCAAGACATTCTCGAACTCGCCCGCGACCGCGGCTATGTCAGCATCGACGAACTGGCCCAAGCCTTCGCCGTAACCCCGCAGACCATCCGTCGCGACATCAACCAACTGGCCGAACAAGGCCTGCTGCGGCGTACCCACGGCGGCGCCGCGAGCGAGGCCTCGAGCACCCAGAACACCGCCTACAGCATGCGCGCCGGGCAGATGCGCGAGGAAAAACAACGCATCGCCGAGGCCATCGCCACGCATATTCCCGACCATGCCTCGCTGTTCATCAACATCGGCACCACCACCGAGGCGATCGCCCGCGCACTGCTCGGCCACAAGGGCTTGAAGATCATCACCAACAACCTGCACGTCGCCGCCCAACTCAGCGCCAAAGCGGATTTCGAGGTGCTGGTGGCCGGCGGCACGGTGCGCAGCGACGGCGGCGTGGTCGGCCAGGCGGCGGTGGATTTCATCCGCCAGTTCAAGGTCGATTTCGCCCTGGTCGGCATCAGCGGCATCGACGAAGACGGCAGCCTGCTCGACTTCGACTACCAGGAAGTGCGGGTGTCCCAGGCGATTATCGAGAATGCGCGTCAGGTCTTTCTCGCCGCGGATTCAAGCAAGTTCGGCCGCAATGCCGTGGTGCGCCTGGGCTCGATCACCCTGGTCGACCGCGTGTTCACCGATGCCCAGCCGGCCACCGCCATCGCCCAGCTGCTGGCACAGAACAAAGTGCACCTCGATCTCGCCTGATCGCCACCCTTTCCTTTTAGCCGCCCCACGACCGCTAAGCGCGAAATCGCGCTCGGGGGTGGCGGGCTCGTGGATATTGGTCTAGCATATTTTCGAATTCGAACATAAAGACGTTCACTTTCGACTTTTCGGTGCTGCCATGTCCATTCGAGCAAACGCTGTTAGCCCACTCGCCGAAGTTTACGACCTGGCGGTCGTTGGCGGCGGCATCAATGGCGTCGGTATCGCCGCCGACGCTGCCGGTCGCGGCCTTTCCGTATTCCTTTGCGAAAAGGACGACTTGGCGCAACACACCTCCTCGGCCAGCAGCAAACTGATCCACGGCGGCCTGCGCTATCTCGAACACTACGAATTCCGCCTGGTGCGCGAAGCCCTGGCCGAGCGCGAAGTGCTGCTGGCCAAGGCGCCGCATATCGTCAAACCCATGCGTTTCATCCTGCCGCACCGCCCGCACTTGCGCCCGGCCTGGATGATCCGTGCCGGGCTGTTTCTCTACGACCACCTGGGCAAGCGGGAAAAACTCCCGGGCTCGCGCGGCTTGCGCTTCAGCGCGGGTAGCCCGTTGAAAGCGGAAATCACCCGCGGTTTCGAATATTCCGATTGCTGGGTCGACGACGCCCGCCTGGTGGTGCTCAACGCCATGGCCGCCCGGGAAAAAGGTGCCCACGTGCATACCCGCACCCGCTGCGTCAGTGCACGTCGCAGCAAAGGGCTGTGGCATATCCACCTGGAGCGCGCCGATGGCAGCCTCTATTCGATTCGCGCCCGCGCCCTGGTGAACGCCGCCGGCCCCTGGGTCGCGCGCTTCATTCAGGACGATCTGAAACAACGCTCGCCCTATGGCATCCGCTTGATCCAGGGCAGCCACATCATCGTGCCGAAGCTGTTCGACGGCGAGCAGTCCTACATCCTGCAGAACGAAGACCGGCGCATCGTTTTCGCCATCCCCTATCTCGACAACTTCACCATGATCGGCACCACCGACCGCGAATACCAAGGCGACCCGGCGCAAGTGGCGATCAGCGAGGAGGAAACCGATTACCTGCTGCAAGTGGTCAATGCCCACTTCAAGAAGCAGATCGGCCGCCAGGACATCCTGCACAGCTTCGCCGGCGTCAGGCCGCTGTGCGACGACGAATCGAACGATCCCTCCGCCGTCACCCGCGACTATACCCTGTCGCTCTCCGCCGAACCCGACGAAGCGCCGCTGCTCTCGGTGTTCGGCGGCAAGCTGACCACCTACCGCAAACTGGCCGAATCGGCGCTGGCGCAACTGGCGCCGTTCTTCCCGAAAATGCAACCGCGCTGGACCGCCACCGCCCCGCTACCCGGCGGCGAAAACCTGGAAAGCCAAAGCGCTCTGGTCGAAGCGTTGTGCGCCCGCTTCGGCTGGCTGCCGACCAACATCGCCCGACGCTGGGCCAGTTGCTACGGCAGCCGCAGCTGGGCGCTGCTCGAAGGCGTGGTCGAGATCGGCGATCTCGGCGAGCACCTGGGCGGTGACCTCTATGCCCGGGAAGTGGACTACCTGCGCCAACAGGAATGGGCCATCGACGCCGCCGATATCCTCTGGCGCCGCAGCAAACTCGGCTTGTTCATGACCCCGGACCAACAAGCCCGTCTGAACGACTATCTCTGCCGCCAATCGCCACGCAGCCCGGAAGATGCCCACGTGGCCTGAGCCAACGCTTTCACCAGTTGATCTCCACCCCGCCGATTCCCCGAGACGCGGGGTTTTTTTATGCTTTTCAGACTCGGTTGCTACAGAGAGAGTGAGCGCCCGCAGAGAACTCTTGGAACGCTTACATCTGAGCCCAGCGTCCATCCTGACGCTGGGCCTGCAGATACGGCAACACCGCCGCCAATAGCGGCTCTTTGAACGCTTCCTGGAAACGATGGGCCAGGCCGGGGATCAGTTTCAGCTCGCTGCCTTTGATATGCGCAGCCACATGCACGCCGTGCATCACCGGCAGCAGCGGGTCGTCGGTGCCGTGAACCACCAGGGTGGGGACGCGCAGGCGGTTGAGCAGCTCGACGCGGCTGGGTTCCGCTAGGATCGCCAGTAGCTGGCGTTCTACGCCATCCGGGTTGAAGGCGCGGTCGTAGGCGATTCGCGCTTGTTGCAGGAGCAGTCGGCGGTCATCGGCAACCGTCCGGCTGCCGAGCGCGGCGAGCAGATCGGCCTGTTGTTCCAGGGCCATTTCGCGGCTCGGCGCCTCGCGTTTGGCCAGCAACGCGAGCAACGCCGTGCTGGGCGCGGGTAAGCCCTGGGCGCTGGAGCTGGTCATGATCAGGGTCAGGCTTTGCACCCGCTCCGGGGCCAGATCGGCCATATGCTGAGCGATCATCCCGCCCATGCTCGCGCCCAGCACATGGAATTGGCGCACGCCCAGCGCATCCATCAAACCCAGGGCATCGAGGGCCATGTCGCGCAAGCTGTAGGGGGCGGAAACCGACAGCCCTACGCGGTGGCGCAGCACTTCATAGCCGAGATGAGCCGCTGGCGCAGCCTGGACCCAGGTGCTCAGGCCCGCGTCGCGGTTGTCGAAACGGATCACCCGAAAGCCCTGCCGACACAGACGCACGACCACTTCATCGGGCCAGTGGATCAGTTGTCCCCCCAAGCCCATGACCATCAGCAGCGCCGGATCGCTGTCGCGGCCGATACTTTGATAGGCGAGCTCGACCTCGCCCAGGGCGACCCGTTCGGTCGGCACCCGCGGATCGCAACGCTCGGCGGCAATAGCCGGCAGACCGCACAAGAGTGCGGTTAGAAGAATTAAAAAGCGCATGAAAACACCGAAATGCAGGACTCCATCAAGACGCGAGTTTGCTGACATTCCGTGCGGCGCGCTGCCACAAAACCATGACAATTTGATGAATATTGCCAGACGGTCGTCGGCGTTGTGACTTCTGCCAACATCTGTTTGGGCGATGTAGCCGTTATGGATTGCATAAGAAGTTGCACAGGAGCGGATTCACTCACGAAAAGCTTTGAAACCCCGCTATCTTTTCGCGGCTAAAGCCCCTCCCACGGGTTCGACATTTAATGGATACGCAGCCCCACTACTGTCCGGTTAAATTGTGAATAAATTCAACTGGTTGCCATCGACGCCCC
>NZ_CAMPHV010000020.1 GCF_946886105.1 uncultured Pseudomonas sp. | reverse complement strand
GCAGGGACACCTGACCGGCAGGATGCCGCTGAAGCTACTTTTTCAACAGAATCGGTTCTTTTCTGCCGATCATGGCGACGAAGCACCTGGTCAAATCCAATGCAAACAGCTGGTCAGGTCGAATGCAAACGGGGTGGTCAAGTGAGGTGCAATTTCGCAAGAAAAGCGCATTTTGTTTTCCCCATGCGAAAGCCCCGTATTGGCGCCCTCACTCCTCCCTCGTTATCCGCTGCTGCAAACGGGTTAAAAAGCCCACTTCGAAGGCGGTGCGCTCGGTGGCCGTGTGTTGTCGTTCACGACCGATAATTAGGGCGGTCCAGAGGTAGCCGCTGTGGTCACTGACGAGCCAGCGTTCGGCGCAGGCGATGCCGTGTTCGATGGCAGGCTGACAATTCTCTGCCCAGACCAGCTCCAGGCCCGGATGGCCGTCAGCCGGAGGGATGCTGGTGAAATACCTTTTATGCATGGCGCGCCTCCTGAATGACGAGAGGCGTGTGCTTAGAGGGACAGTCCATTGTCATGCTTGATGCTCCAGGGTTAACGGTTGGCGATGTTTGGGGCGGCTGGATAAGTTGGACGTGTTCGGCATTGATACTACGAACATCGTAGTATCTGGCAAGTGAAAGCACAACGATTCTCGTAGTCCTTGTGGAAATAGGGCTAAGAGATGTCAGGTAATCGGGTATGGTGCCGCCGCTTGAAGGAGGCACGGGAGGCCATTGGGCTTTCGCAGAAGCAGTTAGGCATTAAAGCGGGGCTGGATCCTTCAGTAGCGAGTACACGGATAAACCGCTACGAGCTGGGCGTGCATCAGGCGGACTACCAGATTTCACAGAAGCTGGCTGAAGCCCTGGAGCTACCGGTGGCATATTTATATGCCGACGACGATGCGTTGGCCGAGATCATCCTACGGTTTTGGCGGGCGGATGCGGGGCAGCGGGAGCAGTTGATGAAGGCAGCAGCAAGGCTTGCCTAAACCTATCCAGCGGCAGCTGTAATCAATGGGTCATCCGAAATAAACTCGTTAAACGCACCAATCAGATACCTGTGATAAGCAAATCAATAGCAGCAATTATTTCATTGCGCTGTGCTGAGAGGTCGGCAACTTGAGTCCCGAGTTGTTTCTTAGCGATACCGGCCAGTTGCGGAGTCACCATCACGTACTGCTTGTCCTCAATTTCAAAGGTCGGCATGAGGGTTCTGAGAGTTTTCCCTTTCATGGCAGTAGCCGTGTAAAGAGGCACTACAACCCGCGTGCCGAGGTCAGCAATCAGGTCGCTTTGCACGTCAAGCAGAAAGGGCACAGCAGTCTTGGTGGCTGCTTTGGTGTTCTTGTGTACGGCGAACTGAGGCATCAGAAGCTCCGCAGGTCATCGCTGAACACGCCCTGGGCTTCCACATGTTCGTTGTAGGCATTGATGGCGTTGCGATTCTCTGCCAGCCATTGCTCGCGCAGCTTCTTCTTCAGGGCCTCGGCCAGAGCCTGCTCCAATGTCGCGGAGAGGTTAATATCCAACTCCTTGGCTTTATTGAGTAAGTCACCATTAACGCTGAGGTTGGCAGCCCGTTTGGGAGCATGAGGGTTGTAGGCAGCGGGCATGAGTATTATCTCCTGGGTGCACATGCGCACAACTTATGCGCATTCTGGCTTGCCGTCAAAGGCGCGTCTGACAACTGGCTCAAACCGTTCGCCTCACTCACTCGCGACAGACCAAAGCTCACCACCATCCACCAATGAATTAACCAAAACCAAACGATCAAGGAAGACCATGAAGCGCTGGCTGATCATTCTGGCTATAGCTCCCACGTTGCTTGCGGCGTTGCTTGTCTGGGCGAATCATCACGAAAATCCACTGCCGATGGATGCGCGGGCAGATCTCGTAGTGGTGGAGAAGTCCAAGCGGCGGCTGACGCTCTATGCGCAGGGCCGGCCGCTCAAGAGTTATGTGGTCTCGCTCGGACGGGCTCCTGTAGGCGCCAAGGAACGCGAGGGTGATAAGAAGACGCCCGAGGGCCGCTACCTTATCGATTTCCGCAAGGCCGATAGCGCTTACTTCCGGGCGCTGCATATTTCCTATCCGAGCGCAGCGGATAGCGCGACTGCGCGAAAGAACGGCGTGCCCCCTGGCGGCGCCATCATGATTCATGGGCAGCGCAATGGCTTTGGCTGGGTCGGCAAGCTGCACCGTCTGCGGGATTGGACGCTTGGCTGCGTTGCGCTGACGAATCAGGAGATGGCGGAGCTGTGGCGAGCGGTGCCGGATGGCACGCCCATTGAGCTAAAACCGTAAACCAGAAGGCGTGGCCATATACGTATATCCCGCCGGTGCAGCCCACCATCGATTGCTCAGGCTTTCGCACTTGGGCGGTCAAAGCCGTTGCGCCTTAGCACTGCGCCGCAAAGAACCGCTCGACCGCCGCTACGGTCCGTTCCCTTGCCGCCTCCAGCGCCACCTCCCCTCTCGCCGTTCCTTCGACGCTGAAGAAGTGCAGGTCGTGCAAGCCGACGGTGCCCAGAGCGGCTTTAAGGTAGGGGCATAGGAAGTCGGGTTGTTGCGCGTGTTCGCCGCTGATCAGGCCGCCCGAGGAGATGGCGACGTATACGGGGCGGTCGCGCAACTTGCCCTGTTTGCCCTGGGGTGTGCCGATGAAGGTGACGCGAATTCGCACGATATGGTCGATCCAGGCCTTGAGGGTCGAGGGCACGCTGTAGTTGTGCATGGGTGTGGCGATCAGCAGGACGTCGGCGGCGTCGAGTTGCTGGATCAATCTGTCGGAGCGCTGCAGGGTGCTGCCGGGGTGCGCTCGATCCGGCTCGTTCGGCGAGGCGAGGGCGGCGGCGTAGGCGTGGTCGGCGTGGGGCAGGTCGTTGAGGTCGCTGTCGATGAGTGCGAGGCCGCGCTCGCCGGCCTGGCGACTCAGTCTGTCGAGGATCTGTTGCGACAACCGCAAGCTCTCGGATTCGACACCTCGCGGACTGCAAGCGAGGCGTAGTACGTGCAGTGGAGCGCTGTTCTGCTGGGGCATGGTCGTGGTCCTGGGATAGTTCAAAGGGAAAGAAATCGGGCCGTTGCTCAGCGAGGTTCGAGGCTTTTCTGGAAGCGCAGCGCGCCGCTGTAAAGCCCCTCGCGGAAGTAGAAGCGCTGGGCTCTGGCGTTGCCGAGGCCGGTGTCCAGCACCAGCCGGGCGCACCCCTGGGCGCGCGCCACGCGGTCGAGCGCGCGTAACAGGCGGGCGCCCCACTGCCCGCCTCGGCGGGATTCGACGGTGATGAGGTCGTCCACGTAGAGGAAGGCGCCGTACACCAGGTTTTCCTGCAAGCGGTAGCCGGCCAGCGCGACCAACGCCTCGCCGTCGAAGGCACCGACGAGGCGGTAACCTTGCGGGCGCATGCGTTCGACGCGGGCGAGGAAGTCGGCCTCGCTGGCGAGCTGCGGCCGCAGTTCGCGCATCACCGGGTAGGCGGCACGCAGGTCGCTTGGCCCGTCGAGCGGGCGTAATGCCGGGTCGGCCAGGTCCAGGATGCTCGTCAGATGTTGGTGGTGTGAGTAGGTCATGGCGGCATGTTAGGCCGGCTATGCCACAATGCCTTGAGCCATAAAACGACTTTCCGACTAGCCCATGCCCATGCTCGACGCTTTCTCACCGCTCGCCCCGCAGGAAAGCGAGCCGCTCTATCGCCAGTTGTATAACCGGGTACGCGCTGCGATAGCCGCGGGCACCCTCGGCCCGGGCGATCGGGTGCCCTCGGCGCGCGCGCTGGCCAAGGAGCAAGGGGTGGCGCGGGGCACGGTCGAGCTGGCTTATGCGCTATTGGTCAGCGAAGGCTACCTGCTGGCACGCGGGCAAGCCGGCACCGTGGTCAACCCGGAGTTGCAACCGATGGCGCCGTCGGCCGCACCGCGCCCCGCCGCGTTGCAGCCTGCCGAGCAGATGCAGGACAGCCTCTGGCGCCCCGCCCAGCTGTTGCCGTTCCAGATGGGCGTGCCGGCGCTGGATGAGTTTCCGCGCAAGACCTGGGCGCGGCTGGGCGCGCGCTACCTGCGCGGCATGGGTACGGCAGACCTGGATTATCCGCCGCCCCATGGCTTGCCCGCCCTGCGCAGCGCCATCGCTTCCTATCTTCAGGTGGCGCGTGGTATCGACTGCTGGGCGCATCAGGTGTTCGTCACCACTGGCTGGGGCAGCAGCCTGCAGTTCGTCGCCCAAGCGCTGTTGCAGCCCGGCGAGCGGGCCTGGGTGGAGGACCCGGGCTACCCGCCGGCGCGCCAGACGCTGCGGAAGTTCGGCCTCACGCCGGTACCGGTGCCGGTCGACGAGGACGGTTTGGACGTGGCGCGCGGCATCGCCCTGGCCGGCGATGCGCGGCTGGCGGTGGTCACCCCGGCGCATCAGAGCCCTCTGTCGATGACGCTGTCGTTGCCACGCCGGCAGGCGCTGCTGGACTGGGCCGCGGCGGCCGACAGTTGGGTGGTGGAGGACGATTACGACGGCGAATACCGCTACGTCAGCCGCCCTCTGCCAGCGCTGGCGAGCCTGGATCGGCATGGCCGCGTGCTTTATACGGGCACGTTCAGCAAGGTGCTGTTCCCCGGTATCCGCCTGGCGTATCTGGTGGTGCCGCAGGCCCTGGTCGCGACGTTCGAGCGCATCGGTCGAATGCTCTTCGCCGCAACCACGCCGGCGATGACCCAGGCGATAGTCGCCGACTTCATGACCGAGGGGCATTTCGCCCGGCACATCCAACGCATGCGCAGACTCTACGGTGAGCGCCGGGCACTTACCGCCGCCGCACTGGCGCGGGGGCTGAACGGCTGCGCCCAGGTGGCGCCCGCGCCTGGCGGCATGCATCTGCTGTTGCGCCTGCCCGGCCAAGCGACCGATCTAGCCCTGGCCGAGCGGCTGCTGGCGCAGGGCATGGCCGGTCAGCCGCTGTCGAGTTGGTGGGCGTCGCCGCGGCGCGATTCGGGCCTGCTGGTCAGCTTCACCAACTGCGCCACGGCCAGCCAGGCCGAGCGGTTTGGCGCGTTGGTCCGGCAGTCGCTCTAAGCAGGCCGGGCTACTCGTGCGCCAAGTGCTCAGCTCAGATTGGCCTTGTCCAGTCCATAGAGCTTGTCGCGCGAACCCGGCATTACCTGAAAGGCCACGCTCAGGCGGTTCCAGCCGTTGATGGCGACGATCAGGAATGACAGGTCGGCCAGTTCCTGTTCCGACAGCTGTTCGCGTACCCGGTTGTAGATCTCATCCGACACGCCGTGCGGCGACAATTGGGTCAGCGCTTCGGTCCATTCCAACACGGCGCGCTCGCGCGGCGAGAATAACGGCGATTCGCGCCAGACCACGACATGGTGCAAACGCAGTTCGCGCTCGCCGTGAATCCGCGCTTCCTTCACGTGCATGTCCACGCAGAACGCGCAGCCGTTGATCTGCGACGCACGCAGCGTAACCAGGTGCGCGATCTCCGTGAGGAAGGGCTTCTCGTTCAGCAGCATGGTGAATTCGGTGTATTTGTTGCCCGCCTGGGGAGAAAGTTTGAAGTAGTCGAGGCGCTGGCTCATGGTCGTCATCCGTTAAAAGAGTGGTGAAAGGCACCGACGCAACGCCTGTATGGAGCAGAGCGAGGGTGGGCCGCTGATGGGAAATCTACCCAGCCTTGGCCTAGCCACCCAGTGCCAAGATAAGTGTTTTTGACTGGGCCATGATTGGCCAAGGAGCGGAAACGCGAACGCAAAACCGGGAACAGCATTGCTGCCTGATACCACCTGGGAACAGCCGTTGGACCTGCATCCGAATAGCAACCCGGCCTGTCGATCGCCACTGCACTTTCAACAAATTTCGTCATACGTCATCACACAACGTTTCGTATTACCCGGACTCAAAACCCTCCCCCGCCGACCCCCAACGAAGCCTTTCGGCAGGCGCCGAGACGCTTCCGCACTCTCCACGATTATCGCTACAAGCCTTTATATTCCTGGTAATGCCAGCGATACCAGCACGTATCGAGCAAAAGCCGATCATTAAACTTTCGTCTAGGGATGCGTTGACAAAGCGCCGAAAGGCTGTCGATAATCCGACGCATGTTGTATGACAACATATGACTATAAGAACAATAATCGGGACATCATCATGACGCCTATCGCCGCTCCTGCTGCGCCGTATCGCCTGTCAGCTCCGCGCGCTTTGCCCCAAAGCGACCGCGCCGCCCGCCTTGTTCCCTCCGGATTCGCCGACGGCTAACGCCTGAAGCAACCGCGTGTTCGTAGCCCGAACGCGCTCATCGCCCCGCCACGGGGCAACTCATACGTTCCTTTTCGCTCACTGCCGGGCAGGGGAACGGCTTGTTCAAAAAATGGGAGCACAACAATGACTGCACGCAACGCCCTTTCCCTGGCCCTGATCGGCGCCGGCAGCATGGCCCTCGCCCTGCCGCTCAGCAGCCAGGCCGCAGGCTTCGCCGAAGACGCCAAGGTCACCCTTGGCCTGCGCAACTTTTATATCAACCGCAACTTCGTCGACCCGGATTTCTCCCAGGGCAAAGCCGAGGAATGGACCCAGAGTTTTATCCTCGACGCCCGCTCCGGCTTTAGCCAAGGCACCGTCGGTTTCGGCCTGGACGTGCTGGGCATGAGCGCATTCAAGCTCGACGGCGGCAAGGGCACGCGCAACACCGGCCTGCTGCCGATTCATGACGATGGCCGCCCGGCCGACAACTATGGCCGCCTGGCCGTGGCCGCCAAGGCCAAGGTGTCGAAAACCGAGCTAAAGGTCGGCGAATGGATGGCGGTGCTGCCGATTCTGCGCTCGGACGATGGCCGCTCACTGCCGCAGACCTTCCAGGGCGCGCAATTAACCTCCATGGAAATCGACGGCCTGAGCCTGTACGGCGGCCAGTTCCGCCAGAACAGCATGCGTAACGACGCCAGCATGGAGGATATGACCTTCGGCGGCGCCAGCTCGGATCGTTTCAACTTCGTCGGCGGCGAGTACCGCTTCAATGACAACCGCACCCTGGTTGGCCTGTGGAATGCCGAGCTGCAGGACATCTACAACCAGCAATACCTGCAGCTATCGCACAGCCAGCCCATCGGCGACTGGACGTTGGGCGCCAACCTCGGCTACTTCCGCGGCAACGAAGACGGCAGCGAACTGGCCGGCGAGCTGGACAACCGGACCTGGTCCGGCCTGTTTTCCGCCAAGTTCGGCGGCAACACCTTCTATGTCGGCCTGCAGAAAGTCAGCGGCGACACCGGCTGGATGCGCGTCAACGGCACCAGCGGCGGCAGCCTGGGCAACGACAGCTTCAACTCCAGCTACGACAACGCCGGCGAACGCTCCTGGCAGCTACGTCATGACTACAACTTCACCGCGCTGGGCGTGCCCGGGCTGACCCTGATGAACCGCTACATCAGCGGCGACAACATCCACGTCGGCGCCACCACCGACGGCAAGGAATGGGGCCGCGAAACCGAGCTGGCCTACACCGTGCAGAGCGGCACCTTCAAGAACCTCAATGTGAAGTGGCGTAACGCGAGCATCCGCCGCGACTACAGCACGAACGAGTTCGACGAAAACCGCCTGATCATCAACTACCCGTTGTCGCTGCTCTAGTACCAGGCAACGCCCGCTGCATCGTTTTCTCCATGTGTGTAACGGCACTTTCAGCCCGTCCTGTGACGGGCTTTTTTTGTTGCACGATTTGCGCGGCCAGACCTTCAGGAGGCGTGACCGGTAACAGAGCACACGCGCTTACTGCTCCGGGCAATGGGGCACCGTGCGCACGGCGCACCCTAAGGCTTCGGATCCCCTACACTAGGGTCTGTTGCCGTTTCATCGCGGCTTGCGCTGAAACGGCAACAGACCCTAGTGCCCCGCCTGGAACGCCGATAAATCGATGAACTGGATAAGCCGCACCCTGTGCTGGTTCCGCCGGCCGCCCCCGACAATTCCGACAATCCCGGCGCAACCGAGTGTTGCGCGTGAAGCCGTGCCGGGCTACGCGCCGGTGCTACCGCTGCTCGCGCGTATCGGTGCGCCTGTCGGCGATCCACCGTCTTTGCGTTATGCCTTCCTGTCGGCCGACCAGCGCTTCTGGTCGGTGACCCTGGAGAACCTGCAAAGCTATCTCATCGACACCGAGCGGCAGGCTTACTTGCACTACCCCAATGCCAGCGCGGACGGGTTCGCTGGCGCAGTGGCGATCATGATTCCCGATGCAATCCGCTTCTCCCTCGGGCCTTACGACGAAGAACCGCTGGAGGTTGCGCTTGACCAGCCGCAACCCTGGATCGAACTGCCCACAGTGTAGTGGCGCCCGTTCGTGCCAGCTGATGCGTGGATCGGGCGGCGCGTAGCCTGGATGCAATCCGGGAGCGGTTTTTCAGACGCCGGACTGCCCCCGGATTTCATCCGGGCTACAAAAAACGCGGCTCACTTGGCGTAAGTGAACGGCGTTACGCCCTTGCGACAGGCCTGTTTACCTTGTCAGCTCAGCACTGACTCAATCGCTGGCAGCCATCAGGTTTCGATGCTATCTGCCGCCGACAGGTCGTTTTGCGTGCCCGGTGTGGCTTGTTCGGCCGGCTTACTCGGCGCCGGTGCTCGCGGTGCCGGCTCCTGCTCGGGCTCACCGAGCAACTCATCGGTCGACTGCTGGATCTGGTCGACCTGCTTATTGAGCTCCTTCACGGTATCGCTGATCGCTTCGCGCGCGACTTCCTGCACCGCCTGCTCGGCTTTTTCCGCCAGTTTCTGCGCCGACTGTTCTGCCGCGTCGCAGCCGAGCAGGCTGGCAAAGAGCACCGCCATGCCTAACAGGGCCGGGATCGAAATAACGGATTTCATCGGGTAGCACTCCAGGTAAAAAGGGTCGCCATCATATGGCTTGGCACATGCCATGGGCGCGCGACCGAGCGCGCCTGGCTAGCCACTGGCCTTGGCGCGCCAATCTATCCAGCAAGGGGGTGCAGCTCAACTGCACAGAGGTTGCAAGGTATTTCCCCCGAACGCCCGCGCATTCGCTACCGGTTTAGCGCAACCCCTGCACCATCGCAGCGACCACGCTCAACACATCCTTGCCCAAGCGCATCGAGCGCTTGCCGTTCCAGCCGGTGTGCGGATCAGGGTGGTCGTCGTGGTCCTTGAACGGCATTTCGATGGTGAACGACAGGCAATCGAACTCCAGGCCGACCGCGTTGCAGGCCAGGGTGGTGTTGGCTTGGCCGGGGGCGTCATGGGGGTAGCCGAACACCGTCTGGAACTCGGCGCCGATGGCCACCAGGCGGCTGCGGAACTCGCTTTCCAGCTGCTCCAGGCGTTTGCCGTAACCGGGGTTGCCTTCGCAGCCGGCGGTGAATACATGGGGAATTTCTTCGTCGCCGTGGATATCGAGAAACAGGTCGACGCCAACCTTGCGCATCTGCTGCTGGACGAAATACACCTCGGGGGTTTCCGTCGCGCTGGCCGACTGCCAGGCCCGATTGAGATCCTTGCCGGCGGCGTTGGTGCGCAGGTGGCCGCGAAAGGCGCCGTCCGGGTTCATATTCGGCACCAGGTAAAGATCGGCGTGTTGCAACAGGGCATTGAGCTCGGCGTCATCGCGGTTCTGCAGGCGCTCGATCAGCCCTTCGATAAACCACTCGGCCATATGCTCGCCGGGGTGCTGCTGGGCGATGATCCAGATCTTGCGCTGCGCCTGGGGGTTGCGGCTGATGCGCAGCAACTGGATATCGCGGCCTTCGATACTTTTGCCGCAGGCGAACAGTTCGGCGCCGGCGCGGCTCAGGGCCTGCTCGATCAGCCAGTCATGCCGCGCGCGGCTGTAGGGCTCGAAATAGGCGAACCAGACTTGGCTCGCACTCGGCTCGATGGCGAAGTCGAGCGCGCCATCCTCGAAACGGCTGGGTACGCGAAACCAGTCGACCTGGTCGTAGGACGCGACCGCGTTATACCCCGTCCAGGCGTGGCTATAGGCGGATTGGCCGGCATTGGTCAGGCTGAAACCGTAACGCTGGCCGGGAATCAGATTCTCGACTTTGAAATGAAACCACTGGAAGTGGTAACTCTTGAGATCCGCGCGCATGGCCAGCAACACCCGCTGTGGGTCGCTGGCGTCGATCACCTCGATATTGCCGCTGTCGAAATTGCTGCTTATGTCCATAAGGGCTCCTTGGCCTGGTGCTGCATCGCCTGCAAGAATCGCAGGTTCGCGGCCCGGATAAAACGTCTGCGAGAAAGCCCGGACGCCTCGCAACTCGCGGGCATCCTTAAGGTCTTTTGCTGTTCAACAATCACGATGCACTATGCCGACATGGCCGTCGCAACGAATAAGCAGTACGTTTATGCCAGAGCGGCACGGGACCTGACGACCCGATGCTCTGGACGCCAGCCATCCGCCAATAGCAGGGAACGACTATGAGCAATACTCGAAGAACGGCCTGGCAGTACGCCGCACTGATTGGCGCACTGCTGGCCCTCGCCGGCTGTGTCAGCCACACACCGGACAGCGACCCGGGAACTACGCCGCCGAGCCAGCAACCCCAGGCCGGGGACGAGGCCGCCGCCCGGGCGAAGCTGGTCAGTCAGGCCGAGCGTGGCGATCTCGAGAGCCAATTCCAGCTCGGCAGTTTCTATTTCGTCGGCAAGCCGGAGAAGAACCTGCAACAGGCCGAATACTGGTGGAAACAGGCCGCGGACAAGGGCCACCCGATGGCCGCGGTCAGCCTGGCCTACCTCTATACCGGCCGCGACAACCCCGACTTCGCTAACCAGAAGGCCATGCTCAAGTACCTCAACCAGTCCGCGGCCGCCGGCAACCCGATGGCCCAGCACATCCTCGGCAACCTCTACCTGAAAGGCGAATACGGCGTGCCGCGCGACCCCGGCCAGGCCAAGCGCCTGTACCAAAGCGCCTGCGAACAACGTTATCCGATCAGTTGCGAGGCCTTGGGCAATTTGCCTTGATGGACGGCGGACAAGCCTTTGGTCTGTCCGCCCTACTCCTCCCCGCCTATCAGCATTGTTGGGCCGGGCCGCGATCGGCTTCGCTGCGCTCAGCGCCAACCTACCTACACTGCTAGGTGCTAGGCGCTTCGCTGATGGCCTTAAGTTGCGCCAAGCCCAGTTCGAAGTCGCCGCCGCACATCTTGTCCATGTCCATGACCAGATGCACGGCCTTGCTGATGAAGCTGTTGCGCCCGCTCATGGTCCAGCTCACCCGGGTGCCCGAGCCTTCGGGCACGAAGCGGAACAACACCTCGTTGCTCGCCTGAAAGGGCCGGAGAAACTCCAGCTGCATGCGGATCAGCTCGCCCGGCCGGCTTTCGACTATGCGGTTGCTGCCCTCTCCCACTTGCTTGTTGCCGCTCCAGCGGTAGACCGCGCCAACCCCGGCGGCTGGTCCCTCGTAGACCTTGCGCATATCCGGGTCGCGTTTGGCCCAGGGCGACCATTGCTCCCAGTTGTGCAGGTCGTTGACCTGGGCGAATACCTCGCCCGGCGGTGCCGCCACGCTAATCGAGCGCTCGACGCTGAAGCGCTCGGGCTGCCGGGCGATCAGCAGCGCCAGCGCGCCGATACCGATCAGTACTGCGATAGCTAGATAGCCAAACATGGGGTCGATCTCCTTGGGTTAATCGTCGATTCGCGCCTGCGCCGCTCAAGGCGTCAGGTCAGACAGCGTCTTGCCGGTTTCCATATCGCTGGGCATGGAAAAATGCTCGTGGGCGATCAGCCACTTCTCGCCCTGCTTGCGAAAGCATTGAGTGACGCGCATCCAGCAGCTCTGCATTTGCCCTTTGTCGTCGGTGCCGCCGCAATGGAACAGGTAATGCGCCACGGCCAAATCGTCGCCGACCATAACGCTCGGCTCGTGCACCTCGAACATGCCCTCGCCCGAGCACATTTCCATGCAGGCTTGCCAGTGGGCCTGGTAGGCATCGCGGCCGACGAAACGTAGCGGGCCGATAGCGTCGTAGGCGACCACATCCTCGCTGTAGTGGCTGATGATGCGCTGGACATCCTTGCTGCGCGCGGCTTGCGCCCAGCTGTCGATGGTCTGTTTGATCTGGTTTTGTGGGGTCTCGATGATCATTGTCGTTCTCCGATTTCGTTGGCGTTACGGGTGGTTCAGGCTTGGTTGGCGGCGCAACAGCTGGGCGCGGCCGCCACTTGTTCGTACTCATCGTGCAGGCGGGTCCAGTACTTGCCCTTGCCGTCCAGGTCGGGCATACCGTCCCAGCCTTCGCCGCGGCCGAATGGGGTCATATCGAGGAAGTAAAAGCTGCTCATCAGCTGTTCCAGGCCTCGCGCGTAGCAGGAGTAGCTGTGGTAGACCCGCTCGCCGTCACGCAGGAATACGCTGACGCCAGGCTGCTCGCCCTGCACGTGATAAGTCAGGCCCAGGCGTTCCAGTTCGGCCTTGTCGCGGTAGTTGTACTCGACCGGGGCGACGCGCTCGTCGGTGGTGGCGTGGTAGTCGTAGTTGAAGCTGCTGCCGAACGAGGAATACCAGGGCAGCGTCCAGCCCATGCGCGCTTTGAATGCCTCCAGCTCGGCCAGGGGCGCACGGGAAACCAGCACCAGGGTGGTGTCGCGGGCATGCAGGTGGGCCTGGTGGCCGATATTGTCGACCAGGCAGGAACAACCGTCGCAGCCCTCGCCGCGGTCGCTGTGGTACATGAAGTGGTAGACGATCAGTTGCCGGCGGCCCTCGAACAGGTCGAGCAGACGCACCTCGCCTTGCGGCCCGGCAAAGCGGTAATCCTGCTCCACCGCCACCATCGGCAGCTGCCGGCGTTCGGCATTCAGGGCGTCGCGTTGGCGGGTCAGAGCCTTCTCTTTTTCCAGCAGCGCTTTGCGCGCCAGCAGCCACCCTTCGCGGCTGGCAATACGGGGTAATGGGTAGTCATTGCGGTTCATGGCGTGAACTCCCGGCTAATGGGTTGCTAGGGTTTGTTCAAACATCCAGCTGGCGTACCGGCCTTACTTCGACGCTGCCGACCCGCGCCGCCGGAATCTTGCCGGCGACCTGCAGCGCCTCGTTAAGGTCGCGTGCCTCGATCAGGTAGAAGCCGGCCAGTTGCTCCTTGGTCTCGGCGAAGGGGCCGTCGGTGATGGTCAATTTGCCGCCGCGCAGGCGCACCGTGGTCGCCGTCTCCACCGGCTGCAATGCCTCGGCGGCGAGCATGCGCCCGCTTTGCTGCACGGACTCGGCATAGGCGTGACACTCCTCGTCCCGCGGGCTATCGGGGGAGTCGTGCAGCAGCTTTTCGTCGCTGTAGACCAGGCATAGGTATTTCATGGTGTCCTCCAGGCGTACTCGCGTTTTTCGCGGTGGGTAAACACTAGTCGCGCGACCGTGCGACAAATCGACAGCGGCGCTGAAAATATTTTTCATGGCCGATCAAGAGCATGAATCGACCTGGAAAAAGTCGCGGCTAAAGCCCCTCCCACGATCACAGCCAGTCCTGTGGGAGGGGCTGGGCGGCACTCCGCTTTAGCCGCGAAGTGAGAAGCCCACCGATCAAGCGTCGTTCAATGCCTGCAAGCGCTGCTCGAGAAACTGCCGATCCGGCCCTTGCTGGGCCAACTGCAAGGCGCGCTGATAGGCATCGCGTGCGGCGGCGTGTTGACCCAGGCGCCGATGCAAGTCGGCGCGGGCGGCATGGGCCAGGTGGTAGTCGGCCAGTTCGCCGCGCCCGAGCAGTTCTTCGATCAGCGCCAGCCCGGCCTGGGGACCATCGCGCATGGCCAGTGCGACCGCGCGATTGAGTTCGATCACCGGCGAGGGGGTGAAACCCAGAAGCGCATCGTAGAGCCCGACGATCTGCGCCCAGTCGGTGGCCTCCATGCTCGGCGCCTCGGCATGCACCGCGGCGATCGCGGCCTGCAGGCTATAGGGGCCGAAGCGCCGTGAGCGCAGTGCCTGCAACACCAGCGCCTCGCCTTCGGCAATCAACTCGGCGGACCATAGCGAACGGTCCTGGGCTTCCAGCAACACCGGCTCGCCGCTGGCCGAGGTGCGCGCCGGGCGCCGCGATTCGTGCAGCAGCATCAGCGCCAGCAGGCCGAGCACCTCGGGTTCGGGCAGCAACTCGGCGAGCAGTCGGCCCAGGCGAATCGCCTCGCTGGACAGATGGCTGCGGGTCAGCGAATCGCCGGAACTGGCGAAATAACCTTCGTTGAATACCAGGTAGATCACCCGCAACACCGCTTCCAGGCGCTCGGCCAATTCGCCGCGACCGGGGACTTCATAGGGGATACCGGCATCGCGGATCTTGCCCTTGGCGCGCACGATGCGCTGGGCAACGGTGCTCGGGCTGGCGAGAAAGGCGTGGGCGATATCCTCGGTGCTGAGGTCGCAGATTTCGCGCAGGGTCAGGGCCACCTGGGCATCGGCGGCCAGTGCCGGGTGGCAGCAGGTGAAGATCAGCCGCAGGCGGTCGTCCTCGACGCTGTCGCCGTCCCACACGGGTTCATTGTCGGCGGCTATGGTCTGCGCCAGACGCTCGTCGAGCGGCTCGAAGCGCGCCTGGCGACGCAGGCCGTCGATCGCCTTGAAGCGCCCCGCCGACACCAGCCAGGCCCGCGGGTTGGCCGGCACGCCGTCGCGCGGCCATTGCTCCATCGCCGCACGAAAGGCTTCGTGCAACGCTTCTTCGGCCAGGTCGAAATCGCCCAGCAAGCGAATCAGGGTCGCCAGCACCCGCCGCGATTCGTCCCGGTAAATGGCAGCGAGCGTTTCGCTCGGCGATACAGCGGCGTCCATGGTGTCCTTCCCGTCGGCGGGTGCGACGGGTCACCTGCATGGGCGACCCGACCAGAACCGCGAAGCAAAGATCCTAGCTGCTCGCAGCCGACGCGGCCAACCCGAACTCAGCAGACCGGGATTTCCCCACGCAGTTCGCGGCGCCGCCGCGGCGGGCGACGAAACAGCAGGGCGCACCGCCGCTCAGGTAATAGGCGCCGGGTTGAACAGCACGATGTCGTTGTGCAGTTGGTGCCGTTCGGCCCAGGTCTGCGTGCGCCCGCTGGCCACGTCCAGGTAGTAATGGAACAGCTGCCAGCCCAGCTCCTCGATGCTCGCGCGGCCGGTGGCGATCAGGCCGGCGTCGATATCGATCAGGTCCGGCCAGCGCTCGGCCAACTCGCTGCGCGTGGCGACCTTGACCACCGGCGCCATGGCCAGGCCGTAGGGCGTGCCGCGGCCGGTGGTGAACACGTGCAGGTTCATCCCGGCGGCCAGTTGCAGGGTGCCGCAGACGAAATCGCTGGCCGGGGTGGCGCAGTAGATCAGGCCCTTGCGCGTGACCCGCTCGCCGGGGCCGACCACTGCATTGATCGCGCTGCTGCCGGATTTGACGATGGAGCCGAGGGATTTTTCGACGATATTCGACAGCCCGCCCTTCTTGTTGCCCGGCGTGGTGTTGGCGCTGCGGTCGGCTTCGCCCTTGGCCAGGTAGCGGTCGTACCAGTCCATCTCGCGCACCAGCGCCTCGGCCACCTCGGTGGTTTCGGCGCGGGCGGTGAGCATATAGATGGCGTCGCGCACCTCGGTGTTCTCCGAGAACATCACGGTGGCGCCGGCGCGGATCAACAGGTCCGCGGCGAAGCCCAGGGCCGGGTTGGCGGTGATACCGGAAAACGCGTCGCTGCCGCCGCACTGCATGCCGAGAATCAGCTCGCTGGCCGGCACCGTTTCGCGGCGGCGCTGGTCGAGTTTCTGCAGGCGCGCCTCGGCCATGGCCATGATCTGTTCGATCATTTCGCCGAAGCCGGTTTTGGAATCCTGCAGGCGATACAGCCAGGGTTCGCGCAGGTCCACCGAGGCGTCGCCCTCGTGCATCACCTGCTCGGCCTGCAACTTCTCGCAGCCCAGGCCGATCACCAGCGCCTCGCCGCCGAGGTTGGGGTTGCGCGCCAGGTTGCGCACCGTGCGGATCGGGATATAGGCGTCGGTGGCGGTGATCGCCACGCCGCAGCCGTAACTGTGGGTCAGCGCCACCACGCCGTCGACGTTCGGGTACTTGGGCAGCAGTTCCTTGCGGATGCGCGCCACCGCATGGTCGAGCACGCCGGTGACGCACTGCACCGTGGTGGTGATGCCGAGGATATTGCGCGTGCCGACCGTGCCGTCGGCATTGCGGTAGCCCTCGAAGGTAAAACCTTCCAGTGGCGGCAACGCGGCCGGCGCGGCATCGGCCATCGGCAAGCGGTCGAGCTCCGGCGCCGCGGGCATTTGCAGCAGGGTTTCCCTGACCCAGCTGCCGCGGGCGATCGGTTGCAGGGCGTAGCCGATGATCTGGCCATAGCGGCGCACCGGCTCGCCCTGGGCAATATCAACCAGAGCCACCTTGTGGCTTTGCGGAATGCCTTCGATGGCCTCGAGGCCATCGGGGAAACGGCTGCCGGCGGCAACTCCCTGGTCATTGACCACCACAGCGACGTTGTCGGCCGGGTTGAGGCGGATATGCCGCGGCGAATCTTGGTGTTGGATCAGGTCCACGGTGTTTACCTTTGTTCCGGGTTATGGACCCCGGTTTTGTTGATTGAACGGCAATGTAACAAACCTGTGGGAGGGACTTTAGCCGCGACAGGTCGCCCCAAAGATCAAAAGCATCGCGGCTAAAGCGGAGCGCCGCCCGGCCCCTCCCACATATGGAAAGCTCAGCGCACCAAACACGGCCGCTTGTTATCGAACTGCCAGCCGGAGATCAGGTACTGCATGGCCACGGCATCGTTACGCGCGCCCAGGCCCATGCCCTTGTACAGCTCGTGGGCCTTGGCCAGGGCGTCCCAGTCCAGCTCGACGCCCAGACCGGGAGCCTTCGGCACCTGCACCAGGCCGCCTTCGATCTGCAGCGGGTTGTGGGTCAGGTACTGGCCATCCTGCCAGATCCAGTGGGTGTCGATGGCGGTGACTTTGCCCGGTGCGGCGGCGGCCACGTGGGTGAACATCGCCAGGGAAATATCGAAGTGGTTGTTGGAATGCGAGCCCCAGGTCAGGCCCCATTCATTGCACATCTGCGCCACCCGCACCGAGCCCTGCATGGTCCAGAAATGCGGGTCGGCCAGGGGAATATCCACCGACTGCAACTGGATACAGTGGCCCATTTGCCGCCAGTCGGTGGCGATCATATTGGTCGCGGTCGGCAGGCCGGTGGCGCGGCGGAATTCGGCCATCACCTCGCGGCCGGAGTAACCATTTTCCGCACCGCAGGGGTCTTCGGCATAGGCCAGCACGCCATGCAGATCACGACACAGGTCGATGGCTTCGGCCAGGGACCAGCCGCCGTTGGGGTCGAGAGTCACCCGCGCCTGCGGGAAGCGCTCGGCCAGGGCGCGGATCGCCTCGACTTCCTCGGCACCACGGAGCACACCGCACTTGAGCTTGAAGTCATTGAAGCCATAGCGCGCATGGGCCGCCTCGGCCTGACGGACGATGGTGTCCGGGCTCAGCGCTTCTTCATTGCGCGCGCGGAACCAGGCGTCGTCGGCGTTGTGCTCGTCGCGGTAGCCGAGGTCGGTCTTGCCCTTGTCGCCGATATAGAACAGGTAACCGAGCATCTCCACCGCGTCGCGCTGCTGGCCTTCGCCGAGCAAGGCCGCCACCGGCACGCCGAGGTGCTGGCCGAGCAGGTCGAGCAGTGCCGCCTCCAGGGCGGTGACCGCATGGATGGTGATGCGCAGGTCGAAGGTCTGTAGACCACGGCCGCCGGAGTCACGGTCGGCGAAAGCCTTGCGCACCTGGTTGAGCAAGCCGTTGTAGTTGCCGATGGATTGGCCGACCAGCAGCGCGCGGGCGTCTTCCAGGGTCTGGCGGATGGCTTCGCCGCCGGGTACTTCGCCGACGCCGATGCGCCCGGCGTTGTCTTTGAGAATCAGGATATTGCGGGTGAAGAATGGGCCGTGGGCGCCACTCAGATTCAGCAGCATGCTGTCATGGCCGGCAACCGGCACCACCTGCAGCTCGGTGATCAGCGGGGCGCCGGTAAAGGCGCCGGCAGTTTTCTCAGTACTCATGACCGTTACCCTATTGTTGTTTTCCGGGTCTGAACCTTTGCCTAGGTCTTGCGCACTCGGCGGTTGCGCTCTTGTGGGAGGGGCCGGGCGGCGCTCCGCTTTAGCCGCGAGCTGTTGCGCCTGCAAAGGCTGTCGCGGCTAAAGCCCCTCCCACATGTAGTATTCAGCCGATGTAAGTGGTCTTCACCGTGGTGTAGAACTCCTGAGCGTACCGGCCCTGCTCGCGGCTGCCGTAGGACGAGCCTTTACGGCCGCCGAACGGCACGTGGTAGTCCACCCCGGCAGTCGGCAGGTTGACCATGACCATGCCGGCCTGGGCGTGGCGCTTGAAGTGGTTGGCGTATTTGAGCGAGGTGGTGCAGATGCCGGCGGACAGGCCGAACTCGGTGTCGTTGGCCATAGCCAGGGCAGCCTCGTAATCGGCGACTTTGACGATATTGGCCACCGGGCCAAAGATCTCTTCACGGCTGATACGCATGTCCGCGGTGCTGTCGGCGAACAGTGTCGGCGCCAGGTAATAGCCGTCCTTCGCGCAGCTTACCCGCTCGCCACCGCAGACCAGGCGCGCGCCTTCCTGCTTGCCGATCTCGATATAGCGCAGGTCCTGATCCAGCTGCGCCTGGGATACCACCGGGCCGATATCCACGCCTTTTTCCAGGGCATTGCCGACGGTGATCGACTTGATCCGCTCGGCCATGGCCGCAACGAATTGGTCGTAAATGCCGGCGGTGACGATCAAGCGGCTGGAGGCGGTGCAACGCTGGCCGGTGGAGTAGAAGGCGCTCTGCACCGACAGCTCGACCGCGGTCTTCAAATCGGCGTCGTCGAGGATGATCTGCGGGTTTTTGCCGCCCATCTCCAGCTGCACCTTGGCCTGGCGCGCCACACAGGTGCCGGCGATGCTGCGGCCGACGCCGACCGAGCCGGTAAAGCTGATGCCGTCGACCTGCTTGTGCTGGACGAGGGTTTCACCGACCACCCGGCCGCTGCCCATCACCAGGTTGAACACCCCGGCCGGGAAGCCGGCACGGGAGATGATTTCGGCGATGGCCCAGGCGCAGCCCGGCACCAGGTCGGCCGGTTTGAGCACCACGCAGTTGCCGTAGGCCAGGGCCGGAGCGACCTTCCACGCGGGAATCGCGATGGGGAAGTTCCACGGGGTGATCAGGCCGACCACGCCGAGCGGTTCGCGGGTGACTTCCACCGACACGCCGGGGCGCACCGAGGCCAACACTTCGCCGGCCTGACGCAGGCATTCGCCGGCGAAGAACTTGAAGATGTTGCCGGCGCGGGTCGCTTCGCCGATGGCTTCGGGCAGGGTCTTGCCCTCCTCGCGGGCGAGTAAGGCACCGAGTTCTTCGCGACGGGCGAGAATTTCGCTGCCGACCTTGTCCAGCGCGTCGCTGCGCGCCTGGATGCCGGAGGTCGACCAGGCCGGGAACGCGGCGCGGGCAGCGGCGACGGCCTGCTCGACCTGAGCGGCGTCGGCCTGGGCGTATTCACCGATCACATCGGACAGGTCCGACGGGTTGATGTTGTTGCTGTAGCTGGCACCAGCGACCCATTGGCCGCCGATGTAGTTGTCATAACGCTTGCTCATGATCCCTCCTAGCTATGTATGGCTATGTGTAGGGTGTCGCAGGGCCGCCCAGGCGTTGCACCAATGGCGGTGAACGGCTGGTGCGCAGGGCGCACCCTACGCTTGGCCCTGCCACGTTCGACTGTTATTGCGCGCCCTGAGCTTCAATCAGCGCCGCGAGCATTTCGTACTCATCGGCTTTCAGGTCGGTCAGCGGCGCACGCACCGGGCCGCCGTCGTAGCCGGAAATCTTCGCGCCGGTCTTGACGATGCTCACCGCGTAACCCTTGCAGCGGTTGCGGATGTCCAGGTACGGCAGGAAGAAGTCGTCGATGATCTTGCCGACGGTTTGGTGATCGTCGCGGGCGATGGCGTGATAGAAATCCATCGCGGTTTTCGGGATGAAATTGAACACCGCCGAGGAATACACCGGCACGCCCAGGGCCTTGTAAGCCGCGGCGTAGACTTCCGCGGTGGGCAGGCCGCCGAGGTAGCTGAAGCGCTCACCGAGGCGGCGGCGGATCGACACCATCAATTCGATATCGCCCAAGCCGTCCTTGTAGCCGATCAGGTTCGGGCAGCGTTCGGCCAGCTGCTCGAGCAGCGGCGCGGTCAGGCGGCAGACGTTGCGGTTATAGACCACCACGCCGATCTTCACCGACTTGCAGACCTGCTCGACGTGGGCGGCGACGCCCTCCTGGCTGGCTTCGGTCAGGTAATGCGGCAGCAGCAGCAAGCCTTTGGCGCCCAGGCGCTCGGCTTCCTGAGCCATTTCGATGGCCTGGCGGGTCGGCCCGCCAACACCGGCGAGGATCGGCACGCTGCCGGCGCAGGTGTCGACCGCGGTCTTGATCACCGCCGAATACTCTTTACCGGTCAGCGAGAAGAATTCGCCGGTGCCACCGGCAGCGAACAGCGCCGAAGCACCATAGGGGGCCAGCCATTCCAGACGGCGCGCATAGGTATCGGCGCGGAAATCGCCGGCAGCATCGAAGTCGGTAATAGGGAAAGACAGCAGACCGGAAGAGAGGATGGACTTCAGTTCTTGTGGATTCATTATTCGAACACCCTGTAAGGCGAGTTGTGAGGGAAAGCGTCAGCCGCAGCCGTAGAGATACGTTATCGTACAACTAAATATAAAACCAAGTCTTTTTTCGTCATCGCTGGCTCACCCACCCTTAGTCGCGCCCCTTGTCTCGGCACTCACCAGTAGGCGTTTTGCCAGTAGCAGTAGCCGCCAGCATGCCGATGCTTCGACCTTAGAGCGGTACGACCGCTCAGCAATCAAAGGGGAAAGGATCGTTGACGAGATCGTTCAGGGCTGATGATAATCCGACCATAGTCGTACGATAACGCATGATGATAAATAAAAATAACGACCCAAGCAGGCCCTGCCATGATCACGACATCACCGGCACCGATGCCTTTGCCATGCCCTGGCCCTGGACACAACCCGTACGCCCTCGACACTGGTGCCTGCCCTGCCCGACCACGCACCAGCTTCGGCATAGATTTTCGGTGCGCGCAGCCTAGGCGGCCCCGCGCCACCCTACCTTTGCGGCCTGCGCAAGCACCCAGGCGACCAGCTCACGAGATATGTTGTCGTACAACAACGCATTTCAGAACCGACATAATGCGACGGCAGTCCAAGCCAAAATCTATTCAGTGCGCAGCCAAGGTCGCCGGCAATCCGGCTGAAACCTGCGTAGCAGAGCCATCATGGCGCCGTATAAGCATGTATAGGGCACAGTTATTCCGCCCATCGCCAGCGGCTGTCGGCAGTAAATAGAACGCATATTTCCACCTTAGTCGCGTTGACAAGGGCGACCATCGATGTTGATAATCGCCGCAAGTCATACGACAACAGATGACATCCAATAACAACGAGCAGAGCCCTGCGATGACGACGACATCAACTACCCAAGCGCCCTTCAATCGCCTGCTGCTTACCGGCGCGGCAGGTGGCCTGGGCAAGGTCTTGCGGGAAAGCCTGCGACCTTACGCCAAGGTCCTGCGGCTTTCCGATATCGCCGAAATGGCACCGGCCAGCGGTGAGCATGAGGAAGTACGAGTCTGCGATCTGGCCGACAAAACTGCGGTGCATCAACTGGTCGAAGGCGTCGACGCCATCCTGCATTTCGGCGGGGTGTCGGTCGAGCGGCCGTTCGAGGAGATTCTCGGCGCCAATATCTGCGGCGTGTTCCATATCTACGAGGCGGCGCGCCGGCATGGCGTCAAGCGGGTGATCTTCGCCAGCTCCAACCATGTGATCGGCTTCTATAAGCAGAGCGAAACCATCGACGCCAACTCCCCGCGCCGCCCGGACAGCTATTACGGTCTGTCGAAGTCCTACGGCGAGGACATGGCCAGTTTTTACTTCGACCGCTATGGCATCGAGACCGTGAGCATCCGCATCGGCTCCTCCTTCACCGAGCCGCAGAACCGCCGAATGCTCAGCACCTGGCTGAGCTACCGCGACCTGACTCAGCTGATCGAGCGTGCGCTCTATACGCCGAATGTCGGCCACACAGTGGTCTACGGCGTGTCGGACAACCACGAGGTCTGGTGGGACAACCACCTCGCCGCGCACCTCGGTTACCAGCCGCAGGACAGCTCCGAGCAATTCCGCGAACGGGTCGAAGCCCAGCCCATGCCGGCGGCCGACGACCCGGCGATGGTCTACCAGGGCGGCGCCTTCGTTGCCGCCGGCCCGTTCGGCGACGACTGAGCGACAGAACCCAACTGCTAACCAGAACGATAAGAGCATGCCATGCACGCTGAATTGATTCTCGACGCACGCAATGCCACCGGCGAAAGCCCGGTATGGAGCGCTCCGGAACAGGCCCTGTACTGGGTCGATATTCCGGCCAAGCGCCTGCAGCGCTGGAGCGCGCTGGACCATAGCCTGCAGAGCTGGGAGGCCGGCGAGATGCTCGCCTGCATCGCCCGCCAACGCGACGGCAGTTGGATCGCCGGGATGCAGAGCGGCCTGTTTCATCTGCACGCCAATAGCGACGGCAGCCTGGTCAGCACTCAACTCAGCGGCGTCGAACACGCCCTGCCCGGCATGCGCTTCAACGACGGTCGCTGCGACCGCCAGGGCCGCTTCTGGGTCGGCAGCATGCTGATGGACATGGCGGCAGGCTCGGCGGTTGGCGCGATGTACCGGTATCAGGCCGGGCAGAACGAGCCGCTGACTGCCCGGCTCAGCGGTTTTATCGTGCCCAACGGCCTGGCCTTCAGCCCCGACGGCACAACCCTGTACCTGTCCGATTCGCACCCCTCGGTACAAGCGATCTGGGCCTTCGATTACGACATCGATAGCGGCGTCCCCTACAACCGCCGATTGTTCGTCGATATGCAGGGCTACCCCGGCCGACCCGACGGCGCGGCGGTGGATGCCGAGGGTTGCTATTGGATCTGTGGCAACGACGCCGGCCTGATCCATCGTTTCACTCCGGCCGGCAAGCTCGACCGCTCCCTCGCCGTACCGGTGAAGAAGCCGACCATGTGCGCCTTCGGCGGTCGCAACCTGGACACCCTTTACGTCACCTCGATCCGCCCCGCCGACGACCTCAGCGATCAGCCCCTGGCTGGCGGTGTGTTCGCCCTGACGCCCGGCGTCGGCGGGCTGGAGGAGCCGTATTTCGCAAGCTGAAGCACTGTTTCAACCCGAATGAGGCACGCCCCTTAACCGTCGCGCCTCGACGTTCGCAACCCTGCCCAACCAACAAAAACAAGACGGAGATTCCCATGAATTTCAAACGCAAGTTGCTTATCGCCGCCCTGCCCTTCGCCTTCTGCCTAAGCGGCTTGGCCCAGGCCAGCATGACCCTGAAGATCGCCGAGATCCATCCGGCCGGCTATCCGACCGTGGTCGCCCAGGAAAACATGGGCAAGAAACTCGAGGACGCCAGCAACGGCGAGCTCAAGTTCCAGATGTTCGCCGGCGGCGTGCTCGGCTCCGAGAAGGAAGTGGTCGAGCAGGTGCAGATCGGTGCCGTGCAGATGACCCGCGTCAGCCTCGGCACGGTCGGCCCGGTGGTGCCGGACGTCAACGTGTTCAACATGCCGTTCATCTTCCGCGACAACGCGCATATGCGCGCGGTGATCGACGGCGAGATCGGCCAGGAAATCCTCGATAAGATCACCAATTCCGAATTCAACATGGTCGGCCTGGCCTGGATGGATGGCGGCGTGCGCAACCTCTATACCAAGAAGCCGGTGCGCAAGATCGAAGACCTCAAAGGCATGAAGATCCGCGTGATGGGCAACCCGCTGTTCATCAATACCCTCGACGCCATGGGCGCCAACGGCGTCGCCATGGACTTCAGCGAACTGTTCAGCGCCCTGCAGACCGGCGTGGTCGACGGCGCCGAGAACAATCCGCCGTCGATGCTCGAACAGAACCACTTCCGCTCCGCCAAGTACTACACCCTGACCGGTCACCTGATCCTGCCCGAGCCGATCGTGATGTCCAAGACCACCTGGAACAAGCTCACTCCCGAGCAACAGGTCCTGGTGAAGAAGTACGCCCACGAAGCCCAGCTCGAAGAGCGCAAGCTGTGGGATGAGAAGTCCGCCAGCAGCGAAAAAGCGCTCAAGGAAGCCGGCGTGGAGTTCATCAAGGTCGACAAGAAGCCCTTCTACGACGCCACCGCGCCGGTGCGTGCCAAATACGGCGCGCCCTACGCGGAGCTGATCAAGCGTATCGAAGCGGTCCAGTAAACCGGTCACTCTGAAGAACGTCGTGGCGACGGTGCCTGCCGTCGCCACCCGTGGTGAAGTCTCATGAAAAACACGCTATTGCGCGTTAACGACGCGATCTACCTGACCTGTATCTGGGTCGCCGGCCTGGCCATCGCGGTCATGGCGTTGATCATTCCCTGGGGTATTTTCGCCCGCTACGTGCTGGGCAATGGTGCCGGCTGGCCGGAGCCGGTGTCGATCCTGCTGATGGTGCTGTTCACCTTCGTCGGTGCCGCCGCCAGCTACCGCGCTGGCGCCCATATGGCGGTCACCACCTTCACCGATCGCCTGCCGCCCGCGTGGCAGCCCTATCTCAGCCTGCTGGTGCAAATCCTTATGGCCCTCATCTGCCTGTTCATGACCATCTGGGGTGCCAAGCTGTGTATCGCCACCTGGAACCAGTTCATGAGCACCCTGCCGACGCTGCGCGTTGGTATCAGCTACGCACCTATTCCGCTCGGTGGTTTCCTGACCCTGATCTTTATCCTCGAAAAGCTGGCGTTCGGCGACCAGAGCCACAGGCGCGCGGTTAACTACGAATTGCTCGAAGACAGCAAGGAGGCCGTGTAATGGATGCTTTGATCCTGCTCGGCAGTTTTATCGTGCTGATTCTGCTGCGCGTACCGGTGGCCTATTCCCTGGGTATTTCCGCCCTGCTCGGCGCTTGGTACATCGACATTCCGTTGCACGCGGTGATGATTCAGATCGCCGGCGGCGTGAACAAGTTTTCCCTGCTGGCCATCCCCTTCTTCGTCCTGGCCGGCGCGATCATGGCCGAGGGCGGCATGTCGCGGCGCCTGGTGAACTTCGCCAGCGTATTGGTCGGTTTTATCCGCGGCGGCCTGTCGCTGGTCAATATCCTGGCCTCGACCTTCTTCGGCGCCATCTCCGGCTCGTCCCTGGCCGACACCGCCTCGGTCGGTTCGGTGCTGATTCCGGAAATGGAGCGCAAAGGCTACCCGCGCGAGTATTCCACCGCGGTCACCGTCAGCGGCTCGGTGCAGGCGTTGCTCACCCCGCCCAGCCACAATTCGGTGCTCTACAGCCTGGCCGCCGGCGGCACCGTGTCGATCGCCTCGCTGTTTATCGCCGGGATAGGCCCGGGCCTGCTGCTCAGCGCGGTGATGATGGTCATGTGCCTGTATTTCGCGCGCAAGCGCAATTACCCCAAGGGCGAGGTCATCCCGCTCAGGCAAGCGCTGAAAATCTGTGTGGAAGCCTTGTGGGGGCTGATGACCATGTTCATCATCCTCGGCGGCATTCTCTCGGGGATTTTCACCGCCACCGAATCGGCGGCGATCGCCGTGGTCTGGGCGTTCTTCGTGACCATGTTCGTCTACCGCGACTACAAATGGCGCGACCTGCCCAAGCTAATGCACCGCACGGTGCGCACCCTGTCGATCGTGATGATCCTGATCGCCTTCGCCGCCAGCTTCGGCTACATCATGACCCTGATGCAGATCCCGGCGAAGATCACCACGCTGTTCCTGACCCTGTCGGATAACCGCTACGTGATTCTGATGTGCATCAACTTCATGCTGCTGGCGCTGGGCACGCTGATGGACATGGCGCCGCTGATCCTGATCCTCACGCCGATCCTGTTGCCGGTGGTGGTCAATATCGGCGTCGACCCGGTGCACTTCGGCATGATCATGCTGGTCAACCTCGGCATCGGCCTGATCACTCCGCCGGTGGGCGCGGTGCTGTTCGTTGGCGCGGCAATCGGCAAGGTCAGCATCGAGAACACGGTCAAGGCCTTGCTGCCGTTCTATGCCGCGCTGTTTATGGTGTTGCTGGCGGTGACCTATATTCCGGCCATTTCGCTATGGTTGCCGAGCGTGGTGCTGTAGATTTTCTGCCCCTCGGGATTGGCGCCATTGAGGCGCCTTTCCTGCTTTAGCTCTTAAGGAAACTCACCCGCCCCATGTCCTCTCCCGCGCCGTTGCCCCGGCATATCGCCGTGCTTATCCTGGCCGCATTGGCCTGCTCCTTTGCCGCGGGACATATCGCCGCGCGCATCGCCTTCGACCACGACACCGGCCTGCTGCTGGCCATGCTCTGCCGTGCGGGCGTCACCGCGTTGGCACTGGCCGCATTGGTGCTGTGGCGCGGCGATTCGCTGCGCCTGCGGGGCCAGACCTGGGCTTGGCAATTGCTGCTCGGCCTGCTGATCGCGATACAAAGTTTTTGCATCTATTCGGCGGTGGCGCGGATTCCCGTGGCGCTGGCGCTGCTGGTGGTCAACCTCGCGCCCATTATGCTGACGCTGCTGACCTGGGCCCTGGGCGGACCACGGCCGACGCGCCGGAGCGCGCTGTTGATGGGGATGATCCTGATCGGCCTGCTGCTGGCGCTGGACGTGCCGACGCAGTTGGCCGGACAACAGGCGATGGATGCGCGCTGGGTCGAAGGCGTGTCGTTCGGCCTGACCGGCGCCGCGGTGTTCGCCGGCGCCCTGTGGATCACCGAGCACAAGCTCAGCGGTATGCCCGGCACCGTGCGCAGCATGCTGACGCTGTTGGTGGTGTTCGCCGCTTCGGCGCTGGCCGGTGCCGGCGGTTTGCTGCCGGGCGGCATGAACCTGCCGAATGCCGACAGCGGCTGGCTGGCCCTCGCTTGCCTGGTGCTGCTTTACGGCGCGGCGTTTTCCACCCTGTTCATTTTGGTCACGCGACTGGATATCGCACGTAACGCGCCGGTGATGAATATGGAGCCGGTCGCCGGGCTGCTGTTCGGCTGGCTGATCCTCGGCCAGTTGATGGGCGGCTTGCAGATCGTCGGCGGCCTGATCGTGGTCGGCGGCATCGTGCTGCTGACCTATCGCCGTCCGACGTGATCGATTCAGGCCTGCTGGGCTTGCGCCTCGGCGGCTTCATGGGCCTGACGCAGGCGTTCGCGACTATTGGTCAGGTGCAGGCGCATGGCGGCGCGGGCGGCATCGGAATCCTGACGGGCGATGGCTTCGAAGATCTGCTCGTGCTCGCGGCTCAGGCGCGCCAGGTAATGCTGCTGGTCGTCCTGGGCGATACCTGCGGAATTCAGGCGCGTGCGCGGAATGATGCTGGTGCCCAGGTGGCTCATGATGTCGGTGAAGTAGCGGTTGCCGGTCGCCTCGGCGATCAGCAGGTGGAACTGGAAATCCGAGGCCACCGCATCGCCTTCGCGGGCCGCGCTGTAACCCAGGGCATCCAGGGCCGCACGCATGGCCGTCAGTTGCTCGGCACTGCGCCGCTGCGCCGCCAGGCCCGCCGATTCAACTTCCAGGCTGATGCGCAATTCGAGAATCGCCAGCACATCGCGCAACGTCACTATGGTCGCCGGGTCGATGCGAAAGCCACTGGGGCTCGGTGTGTCCAAGACGAAAGTGCCGATGCCGTGGCGGGTTTCCACCAGACCGGAAGCCTGCAAACGCGACAGCGCTTCGCGCACCACGGTGCGGCTGACCCCCTGCTCTTCCATGATCGCCGACTCGGTCGGCAACTTGTCCCCACGCTTGATCACGCCATCGCGAATCCGTTGGGACAGTTCCGTCACCAGTTCTTGGGCAAGGCTGCGGTGCTTGCGGCGAACGCGCGGTGCGGGGGTCTGATTATCCATATCGGCGATCTTTTCTCGGCTGAAAAACAATGCGGCCATCATAGCCCAGGGAGTTGTACGATGACATACCCAAAGGCCGGCTATTACAGCCCATTGGAGCGATAACGGTGATCGCGGACCTGTTGACCCTCGAAGATGAACCGACGCGCCTGGTTCTGGCCCCGGCGATCGGCGGCAGCATCGTCAACTGGACGCTGCGCAGCAACGGCCAGACGCTGCTGCGGCACAGCGACGCCGAGGCGATCGCCAGCGCCAGTCCACGGCGCTTGGCCTGCTACCCATTGGTGCCCTGGTCGAACCGTATCGCCCAAGGCGGTTTCGCCGGCCCGGACGGCTGGATCGGCTTGTCGCCGAATAGCCCGAACGACCCACTGCCGATCCACGGCAGCGCCTGGCAACAGCCTTGGCGGGTGCTCGAACGCAGCCAGTCGCACGCTGTCCTGCAATTGGAATCTCAGGTGCCATTCGCCTACCGCGCGGTGCAATGCTTTCGCCTGCATCAGGGCCGGCTGGAGCTGCGCCTGGAGGTCACTCATCTGGACGAACGCGCCGCCTGGCACGGCCTGGGCTGGCACCCCTACTTTCCGCGCACGGCCCATACGCGTGTGCAGGCGGCAGCGAAACAGCTTTGGCGGGCGGACGAAAACCGCTTGTCCACCCATCTCGATGCAGTGCCCTTGGCTTGGGATTTCAATGAAGCCCGGCCCCTACCCGACCAACTGATCGACAATGCCTTCGCCGGCTGGAACGGTGAATGCCGGATCAGCGAGGATGAGGCCGCTTATCAACTTAGCTGCACCAGTACGGGTACCGATCACTACATCCTTTATTGTCCGCTGCAGCAGAACTTCTTCTGTTTCGAACCCATTACCCACCCGGTCAATGCCCACCACCTGCCTGGTCGTCCCGGCTTGCAATTGCTGCATCGGGGACAATCCGCACGTTTGGATTTCAATCTGCATTACCAAGCGAATTGATCCGCCTCGTGGTTTGAACACAATGCTCGCAATGCGGTCATAGAAATCGTGGCAGTTGCGTGTGGCGTTACTTGCGAAAGGCTATAGACATTTAAGTAACGCCAGCCATAATTACCTGCCGCCTGCGGTGTTCAAGACGTTTAAATCAATCGCTTAATCAACTTAACTCATTGATTTTTAAAGATAAGACTTAATAAATCTTTATTCCCTGAGCACTCCCAACCAGTCCGGCAACCAACAAATAGGCGACCCCACGCAGTCAAGCCCTCGGCTTTAGCTTGTCGCCTCGATAATTTAAAAACCATGGATAACCACGTGACGAAAGACGAACTGCGCGCCGAACTCGAGCGCCAGGCGCAGCGTTACAAGGATGTATACGGCGGGGAAGTCATTACCTATGCCGCTCAACCGGATCCAGAACGCAAGCCTTGGCGTAAGAAAGCCAATCTTCTAGACCAAGCATTCGAAAAAGAACTCGAGAAAATCGAAAAAGACTTAAAAGCCAAAGCCGACGAGGCAGGGAATTGACGGCGTTTGCCTGCAATTATCCTGTTTGACGTTTAGCAGGCTGTTGAAAAATGTAGGCGAGGCAGCCGAGACAAGGCAAAAACAGGCGAGGAACGGTCGGAGTCGCGGGCGACTTTACTGTTGTAAATGAGCATTCCGAGCCTGTTTTTAACGCCGTATCGGCAACGTAGGTAGTTTTTTAACGGCCTGTTAGCCCGCCGATAGCTTCCGCCGACCATCAAGGCCGGCGGGTCTCGGCGCCCAGACGGCTAGCGTCCTTTGCCGCCCAGCAAGGATCCCAATAAGCCGCGCACCAATTGCCTACCGATCTGGTTGGCGGCTTGGCGTACGATTGTTTTCATCACCTGGCCGGCCAAATTGCCCAATAGGTCGCCGGCCTTGCTCGCCACGCCCGCGGGCGCTTTGCTCGCTCCGCCTTGGGGCGTGTTCTGCGGCGCGGCTTCACTTGCGGCACGCGCCGCCCGCGCGGTGAGCAGTTCGTAGGCCGACTCGCGGTCGAAGGCTTTGTCGTAATACCCGGCCAATGGCGACTGGCGGATCAGTGCGCTGCGCTCATCGGCGCTGAGCGGGCCGATGCGCGATTGCGGCGGGGCGATGGCGACGCGTTGCACCATGGCCGGCGTGCCTTTGTTTTCCAGGGTGCCGACCAGGGCTTCGCCGATGCCCAACTCGGTCAGCACGGCCAGGGTGTCGATGGCCGGATTGGGACGAAAGCCCTCCGCAACCGCGCGCAAGGCCTTCTGCTCCTTGGCGGTGAAGGCGCGTAGCCCGTGCTGGATACGCAGGCCCAATTGGCCCAGCACATCATCGGGCAGATCGCCGGGCGACTGGGTGACGAAATACACCCCGACGCCTTTCGAACGGATCAGTCGCACTACCTGCTCCAAGCGCTCCTGCAACGCCTTAGGCGTGTCGGCGAACAACAGATGCGCCTCATCGAAAAACAATGCCAGCAGCGGCTTGTCGGCATCGCCGCGTTCGGGCAACTGCTCGAACAGTTCGGCCAGCAACCATAGCAGGAAGGTCGCATAGATCTTGGGCGCCTCATGGACCAGGCGAGTGGCGTCGAGCAGGTGGATCGAGCCACGACCGTCGCGGGCCGGACGCAGGATATCCTCCAACTGCAATGCCGGTTCGCCGAACAAGGCGTCGCCGCCCTGCTGTTCGAGGCTCGACAACCTGCGCAGCAAGGCTTGCGCCGAAGCCGGGGCGAACAAGGCGCTGTCTTCACCGAGCACTTCGGGGTTGCTCTTCAGGTGCGCCAACAGCGCCTTCAAATCTTTCAGATCGAGCAGCAACAAGCCTTCCCGGTCGGCGACCTTGAACGCCGCATAGAGCGCGGCCTGCTGGCTGTCGGTCAATTCCAACAGCGCGCCGAGCAGTAGCGGCCCCATTTCGCTCAGGGTGGTGCGCAACGGATGCCCGCTCTGGCCGTGGATGTCCCACAACGTCAGCGGATAGGCCGTGAGCCTGTGGTTGAGCCAGGGCATGGAAGCGATGCGCTCGGCCACCCCAGCCTTCGGCGCCCCGGCCGCGCCCAACCCGCACAAGTCGCCTTTGACATCGGCGGCGAACACCGCCACGCCGGCATCGCTGAAGGTCTCGATCAGGCGCTGCAGGGTCACGGTTTTGCCGGTACCGGTCGCCCCGGCGATCAATCCATGTCGATTGGCCAGGCGCAGCGGTTGGCCAAGCGCCTGGCCGGAAAGGTCGGCACCTAATACGAAATGCTCATTTACATCCATCTTGCGATCCCCTTGGTTCAAGCTTTACTGCTGGTATGCCGACACAGTGCGTAACGTCCTCGCAGACGCCGCAATAAAGATGTGCATCGTGCCAATGGATGGCTCTGACCTTAGCGGACTCAAGTAGCCATGACCAATAACCTCAAATTCAGCCACAAGATTCTCCTTGCCGCCTCGTTAGTGGTGATCGCCGCCTTTTCGCTGTTTACCTTGTACAACGACTACCTGCAACGTAATGCGATCAGTGAGGACCTCGAAAGCTACTTGCACGAAATGGGCGACGTGACCGCCAACAACATCCAGAACTGGTTGTCCGGGCGCATTCTCCTGGTGGAAAGCGCCGCGCAAGCGATAGTCCGCGACTCAGAACCAGCGAAAGTCACCAGCCTGCTGGAGCAGAAGGCCCTGACGTCGACCTTCAGCTATAGCTATCTGGGCACTGAAAACGGCGAGTTCTTCATGCGCCCGGACGCTGAAATGCCCACCGACTATGACCCACGCGCGCGCCCCTGGTACAAGGACGCCATGGCGGCCGGCGGCACCACGCTCACCGAACCCTATGTCGATGCCGCGACCAAAACCCTGATCATCACCATCGCCACCCCGGCGAAACCGGCGGGCGTGGTCGGCGGCGACCTGAGCCTGCAGGTGCTGGTCGATATCATCAATTCGCTGGATTTCGACGGTAACGGTCACGCCTTTCTGGTCAGTGCCGACGGCAAGATTCTGGTCCACCCCGACAGCGATCTGGTGATGAAGAATCTCAAGGACGTATTTCCCAACAATACTCCGCGTATCAGTAGTGACTTCACCGAAGCCGAACTCAACGGCGAAACCCGCATCCTCACCTTCACCCCGGTCAAGGGCCTGCCCTCGGTCGACTGGTATGTCGGCCTGAGTATCGACAAGGCCAAGGCCTATGCCGCACTCGGCGAATTCCGCGCCTCGGCGATAATCGCCACCATCATCGCCGTGGTGCTGATCATCCTGCTGCTGAGCATGCTGATCAGCGTACTGATGCAACCGCTGAACGTGATGGGCAAGGCCATGCAGGACATCGCTCAGGGCGAGGGCGACCTGACCAAGCGCCTGGTCATTCAGTCCAACGACGAATTCGGCGCACTGGCGACCGCCTTCAACCGCTTCGTCGAACGGATTCATAGCTCGATCCGCGAGGTCTCCTCGGCCACCGGCCTGGTCAACGAAGTCGCCAAACTGGTGGTCAACGCCTCCAATTCTTCGATGCTCAACTCCGACGAACAGGCCAGCCGCACCAACAGCGTGGCCGCCGCGATCAACCAGCTGGGCGCCGCCGCCCAGGAGATCGCGCGCAATGCCGCCGACGCCTCGACTCAGGCGTCCGACGCCCGCCAGCAAGCCGAGGACGGCCGCCAGGTGGTGGAGAAGACCATCAGCGCGATGAACGAACTGTCGGCCAAGATCAGCGCCTCCTGCAGCAATATCGAGACTCTCAACAGCAAGACCGTGAACATCGGGCAGATTCTCGAGGTGATCAAAAGCATCTCCCAGCAAACCAACCTGCTCGCGCTCAACGCCGCCATCGAAGCCGCACGTGCCGGCGAAGCCGGGCGCGGTTTCGCCGTGGTCGCCGACGAAGTGCGCAACCTGGCCCACCGCACCCAGGAATCCGCGCAGGAAATAGAAAAAATGATCGAGGAGCTGCAAGTCGGCTCGCGCGAGTCGGTCACCACCATGACCGAAAGCCAGCGCTACAGCGAAGAAAGCGTGGAGATCGCCAACCAGGCCGGCGAACGCCTGGGCAGCGTGACCCAACGTATCGGCGAGATCGACGGCATGAACCAATCCGTAGCAACCGCCACGGAAGAACAGACCTCGGTGATCGAATCGCTGAACGTCGACATCAACGAGATCAACACGCTCAACCAGGAAGGCGTGGAAAACCTCAACTCCACCCTGCGGGCTTGTGGCGACTTGGAGCAGCAAGCGTCGCGACTCAAGCACCTGGTCGACAGCTTCCGCATTTAGCCGGCAGCAACAACGAAGAGGGGCGCCAATTGGCGCCCCTCTTCACGTCTGCTCTTCGTCTTTAGCCGATGCCTGCTCGCCCTGCAGTTGCTTCCAGAGTTCGGCAGCATCTTCGAAGGTTGCGCCGTCTTCGGCTGTCAGCGCCTGTGGGTCGTAACGCTGCGTACAGCCCTCGCCGACTATCGGCGGAGCCTTAGATGCGCCGCGCTCGAGTGGATCGCTCATTGCACGTTCCGCCTCTCTCTTCAACCGCCAGGCCAGCTAGCCAAGCGCCTTGCGCCCCTCATCGTGCTGAGCGAACTCCTTGACCGCCCGCAGCACGTCGCTACGACTGATCTGGCCGATCAAGCGGCCCTCTTCGACCACCGGCAGGCGCCGGCGGCGGCCGCGCAGGAAGCACTCGGATACCTCGATGATATCCGCCTCGGGCGAGATGACTTCCACCTCGGTGGTCATATAGTCGCGGACATCGCCACCCGCCGACTCGTAATAAGCACCGGACAGAATGCCGCGCAAGCAGTCGCCTTCCGACAGCAAGCCGACCAGGTGCCCCTGGCCGTCGACCACCGGCGCACCGGAAATACGATGCTCCAGCAAACGATTGATCGCGGTAAATAGATTCATTTCGGGACGAAATGTCACCAGATGGCGGGTCATGTAGTCGCGCACTTTAATTGACTTGAGCATTGTTGAACTCCTTTGTCATGCACTAGACCGGTTCACAACCCAGACTCAGTCGAACACCACTGTCTTGTTGTCGTGCACCAGCACCCTGTCTTCTAAGTGATAGCGTAAACCGCGGGCCAGCACCATTTTTTCTACATCCTTACCCAGGCGCACCATTTCCTCGATGCTATCGCGATGGCTGACCCGCACCACGTCCTGTTCGATGATCGGTCCGGCGTCCAACTCTTCGGTGACATAGTGCGAGGTGGCGCCGATCAGTTTGACCCCGCGCAACGAGGCCTGGTGATACGGTTTGGCCCCCACAAACGACGGCAGAAAGCTGTGGTGGATATTGATGATTCGCTGGGCGAACGATTTGCATAGTTGCGGTGGAAGTATCTGCATATAACGCGCCAGCACTATGGCATCCGCTTGATGGACCTCGATCAAGCGCTCCACCTCGTCGAATGCGGCCTGCTTGTTCTTGGGATCCACCGCGACATGGCAATAAGGAATGCCGTGCCATTCGACCATGCTGCGCAAATCGTTATGGTTGGAGATCACGCAGGGAATGTCGCAGTCCAACTCATCGCTGTGCCAACGGTGCAGCAAATCGGCGAGGCAGTGTGATTCGCGGCTGGCCATCAACACCACACGTTTTTTCCGCGCCGAATCGGTGACCCGCCACTCCATGGAAAACTCACGGGCAATCGGGGCGAACGCTTGGCGGAACTCCTGCAGATTGAAAGGTAACGAGTCGGCGCGGATCTCATGACGCATGAAGAACCAACCACTGTGGTTATCCGAGTGATGGCTCGCCTCGGTAATCCAACCGTTGTAGGTGGCCAGAAAGTTACTGACCTTGGCCACGATACCAACGCGGTCGGGGCAGGCAATGACCAGCCGGAAAGTGCGCATGGGGAACTCCAGTCGTTTTCGCAAAGTCCGCCATTCTAGCCAGCGCCTGGAAAAACTACAGCTCCCATGCGTAACCACGGCGACCGCGCCTAAAAACAATACCCACAGCAACGCGCCCGAAGCAGCGGCAGATAAACTGTTCGGCTTATACAGCAGTAATTGCGGACAACTGAATCGATGATTTATTCAACCGCCCGTCAATGCTCGACAATTGACCGAACTAGCAACTTTTACCCCACACAACTGTGGCATTTTTTTACAAAGCGGTTTACAGGATAAAAGTGCCTGACTATTATTGCTTCCACTTAGCACCATCCATCTACAGATTAAGGCCATCGACATGTCACTGATCAACGAATACCGCGCCACCGAAGAAGCCATCAAAGAACTGCAAGAGCGCCTGAAGAACCTGTCGCAAGACGACAAGCTGAAAAAAGAATTGGAATTCGAAGGCAAACTGCGCACCTTGATGGGTGAATACCAGAAGTCCCTGCGTGACATCATTGCCATGCTCGACCCTGAAGCCAAGGCCAGCAAAGCCAAAGGCGCCGCTAAAGCCACCGGCACTAAGCGCGCCCGTAAAGTTAAGCAATACAAAAACCCGAACACCGGCGAAGTGATCGAAACCAAAGGTGGCAATCACAAAACCCTGAAAGAGTGGAAAGCCAAGTGGGGCGGCGACGTCGTTGAAGGCTGGGCAACACTGCTGGGATAAGCTTCGATTATCCGCATGGCCTGAACATAAAAAACGCCAGCAATGCTGGCGTTTTTTTATGACCGTATTTTGCTCACTGCGCCCTTAATCAAACCGGCATTTGCTGGACCTTTCCCAAGCAGACACACGCCTAGGCCTGTTGCTGCTGAGCAACCGCCTACCCCCAATGCATCAGGGCTGCACCTTGAAAACCCCGCCCCGGACATGCAACCGCATATCCCGTGCGCAACAAACGGCGCAATGCATAACAGGAAATATTTTCCTTAAATCGCGCCACTGCAATTACACCGCAATATCCAGCGCCCTTATTCCAGGCCATATCGCTGGCATAACTGCTCGGCGTAATCGCGCCACGCGGATAAAACCGCCTGCTGGTCGAGCGTTGAATTATCGAAGACTTCCGCCAGTGCCGCCCGGAAGTCCGCCAGGGTGTTAGGTGCCCCATATTCGGCCTGGGTTAAACGCTGCCGACAGAACGTGCGCCAGCGCTCCTGCTCTTGCGCTGTAAGGCTTGACGCGAAGTTACGTGCGCGGTAACGAAATAATAATTCCGGTAGCCGCGCATCATCGAACGGCCAAACTTCCTGGGCCAACCGGCGGGGTTCGGCGCGACGCACCTGCTCGCATAAACGCCGGTCGCGATCACCGATAAAACCGTCATATAGCTGTTGTTCGGGATCATCGCAGGCGGGAAATTCTTCTTCGCCATAAATTTCGGCGAGTTTGCCCTGCCATTGGCTTGCGGAGTCGCACAGTTGCTCGGCGCGCAGCTGGCAGGCGGCGATATCCACTTGCAAACGCTGCCGATCCTCGTCGCGCAACACATTTAACGGCGCCAATACCGGACAACGGTTGATATGCAACAACTTCAAGGGCACGGGCAGTTCGCCTTCGGCCAATTGATCGCGGCGGGTATATAAGCGACGGCGCAGTGTTGCACCATCTTCCTCGAGCAAGGGCGCATGGTCGGCATGCAGATCGCAGACTATCAAGGCATTGCGATTACGCGGGTGCCAGGCCAGCGGTAGAACCACCGCCAGATAATGCCGGGTGCCGGCAAAACGCCCGGATATATGCACCATTGGCTGCAATAAACGCACGACATCGAGCACCCGTTGCTTGCTGCGCAATTGGTAGAGGTAATCGTACAGTTTCGGCTGTTTGCTGCGGATCAAACGCGCCAAGGCGATAGTCGCCCGCACATCCGACAGGGCGTCGTGGGCCTGGCCGTGCTCGATGCCATTGGCCGCGGTGAGCAATTCCAACTTGAGGCTGACCCTACCCTCGACTTCGGGCCAGACGATACCCTCCGGACGCAAGGCATAAGCGGTACGTACCAGGTCGATCAAATCCCAACGGCTATTGCCGCCCTGCCATTCCCGGGCATAGGGGTCGAAGAAATTGCGATAGAGACTGTAGCGGGTCACTTCGTCGTCGAAACGCAAGCTGTTGTAGCCGACACCACAGGTTCCCGGCAGCGACAATTCGGCATGCACCCGACTCATGAACTCGGCCTCGCCAAGGCCGCTCTGGGCCAGTTTTGCCGGGGTGATGCCGGTGACCAGACAGGCTGCTGGGTGGGGCAGGATATCGTCGCTGGGCTGACAGTAAATATTCAGCGGCTCGCCGACTTCATTGAGGTTTTCGTCAGTGCGTATCCCGGCGACCTGCAATGGGCGGTCGCGCCGAGGATCGATACCGGTGGTTTCGTAGTCGTACCAAAAGAGGCTGGAGGTCACGGCTTTATCCTGAGTCGAAGGCAGGCGCAGTCTATCATTCAAGACGGCGATGGCCCGGCAGCCGCAGAACTTTGATCCAGCTCACGCTCGGCAACCGTCTCGTGCCTTGTAGGCCATATGCCACTAAAGCTACAGTTGTCCCCCCTCCCCACTCTTGTACAAGGATGCCCCCGATGAGTGACTCGACAGCCCCCAATCCCTACGCAGCCCCGACCAGCCAATTGCAGGACACCGGCAAAAACGACGGCCAGGCATTGAGCATCGAAGAAGCACTGAGCCGTGGTTATGACTTCAATATCGGCGATTTGATCAGCGAAGCCTGGCAACGTACCAAAGGCACCAAAGGCATCATCATTGGCGGCTTCATCCTGTTTTACGCCGTGCTGCTGGCGGCCTCCTTCATTCTCGGCGGAATCTTCGGACTGATCGGCCTGACTGGCGGGGAAGACTTCAGCGTCGTCGGCATCGTTGCCGAACTGGTAATCGGTGTCTTCGCTTCTGCCTTTGCCTACCCCTTTATGGCCGGCCTCAACATGGTCGGCATTCGCCGCGCAGCCGATCAACCGATCGCCTTCAACGAAATTTTCAGCCACTTCGGCCGCACCGTGCCGCTGCTGATCACTGCCGTGATCATGATGGCGCTGGTTTACCTGGGCATGCTTCTGCTGCTGATTCCCGGTCTCTACCTGTCCATCGCCTATATCTTGGCGATCCCTCTGGTGGTCGAGCGCGGTCTGTCGCCGTGGCAAGCGCTGGAAGCTTCGCGCAAGGCGATCACCCAACACTGGTTCAAGGTCTTCGGCCTGTTCCTGCTGCTGGGCCTGATCACCATGCTCAGTGCGATCCCCCTGGGTATCGGCCTGGTTTGGACCATCCCGCTGATGATCATCGCCATGGGCATTCTGTATCGCACCATCTTCGGTGTTCTGCCGGCCGCTCAGTGAGTTTCGCCTGAAAAACACGTTAAGCAACCGAGTCTGCTTCTGCTGACTCGGTTGCTTACCTGCCCGCTGCTGGCTAGCATCGGGCTTTCTCCGATGCAGTCCGCTGATGCCGCCTACAGCCTTACCCTCTTATTCGCGTGCTCCGCTATCCTCCGAGCAGCCTTCGGCAGCGCCGCTGGATACCCGCTTTCACGTGGAAACCCCAGAAGCCATCGATCTGGTTCTGCGCCCAGCGGGGCTGGTTCCGCGCGCGTTGGCCTTCAGCATCGACCTGGCGATTCGCGGTGCGGCGCTCGGGGTCACTTATCTCGTTCTCGGTTTGCTCGGCCAATTCGGCATGGGCCTGGCGACCATCCTGCTGTTTCTCGTCACCTGGTGGTACATGGTGCTGTTCGAGGTGCTCAACCAAGGCCGCTCGCCCGGCAAGCAGATGCTCGGCCTGCGCGTGGTTCACGATGACGGCACGCCGATCGGCTGGGCCGCGTCGCTGACCCGCAACCTGCTGCGCTTCGTCGATATCCTGCCGTTCGGCTATACCCTGGGCATCCTCAGCTGCCTCAATCACTCGGCATTCAAACGCCTCGGCGATATGGCCGCCGGGACCCTGGTGGTCTACCGCGATACGCCGCCGGCGCGCCCCAATCTGCCGCAGGCCGAAGCGGCGCGCGCGCCTTTTGCACTCAACCTGGCCGAGCAACGCGCCATGCTCGGCTTCGCCGAACGCGCCGAGGGCCTGTCCAGCGCACGCCGCGCCGAGCTGGCGGCGATTATCGCCGAGCCGTTACAAGTCCCGGCAGAGCTTGCCGAACGACGCATCCATGGCATCGCCCATGGTTTGTTGGGGCCGACATGAAACAGAGCCTGTTCGAACAACGCCACCAGGCCGACTGGCAGGCCTTCGGCGAGCTGCTCGACAGCCTCGAACGCGGCAAAGCCGATAGCCAGGCTTGCAAGGGATTCGCCGCCGACTACCGGCGCCTGTGCCAGCAGTTCGCCTTGGCCCAGGCGCGCGGCTACAGCAGTCACTTGATCGAGCAGTTGCAACACCTGGTATTGCGCGGCCACCAGCAGTTCTACCGCCATCGCAGCCCCTTGGCGGCGCAATTGATCGGTTTCATCCTGGCCGGCTTCCCCCGCTTGGTGCGCACCGAGTGGCGCTGCGTGACCGCCGCCAGCCTGGTTTTCTTCGGCAGCCTGCTGGGCATGGCCTTGTTGGTCTACCTGTTCCCCGAGTTGATCTACAGCCTGGTCGACCCCGAGCAAGTGGCCAACATGGAGGAAATGTACGACCCCGATGCCCGGCGCATCGGCCGCTTCAGCGAACGCGATTCGGGCGACGACTGGATGATGTTCGGCTTCTACATCATGAACAACATCGGCATCGCCTTTCAGACCTTCGCCAGCGGCCTGCTGTTCGGCCTCGGCAGTCTGTTCTTCCTGCTGTTCAACGGTTTGATGATAGGCGCGGTGGCCGGCCATCTGACGCAAATCGGCTACAGCGAAACCTTCTGGTCGTTCGTCATCGGCCACGGCGCCTTCGAGTTGACCGCCATCGCCCTGGCCGGCGCCGCCGGCTTCAAACTCGGCGGCGCGCTGCTGGCGCCGGGACGTCTGCCGCGCAGCGAGGCCTTGCGTCTGGCGGCGGGCCACAGCGTGCGCCTGATTGGCGGGGCCACCGTATTTCTCCTGCTGGCGGCCTTTATCGAGGCCTACTGGTCGTCGATGACCCTGGCCAGCCCAACGGTCAAATACGTCGTCGGAGCGCTTTTATGGCTGCTGGTATTGGCTTATCTGCTGTTCGCCGGACGAGGTCAGCATGCGCCTGACTGATGCCAGCGTGGCGATTCGCCCGCGCAGCGCCTGGGAGGCGCTTGACCTCGGCGTGCTGCTCGCGCGCCGGCATGCCGGGCTGTTGATGGCCAGTTGGGCGCTGCTGACCCTGCCACTGTTCGCCCTGCTCTGCCTGCTGCTGTGGCGACACCCCGGTTGGGCGATCTTCCTGTTCTGGTGGCTGAAACCGGCATACGAGCGACTGCCCCTGTATATCCTCTCGCACGCCCTGTTCGGCGATACGCCCACTGTCAAACAGGCGCTCAAGGCCCTGCCCGGCCTGCTCAAGCCGCAGTTGTTGGCCAGCCTGACCTGGCGCCGCTTGAGCCCGACGCGCAGCTTCGACCTGCCGGTACTGCAGCTGGAAGGCTTATCCGGCGCGTCCCGCAACCAACGCCTGGTGGTCCTTGGCCAGCGCGACGCCGGCGCCGCCACCTGGTTGACCGTGGTCGGCATGCACCTGGAGGGCGCCTTGTGGCTGGGCTTGGTCACTTTGTTCTATATGCTCCTGCCAGCGCAGATCGAACTGGACTGGAGCTGGAAAAGCCTGATCGAGGCGGCAAGCGGGGAGTGGCTGTGGCTCGAGCACCTGTCCAACCTGCTGTATGTGCTGGTGCTGATCGTCTGGGAACCGGTGTACGTGGCCTGCGGCTTCACCCTCTACCTGAACCGGCGTACTGCGCTGGAAGCCTGGGATATCGAACTGGTGTTCCGCCAACTGCGCCAGCGCCTGACCGGCGTGGCCTACGCACTGATCCTCGGCTGCGGTTTGCTGCTCTTGCAAGCGCCGGCTCCGGCTTTGGCGGCCGAGGCATCGAGCAGTTGCCCATTACCCATCGAGGACCCCATAGGTCCGGACGCCGAACGTCTGCTCAAGCAGTCGCTGACCAGCCAGGCCGCACAGCAGAGCATCGCGCAACTGCTCGACGAGCCGCCGTTTGAGAACCGCGAGGTGGTCACCCTCTGGCGCTTCGGCGAAGAACGAAAAGCCGAGGAAGTCGATGAGGAAACCATCAAGGCGTTGATCGAGAAGTTCCTCAAGCTGGGCGAGTTCTGGAAAAGCATCGAAATAGTCGCACTGGTATTCGAGGTGCTGCTCTGGGCCGCCTTGTTAAGCCTGCTAGCGCTGGTGATCTGGCGCTATCGCGACTGGCTGAGCGCCTTCGCCGGGCGCCTGGGTTTACCGGCGAGACGCAAAAAATACCTGCCGCCGAGCCAGCTGTTCGGCCTTGAAGTGGCCCCGGAAACCTTGCCCGACGATATCGCCAGCGAAGTCGAACGACTCTGGGGCGAACAGCCGCGCGCCGCGCTCGGCCTGCTTTATCGCGCCCTGCTCAGCCGCCTGCTGCACGACTATCGCCTGCCGCTGAAAAGCGCCTACACCGAAGCCGAAGTGCTGCGCTTGGTACAAACCCTCGAACAGGACCCGCTCAGTCAGTTCAGCCAAATACTGACGCTGCACTGGCAGAACCTGGCCTACGGCCATCGGTTACCGCCCGAGGCGCTCAAACCGGTCTTGTGTCAGGACTGGCGCAACTTGTTCGGCCCGGGGGTGCAGGCATGAGTCGGCGCCTTCAGTTTCTGCTCGGCGGCTTGCTACTGCTCTGCCTGGGGTGGCTCGGCAGCTACCTGCTGAGCATTGCCGAGCCCTACCAGGAAACCATCAAGCACGGCCCGGCCCCCGAGGTCGCCGCCAACCCCTACCTCGCCGCCGAGCATTTCCTCCGCACCCAGGGCATTCAGGTGCAACACGCCGATGGTCTGGAGGTGCTGAACGAGCTGCCCAGCGTCGGCCAAACCCTATTGCTGCTCGGCGACCGTAAAAACATCAACGCGCGGCAAAGTCAGCGTCTACTGGAGTGGACCGCCAAAGGCGGGCACCTGCTGGTGGTCGCCGAACGCCTGTGGGACGAGGAAGACCAGGAAAGCGGCGATCTGCTGCTCGACCAATTGGGCATTCAGCAGTACCTCTCCGAGGATCTCGAGGACGAAGAAGGCGACGCCGAGGCGGATACCGAGGAATCGCAGACCGAGGTAGAAGCCAGCGCCGATAGCGAAACGCCGGCCGACGCGGAGCAAGCCGGCGAAGCCAACCGCTACCCCGAACTGACCCAGCTGTACCTGGAAAACGAAGACGCCCCGGCCTATATCGACTTCGACACCGAATACCACCTCTACGACAGCGAAGACCGCGCCCATGTCTGGGCCAACAGCGGCGCCGCGACCCACTTGCTGCAGCTCTACCACGGCGAAGGATTGATCAGCGTATTGACCGACAGCTGGATCTGGCAGAACGAACAGATCGGCGAATACGACCATGCCTGGCTGCTCTGGTACCTCAGCCAGGACAGTGCGGTGACCCTGGTCTACCGCGCCGAACGCGACGACCTGTTCAGCCTGCTGCTGCGCAACTTCCCCGAAGCGCTGACGGCGCTGGCCCTGCTGATCGTGCTGACGCTCTGGTATGCCGGCGTGCGCCAGGGTCCGCTGCAACTGCCGGTCAGCCTGAGTCGCCGTAAATTGCAGGAACATGTACGCGGCAGTGCCGACTTTCTGCTCCGACGCTGCGGCCAGCAGAGTCTGCTGCAAGGTTTGCAACAGGATATTCAACGCCGCGCGCGCCGCCGTCATCCCGGTTTCGAGCGTCTCGGCGTCGCCGAACAATGGCACGTCCTGTCACGTATGAGCCGCTTGCCCTCCAGCGCCATCAGCCAAGCCATGCGGCCGCTGCCGGAAAAATCGCTACCCGCCGCCGAATTCACCCGCCAGGTCGCCCACCTGCAAACCCTTAGGAACGCCCTATGAGCGAAGACACCCGCGAAGTCACCAGCAGCTCGGCAGATGCGCCGCTCGCTACGCAAACCGTCGCACCCGGCGCGCCCCCCACCCCACCGCCGTCGCAGCGTCAGCGTGCCAGTCAGCTGGCCCAGGCGCTGCGTCAGGAATTGCAGAAGGCGGTGGTCGGCCAGACCGCGGTGATCGACGATGTGCTCACCGCACTGATCGCCGGCGGCCATGTGCTGGTCGAAGGCGTACCCGGCCTCGGTAAAACCCTGCTGGTCCGCGCTTTGGCGCGCTGTTTCGGCGGCGAATTCGCGCGTATCCAGTTCACCCCGGACCTGATGCCCAGCGATGTCACCGGCCATGCGGTCTACGATCTGCAAAGCGAGCAGTTCAAACTGCGCAAGGGCCCGGTGTTCACCAACCTGCTGCTGGCCGACGAGATCAACCGCGCCCCGGCGAAAACCCAGGCGGCCCTGCTCGAAGTCATGCAGGAGCGCCAGGTCACCCTCGAAGGCCGGGCATTGCCGGTACCGCTGCCCTTTATGGTGCTGGCGACCATGAACCCGATCGAGCAGGAGGGCACCTACCCACTGCCCGAGGCCGAGCTGGATCGTTTCATGCTCAAGCTGCGCATGGACTACCCGGAGCAGAGCGAAGAGCTGAGCATGGTGCGCCAGGTCACCCGTTCGGCGAAGGCCGACATGCTCGAAGTCGCGCCGCTGCGTACCTTGCTGCAAGCCAAGGACGTACTGGCGCTGCAGAAAATCGCCAGCGACCTGGCCCTCGACGACCAGGTGCTCGACTATGCCGTGCGCCTGGCCCGCGCCACCCGCACCTGGCCGGGTCTGGCCATAGGCGCCGGGCCCCGCGCCTCCATCGCCCTGGTACGCGGCGCCCGCGCCCGGGCACTGCTGCGCGGCGGCGACTTCGTCCTGCCGGACGACATCAAGGGCTGCGCCCTGGCCGTGTTACGCCACCGTGTGCGCCTGGCGCCGGAGCTGGATATCGAAGGCTTGTCGGTCGACCAGGTACTGCAACAGTTGCTCGATCAGGTGCCGGCGCCGCGTCTATGAATGCATCGACCACAGGTATCGGCGCGTGAAGCCTTCCCGCGCGCTACTGGCGCTCCTCGGCAGCCTGCTGGGACTGGCGATCCTGCTCGGCGCCCTGACCGCACTGGACCTGCGCATCCCGCAAAGCCTGCACGCCATATGGTGGGCGGCATTGTTGGTGCTGCTCGCTGCCGCGCTGGTCGACGCAGGCCTGCTGCGCCGCCTGCCGTCGCCGCGCATCGAGCGGCAACTGCCCGGCAACTTGCCGCTGGGCCGTTGGAGTGAGGTGCAGCTATGCCTGCACCACACCTACACCAGCAGCCTCGCCGTGCAGGTGTTCGACCATCTGCCGGGCGATATGGCCTTCGAGCATTTGCCGCTGCGCGTCGAGCTGCATCCGGGCGAGCAGACCCAGGTCGGCTACCGGGTACGGCCACTGGCGCGTGGCCACTTCGTCTTTCCCCGTTGCGAAGTCCAACTGCCTAGCCCCTTGCGGCTATGGCATTCGCGACGCTACCTCGACCTGCCTGGAGAAACCCGCGTCTACCCGGACTTCGCCCGCCTGTACGGCGCGCAACTGATGGCGGTCGACGATTGGCTGAGCCAGCTAGGCGTGCGCCAACGCCAGCGTCGCGGCCTGGGCCTGGAGTTCCATCAACTGCGCGAATTTCGTGATGGCGACACTCTGCGTCAGATCGACTGGAAGGCCACGGCGCGCAAACGCACGCCGATCGCTCGGGAATACCAGGACGAGCGTGACCAGCAGATCATCTTCCTGCTCGACTGCGGTCGGCGCATGCGCAATCAGGACGGCGAACTCTCGCACTTCGATCACGCCCTCAACGCCAGCTTGCTGCTCAGCTACGTGGCTCTGCGCCAGGGCGATGCGGTGGGCCTGGCGACTTTCGCCAGCGAGCAGAAACGCTTCCTGCCACCGGTCAAGGGCTCGGCCCAGCTCAATGTACTGCTCAATGCCGTATACGACCTGCATAGCACGCAGCTGCCGGCCGACTTCGCCAGCGCCGCCGATACCCTGCTCAGCCGGCAACGGCGCCGTGCCCTGGTGGTGCTGGTGACCAACCTGCGCGACGAAGACGATCAGGAGCTGCTCAATGCGGTCAAGCGCATCGGCCGCCAACACCGCGTGCTGATCGCCAGCCTGCGTGAGGAGATATTGGATGAGGTGCGGCAGAACCCGGTACGCGACTTCGAGACGGCGCTGAGCTATTGCGGCACCCTCGACTACCTGAATGCCCGCGACACGTTGCACGAGCGCCTGGCCGCGCATAACGTCCCGGTGCTCGACGCCCGCCCCAGCGAACTCGGCCCGGAACTGGTGAGCCGCTATCTGGCGTGGAAAAAGGCCGGGGTGCTGTAGGTTGGGTTAGCGGCGACTATCGCGATTCAGGCAGCGATATCACCATCGGCCGCCGCGTAACCCAACAAGGTCGTTGCGGTGTTGAGGAAGATTGGGCATTTGTCATACCGCTCGGCAGCATGGGTATCGGCAGACCCGGCTATCCCAGGTCGTACCGGAACACTGCGCTGGCGTCTTGTTGGGTTACGCGGCGTTCAACTACCGTATTGCCGGTAGCTAACGTGGATCGCCGCTAACCCAACCTACGGGCTGGTGAACCCAACCTAGGCGCCGACATCAATAAGACCTCAACCGCGGGCTGCTTTGACCACTTCGATATAGGGTTCGGCGAAGCGCTGGTCCTCGATCAAGGCGATGAAATCCTTGCCTTGTGCGTCGGTCGCACCGAGGTCATAACCCGCTTCGACGAAGAAGCCGACGAAGCGCTCGAAGTCGTCGATCCGCAGACCGCGATAGGCCTTGATCAGTTTGTGCAGCGACGGTGGCGTGGCGTCGGCCGGCTCCACTGCCAGAAACAGCTTGATCGACTCGTCCGTGATTTCTTCGCCAATTACCTGCTTCTTGTCTTTACGCATGCTCAACTCCAGCTACCGGGCCTCGGGGGGCGGCAGTTTACCCCTGGCCAGGCCCAAGGCTCAACGCGTGCGAACAAGCCGGGTTGTGTAACACGGTCAATAGGGACTAAAACAGGCGACTTAGGTCGCCCCTATGCCTGAATCGCAACACCTATACTGCGATCAACCACCGTGGATGCCATCATGCTGCCAGCCCAACCCGTGCTATTTGCCGCCTTGCGTCAGAGCCTGCGCGGCGGCTACTCCTGGAAGCATCTGCGTGGCGACCTGAGCGCCGGCCTGACGGTCGGCATTATCGCCATTCCGCTGGCTATGGCCCTGGCGATCGCGGTCGGTGTGGCGCCGCAACACGGCCTCTATACGGTGCTTGTGGCGGGCGCGCTGATCGCCCTGTGCGGCGGCTCGCGCTTCAATGTGTCCGGTCCGACCGCGGCCTTCGTAGTGATTCTGCTGCCGATCACTCAGCAGTTCGGCCTCGGCGGTTTGCTGTTGTGCACGCTGATGGCCGGGTTGATCCTGATCACGCTCGGCCTGCTGCGCGCCGGCCGGCTGATCGAATTCATCCCCTACCCGGTGACCCTGGGTTTCACCGCCGGCATCGGCATCGTCATCGCCACTTTGCAGATCAAGGATCTGCTGGGCTTGAGCCTGGCCTCCCAGCCGAACAACTACGTCGAGCAGCTCAACGCGCTGTTGCACGCGTTGCCCAGCCTGCAGCTGGGCGACAGCCTGGTGGCGCTGGTGTGTCTGGCAGTACTGTTGATCTGGCCGCGCTGGGTGCCGAAAATTCCCGGTCACCTGGTGGCGCTGACCCTGGGCGCGTTGCTGAGCCTGATGCTGGAGTCCATGGGTCTGCCGGTGGCGACCCTCGGCGAGCGCTTCAGCTACAGCCTGGACGGTGTCGCGCATGCCGGCATTCCACCGTTTCTGCCGAGCTTCGCCTGGCCCTGGCAATTGCCCGGCGCGGATGGCCAACCCTTGCAACTGAGCTTCGAGCTGGTGCGCCAGCTGCTCGCCCCGGCGTTTGCCATCGCCATGCTCGGGGCGATCGAGTCGCTGCTCTGCGCGGTGGTCGCCGACGGCATGACCGGCAGCAAGCACGACCCCAATGGCGAGTTGATCGGCCAGGGCATCGGCAACCTGGTCGCCCCGCTGTTCGGCGGCATCACCGCCACCGCCGCCATCGCCCGCAGCGCGGCCAACGTGCGCGCCGGTGCATTCTCGCCAGTGGCCGCGGTGATTCATTCGGCCGTGGTACTGATCGCCATCGTGTTTCTCGCGCCGCTGTTCAGTTACCTGCCGATGGCCGCGCTGGCCGCCCTGTTGTTGATGGTGGCGTGGAACATGAGCGAAGCGCGGCATGTGCGCCACACCCTGCGCATCGCCCCGCGCAACGACGTGCTGGTGCTGCTCACCTGCCTGACCCTCACGGTGCTGTTCGATATGGTGCTGGCGGTCGGCGTCGGCCTGTTGCTGGCAGCCGGTCTGTTCATCAAACGTATGAGCGACCTGACCGATACGGAAAGCCTGCCTCGGCATTTTCACCAGGCGCTGAGCGACTTGCCGGAGCATGTGTTGGTCTATGCGATCCGCGGCCCGTTGTTCTTCGGCGCCGCGGAAAAGGCCCTGAGCGTGCTGCGCCGCTTCACCCCAGGGGTCAAGGTGGTGATCGTCGACCTCAGCGCCGTGCCGCTATTGGATATGACCGCCCTGGCGGCGCTGAACAACGTACTGCGCGACTACCGCGAACAGAACGTCGGCCTGGTGCTCAGCGGCCCCACGCCCCAGGTGCGCCTGCAACTGCGCCGCGCGGGCATCCAGCGCATCGAAGGACAATTGGCCTACGTGCACGACCTGGTTCAGGCCAGGGAAAAAGCCCTGCGCTGGCTGACGCCGAAGGACGATGGGGAAGTTCTCTCGTAGCCCGGATGAAATCCGGGAGAGATTTACGCGGCGCTAGCATTTCCCGGATTGCATCCGGGCTACAGGAGCGCGCAATCCGTAGCCTGGATAAGCGCCAGCGCAATCCGGGGAAACCTGCGCATGCACCACAGCTCCCGGATTGCGCCTAAGGCTTATTCGGGCTACATAAATTGCGCGCGCATCCAGGCCTTGTATTCGCTTACACCGGGCTCGCCTTCGCGCGGCGCCCAGCTGGCCAACTCGCCCTCACCTACGGGTTTATAGGGCCCGGCCTTGCATTCGAACAGAATGCTATCGGCCTCCAGCACCACCAGCGCATGAAAAACGCCCGGTGGCAGGTCGACGCCGATGCAATCGCCGCCGGCTTGCAGCACGCGCCGCTCCAGCACCTCGCCCGCCTCGTTGAAAATCAGCAGACCCAGTCGGCCCTTGAGTACCAGCAGGGCTTCGGCCTTGTCGGCTGCAAGGTGGCGATGCGGCGGAATATAGGTATCCGGCTGCAAGCCCACCGCCATGCGGTGGCAGGGCTCTTCCATCTGATGGAAGTTATGGTGCTGGCGCTGGCGTGGGCTTGCTGCGGCTTGAGCGGCCAGCTCGCCGAACAGCTGCTGATCGAGAAACCGCGGTGCGCTCATAGGCCCTTGACCGCGTAGATCCCCGGCGCATTGCGCCAATAGCCCTTGTAGTCCATGCCGTAGCCGAAGATGTAGCGGTCGATGCACGGCAGGCCAACGAAATCGGCTTTCAGGTCCGGGCGCGCCTTGCGTTGGTGGTCCTTGTCGATCAGCACGGCGGTGTGCACCGCGCGGGCGCCAGCGTGGTGGCAGAAGTCGATGATCGCGCCCAGGGTATGACCTTCGTCGAGGATGTCGTCGATGATCAGCACGTCGCGGTCGATAAAGGAGATTTCCGGCTTGGCCTTCCAGAACAGCTCGCCACCGCTGGTTTCGTTGCGGTAGCGGGTGGCATGCAGGTAGGACAGCTCCAGCGGGAAGTTGAGTTTGGGCAGCAGCTTGCCGGTGAAGATCAGGCCGCCGTTCATCACGCAGAACACCACGGGGTTGCTCTCGGCCAACTGGCTGTTGATGGTCGTGGCCATGCGTTCGATGGCCGCTTCCACTTCGGCCTCGTTGTACAGGCAATCGGCTTCGGCCATGACTTGGCGGATATGCGCGAGATCGGCGGGCATGCTGTTTCCTCTTCAGTGGATGACGCCGCACCAAGCAGAAAACCTGATCGATACGTCAAAATAAAAGCCGGCAAAGGTACCCATCCGCATCGAACAGGGCAAGCGTTGCCCGTCACTTAGCGGCGATAGGCGAAATTTAGCCGTTAATTGAGCAAATTACCCGCAGTCGGCGCAGATAAGCACATGGCCAATGCTTTAATCTACAGGCCTGTTATGCCAACTTTTCGCACTCCCCGCTGGAGACCTCAGCCATGCCCATCCACGAGATCCGCCATCCGCTGATCCGCCATAAACTCGGTCTGATGCGCCGCGCCGATATCAGCACGAAGAATTTCCGCGAGCTGGCCCAGGAAGTCGGTGCGCTGCTGACCTACGAAGCGACCAAGGATCTGCCGCTGGAAAACTACGAGATCCAAGGCTGGTCAGGCCCGGTGCAGGTGGAGAAGATTTCCGGCAAGAAGATCACCGTGGTGCCGATCCTGCGCGCCGGTATCGGCATGCTCGATGGCGTGCTCAGTTTAATCCCCGGCGCCAAGGTCAGCGCCGTGGGCGTGGCGCGTAACGAGGAAACCCTGCAAGCGCATACCTACCTGGAAAAACTGGTGCCGGAAATCGACGAGCGCCTGGCGATGATCATCGACCCGATGCTCGCCACCGGCGGCTCCATGGTCGCCACCATCGATCTGCTGAAACGCGCCGGCTGCAAGGAGATCCGCGCCATGGTGCTGGTCGCCGCCCCCGAAGGGATTAGGGCGGTGGCCGATGCCCACCCGGATGTGACCATCTTCACCGCCTCGATCGATCAACGTCTCAACGAACACGGCTACATCATTCCCGGCCTCGGCGATGCCGGCGACAAAATCTTCGGCACCAAGCAAAAGGACGCCTGAACATGCAGGATCACATGCAAGATGCAACCTGGCGCCAGGCCCTGGCCGGCTCGCAGATGTTGTTCGTGGCTTTCGGCGCTCTGGTGCTGATGCCGCTGATCACCGGTATGGACCCGAACGTGGCGCTGTTCACCGCCGGCCTCGGCACCCTGATCTTTCATCTGGTGACGAAGAACCAGGTACCGGTGTTCCTAGCCTCCTCCTTCGCCTTTATCGCGCCGATCCTGGCGGCGAAAAGCGACTTCGGTTTGCCCGCCACCCTCGGCGGCCTGGTCGCCGCCGGTTTCGCCTATCTGCTGCTGGCCGCGGCGGTGAAGCTCAAAGGCACCGGTTTTATCGACCGCCTGCTGCCGCCGGTGGTGATAGGCCCGGTGATCATGGCGATCGGCCTGGGCCTGGCGCCCGTGGCGGCGAATATGGCCATGGGCAAGGCCGGCGACGGCAGCGCGCAACTGGTGCCAAACGATATCGCCCTGATGATTTCCCTACCGGCGCTGATCACCACCCTGCTGGTCGCGGTGATCGGCCGCGGCATCTTCCGCCTGATCCCGATCCTCTGCGGCATCGCCGTGGGCTATACGCTGGCCTGGTTGTTCGGCGTGGTCGACTTCAGCCCGGTGGCCGCCGCACCTTGGCTGGCGCTGCCGAATTTCGTCGCGCCGGAGCTGCACTGGGGGGCGATTCTGTTCATCCTGCCGGTGGCCATCGCGCCAGCCATCGAACATATCGGCGACGTGCTGGCGATCGGCACCGTAACCGGCAAGAACTACCTGAAACAGCCCGGCCTGCACCGCACCCTGCTCGGCGATGGCCTGGCCACCTCGGCGGCGGGCCTGCTCGGCGGCCCACCGAACACCACCTACTCGGAAGTCACGGGCGCGGTGATGCTGACCAAGAACTTCAACCCCAAGGTGATGGTCTGGGCGGCGGTGATCGCTATGGTGCTGGCGTTTATCGGCAAGTTCGGCGCGGTGCTGCTGAGCATTCCGGTGCCGGTGATGGGCGGCATTCTCTGCCTGCTGTTCGGCTCCATCGCCGTGGTCGGCTTGAACACCCTGATCCGTCATCAGGTCGACCTGTCCGAGGCACGCAACCTGGTGATAGTCGCAGTGACCCTGGTGTTCGGCATCGGCGGCATGGTGATCGGCGCCGGCGATATCAGCCTCAAAGGCATCTCGCTGTGCGGCATCATCGCCATCCTGCTCAACCTGCTGCTGCCGGGTGGCAAAGGCTGGCGCAGCAAGGCGCTGAGCGAAGAGCCGGCGGCCTGATTTCGTTGGGCTGGGGCGCCTACCACTATCGCAGTGGTAAACGCCTTAGCCGAAAGACTTCCCGGATTTCATCCGGGCTACGGAAGCCTGATCGCGGCCATCCCGTAGCCCGGATGAAATCCGGGAGCGGACTTATGGCCGCTGCCGATATCGGCCCTCAGGCATCCCCGGATTGCATCCGCCCCACGGCTAAAGCCGGGGCCACTTTGTGGCTGGCCGGACTGGCCGCCCATTGCTGCAAGCGCACCACGCTGTCGCGATAGGGTTTGAGGCTCATGCTCAGCAGCACGACCGAGCTGAACACGGCGAGACTGGTAACGATCAGCAGCGAGTAACGTAGCGCCTGATCGTCGGCGAATACGTAGTCGGTCACCAGCGCCACGGCGGTCGGGCCTATGCCCAGGCCGATCAGGGTGATGACGAACAGATAGATCGCCGAGGCCTGGCCGCGCATCGAGTTGGGCATGATTTCCTGAATGGCCGCAGGCGCCACGCCAAACGGCATGCTCAGGAAGAACACCGCAGGGGCGGTGAGAATCGCCGCCCAGAGCGCGGTTTCCATCAATGGGAATAGCAGCACGAAGGGCACGGCGCCGATGGCGGCATACAGGCCGACGCGCATATTGGCGTCGCTACGGCCGCGCTTGGCCATCCAGTCGGCCAGACGCCCACCGAAGACGATGCCCAGGCAACCGAACAGCGCCACTATGATGCCGTAGACGATACCGACCTGGCCGGCGTCCCAACCATAGGTGCGGATAAAGAAGGTCGGAATCCAGGCCGCACTGCCGTAGCCGGCGAACGCCAGGCCGGCGAAACCGAAGTTGTGGCAGAGCACGGTGCGCTTGTTGGCGCGAATATAGCGCCCGACGTCCGCCAGCGGCACTGCCACGCCGGCACCGACGCCGCGCCGCGCCGGCTCCTTGACCGCCAGCATCAGCAGAGTGAAGAGCACCCCGGCGGCGCCCAGGGCGAGAAAGATCAACTGCCAGGGCCGCACTTCGCCGAGCACCGGCAACAGCACGTCGCCCTGGGCCGAGGCCAGTTTGATCACCAGGCCGCCGAACAGAAAGGCCAGGCCCGAGCCCAGATACACACCCATCGAATAAACGCTGATCGCGGTGGCGCGGCGTTCCGCGGGGAAGCTGTCGGCGATCAGCGAATAGGCCGCCGGCGACAAGGCTGCTTCGCCGACACCGACGCCGATCCGGCAAATCAGGAACTGCCAGTACAGCTTGGCCATGCCACAGGCGGCGGTGGCCGCGCTCCAGAACAGGATGCCGATGGCGATCAGCCCACGGCGACTGCGGGTATCGGCCATGCGCCCCAGGGGGATGCCACACACGGTATAGAACAGGGCGAAGGACAGGCCCATCAGCAGGCTCATCTGGGTATCGCTGATCATCAGGTCGCGGCGGATCGGCGCCACCAGCAGGTTGAGAATCTGCCGGTCGATAAAGGACAGCACGTAGGCCACCATCAGGATGATGACAGTGACCCAGGCGCGGGTACTGGAGGGATAGCCGTTATTATTGTTGGGCACTGGCGGTCTCCTCGGCACCGCTTACGCGATGCGCGACGGTTGAAAGTGCCCCCAGCTTAGGCCGATAACGCCTGTGCCGAGTATCGCCCGAAGGCGTTATCAGCCTGGCGAATGCAGTGCATCCTTTCGGACGAATGCTCGCCAGGCACTACTCAGAGCATCAGCGGCGCGCGCTCGCTCAGTGTTCGCAAGGCGGCCGCCCAACTCGGGTGATCGTTCAGGCAGGGCACCAGTTGCAAGCTTTCGCCGCCGGCCGCGACGAACTGTTCGCGGCCGCGATCGCCGATTTCCTCCAGGGTTTCGATGCAGTCGGCAACGAACGCCGGGCACATCACCAACAGCTTCTTCACGCCCTGCTTGGCCAGTTCGTCCAGCCGCGTTTCGGTGTAGGGTTCGATCCACTTGGCCCGCCCCAGACGGGACTGGAAGGATACCGACCACTGCTCCGGGCGCAGCCCCATGCGCGCGGCAAAGGCTTCGGCGCTGCGCAGGCATTGCGCGCGGTAGCAGGTGGCGAGCACCTCGGGCGGCGCCGTGCGGCAGCAGTCCGAGCCTTTCAGGCAGTGGCCGCTGGGGTCGAGCTTGTGCAGATGGCGCTCGGGCAAGCCGTGATAGCTGAGCAGCAGGTGATCGAAATCCTGCTCGAGGTAGGGCTTGGCGCTGTCCACCAGGGCATCGAGGTATTCCGGCTGGTCGTAGAACGGTCGCAGGATGGCGAAACGCAAGTCGAGCTTGCGTTCGCGCACCACGCGCAGCGCCTCCTCGATAACCGTGGTCACGGTGCTGTCGGCGAACTGCGGGTACAAGGGCGCCAGGGTCACCTGTTTGACGCCCTGCCCCGCCAACTCGACCAGTACCGTCTCGATCGAGGGCTCGCCATAACGCATCGCCAAGGCCACCGGGCCATGCGGCCAGTGACCGTGCATCGCCGCTTGCAGACGCTTGCTCAGCACCACCAGAGGCGAGCCGTCCGGCCACCAGATCGAAGCGTAGGCATGCGCCGAGGCCGCCGGGCGCTTGAGTAGAATCAGCGACACCAGCAAGCGACGCACCGGCCACGGCAGGTCGATCACATAGGGGTCCATCAGGAACTGATTGAGGTAACGCCGCACATCAGCCACTTCGGTCGACGCGGGAGACCCCAGGTTGACCAGCAACAAGGCGTGATCAGTCATACATTTTCCTAGTTCAGTGTGGGCCCAGCAGATCGGCCAGGGCGACATCCAGATGAATGAAACGAAAGCTGAAACCGGCCTTTTGCAAACGCGTCGGCATCGCGCGCTGGCCGCCCAGCAGCAGCCCGGACAACTCGCCCAAGGCGGTGCGCAGCACGAATGCCGGTACCGGCAAAATCACTGGGCGGTGCAATTCGCGTCCCAGCGCCCGGGCGAACTCGCCGTTGCGTTCCGGCTGCGGCGCGCAGGCATTATAAGGACCGCTGGCCTGTTGCCGCTGCATGAGAAAGTCAATCAGGGCGATTTGATCGGCGATATGAATCCACGGCATCCATTGCCGCCCATTACCCAGCGACCCGCCCAAGCCCAGCTTGAACGGCGGCAGCAAGCGTTTGAGAAAACCGCCATCTTTGGCCAGAACCAGGCCGGTGCGCAGTATCACCACGCGAATGCCCAGAGCCGTGGCGCGCTGCGCGGTTTCCTCCCAGGCACCGCACAACTGCGCGGCGAAGTCGCTGCCGACGGGCGGCGAATCCTCATGCAATTCGCGCTCGCCGCCGTCGCCGTAGAAGCCCACCGCCGAGCCGGACAGCAACACCTCGGGCCGCTGCTCGCGGGTCGCCAGCCAGGCCAGCAATTGCTCGGTCAGGGCGATGCGGCTGTCCCATAGCTCGGTCTTGCGTGCACGGGTCCAGGGCCGGTCGGCGATAGGCGCGCCGGCCAGATTGATCACCGCATCGAGCGGCTCGTCAGTCAGCTCCTCGAGCCGACCGACGCCGCGCACCTGGCTACCGCAGAGCTGCGCGACTTGTTGCGGGCGACGACTCCATACGCTCAGCCGATGCCCCTGTTCTTGCCAGTAGTGACAGAGGTTACGGCCAATCAGGCCAGTACCGCCGGTCAGTAAGATATTCATGGCGTATTCCTCACAGGGTGTAACACTGAGTAAAGACGAGCCTCTCAGGTCATCTTACGAATATCTGCCGGGCTGCGACCTGATCTATGACGGTGCGACACGCCTTTAATCGCGCCCCAAGTTGTCTTTAATATAAAGAGGCGATGATTGCCACGATCATCTTATACATTAAAAGGTTATTGTATAGCTTTTGTCTAAAGCGTAGCCTACCGCTCTAGCAGGCCGTTGAAAAACGTAGGCGAGGCAGGCAAGACAAGGCAAAAACGGCCGAAAAAGCGGAGTTTACTGCTGTAAATGAGCATTTTGAGACGCCGAGTCCCGGGCCGTTTTTAACGCAGTATTGCCAACGCAGGTAGTGTTTCAACAGCCTGCTAGCTTATGAGGTAAGCCATGACAGCAGCACAAGCTCCCATCGCCATCATTGGCACCGGCATTGCCGGACTCTCTGCCGCCCAGGTTCTGCATGCCGCAGGCCACGAGATTCAATTATTCGAAAAAAGTCGCGGCAGCGGCGGCCGTATGGCCAGCAAGCGCAGCGACGCCGGCGCCCTTGACCTGGGTGCACAATATTTCACCGCCCGCGACCGCCGTTTCGTCGAGGCGGTACAGCAGTGGCAGACACGCGGCTGGGTCAGCGAGTGGTCGCCGAATCTGTATCACTGCAAGGAAGGCCTGCTCAGCGCCTCGCCGGACGAGCAGGTACGCTGGGTCGGCAGCCCGCGCATGAGCGCGATCACCCGCGCCATGCTCGGCGCATTGGCGGTGCACTTCTCCTGCCGTATCACCGAAGTATTCCGCGGCGAGCGGCACTGGCACCTGCTGGACGCCGAAGGCAAGAGCCACGGCCCGTTCAGCCACGTCATAGTGGCGACGCCCGCTCCCCAGGCCACCGCCTTGCTGGCCAGCGCACCGAAGCTGGCGAGCGCCGCCGCCACGGTCACCATGGAACCGACCTGGGCGGTCGCCCTGGCATTCGCCAACCCGCTCGACAGCCCGGTGGAAGGCTGCTTCGTCCAGGACAGCCCACTCGACTGGTTGGCGCGCAACCGCAGCAAACCGGGCCGCGACACCAGCATGGACACCTGGGTCCTGCACGCCACCAGCGCCTGGAGCAAACAACACCTGGACCTCTCCAAAGAGGCCGTGATCGAACAGTTGCATGGTGCCTTCGCCGAGCTGATCGGCTGCGCCATGCCCGCGCCGACCTTCAGCCTGGCGCACCGTTGGCTCTATGCGCGCCCGGCCAGCGCCCACCAGTGGGGAGTCTTGGCCGACGCCGATCTGGGCCTGTACGCCTGCGGCGACTGGTGCCTTTCCGGCCGGGTGGAAGGTGCCTGGTTGAGCGGCCAGGAGACCGCGCGCAAGCTGCTCGAACACCTGCAATGAGCAGGCCCGCCACCACTCAACAACGCCTCAATCCGCACAAGTTGCTGCTGTCCAAATGGACGGCAGCCCACCCCGTAAAGCGCGAAAAGCATTTTCTGGTCAGCGAACTGTTCTGCGACGAGCAGGGCGAGGTGCTGGCAATCGAGCTGCAAGCCGTGCTCACCCGACGCAGCGAGCGGATCGACTGGCGAGAGCTACAGAACGTCGAGCGCTGGAAGATCGGCTGGACCTAACAGCTGTCGCGGGCTCCACGCCGAAACGCCGGTAGCGCTGTAATGCTGTTCACTTACGCCAAGCGAGCAGCATTTTTTTGTAGCCCGGATGAAATCCGAGGGCAATCTGGCATCTGAAAAATCGCTCCCGGATTGCATCCGGGCTACGTGCCGCCCCATCCTGCAGCTCTAAAGCACAGAAAATGCCGCTTGCCTGGTAAGGGGAAAGCGGCATTTTTCTTAAGTGAACAGCATTGCGGTAGCGCTGGCGTTTTCCTGTACAAAACCCATTCCTCCTTACAAATACTTATACAAAGTGTTTGACTTGTACAATCTCGCACCTATGATGGACATAAGTTGTACAGGCTCTACAGCATGTACAAGAAACCTTCAGAGGTCGCACCATGAATTCGTCCCAGATACCTCTTCGCGACAAACCGAAACTCGGTATCAGCGCCTGCCTGCTGGGCAATGAGGTGCGCTACAACGGCGGGCATAAAGAGTCGCGGCTGTGCAACCGGACCCTGAACGAGTACTTCGACTTCGTTCCGGTCTGCCCCGAAGTCGCCATCGGCCTGGGCATCCCCCGCGAGCCGATTCGCCTGGTCGGTGATCCCGCAGCTCCCCGTGCGGTCGGCACCGTGCGCCGCGAACTGGATGTCAGTGCCCCTCTGGCCGCCTACGGCGAACGCATGGCGGGCGAGCTGAGCGACATCTGCGGCTATATCTTCATGCAGCAATCGCCGTCCTGCGGGCTGGAGCGGGTCAAGGTCTATCAGGATGGCGGCCGCCCGAGCGAAGCCAAGGGCCGCGGCCTTTTCGCCCAGGCCTTCTGCGCCCGCCACCCGGACCTGCCGGTGGAGGAAGACGGTCGCCTCAACGATCCGGTGCTGCGCGAGAACTTCATCACCCGCGTGTTCGCCTATGCCGAGTGGCAACAGCTGCTGCAGGACGGCCTCACGCCCAAGGCACTGCTCGGCTTCCACTCGCGCTACAAGTACCTGCTGATGGCCAGCGACCCGCAGCAATACAAAGCGCTCGGCCGCCTGCTCGGCAACCTGCACCAGCACGACTTGCGGGAACTGGCCCCGCGCTACTTCAGCGAGCTGATGGCGGCGCTGAAGAAATGCGCGACCAGGCGCACCCACAGCAACGTGTTGCAGCACCTCAGCGGCTATTTCAAACAGGCGCTGAGCAGCACCGACAAGCAGGAAATGCAGCAACTGATCAGCCAATACCGGAACGGCGTGGTGCCGCTGGTGGTGCCCATGACCCTGCTCAAGCATCACCTGCGACGCAATCCGGACGCCTACCTGGCGCAGCAGGCCTATCTGCAACCCCACCCGGAAAACCTCAGCCTGCGGAACGCCCTATGACCCGGCAATTACTTTGGCTGCGCACCGATCTGCGTGGGCAGGACAACAGCGCCCTGGCCGCCGCCATGGCCGCCGGGCCGACAGTCGCGCTATTTCTGCTCAGCCCCGGACAATGGCAAGCGCATGACGACGCGCCGAGCAAGATCGACTTCTGGTTGCGCAACCTGCAGGCGCTGGCGACCGAGCTGGGCCGGCTCAATGTGCCGCTGCTGATCCGCCACACTAATGACTGGAGCGATGCCCCGCGAGTCATCGCCGAGCTGTGCGCGGAACTGCAGATCGGCGCCGTGCAGGTCAACCAGGAATACGGCGTGCACGAGAGCCGCCGCGATCAGGCCGTGTCCATCGCACTGCGCCGCCTGGGCATCGACCTGCACAGCCATCTGGACCAATTGCTGTTCGCCCCGGGCAGCGTATTGACCCGCAGCGGCGGTTATTTCCAGGTCTACAGCCAGTTCCGCAAGGCCTGCTATCAGCGCCTGCATCATTCGCTACCGAACCTGGTACGCACGCCGTCCGCACAGGCGCCGCTGGCGATCGTCGGCGATGCCATCCCCGACTCGGTCAGCGGCTTCGCCACGCCCAGCGAGGTGCTACGCCAATACTGGCCCGCCGGGGAGCAGGCCGCGGGCGCACGCCTGGCGGCGTTCGCCGAGCAGCAGATGGCCTACTACGACGACAACCGCGATATCCCCGCCCGCCCCGGCACCAGCCAGCTGTCGCCCTACCTGGCGGCCGGCGTGCTGTCGCCGCGCCAATGCCTGCACGCGGCACTGCAAATCAATCAGGGCGAATTCGACAGCGGCAACAGCGGGGTCGTCACCTGGATCAACGAGCTGCTCTGGCGCGAGTTCTACAAGCACATCCTCGCCGGCTACCCGCGCGTATCGATGGGCCGAGCCTTCCGCCCGGAAACCGAAGCCGTGGCCTGGCGCCATGTGCCCGCCGAGCTGGCCGCCTGGCAACAGGGCCGCACCGGTTTTCCGATCGTCGACGCGGCGATGCGCCAACTGCTCGCCACCGGCTGGATGCACAACCGCCTGCGCATGGTCGTGGCGATGTTCCTGACCAAGAACCTGCTGATCGACTGGCGCGAGGGCGAGCGCTTTTTCATGCGTCATCTGATCGACGGCGACCTCGCGGCGAACAACGGCGGCTGGCAGTGGAGCGCGTCGACCGGTACCGACTCGGTGCCCTACTTCCGGATTTTCAATCCGCTCAGCCAATCGCAGCGATTCGACCCGGACGGCCGTTTCATTCGTCACTGGCTGCCCGAGCTGGCCGACGCGAGCACCCGCGACATCCACAACCCCTATGCACTCGCGCACCACGGCGGTGGTCTGTTCGGCGCGGTCGACTATCCCAAGCCGATGGTCGACCTGCCCGGCAGCCGCGCGCGCGCCCTGGAAGCCTTCAAGAGCCTGCCGCATCTGGCGGCGCAGGTGGCGTCATGAGCGATTTCTTGCGCCAGTTCGCCCACGGTTTCGCCACCCTGGACAAGAACGACCTCGAACGCCTCGGCGAGCTGTACAGCGACGATGTGCTGTTCAGCGATCCGCTGCATGAAGTGCGCGGGCTGGCCGAGATGCAGGCCTATTTCGCCGAGCTGTACGCCACTATCAGCGAGCTGCGCTTCGACTTCTACGGCTTCGACGAGGTGCGCGCGGGCGAAGGCTATCTGCGCTGGACCATGAGCTACCGGCACCCGCGTCTGGCCAAAGGTCGACTGATTCGCGTCGAGGGCTGCTCGCACCTGTTATGGCACAGCAAGGTGTATCGCCACCGCGACTATTTCGATGCCGGCAACCTGCTCTATGAACATCTGCCGCTGCTCGGTTCGGCCATTCGCTGGCTGAAAAGGAGGCTGGCATGAAGCCTGGCAAGACGCTGAAAAGCCTGGGCGAGGCAGCCGAGCCGGTGTTTAACCACGCACCGGCAGCGCCGGCGGTGGTTCAACAACCCGCTAAAGCACGGCGCATCTGGCTTACCGGCGCCAGCAGCGGCATAGGCTCGGCACTGGCCGAATGCCTGCTGCAAAGCGGCCACCGCGTGGCCGTCAGTGCGCGCACCATCGAGCCCTTGCAGGCGCTGGCCAAACGTTACCCGCATCAGGTGCTGGTGGTAGCCGGCGATCTCAGCGACGCGGCACAGGTGCGCTCGATCGGCGAACACATCGCCCAGGTGTGGGGCGTGCTGGACGCCGCGATCCTGAATGCCGGCACCTGCGAATACCTCGAGGCGCGGGCCTTCGAAGCGGCGATGATCGAACGGGTGATGCGTGCCAACCTGTTTTCCGCCAGCTACTGCATCGAGGCGGCACTGCCGCTGCTGCGCCTGGGCGAGCGCCCTCATCTGATCGGCATCGGCAGCTCGGTGACCTATCTGCCGCTGCCGCGCGCCGAGGCGTACGGCGCCTCGAAAGCGGCGCTGCGTTATCTGCTCGAGTCGCTGCGTATCGACCTGGCCAGCGAAGGCATCGATGTCACGCTGGTCAGCCCCGGTTTCGTCGACACCCCGCTGACGGCGAAAAACGACTTCCCCATGCCGATGCGCTGGCCGGTGGAAAAAGCAGCCCGGCATATCGCCGATCGGCTGGATAAGCGCCCCTTCGAAATCGCCTTCCCGGGGCCGTTCATCGGCCTCCTGTCGGTACTCGCCCATCTCCCCAAACGCCTGCAACTCGCCCTCGGCAAACGCATGGCACGCACAACCGAGAGCAGCTCATGAAAATAGCCATCATCGGCAGCGGTATCACCGGCCTCACCAGCGCCTATCTACTCAATCGCAGCCACCACGTCAGCGTGTTCGAAGCCAGCGATTGGGTCGGCGGCCACACCCATACCGTGGACGTCGAAGTCGGCGGGCGCAGCTACGCCATCGACACCGGGTTCATCGTGTTCAACGATTGGACCTACCCGAATTTCATCCGCCTGCTCGAGCGCCTGGGCGTCGCCTCGAAACCCACCGAGATGAGCTTCTCGGTCAACGATCCGCTGACCGGCGTGGAATACAACGGCAATAGCCTCAACAGCCTGTTCGCCCAGCGCCGCAATCTGTTCTCGCGGCCCTTTATCGGCATGGTGCGCGACATCCTGCGCTTCAATCGCGAAGCGCTCGACGACCTCGCACACGAGCGCATTCCGGCCACCATGACGCTCGGCAACTACCTGACCCTCGGCGGTTACGGCGAGCGTTTCACCAAGCATTACATCGTGCCGATGGGAGCGGCGATCTGGTCGATGCCGCTGGCCGACATGCTCGATTTTCCGCTGCAGTTCTTCGTACGCTTCTTCAAAAACCACGGCCTGCTCTCGGTCAGCGACCGCCCGCAATGGAGGGTGATCGAAGGCGGCTCGCGCAGCTACGTGGCGCCGCTGAGCGAGTCGTTCAGCCAACATATTCGACTCAATTGCCCGGTCAGCCGGGTCGAGCGCGACGGCGACGGGGTGACGGTGCACAGCGCCGCGGGGGTGGAACGCTTCGACAAGGTGGTGTTCGCCTGTCACAGCGACCAGGCCCTCGCCCTGCTCGCCCAGCCGACCGCGATCGAACGGGAGATACTCGGCGCCCTGCCATATGCCGACAACGACGTGGTGCTGCACACCGATACCCGCCTGCTACCCAAACGGCCATTGGCCTGGGCCAGTTGGAACTACCGCCTGGGCGGGTCGGTGAACCGATCGGCGGCGGTGACTTACAACATGAACATCCTGCAGGGCATTCGCAGCGAAACGACCTTCTGCGTCAGCCTCAACCAGAGCCAGAGCGCGGCCATCGATCCGAACAAGATTCTCGCCCGTTACACCTACGCCCATCCGCAGTACAGCCTGGCGGCAACGGCCGCGCAGGCGCGCTGGGAGGAACTGCTCGGCGCCAACCACAGCTATTTCTGCGGCGCCTATTGGGCCAACGGCTTCCATGAAGACGGCGTGGTCAGCGCGCTGCGCGTGGCCCGTGAATTCGGCGAGGCCCTGTAGTGAACAGCATAATGAACAGCGCCTTGTACAGCGGCTGGGTGCAGCACCGGCGGTTTGCGCCGCGGCTGCACGACTTCCGCTACCGCATGGGCCTGCTGTACCTGGACCTCGACGAACAGGAACAGGTGCTCAGCCTGTCGCCGCTCGCCGGTCGCGGTCGCTGGGCGCCATTCGCCTTTCGTGAGACCGACTACCTGCCGCAATTCACCCGCAACGGCGTGCGCCTGATCGATGCGGTGCGCCAGCGCGTCGCCGAAGCCATCGGCCATGCGCCGCAAGGTTCGATCTGCCTGCTGAGCCAGCCGCGCAGTTGGGGCTTGGCGTTCAATCCGGCGAGTTTCTTTTATTGCCACAACGCCGACGGCCGCCTGGCGGCGATTCTCTGCGAAGTGAGCAACACCCCCTGGGGCGAGCGCTATGCCTATGTGCTGCCCGCCGAGGGCGAGGGCCATCAACACTTCGCCGTGGCCAAGGCCTTCCACGTGTCGCCGTTTCTGCCGCGCGAGCTGGAATACCGCATGCGCTTCAGCCCGGCCGGCGAACGCCTGGGCATCCATATGGCCGACTGGCAGGGCGAGGACAAGATCTTCGACGCCAGCCTCAGCCTACAACGCCGCGAACTCAGCCGCGCCAGCCTGCACCGCTACCTGCTGAGCTTCCCCTGGATGACCGGCAAAACCGTGGCGGCCATTTATTGGCAGGCCCTGCGCCTGCTGCTCAAACGTATCCCGCTGTTTCCTCATCGAGCCGCCGAAGGCGATTTGCGCGTGGCCCGCTCTGAACCCAAGGAAGTACCCCATGAAAAGCTCTAGCCTGGTGTCCGCGAAAACCTCCGTACTTGCCGGTAGCGGCATCGGTGCCACCCTGTTACGCCGCGCGGTACTGCGCCAGCTCAGCCAACTGCGCCACGGCCAGCTGGTGATCGTCGATGGCGACGAGCGTTTGGTGTTCGGCGATGCCCATGCACGTTCGAGCGCGGAGATCCGGGTGCTCGACGGCGCGCTATGGGGACTGGTGGCCGGTAACGGCTCGATAGGCGCGGGCGAAGCCTATATCCACGGCTACTGGACCTCGCCGGACCTGACCGCGGTGGTCCGCGTGTTCGTCAGCAACCTCGAGGTGCTGGACGCCATGGAACGCGGCCTGGCGCAGATCGGCCGGCCGCTGATCCAGGCCCTGCACTGGCTCAACCGCAATACCCGCAGCGGTTCGCGCAAGAACATCGCCGCCCATTACGACCTCGGCAACGAGCTGTTCGAGCAGTTCCTCGATCCGACCATGATGTACTCGGCGGCGATGTTCCGTAGCGCCGACGACAGCCTGGAACAGGCGCAATTGAACAAGTTGCGCCGCATCTGCCAGAAGCTCGCGCTGAAGCCCAGCGACCACCTGCTGGAAATCGGCACCGGCTGGGGCAGCATGGCGATCTATGCCGCCACCCACTACGGCTGCAAAGTCACCACCACTACCTTGTCGCGCGAACAGTTCGCCCACACCGAGCGGCGTATCGCCGAGCTGGGCCTGGGCGATCGCATCACCTTGCTGCTGGAGGACTACCGCGACCTCAGCGGCAAATACGACAAGCTGGTCTCGATCGAAATGATCGAGGCGGTCGGCCATCGTTTTCTGCCCACCTACTTCAAGCAATGCGCCAAGCTGCTCAAACCCAACGGCCTGATGTTGCTACAAGCCATCACCATTCGCGATCAACGCTACGAGCAGGCGAAAAGCACCGTGGACTTTATCCAGCGCTATATCTTCCCCGGCGGCGCCTTGCCCTCGGTGCAGAAGATGCTGGAAATCGTCACCACCAAGACCGATATGACGCTGCAGCACATGGAAGATTTCGGCCTGCACTACGCGCGCACGCTGCGCATCTGGCACGACAACCTGCATCTGGCGCGGCACAAACTAGAGCAGCTCGGTTACGACGATTACTTCTTCCGTTTGTGGGAGTTTTACCTGTGCTATTGCGAGGGCGGCTTTATCGAGCGCACCATCGGCACCGCGCAATTGCTGCTGGCCAAGCCTGCGGCGCAACCGGAACCGCTGCTGGGAAACCTCGATGCCTAAGTTAATCGCCAACGCCGTATTGTTTCAGCTCGGCTGGTTCGCCTGCGTGTTCGGCGGCGACGGCCCGTGGCTGCTGACGGTACCGGCGATAGTGGCGGTACACCTGTGGTGGATCAGTAGTTGGCGGGCCGAAGGCAAGCTGCTGATCAGCGTGTTTCTCGCCGGCAGCGCCCTGGACAGTTTTCTGCTCAACCTCGGGGTATTCGATTTTGGCGAGCAGCGCCAACTGATCCCGCTTTGGCTGGCGTGCCTGTGGCTGCTGCTGGCCACCACCCTCAACCATTGCCTGGCGTGGACCGCGCGCCCCTGGTGGCGCGCCAGCCTGCTCGGTGCCGTCGCCGCGCCGCTGTCGTACTACGGCGGCGCGCAAATCGCCGACGTCGGCCTACCTTATGGCACCTGGCAAAGCCTGCTGCTGATCGGCCTGATCTGGGCCGTGGCGATGCCCGTGCTGCACGGCTTCGCCAAGCTCTACCGTGCGCAATACGAGCAAAGCCTGCGTGCGCGCAAGCCGGTATAGGTGGAACGCGATGTCCGCTCGTAGCCCGGATGAAATCCGGGAGCGGTTGCGCCGGCGATACATTTCCCCGGATTGCATCCGGGCTACGAAGCGAATCACCGGGGCACGTCCATGGCGTACACTGCGCCGCTATGACCGATAGCCCCACCATCCCCCACACCCAATTGCCCGTATCCGCCGCCGTCAGTTGCTCCAACTGCGCGGCCTGCTGCTGCCAGTTGGAAGTGATGCTGATCACCGACACCGGCGTACCGCAGCGTTATATCGACACCGACGACTGGGGCGGCGAAGTCATGCTGCGCCTGGACGACGGCTGGTGTGCGGCGTTGGACCGCGACAGCATGCGCTGCACCATCTACGAGGTGCGCCCGCTGATCTGCCGCGAATTCGAAACCGCCTCGGCCGAATGTATGGACGAGCGTAAGGGCATGGCCAGTATTTACCGCTAGCGGCCAGCCGAATCACCGTAGGGTGGGTTAGGCGCATGCCGCCAATAGCGATGACTCGACGAGATCCGTTGCGCCGTAACCCACCATCGGCGCAACGCGGCCCAGTTTCGAGGCAAGCCGCTTGGTGGGTTACGCGGCGCGCCACGCCGGTGGCGCCTGATTCCTCAGCGCTCAGCGCCGCTAACCCACCCTACGGGGGACCGTCTAACAGCAGGCCGTCTACAACCCCCGCACCATCTGCCAATCCAAGCCGAAACGCGCCAGGTATTTGCGCAGCCGATCCGCGTCGTTGGGCTGGCTTTTGCCCTGGCGCGACTGGGCGAACAACTTGCGCCCGGCATCCGACAGGCTGGCGGCCTCGCGACACAGCGCCACCACCCCCGGCAATTGCAACTGGTCGAACAAATCCAGCGCCTGCCAGCGCTCGCCCAGCAACTGTTCAAGCTCCTGCTGGATATCGTTCTTGGCCGGCTCTTTTCTACTCCAGGCGCTTTGCAGGCGAAGGATTTCATCCTCGACCTGGGCTTCGTCGATCCGCCCGCTGTCGGCCAGCGTCGCCATCCGCGTGATGGACGCGGACAACTCGCGGAAGTTACCGCTCCAGGCCGCCTCACGGCTGCTGGCGAAGGCCAGGTAGCGTTGCCGCGCCTGTAAATTGAAACGCACCTGGCGCCCCTGCTCGCGGGCGTAGCGCTGCAGCTCGAACTCCAGGTTCGGCTCGATATCCTCGCGGCGCCCGGCCAGGCCCGGCAGCTCGAAGGTCCAGAGGTTGATGCGGGCGAACAGGTCTTCGCGAAACAGCCCCTGGCGCACCCGTTCGCGCAGGTCGCGGTGGGTGCCGGCGATCAGCAGAAAGTCGCTCTCCACCTCCCTGTCGCTGCCCAGGGGAAAGAAGCGTTTCTCCTCGATGGCCTTGAGCAGCATGGCTTGCTCGTCCGGCCCCAGCTCGCCGATTTCGTCGAGAAACAGCATGCCGCCATCGGCCGAGCGCAACAGCCCTTCGCGCGCCGTCTGCGCCCCGGTAAAGGCCCCTTTGCTGTGGCCGAATAATGCGGACATCGCACCGTCGCCGCGCAGGGTGGCGCAGTTGACCTCGACGAAGCGCCCCTGCAACAGATGCCGCGCGCACTTGAGTCCATGGATGCGTCGGGCCAGAAACGACTTGCCCGAGCCCGTCGGCCCGACCAGCAGCATCGGCGCCCGCGAACGCACCGCGACCCGCTCGATCTGCTCGATGCTGCGGTTGAACGCCGGGTTGCGCGTGGCGATACCGGATTTGAGAAACGCCAAGGTCTCCTGCTGCTCGCGGCGAAAGCGTGTGGCGATACCGTCGTAGCGCGAAAGGTCGAGATCGATCAGGGTGCAGGTGCCGCTGTGGGTGGCCTCCTCCGCGCGCCGCCCCGGCGAGGTCTGCGCCAGGCGCGCCGGCAGGTAGCGCGCCTCGGTCAGCAAAAACCAGCAGATCTGCGCGACGTGGGTGCCGGTGGTGATATGCACCAGGTAATCCTCGCGCTCGGTATCGAAGGCGTAACTGCTGACGAACTCGTGCAGCGCGCCGTAGACCTCCTGAAAATCCCAGGGGTCGCGCAAGGTCATGGCGTGCAGGCACACCTCGGTTTCCGGCGACACCGCGGCGATATCGTCACGTATGCGCCCAGCCAGCCCAGCGTCGCGCGGGCTGTGGATCAGTTCGAGACGGTCGATCAGCAAATCCTGCTGCTGACACAAACCGACGCTGGGCCGCCATTTGCTCCAGCGATTGGCGCCCTTGCCGACTCTATCCAGGGTGGCGCCGACAAAGCCGATGGCGACGGTTTTCTTGGCGAACATGCTTATACCAAAAGATAAATAACGATATGGAAATATAGTAACTGATCGAATAAATTCTGAGCGACTTTTGTCACTTCGTCAGAATTTAAAAATATTTTCCTTATAAATTAATTAGTTATAAAAAATATTCAGACAACCAGAATATCCTGGCACGCCCCTCGCAATATCCCTCTCGACCACAGCGCCAGGCTGGCCAACGGGTCGGGAGTCATATCCCGCCGGTGCGGGGATCCACCTTCGGGTTCGGATGCCCCGTATGCCGCCACCGCAACGCTCGGTCACTGGCTCGGTAGCTCAGTCGGATAGAGCAGTCCTCCTCGGAGGATCGGTCGCAGGTTCGAGTCCTGCCCGAGCCATTTCGATAGCTCAGCTGGATAGAGCAGTCTTCTTCGGAGGATTGGTCGCGGGTTCGACTCCCGCTCGAAATATGCCCTCTCACGGCAGCTAGATCGCAACACCGCAGTACCCGTTGGCGTGGCAGAGCAGTTTCGCTGCCGCCGCCGATCCGCCCGGCCCCGTGCTCGAGCGATGGGCAGAGTCAACCTCGGGCCAAGGACAGGCCGCACGACCAGGACGTCGCGATGCAGGCTCACCCCGTCACCCCAACACGGACGCCCGGCAGATCGGCGAACGCCGACACCGTAAGCCGATTAAGAAAAGAAAAAAGGAATTAAACAATGAACATGCTCAAACGCTTTGTGGTGAAAAAGAACGAACGCGCCCTGCTGTACGCCGAAGGCGACTTCCAGGCCATCCTGGAGCCCGGCCTGTACCGCCGCTTCGATCCGCGCAACCGCCTGAGCGTTGAAATCTTCAGCCTGAATTGCCCGCGTTTCGAGCACCGCCTGGCCGGCTACCTGCGCAAGAACGAGCCCGCACTGATCGAGCGCCACTTCGAGCGCTTCGATACCGCCGAGCACGAGGCAGGCCTGCGCTATGAAGACGGCATGTTGGTGGAAATATTGCCGCCCGGCAGCCGTCGTCTGTACTGGAAGGGCCAGAACGAGCAGCGCCTGGAGCGTTTCGACCTGAGCCAGAAGTACCGCCTGGACACCGCACTGGTCGCCCTGCTCACCCAACCCGGCCTGCGTAGCCAGACCCTCCAGGGTCTGGACGCGGTGCTGCTGACCCAGGTGCCGGCGTTCCAGGTCGGCGTGCTCAAGGTCGATGGCGCAGTGATCGAGCTGTTGCCTGCCGGCCACTACGGTTTCTGGCGTTTCAACCGGCAGATCAACGTCGAGTTGGTGGATATGCGAATTCAGGCTCTGGAAGTCAGCGGCCAGGAAATCCTCACCCGCGACAAGATCAGCCTGCGCCTGAACCTGGCGGCCAACTGGCACTACAGCGATGTCCTGCTGGCCCATTCGCGCCTGGCTAAACCCCAGGAGCACCTGTACCGCGAGCTGCAATTCGGCCTGCGTGCAGCGGTGGGCACCCGCACCCTGGACGAACTGCTGGAGAACAAGCAGGCGATCGATGAGGCGGTTAGCAACCATCTCGCCGCCAAACTGCCGGGCTGCGGCCTGGAGGTCAGCAGCCTGGGCGTGCGCGACATCATCCTGCCCGGCGAGATGAAAGCCCTGCTGGCCCAAGTGGTGGCAGCGGAGAAATCCGCCCAGGCCAACGTGATCCGCCGCCGCGAGGAAACCTCGGCGACGCGCTCGCTACTCAACACCGCCAAGGTGATGGAAGACAACCCGACGGCCCTGCGCCTGAAGGAGCTGGAAACCCTGGAACGGGTGGCCGAGCGCATCGACCGGATTTCCGTGTTTGGTGGCTTGGATCAGGTGCTGAATGGCCTGGTGACCCTGGCGCCGCGTTGAACCAGCCGCCTGCACTGAGTGCAGGCGGCCTGAATAAACATGCAAGGATAGGCAGCATCATGAAAAGCGGAAAACAACGCCGCAGGGAAATCAAAACGGCTCGCCTGTTGCGGACTACCAAGGCGCAGCGAGCACTGGATCAGTACCTGCCGCTGGGCTTCAGGCCGACCGAGGCGATCACGGTCAACCCAGCGCTGCTGGCGTCCTACAACAGCTACGGCGAGCCGCTATTTCTCGCCCGCGGCTGGTATCAGGATCAACCGTTTCGCTGCGTCGATTGCGGTAAAGACGAAGTTTGGACCGCCGCACAGCAACAATGGTGGTACGAGGTGGTACAAGGCTCGGTATACGCCCACGCGGTGCGCTGCCGGCCCTGCCGTCTGACCCGTCGCCTGGCTGGCCGCGCCTGGCCAACAATTTAGATGCGCACGGCTCTGTGGCCGGCGCTTATTGAATACAGAGAAAAAACCATGAAAGACACAAGCCACCAACTGCTGGAAGTCGCGGACGGCAAACCGATCAAACTCTGGACCCAGGGCGTGCCGGTCGAGACCGATGCCAAGCAACAGCTGATCAACACCGCCAAGCTGCCGTTTATCTTCAAACACCTGGCGGTGATGCCGGACGTGCACCTGGGTAAGGGTTCGACCATTGGCAGCGTGATCCCCACCCTGGGCGCGGTGATTCCCGCCGCGGTCGGCGTGGATATCGGTTGCGGGATGATGGCCGCGCGCACCTCGCTGACCGCCAGCGACCTGCCGGACAACCTCAGCGGGCTGCGCGACGCCATCGAACGCGCCGTGCCCCATGGTCGTACCAGCACCCGCGGCGGCCGCGATAAAGGCGCCTGGGAAAACGTGCCCACCGCCACCGACCAGGCCTGGGCGAACCTGGCCGGGCGCTTCAAGCTGATCACCGATAAACAACCGCGACTGGAGAAGACCAACAACCGTAAACACCTGGGAACCCTGGGCACCGGCAACCACTTTATCGAGGTCTGCCTGGACGAGGCCCAGCGCGTCTGGTTCATGCTGCATAGCGGTTCGCGCGGTGTGGGTAACGCCATCGGCAGCCTGTATATCGAATTGGCCAAGGCTGATATGCGCCAGCACATTGCCAACCTACCGGATAAGGACCTGGCCTACTTCGAAGAAGGCAGCCAGCACTATCAGGATTACGTGGAGGCCGTGGGCTGGGCCCAGGACTTCGCCCGGCAGAACCGCGAACTGATGATGCAGGCGGTGATAGCCGCGGCGCGCCAGGTGATCGGCAAGCCGTTCGAGGCCAACCTGCAGGCGGTCAACTGCCACCACAACTATGTGCAGAAGGAACGCCACTTCGGCGAAGACGTGCTGATCACCCGCAAAGGCGCGGTCTCGGCGCAGAAGGGCGAACTGGGCATCATCCCCGGCTCTATGGGCGCGAAAAGCTTTATCGTCCGCGGCCTGGGTAACCAGGAAGCGTTCAGCTCCTGCAGCCACGGCGCCGGCCGGGTGATGAGCCGTACCCAGGCGAAGAAGCAATTCAGCCTGGACGACCAGATCCGCGCCACCGCCCATGTGGAATGCCGCAAGGACCTCGACGTGATCGACGAGATCCCCATGGCCTACAAGGACATCGAAAAAGTCATGCACGCCCAGCGCGAGCTGGTGGAAGTGGTCCACACCCTGCGGCAGGTGGTGTGTGTTAAAGGATAGAAGGACAGGAAAATGAAACACCTAACGCAATGGCTGGAGCGCCTGCGCCATCGGCATCAACACCCACTGAGCAGCACGAACTATTGGCAACAGGATGCGCTGAATGTACTTGCAGATTGCGACGAGCAAAGCGATTGGTCGCAACTCAGCCGCAACCGCAATGGCTTTGTACGCGAGGTCGCCGTGCGCGTGCTGTGCGATACACCGAGCCCGCAGGCTCTGCTCGCACTGGTCGAGCGGCTCAACGACTGGGTGCCGCAAATACGGCAATTGGCCGAACGTGGTGTGCAGCACTACCTGCATCCCAATCAGGCTGACGCACTGCTTTACGCCTTGGAGCCTTTGCTGGCATTAGCCGGCAAGGGCCGCTGTAACCCTGAGGCGATCCTGCAGCAAATGGCCGAAGCGCTGGCTCGCCCAGAATTGCACGCCGCACTTACAGAGGCACTAAACGGTCGCCGGGGCAAAGGCGCACGCTTTCTTTTCGAGCTGCTGCTGAAGAGCGAAGCAGATGCGTTGCCGACCCTGCAATTAGCCATGAAGCACGCCGACACAAGCGTGCGACGTATGGCATTGACCGCCAGCAAACACCTCCCCCTGACAGACGCCAGAGCGCTTTTGCAGCAAGGTTTGGCAAGTTCAAGTGCGCAGATAAGGGTAACCGCGCTGCGCGAATGGCTGACGCGCGACGAGCAATTGCCGCAGATCCAGAACTTGCTGCGCCTGGGCTTGCTCGACCCCGCTCCAGCGGTTCGCTGCCTGGCGTGCTGGGCGGCGCCTCGCTACCAGGTAAACAGTAGAGAGGTGCTGATGCTTGGACTGACCGAGCAACCGACAGACAAGAACGGTTGGCTCGGGCTTATCGGGCTGGCCAAGGAGCTGGCCGAACCGAGGGCACTGCCGATCCTGCAAGCCGCCTTGTCACACTCGGCGCCAGTGGTCCGTAGCAAAGCATTGGAAGCCATCGCGGCGGTAGCGCCTGACGATGTGTTGGCGACCCTGTTAAGCGCTCTGGATGACCCACCCACCCAAGTCGTGCGCGCAACCAGCCGACTATTGAAACGCCAGTCCATATGCACGGACGACGAGCAACTCTCAGTAGCCTTAACCAGTTCGCTAAGTAAGGGGAAGAGTCACAAGCTTGCTACCTTGGCCGCCCTGACACCGCTATGGAGCCATCTGCAACACTTGCTGCAGGCGCTGGAAATAGCGGAAGACGAGATGCAGAGAGAAATACTGCAGACGGCACTGATTACATGGCAAAAACGGCGGCGGCGAGCCTATGCATTGCAGCCAACGCCTGAGCAGCACGCTCTGTTGAGCACCCAGTTGTTGACGCTAATGACAGTAGGAAAGCTTGAGCACTGCGACCCTCAACACTGGATAAATTGAAGACTGGCAACAAGGAACAACACAGATGGACCTGCATCAACAACGCCACCCGCTCTCTGCAGAAATGCGCGAGTGGGTGCTGCGCGAGCTGAAAGCAATAGAAGCGCAGCATGAGGTCACCGTGCTCTATGCCTGCGAGTCGGGTAGCCGTGCCTGGGGTTTCGCCTCGCCGGACAGCGACTATGACGTGCGCTTCGTCTATGTGCCGCGCCAGCCCTGGTACCTGCGCGTGGATGCGCCGCGCGATGTGATCGAGCGGCCGCTGAGCGATGAGCTGGATATAGGCGGTTGGGAGCTGCGCAAGACGCTGCAGTTGCTGCGCAAATCCAACCCCACGCTGCTGGAGTGGCTGGACTCGCCACTGGTTTACCGCAGCGAGCCGGGCGCCGCCGAGCAGCTGCGCAGTCTGGCCGAGCAGTTCTACTGCCCGACCGCCGCGCGGCATCACTACCTGTCGATGGCCAAGAAGAACTTTCGCGGCTATCTGCAGGACGAGCAGGTGCGTTTCAAGAAGTACCTCTATGTGCTGCGCCCGTTGCTGGCGGTGCGCTGGATCGATCAGGGCCTGGGCCGGCCACCGATGACCTTCGCCGCGCTGCTCGACGCAACAGTGCGCGATCCCGCCCTGCTGGCGGAAATCGATGCACTGCTGACGCTCAAGCGCCAGGTGGTGGAATCGGCCTATGGCCCGCGTCGCCCGGCAATCCACGCCTTTATCGAACGGGCTCTGCAAGAGGCCGAGACCCAGCCGGCACTGGCAAAAGCTGCAGGCGATACCGCCGATCTCGACCGTTATCTATGCGAGACGGTGCTGCGCTATTCGTAATCCGGGCGCGCGAGCGCTCGGACTGTCTAATTTGGATCAGAAATATGCAAAAGGAATTTCTCGAACTGGACGGCGCCATCGGCGGTGGCCAGGTATTGCGCAGCGCGCTGAGCCTGTCGATGGTCAGCGGTCGGCCGTTTCGTATCGTCAATATTCGCGCCCAGCGCAGCCGACCGGGTTTGTTGCGTCAGCACCTGACCGCGGTGCTGGCCGCGGCCGAGGTCTGTGGCGCTCAGGTCGAAGGTGCGCAGCTCGGCTCGATGGCGCTGAGCTTCAAGCCCGGCGCGATCACAGCCGGCGACTACAGCTTCAGCATCGGCACTGCCGGTAGCTGCACCCTGGTATTGCAGACGCTGCTGCCGGCCCTATTGCGCGCGCCGGATAACAGCCGCCTGCGGATCAGCGGCGGCACCCATAACCCGGCTGCGCCGCCGAGCGACTTTTTGCAGCACGCCTGGCTGCCGCTGCTGCGGCGCATGGGCGCGCAACTGGAGTTGAGCCTGCTGCGCCATGGCTTCGCCCCGGCCGGCGGTGGACAGCTGGAGCTGCATGTACAGCCGGGCCAATTGCAACCGCTGCACCTGCAGGAACGCGGTGCGGTGCTCGACCAACAGGCACGCTGCCTGCTTGCCGGCGTGCCCGGGCATGTCGGCGCGAGGGAGTTGGAGCGACTGGGTAAACGCCTGAAATTGCCGGAACAGGCGCTGCATTTCGTCCATCTGCCGCACGACCATGGGCCCGGTAATGCGCTGCTGCTGGAGGTGCGTTGCGAGCAACTGACTGAAGTCTTCGCCGCCTTCGGCCAGCCGCGGCTGCGCGCCGAACACGTTGCCGATCAGGTGGCGAAGCAGGCCCGCGACTGGCTCGGCGGCGAGACCGCGGTGGCCGAGCATCTGGCCGATCAGCTGTTGCTGCCCATGGCCTTGGCCGGCGGCGGCAGCTTCACCACGCCGCGGCGCACCGCGCACCTGGACAGCAATATCCAGGTGATCGAAGCCTTTATGCCGGTAAGCATCCACTGCGAATCTCTCGGACCGGAGCGGTTGCAGGTCAGTGTGCGAGCGTAGCCGATTGCGCGGCCCACATAGGCGTCAGCGCAATCAGAACAGGCGCCAGCGTAATCCGGGCAAGATCTTGGACTTGGCGGGTTGCACCCGCCCTACGAGAGGGAGAAACGCGAGACCGCTGCAAGCCGCTAGAGCAGCCCCGGATTGCGCCAAGGCATATTCGGGCTACAGGAACGCACGCCAGAACCTAGCCCGGACGATACGACAGGCAGAAAAAAACCGGATCGAGATCCGGTTTTTTATCGAAGCAGCAGCGCCTAGAAACTCATGCGGTAATGCAGGGTGTAGGTCTCGCTGCCATCGTTGGGTTGCTTAAGACCGGCATTGGAATAGTGGATGGCGCGCAAGCCGATTTCCTGTCCGGCGAAACGCACGCCGAAGCCGATGCGATCCTCGAACTGGAAGGACGAGCCCAGGTCGTTGTCTTCCAATCTGGTATCGGCAAATGCCGCCACACCGATACCTGCCTCTATATAGGGTTTAACGTTTTCACCGGCGAATTCGTAAACGAATACCGGCGCGAATGACAGACTGTGGTTGCTCGAGGTTTCGTCGCCGTCCCAGAAGGTATAGCCGGCGTCCCAGTAGCCCGTCAGGCGACCGACGTCGCTTTGCCACCAGCTACGCTCGAAATCGAATTGCGCGCCCAGGCGATAGACCATGGTGGACTCGCCTGATTGACCAACGGCAACGGTCAGGTCGGCGGCTTGCGCAGCACCGACTGCCGTCATGGAAAGGGCCGCAGCGGCAGCCAAATACATCAGTTTGTTCATCGGATTATCCTTCTCTGACGAGACAATCGTATTGATTCTTTTGCAGTATGGTCGACGCTTGATAAAGCGACATGACGCAAATCAGCATTGGTTTGAGTACTGTCAGAACGACTCTATAACTGACCGATCACCCAACAAAAGGGTCAATACTTTTCCCATCTGCGCAGAATCGCCGCTCGACCAGTAGTGCGCGGGCCGCGCTGGACCGACTGCCAAAAGGCCGCGCTCGTCGAGCAACCGCTGCAGTTGGCGCGCCACAGCAGCGCCGGTGTCGATCAGGCTGACCGAGGGCGGCACCAGGGTTTGCAACAAGGGTTTGATAAAGGGGTAATGGGTGCACCCGAGAATCAAGGTGTCGCAGCCCTGCGCCAGCAAAGGTGCGACAAAACCCTGGAGCAGCGCGCGGGTCTGTGCGCTATCCAAGTCGCCGGCCTCGATACGCTCGACCAGCCCCGGGCAAGGCTGGGTGATGACCCGGACATCGCTGGCGAAGCGGTCGAGCAGCGCGGCGAACTTGGCGCTTTTCAGGGTGCCGGTGGTGGCCAGCACGCCGACCACACCGCTACGGGTCGCCGCCGCTGCCGGCTTGACCGCGGGCTCCATGCCCACCACCGGTAGCTGCGGATACAGCTCACGTAGCTCGGCCACACCCGCGACTGTGGCGGTATTGCAGGCCAGCACCAGGGCTTTGGCGCCCCGTTCGAGCAGGAAGGCGGCGATCAGTCGGCAGCGCTCGCGAATAAACTCAGGGCTTTTTTCGCCGTAGGGCACATGGCCGCTGTCGGCCACGTAGAGCAGCGATTCGTTGGGCAGCAGCGTGCGGATTTCGTGCAGCACCGACAAGCCGCCGACCCCGGAATCGAAGACGCCGATTGGCGCGTTAGTGGTCATGGCCACCGCACACGCTGCAGGCCGGGTCGCGCTTGACCCGCAATTCGCGGAATCGGCTGCCCAAGGCATCGATCAGCAGCAGCCGGCCCACCAGCGGCTCGCCGAATTGCGCCAACAACTTCAGCGCTTCCAAGGCTTGCAGACTGCCGACCAGGCCCACCAGCGGCCCGACCACACCGGCCTCGCTGCAGGTCAGTTCGGCTTCGCTGCCGTGGCCGTATAAACAGTGATAGCAGGGGCTGTCGGCGCGGCGCGGGTCGAACACCGACAACTGCCCTTCCAGGCGGATCGCCGCGCCGCTGACCAGCGGCACCTTGGCCGCCACGCAGGCGGCGTTGACCGCGGTACGGGTGGTGAAATTGTCCGAACAGTCGAGCACCAGGTCGACCGCCACCACTGCCGCGGCCAAAGAATCGCTGTCCAGCCCCTGAGCATGGCTATGCAGGCGGATCTGCGGGTTGATCGCCAGCAAGCGCTGCGCGGCCGAGTCGACCTTGCTCAGGCCGATGCTGCGGGTGTCGTGAGCGATCTGCCGTTGCAGGTTGCTCAGGTCGACGCTATCGAAATCCGCCAGGTGCAATTCGCCCACGCCGGCGGCCGCCAGATAGAGCGCAACCGGCGAGCCCAGGCCGCCCAGGCCGACGATCAGCGCGCGGCTGTTCTTCAGGCGCAATTGGCCGTCGATATCGATCTGTTGCAGGAGGATCTGTCGGCTGTAGCGCAGCAGTTCCTCGTCACTCAGCATGTCCTGCGGGTTCATGGCATCACTCATTGTCGAAACGCCCCAGACTGATGCGCTCATGGCCGCCCAGGTCACGCCGGCTTTCCACCGCCGTAAAACCCCTCGCCACCAGCAGTTCGCGCACCGCGGCCGCCTGATCGAAACCATGCTCCAGCAGCAACCAGCCGCCCGCTTCGAGATGATCCGGCGCCTGTTCGACGATCAGACGAATATCATCCAAACCGTCCTCACCCGCCACCAGCGCGCTGCTCGGTTCGAAGCGCACATCGCCTCGATCCAAATGATGATCGGCGGCGGCGATATAAGGCGGGTTGCTGACGATCAGCCGGTAGCGCTGGCCGACCAGGGCGCCGAACCAATGACTCTCGGTAAAGGCCGCATTGCTCAGCTTGAGCCGTGCGCGATTGCGCTCGGCCAAGGCCACTGCCTCGGCCACTCGATCCACCCCGGTCACCCGCCATGCCGGGCGCTCGCTGGCCAAGGCCAGGGCGATGGCGCCCGTGCCGGTGCCCAGGTCCAATACCGTCACGGGCGTCGCCGGCAGCAGCGCCAGTGAGGTTTCCACCAGCAACTCGGTATCCGGACGCGGAATCAAGGTATGCGGCGCCACCTCCAACTCCAGGCTCCAGAAACCCTGCTGGCCGAGAATATAGGCCACCGGCTCGCCGGCCCGGCGCCGTTCCAGGTCGGCAGCGAAACGCGCCTGCAGCGCCGCGTCGACTTCGCGCTCCGCCCAGGTACGCAGGTAGCTGCGCGACTTGCCCAGGGCCTGGGCCAACAGCAACTCGGCATCCAACCGCGGGGTGGGCGAGTCAGGCAGGTCGGCGGTGTTGAGCAGGGTTTCGATGGTAGCCATCACATGTGTTTCCGTAGCCCGGATGCAATCCGGGGAATTCTGCAGTCGCCCCGCCTATTTCCCGGATTTCATCCGGGCTACGAAAAGCCGGGCTACGAGAGCGCGAATCAATCGCCCAACGCCGCCAACTGGTCGGCCTGGTATTCGACCAGCAGCGGTTCGATCACCGCATCGACGCCGCCGGCCATCACTTCATTGAGCGAATACAGGGTCAGGTTGATGCGGTGATCGGTGACCCGGCCCTGGGGAAAGTTGTAGGTGCGAATGCGCTCGGAGCGGTCGCCGGAACCGACCAGCAATTTGCGCGAATCGGAAATTTCCTTGTGCGCGGCAGCTTCCTGCTGGTCCTTCAACTTGGCCGCCAGCCAGGCCATGGCCTTGGCGCGGTTCTTGTGCTGCGAGCGCTCTTCCTGGCATTCGACCACGGTGCCGGTGGGAATGTGGGTGATGCGGATCGCCGAATCGGTGGTATTGACGTGCTGACCACCGGCGCCGGAGCTGCGGTAGGTATCCACGCGCAGATCCGCCGGATTGATGTCGATGGCCATCTGTTCGTCCGGCTCGGGCAATACCGCCACGGTGCACGCCGAGGTGTGGATGCGGCCCTGGGATTCGGTTTCTGGCACGCGCTGCACGCGGTGCGCACCGGACTCGAACTTGAGCTTGCCGTAAACGTTGTCACCCTCGACCCGGGCGATCACTTCCTTATAGCCGCCGTGCTCGCCTTCGCTGGCCGAAAGCACCTCGACGCGCCAGCCGCGGCGCTCGGCATAACGCGAGTACATGCGGAACAGATCGCCGGAGAAGATCGCCGCCTCGTCGCCGCCGGTGCCGGCACGCACTTCGAGGAACACGTTGCGTCCGTCATTGGGGTCCTTCGGCAACAGCATGCGTTGCAGGTTGTCTTCGAGCTCGGCCAGTTTTTGCTTGGCCTCGGCGACTTCCTCCTCGGCCATTTCGCGCATGTCCGGGTCGCTGTCCTTGAGCAGCGCCTGGGCGCCTTCGAGGTCGGCCTGCACCTTGCGGAAGGCGCGGAATGCCTGGTTTACCGGCTCGATTTCCGCATATTCCTTGGAATAGGCGCGAAACTGCGTCTGGTTACCGATCACTTCGGCATCGCCCAACAGTGCGGTGAGTTCTTCGAAACGATCCTGCAGCAGATCGAGTTTTGTGAGCAGCGACGCTTTCATTACAGACCTTTATTTATTGACCGAGCTGCCATGGGTAGAAGCAGGCGGCGCGCCCTCGTCGAGGGCAAAGAGTTCCTGGGCCACACCGAGCGCATCGATACGGCCATCGGCAGAGAATTTTTTCAGTTGCACGCTGGGCGCGTGCAGCAGCTTGTTGGTCAGGCCACGTGCCAGTTGTGCCAGCGCTTCCTCGCCCGAGCTGCCGTTGCTGAGCAGGCGCAGTGCCTTGGCCAGCTCTTCGTCACGCAAGCGCTCGGCCTGTTGGCGATAGGCCCGGAGCACGTCGACGGCGGCCAGTTCGCGCAGACGCGCCATGAAGTCTTCGGCGCCGACTGCGACCAGTTCTTCGGCGGCCTGGGCAGCGCCCTGGCGGCTCTTGATGTTTTCCGCGATCACCTCGTGCAGGTCGTCGACGGTGTACAGATAGACGTCGTCCAGCTCGCTGACTTCAGGCTCGATGTCGCGCGGCACGGCGATGTCGACCATAAAGATCGGCTTGTGCTTGCGCTTCTTCAGCGCCCGCTCGACCGCACCCTTGCCGAGAATCGGCAACTGGCTGGCGGTGGAGCTGATGACGATATCGCTGTTGATCAATTCGTCGGGAATTTCCGAGAGCAGCACCGCATGGGCACCGAACTGCTCGGCCAGGTTGCTGGCCCGTTCCAGGGTACGGTTGGCCACGACGATGCGCTTGATGCCCTGATCGTGCAGATGGCGCGCCACCAGGCTGATGGTCTCGCCCGCGCCGATCAGCAGCGCCTGGCTGCGGTGCAGGTTGCTGAAAATCTGCTTGGCCAGGCTCACGGCGGCAAAGGCTACCGAGACCGGGTTCTCGCCGATCGCGGTATCGGTGCGCACGGTTTTCGCGGTGCCGAAAGTCGCCTGGAACAGCCGCCCGAGCAACGGCCCCAGGGTGCCGGCCTCGCGGGCAACGGCGTAGGCGGATTTCATCTGACCGAGGATCTGCGGCTCGCCCAGCACCATCGAATCCAGGCCCGAGGCTACGCGCATCATATGGCGCACGGCGGCATCGTCTTCGTGGATATAGGCACAGGCGCGCAGCTCGTCGAGGCTCAGGCCGTGGTAATCGGCCAGCCAGGCGAGCACCGCGTCGGCGGTCAGGCTGTCCTGCTCCAGGTACAGCTCGCTGCGGTTACAGGTCGAGAGAATCGCCGCTTCGCGGGTACTGGTGCGCAGGCATAGCTGCTGCAACGCCTCAACCAACTGCTCGGGGGTAAATGCCACGCGCTCGCGGACATCCACCGAAGCGGTTTTATGATTGATACCAAGGGCGAGAAAGGCCATGCGCTTCGCTGAACTGATGGAGGCGCGCAATTGTCCTACTTCGCCAAGGGGAGAACAACCACCGCCGACTATTGTCCCAAATGGTTGCCTCGTGAACGAGCGCCCTGGCACCGATCCGATACCGCCATAGCCGCCATGCGCCTATTGCCAGCCGGTCTAACGATGAAATTTACTGTAATGCGCTATCGCGCCATGCCCCATGGGCTTGCCCAACGGCTTGTGTCATGATGACCCGACCGCAAGTTGGCCACATATCTCCCTATGAATAGATCCTTTGCGTTGCTGACTGCCGCTGTTTTCCTGGGTGGCTGTCAAACCTTTGCCCCCGCCCCCGAGGACGGTACGCCACCGGTCGAAGAGCCTTCCGCAGTCGCGCAGACCGCAGAACCGGTGACCTATGGCTCGTTCAGCAAGGAAACCCTGCTGTCGCTGCTGACCGCCGAACTGGCGGGCCAGCGCAACCGCTTCGATATCGCCCTGGACAATTACGTGGCGCAAGCCGAAGCGACGCAGGACGCCGGCGTGGCCGAGCGTGGTTTTCGCATCGCCGAATACCTGGGCGCAGAACAAGCCGCCCTGAGCACCGCGTTGCTCTGGGCGAAGAACGCCCCCGAGCAGATCGACGCGCAACGCGCCGCCGCCGTGCAACTGGCCCGCGCCGGGCGCTACGACGAATCCATGAGTTATATGGAGAAGGTCCTGCAACGCCAGGGCAATACCCATTTCGACTTCCTCGCCTTGTCCGCCGCAGAATCCGATCCCGACACCCGCAACGGCCTGCTGCAAAGCTTCGACCGGTTGCTCGGCAAGCACCCGGACAACGGCCAGCTGCTGTTCGGCAAAGCCCTGCTGCTGCAACAGGACGGTCGCCCGCAAGAAGCCCTGGACCTGCTGGAGCAACACCCCAAACAAAACGACGTAGCGCCTTTGCTGTTGCAAGCCCGCCTGCTGCAAAGCCTGGAGCGCGGCGCCGAAGCCATACCGCTGCTGGAAAAAGGCCTGCGCCAGCATCCAGACGACAAACGCGTACGCCTGACCTATGCGCGCGCCCTGGTCGAACAGGAACGCCTGGAAGACGCGCAAAAAGAATTCGTCACCCTGGTACAGCAATACCCCGAAGACAACGACCTGCGCTTGTCCCTGGCACTGGTGAGCCTGGAGGCCGGCGCTTGGCGCGAAGCCATCGTCTACCTGGAAGAGTTGATCGAGCGCGATAGCCACGTCGATGCCGCCCACTACAACCTGGCGCGCGCCTATGAGGAATTACAGGAGCTCGATAGCGCCGTGATGGAATACGGCCTGGTCGGCCCCGGCAACGACTACCTGCCCGCGCAGGCACGCATGGCCGAACTGTTGTTCGACAACCAGCGTGGCGAAGAGGCCGCCGAGCGCCTGGCCAAAGCGCGCCAGCTGCAACCCGACTATGCCATTCAGCTCTATCTAATCGAGTCCGAGGCACTGGCCAAACAGCAACGCCACGACGCTGCCTGGCAGCTCATCGAGCAGGCCCTGGAGCAGTTCCCCGAAGACCTCAATCTGCTTTATACCCGCGCCATGCTCGCGGAAAAGCGCGACGACCTCGCGCAACTGGAACGCGACCTGCGTTTTATCATCGAGCGCGAGCCGGATAACAGCATGGCCCTGAACGCCCTCGGCTACACCCTGGCGGACCGCACCCAGCGCTACACCGAAGCCAAGGAGCTGATCGAACAGGCGCTGCGACTCAACCCGGACGACCCGGCCATCATCGACAGCCTGGGCTGGGTCAATTACCGCATGGGTAACCTCGACGAGGCCGAACAGTTGCTGCGCCGCGCACTCGAGCTGTACCCGGATGCGGAAGTCGCCGCTCACCTCGGCGAAGTGCTGTGGGCACAAGGCAAACAACGCGAAGCCCGCAAAGTCTGGGCGCATGCGCTTAAACAACAACCCGACAACGCCATAGTGCGCAGCACCCTGCTGCGCCTGACCGGCTCAGAGACGCTTTAATGCTTGTAGCCCCGCAATACCTGCGCCACCTCGTTGCAATCAGCCTTATCGCCCTACTCGCCGGCTGCGCCGGGCTAAGCCCCCGCGAAGCCCTCGAGGGCCAGGGCGACCCGGCCCGCTGGCAAGCGCATAAACAGCAGATCGCCACCCTGGATGCCTGGCAGATCAGCGGCAAGGTCGGCATCCGCGCACCGAAAGACTCCGGCAGCGGCACCCTGTTCTGGTTGCAGCGTCAGGATTATTACGACATCCGCCTGTCCGGCCCGCTCGGCCGCGGCGCCGCGCGCCTGACCGGCCGCCCGGGTGAAATCCTCCTGGAAGTCGCCAACCAGGGCCGCTACCAGGCCGAATCGCCGGAACAACTGCTGCAACAGCAACTGGGCCTGAATCTGCCGGTCTCGCACCTACTCTGGTGGATTCGCGGCCTGCCCGCGCCGGACAGCAAAAGCCGTGTGACCTTGGACAGCGACAGCCACCTGGCGCGGCTGAGCCAGGACGGCTGGCAAGTGGAATACCTGCGCTATGCCGAGCAGGACGGCTATTGGCTGCCCGAGCGCCTGAAATTGCAGGGCCATGATCTGCAAGTGACCCTGGTGATCAAGGACTGGCAACCGCGCCAGCTCGGCCAATGACCCCGCCGGCAATTCCCGCCGCCGCCGAATTGGTGCTGCCGGCGCCGGCCAAGCTCAACCTGATGCTGCATATCCTTGGCCGCCGCGCCGATGGCTATCACCAATTGCAGACGTTGTTTCAGTTCCTCGATTTCGGCGACGAACTCGGCTTCGCCCTGCGCGACGACGGCGAAATCCGCCTGCACACCGCCATCGACGGCGTGCCCCACGACAACAACCTGATCGTGCGCGCCGCGCGCCAACTGCAACAGCAGGCCGGCTGCCTCCTGGGCGCCGATATCTGGCTGGATAAACGCCTGCCCATGGGCGGCGGCATCGGCGGCGGCAGTTCGGACGCGGCCACCACCCTGCTCGGCCTCGACCGGCTGTGGCAGCTGAACTGGGACGAAGACCGCCTCGCCGCCCTGGGACTGAGCCTGGGCGCCGACGTGCCGGTGTTCGTGCGCGGCCGCGCGGCCTTCGCCGAAGGCGTGGGCGAGCAGCTCACCCCGCTGCAGTTGCCGGAGCCCTGGTTTCTCGTGGCTGTGCCGCAAGTACTTGTCAGCACAGCGGAAGTTTTCGCCGACCCCGAGTTGACACGGGATACGCCGCCCATTAAAGTTCGCAGCCTTCTTGAGGGGGGTGGTCGTAACGACTGCCAGCCGGTTGTCGAAAAGCGTTACCCAGAAGTTCGTAACGCGCTGATCTTATTGAATAAATATGTATCGGCAAGATTAACTGGCACTGGAGCTTGCGTATTTGGGAGCTTCCCAAATCGGGACGATGCTGATAAAGTCGCCCGCCAACTTCCAGCCACTCTGCCGAGTTTTGTTGCCCAAGGTCGTAACGTTTCGATGTTGCACCGTAAGCTAGCAGTACTGGCGAAGAAGTGAATGCATAGCATCGGTTAGTACGATACAGGGGCGTCGCCAAGCGGTAAGGCAGCAGGTTTTGATCCTGCCATGCGTT
>NZ_CAMPHV010000019.1 GCF_946886105.1 uncultured Pseudomonas sp. | reverse complement strand
GGTATCTCGCTGTGCTCAAGCCAGGCTACAAGCTGCATGTGTAGCCCGGATGCAACCCGGGAAAAATCTGCGCCTGGAAAGCCGTTCCCGGATTGCCTCCGGATCACCACAACCATGCCCCCCGCTTGACGCTCGCTGTCAGCTGTCGCAGGCTCCTCGCCGAGTTGCCCACGAGCAGGACGCCCATGCCGCATATTTTGATTGTCGAAGACGAAGCCGCAATCGCCGATACCCTGATCTACGCCCTGCAAGCCGAAGGCTTCAGCACCACCTGGCTGTCGCTGGCGCAGGAGGCGCTGGCTCTGCAGGAGCGCAGCCCGGCGGATCTGCTGATTCTCGATATCGGTCTGCCGGATATCAGCGGCTTCGAGGCGTGCAAGCGTTTGCGCCGCTTTTCCGAGGTGCCGGTGATCTTCCTCACCGCGCGCAACGAGGAAATCGACCGGGTCGTAGGCCTGGAAATCGGCGCCGACGATTATGTGGTCAAACCCTTCAGCCCGCGCGAAGTGACGGCGCGGGTCAAGGCCATCCTTAAACGCGTCGGCCCGCGCGAGGCAGTCGCGCCGGCGGTCAATGGCCCCTTTCAGTTGGACCTCGAACGGGTGCAGATCCACTACCGCGGCCAGCTGCTGAGCCTGACCCGCCACGAATTCCGCCTGTTGCAGACCCTGCTCGGCCAACCCGAGCGGGTGTTCAGCCGCGAGCAGTTGCTCGACCATCTGGGCGTCGCCGTCGACGTCGGTTACGAGCGCAGCATCGACAGCCATATCAAAAGCCTGCGCGCCAAGCTGCGTGCCGTGGCCGCCGACGCCGAGCCGATCCAGACCCATCGCGGCCTGGGTTACAGCTACTCGCCGAGCCACAGCTGATGCCATTGGGCATTCGCATCTTCCTGGTGTATTTCCTCTTCGTCGGCCTGGCCGGCTACTTCGTGCTGAGCACGGTGATGGACGAAATCCGCCCCGGCGTGCGTCAGTCCACCGAGGAAACCCTGGTCGACACCGCCAACCTGCTCGCCGAGTTCCTGCGTGACGACCTCAAGGCCGGCGACCTGTCCGAGAGCCGTCTGCATGAAGTGCTGCGTGCCTACGGCAAGCGTCAGCCGCAGGCGAACATCTGGGGCCTGGAAAAAAACCAGATCAATCACCGCATCTATGTCACCGATGCACAGGGCATTGTCCTGCTCGACTCCGCGGGCGATGCGGTCGGCCAGGATTATTCGCGCTGGAACGATGTCTACCTGACCCTGCGCGGTAAATACGGCGCCCGTTCCACCCCGCAGGATGGCGAGGACCCGGACTCTTCGGTGATGTATGTGGCGGCACCGATCAAAGATGGCGAGCAAATTATCGGCGTGGTCTCGGTGGCCAAACCGAACCGCGCTTTGCAGCCCTATATCGAGCGTTCGCAGCGTCGCCTGAGCTGGCTCGGCGCCGGGCTGATCGGCCTCGGCCTGTTGGTCGGCGGGTTGCTGTCCTGGTGGCTGAGCGGCTCGCTACGGCGTTTGACCCGCTACGCCCAGGCGGTCAGCGAAGGCCGCCGCGCCGAGCTGCCGGCCCTGCGCGGCGGCGAGCTGGCGCAACTGGCCGAAGCGGTCGAACGCATGCGCACCGAGCTGGAAGGCAAAGCCTACGTCGAGCGCTACGTGCATACCCTGACCCACGAACTGAAAAGCCCGCTGGCGGCGATTCGCGGCGCCGCCGAATTGCTCCAGGGCGAAATGCCGAGCGAACAGCGCCAGCGCTTCGTCGCCAATATCGACCAAGAAAGCGCGCGTATGCAGCAACTGATCGAACGCCTGCTGCACCTGGCTTTGGTCGAGCAACGCCAAGGGCTGGAAGAGCAGGTGGCGGTGCCGCTGCATGAGCTGGTGGAGAGCCTGCTGCAGGCGCAGATGGCGCGTATCGAAGGCGCGGGCTTGCAGGTGGAGAATCGCCTGGCGGCGGATTTGAAGGTGCGCGGCGAACGTTTCCTGCTGCGCCAGGCCTTGGCCAATCTGCTGGATAACGCCCTGGACTTCACCCCGCCGGGCGGATCGATCCGCTTCGACGCCGTGCTGCACGACGGGCACATCGAACTGCGCCTGTTCAACCAGGGCGACGCCATTCCCGACTACGCCCTGGCGCGCCTGAGCGAACGCTTCTACTCGCTGCCGCGCCCCGGCAGCGGCCGCAAAAGCACCGGCCTGGGCCTGAACTTCGTCGAGGAAGTGATGCAACTACACGGCGGCGAACTGTACGTCGCTAACGTCGACGGCGGCGTCGAGGCGCGCCTGAGCCTAGTGCGCGGTGGCGCATGACGTCCCTCGTTCGGCGCGGTTCTTGCGTCATCGCCGCGCAGATGCTCTGATTCCCATGCCGGGTTGGTTACTATCCTTACGCCGCGCTTTTGCGCTGCCGACCTCTACAGCGAAAACAACCAGACAGGGAGCCACTGCATGAAAACAGTCGCCGAGATTCTCAGATCCAAGCCCCATGCTGCGGTGTACAGCGTCAGCCCGACCACCACGGTGCTCGATGCGATCAAGCTGATGGCCGAAAAAGGCATTGGTGCGTTAGTGGTGCTGGATAACGGACGCCTCGCCGGGATCGTCAGCGAGCGTGACTACGCGCGCAAGGTGGCGCTGCTGGAGCGCTCGGCGTTCGGCGCGCAGATCAGCGAGATCATGACCGCCGACGTGATCACCATCGGCCTGCGCGACACCTTGCAATATTGCATGCAGTTGATGACCGACCGGCATTTGCGCCACCTGCCGGTGTTGGCCGAAGGCGAATTGATCGGCTTGCTGTCGATCGGCGATCTGGTCAAGGAAACCATCGCCGAGCAAGCCAGCCTGATTCAGCAGCTCGAACAGTACATCCGTGGCGAGTAGCGCTTAGCGCAGCAGACGCTTGCACATGAAGGCCGCAGCCGCCGGACACAGGCCGGCGAACTGACGGGTGGCGGCGATCTCCCGAGGCGCAGTGGTTCGTTCGGCCAGACAGTAGCCGCGCTGGCTGAAGAAGGCCTCGGCCGTGGTGGTGAGCAGGTAGAGGGTTTGCGCGCCTTGGGCGGCGGCATATTGTTCGGCATGCGCCACCAACATAGCTCCGAGGCCACGGTCGCGGGCCGCGTCAGCCACGGCAAGGGAGCGCAGCAGTACATCGCGGCCATGCATTTCCAGGCCCACCAGGCCTAACAGATGGCCGTCGTGTCTATAGCCGAACAGCCGCAGCCGCAGCCGGTTCGCCGGGTCCTGTAGGTCGTCGATGGGCAAGGCGCAGGCGACCAGCAATTGCTGCGCTTGCTGGTCGACCTCAACCGCCTCGATAACGACCTGTGTCATGGCATCCTCCATTACTCCTTCGATTCGTCCTTTACGCCGTCCCTGTCACACCCGCTCGTTCTTCCGCGCTGAGCACCCTGGGTTCGACAATCGGCGTGTTGCTGCCGGGGATAAAGAACGGCGTGTGCTTGTAGCTGCCGTCCAGGCGGGCTTTGATCAGCCGGGCAATGATGCGCAGCATGGCCGACGGCAGGCCGAACGCCTTGGGCTTGGGCTCGCCGCTGGCGTACTCGGTGTAGACCCGCGTAAGTACCGGGCCGAAGGTGTTATCGAGAGGCGTCTGCGCCGAGCCCAGGCAGTTATGCACTAAACCGACGAAGGACAACTGGTAATTGGGCGCGGTATTGCCGATCGGCGTATTGCAGCAGCGCGCATACCAGCGCAGCAGGCCCTTGTCGCTGAGACGCATGCAGGCCAGTTGCTCGATGCCGTCGGTGAACCGCACGTTCTTCGGGATGGTTTGCACGATATCGGTACCGCCCTGGCTATCCAGCACCTGCGCCTCGCGGCCGAGGAAGCGGGCGAAGGCCTGACAATCGCGGCAATAGCAGATGGCGCGGTTGAGGCCGTTGTTCAGTTCCAGCGTGCCTTTTAGCTTGCCGCAACTACAACTTATCGGATGGGACATGGGGTTGCTCTCCTTGTGCTTGGGCACCGTCGATTTGCGCTTGAGCGTATCAGGCCGTTGAAAAACTACCTGCGTTGGCAATACTGCGTTAAAAACAGGCTCGGATGCGAGCCCAGTCGGAATGCTCATTTACAGCAGTAAAGTCGCCCGCGACTCCGACCGTTCCTCGCCTGTTTTTGCCTTGTCTTGCCTGCCTCGCCTACGTTTTTCAACGGCCTGCTAGCGGCATTCGAGCCGGCGCTCCACCCGCATGCCGATAGTTTGGATATCGCGGCTAACGGAAATATCCCGGTTTGCGCGACCGCTTCAACCCTCGATCGAAACCAGCTCGCCCTGCCAGCCGCGCGCATCCTTTTGCCCGATCACCAGGTAGCTGCCGAGGCCGGGGGCTTCCACCACCAGTTGGCCATCCGGCCCCCAGATGGCGCTTCTGCCGGCCGAGATATAGGGTCCGGTCGGGCCGGCGTGGTTGGCCAACAGGGTGGTCATGCCGTAGTCGGCGGCGTAACGGCGCAGGTTGGCGGCATCCTGGGGGTAACCCTTCTGCGATACCAGCACCCCGGCCAGGTACAGCGAGGCGCCAGTGGCGGCGGCGCGTTGCGCGTGTTGTGGGTGATTGGTATCGGCGCAGACCGCCAGCACGAAGGATTCGCCGGCCAGCTCGTGGCGCTCGGCAGCGCGTGCGCCCTCGCTGGCAAAAGCCATTTCGCTGGGGTCCAGGTGCTGTTTGTAATAGAGGTTGCTGCGGCCATCGGGAAATAAGCTGATGGCGCCGATATAAGGCAGTGGCGAGCCGCTCGGCAGCGGTGCGCCGAGCACCACGGTCATGCTGCTCCCTTCGAGCAATTGGCGAATGGGTGCGAGCAGGGCGTCCTGCGGATGCACGATGCAGTTGCCCAGCGCCGGCAGTTCGTAACCGCTCAGCGACAGTTCGGGAAACACCAGGATATCGACTTCGGCCGCCTGGGCCGCGGCGATAAAGCGGCAATGGATGTCGATGTTGGCGGCGAGGTCGGTGGCAACCGATAGGGATTGGGCGGCGGCGATACGCATGGCGGGCCTCTGGCGAGAAGTGGGCGGGGCCGGCTTCGGCGTTGAGCGGTAGCTATCAGGCCCCGGGGCAGTTTGCCCGCCCCGGGGCCGGCTTGGCTATTCGTAACGCCAGTTCATGGTGACCCCGGAGAACGCCGAGTAGGCGCGCAGGCCGATATGCCAGGTGCCTGCTGCCGGATTTTCATGGGTGCAGGTTTCCTGGTTGCCGTTTCTGTACGGCCGGCACGTCCATTGGCTGGTGGTCGGTTGGCTGCCGAAGCGAGTGTAGAGATCGGCATCGCCGCTGCCGCCGCTGATGTTGACCACCAGACGCTGGGTGCCGCTCGGTACGTCGACGCTGTGATGGACCCAGGCACCGCGCGCGGCGGCGAGGTTGCTATAGGTCTTCTCCTGGGCATTGCCGCCGCCACCGCCGGTGGCGTCGCAACCCTGCTCGGCGATCAGGTCGCTGGCCAGCTTGGCTTTGACGATGCCGTAGCCGTAGTAGACATCGCGCCCGCCGGTGCCGCGGTCCTGAGCGGTCAGGTTGACCACGTTGCGGATCTGCTGCGCGGTGCATTGACGGTGCCGACTCCATACCAGGGCATAGACCGCCGAGACATGCGGGGTGGCCATGGATGTACCGTTATAGCTCGCGTAGGTGTTGCCGGGTGTGGTCGAGCGCACGGCCACGCCCGGCGCGGAGACTTCGACCTGGTTGTTGTACTGGGAGAACGAGGCGCGATTGCCGCTGCTGTCGACCGCCGCCACCGACACCACCGAATCGTAGGACGCCGGGTAGGACAGGCTGCTAGTGCCGCTGTTACCGGCGGCGGCGACCACCAGCACGCCGTTCTGGTAGGCCGCATCCATGGCGTTGCGTTCGGTGGTCGACGAAGCGCCACCGCCCAGGCTCATGCTGATCACCGTGGAGCCCGCGTCGCGGCACTGCTGGATGGCCATCACCAGGTCGGAGCCATAGGCCCAATTACCACTGTCGTTGAATACCTTGACGATATGCAGCCCGAGATTGCCCGACGGGCTCACCCCGACCACGCCGAGATCGTTGCCGCCCAAGGCGGCGATGGTGCCGGCGACATGGGTGCCGTGGCCGTCGCCATCGGTGTACCAGTTCCCGCTGTCGACGCTGCCGTAGCCATCGTTGCCGGTAATCCCGGCTGAGGGCAGATCCTGGTGGCCGAGGTCGTAGCCGCTGTCGACGATGCACACCTTCATATTGGAAATATTGCTGTCGGGAAGCTGATCGGCCTGCACCATCGGGATGCCGTAGGTCACTTGCTCGGCCATCAGGTAACGACGTGGATCGAGTTCGATATAGGCCACGGCGGGGTTGGCCTTGAGTTGCTTCAGCTGGCCGGGGGTCAGGCGCGCGACACTGGCCGATTGTTTTTCCAGGTGCATCAGCGCTTTGGCATTGGCTTGGTTGAGCAGCCGTTGCGCTGCTCTGTGCTCGAACTTGCCGGCGCTGAGCGGTGCCGGCTGATCGGCCTTGCTCATCAGGGACGGCGACAGTTCCTTGTATTTGATGATGTAACGCAGAGGTTCCTGTTCCTGGGTGGCCGCCAGCGCCTGTGCGGAGAAGCTGGGTTGCTCCGCGGCTTGAGCCTGGGCCAGGCCTGCTGTCATCACCAGCAGTGCCAAGGTCGTCCGTTGAATTCGTTGCATGTCCTATCTCCTTGATTGTTATTTGCCGCCGGATGCGGCTGTGCAAACCCTAGGGTATTGGGCGAAAAATCCAAGCCCGTTTGTCGTTTTTATTTAAAAAATATTCAATAAAATCAATAATTTATGGCGATGTTTGGCGGCCCTTCCACGGTCGGGAGGGATGCCGCTGCAATGCCTGGGAGCCTCGCTCCACGGTCGACCTTCAGCGCTGTTGCGCGCCGAACGATAGAGCCGTCGTCGAGGGATTTGCGCCTGTGCGGTCCATGCTGTTACTGGGGCATGCGGTGCTCCGGATATGCCTTGGCCATGACGCTACGACGGCGCCAATACAAGCGATAAGGGCAATGGAAATGCAGGTGACCGCGTGAGCGGATCCAGTCAGCTAGTCGGGCAGGCGCTAGCGGGTTCGCATTGTCACGAGTCCGGCGCCTCTGGAGGGCAATGGCCGATCGTGGGTGAAGGGCGACGCAAGCGGTCGCTATTGGCTGGGACAACGCCGGCGGCGCTGTCGATAAGGTGGCTGTGGCGGCTCGCGCCAGGCGTTACGCTGATCCATCTACGCTTGTTCATTGCCGTTCCCTCTCGGATTGGATAAATCTTCAGTGGCAGAGCGCCTGTCTCCTTGTGAGTGACAGACGAGTTAGTACTTTAGTGCAGAAAAAATCGAGTTCGATATCAGCCGATCAACGGTTCTGAGCGCTCGCTCACATCTCCGCGCTCAAGCGTGGGCCGGGACCAATTCGTTGGCGGGTTCTGGGGCGAACCGCCATACAGTTTCCACAGAATCGCCATCCTCGCTCCACATGGCCTCCTCAATGGCTGAGCACACTCTGGCTACCTTAATTGCACCGGAGAGTCGCACCATGAGCCGTATCCTGGCGTTCAAGCTGGGCGCCATCGCCCTGTTGATCCTGTTACTGATGATCCCCCTGACGATGATCGATGGCCTGGTCAACGAGCGGCAGTACCTGCGCCAAGGCGTGCTGCAGGACATCGCGCGCAGTTCCAGCTATCGCCAGCAGATCACCGGGCCGATTCTGGTGATGCCCTACACCAAGGTCTGGCACGAGTGGAAAACCCACAGCAAGACCGGCGAGCGCTATATGCACGAGCGCCAGTCGAGCGGGCGTCTGTACTTTCTGCCGGAGCGTTTCGTGCTCAACGGCAAGGTCGGCACCGAACTGCGCGCCCGCGGTATCTACGAGGCCCTGCTCTATCGCAGCGACAACCGGCTGAGCGGCGCCTTCAAGTTGCCGGCGCGTCTGGGCCTGGGCGACGACCTGGGGCTGTACCGATTCGACAAGCCGTTCCTCTCGGTGGGCATCAGCGATATCCGCGGCATCAGCAACGACCTGCAACTGACCTTCAACGGTACGCAGCTGGGCTTCGAGCCGGGCTCTGGCGAGGAGCTTTTCGGTGAGGGCGTGCATGCGCCGCTGCCGGCGCTGGATACTCAGGGCGGCAAGACCCTCGAATTCGCCTTCGACCTCAAACTGCAAGGCACCGAGCAACTGAGCATCATCCCGGTGGGCCGCGACAGCCGTGTCGAGTTGACGTCCGATTGGCCGCACCCGAGTTTCGTCGGCGAATACCTGCCGAGCAGCCGTGAAGTTAGCGCCGAAGGCTTCAAGGCGCAGTGGCAGACCAGCTTCTTCGCCACCAACCTGGAGCAGGTGCTGCACGAATGCGTGAGCAAGAGCGAGTGCAACGGCTTCTCGGCGCGCACCTTTGGCGTCAGCTTCGTCGACCCGGTGGACCAGTACCTGAAGACCGAACGGGCGATCAAATACGCGTTGCTGTTTATCGGCCTGACCTTCGCCGTGTTCTTCCTCTTCGAAGTGCTCAAGCGCATGGCCGTGCACCCGGTGCAATACGCCCTGGTGGGGATGTCGCTGGCGCTGTTCTACCTGCTGTTGCTGTCGTTGTCCGAGCACATGGGCTTCGCCATGGCTTACGCACTGTCGGCGCTGGCCTGCGTCTCGCTGATCGGCTTCTACGTCAGCCACGTATTGCACAGCTGGCGCCGCGGCGCGGCCTTCGGTGCCTTACTCGGCGCGCTCTACGGCCTGCTGTTCAGCCTGCTCAGCGCCGAGGATTACGCCTTGCTGATGGGCTCGATCCTGGTCTTCGCGGTGCTCGGCTGCGTGATGGTGCTGACCCGCAAACTCGACTGGTACAGCGTCGGCCGCAGCGCGCCGACCAGCCCCGCCACCCTGTGATCGAGCCGGGCGCGGCCAGGGTCGCGCCCTTTCTTACCGGAGAAATGACCATGCGTTCACTACTGCAATTTTCCGCCTGTTTCGCGCTGGGCCTGGTGGTCGCGGCGATGCTGCTGATCTGCCTGATGTTCTTCGGCCAGTTCGATTGGATCGACGGCTTGATAATCACCGGCAAACCGCTGGCGCACCTCAGCCTGACGCTATTGCCGGATGCTTTCTGGAGCGACCTGACCGGCATCGCCGACGCCGCGCAGAACCGCTCGGTGCAGTCCTTCCTGCAAATGTGCGCGGCTCTGGGCCAGTGCGCCCTGCTGCTGGCGCTGGGTTTCTTCCGCCTGTGGTACAGGTCATGAGCGGGCATGTCGGTTTGCGCGAGGATGCGCAGCTGGGGCACAGCCTGGCGCTGAGGATCGCGGCTCTGTTCCCGTTGCGTTGCCGCAGTGTGTGGCGCGCGGGTAAAACCCGTGGCTCGCCAGCGGCGGGAGGCGAGCGCCGAACCCAGGGTTCGGCATGACAGGGGCCGGCATGATGGGTATCGCTGCGCTCAACGCCATCCTACGACGCTCTGGTAGCCCGGATGTAATCCGGGGAGCGGTTTTGCGTGTGATACCGCCCCCGGATTACATCCGGGCCACCAGGCGCGCGCTGTCAGGGTGGACAGCGCGAAGCCTTCTGCATAACGGTTCCCGTGAGTTGGTAGCCTGGTTATTCAGCGTCGTCCGCCGGGTTGCGCTTGCACGAACACCGCCACCGTCAGCCCTGGTACTTGGAATTGTCCGGCGTTCACCTTCGACTCGCGGGTGCGCGCATCGGTCGAGTTCGCCAGCAGCGGGTGCAAGCGGTAACCGGGCAGGGCGCCGGGCAGCGTGATGGTCTCGGGCGAAGCGTTGAGAATCACCATCAAGGTAGCCAACCTGGGGTCGAGATCGCGGCCGGCCTGGCGGTTGTCGTCAAGGCTGAAGGCGATCACCCCGGCTTGCTGCTCGGGACCGGTATTGTGAAAGCGCAGGCGTTTGCCGATTTCCTTGGCGCTGGCCAATTGGAACAGCGGGCTGCTGGAGCGGATACGCAAGAGTTCGAGGAACTGGCGCTTGGCCGCGAGTATGTCGGCGCTACCCGGTTTGGCGTTGGGGTCGGCGATGACCTGGCGGATCAGCGGCCAGTTGGCGCCGTCCTTGTCCTCGCGCGGCAAGCCTCTGTTCCAGTTGTTGTCCTGGTAGCCGAAGTCCACTGCGTTGAACCAGTCGCCGGAGTCGTAGCTGTCGCGCTCCATGGATTTGGAACGGAGGATATCCGAGCCCATATGGATAAAGGGCACGCCCTGGCTGAACAAGGGCACGGCCAGGCCGAGCAGTTGCAGGCGCACCCGTTCGGCGCTGCTCAGGGAGCCGGCCAGCTTGTACTGGTTGATATCCCAGAGCGTCTGGTTGTCGTGCTTGGAGACGTAGTTGACGGTCTCCTGCGGGTCGAGGGTATAGCCGGCCGGCTGGCCGTTGTAGTCGATCTCGGCGCCGCGCTTGACGCTGCCGTCGGCGCTTTCGAAGGCGTAGTCGCGCAGGCCGCCGGCGATGCCGACGCGGATCAGATCGGCTGCTTTCAGCGCCTTTTCCCGTTCTTCGGCGCTGCCGCTGTTCAGCTCGTTGGGCAGCACGTAGAGGCCGTTGGCGAAACCCTGGTTGCGGCGCAGGCTGTCGCCGCCGTCGAAGGGGCCGCCACCGCGCACGGCATCGCGCTGGCGGTCGTTGAAGGTGCCGATACCGCTGCCGGCCATGTTCAGTTGGGTGGCGTTGAGGCCACGGGCGTTGTTCGCCACTTCGCCGAAATTCCAGCCCTCGCCGTAGAAATAGGTGTCGCGGTCGAGCTTGCGTACTGCCTTATAGGCCTTGGCCAGATTGGCGCGCATATGGTGGCCCATCAGGTCGAAACGGAAACCGCCGATCTTGTAGTCGCGCGCCCAGACCCGCAGCGAGTCGATCATCAGCTTTTCCATCATGGCGTGTTCGGAGGCGGTGTTGTCGCAGCAGGTCGAGCGCTCCACCGCGCCGCTGACCGGGTCGCGCCTGTGGTAATAGCCGGGCACCAGCTTGTCGAGCACCGATTGCTCGCCGAGACCCGAGGCGTGGGTGTGGTTGTAGACCACGTCCATCACCGTGTTCAGCCCCAGCTTGGCCAACCCCTGAACCATGCGGCGGAACTCGCGGATGCGCTGCACGCCTTCGGCTTCGCTGGCGTAGCTGCCTTCCGGCACCGTGTAGTGGAAGGGGTCGTAGCCCCAGTTGAAGGCGTCCAGCGCGCGCAGTTCGTTATGCAGCGCCTGAGCCTCGCGGCCGGCCGGGTCGAAGCCTTGCAGCACGTCGCGGATGCTGCCGGCGTTGCAATAGCCGGCCCAGTTGTCGCGGGCGCTGGCCGACAGCGCGCAGAGCTTGGCGAAGGAATCGTCCAGTTCGACCCGTTGCTGCGGGTCTTCATTCACAGTGGCGATATCGAATACCGGCAGCAGTTGCACATCGGTCAGCCCGGCGCGGCGCAGATCGCGCAGGTGCTGCACGCCCTGGCCATGGGGGTTGGCGAAGGCCAGGTACTTGCCGCGTAGCTTATGGGGTAGCAGGCTGTCGCTGGCGCTGAAGTCGCGTACCTGGGTTTCATAGATCACCCGTGCTTCCGGTTTGGCCGCGCGCGGCGGCTGCATATCGTCCCAGCCGGCTGGCTTGAGATCGGCGGCATCCAGATCCACCACCTGGGCGTACTGGCTGTTGCGCGACAGGCTGAGGGCATAAGGGTCGCTGGTCAGGGTTGTCTCGATACGGCCGCTGACGGGGTGGTAAACGGTCACTTCGTACTGGTAGTACTGACGATCCAGTTGCTTGGAGCCGTCGTAGGTCCAGACCCCATGGCGCTCGCGCATCGGCGCCGGAAAGCCGGGCAGCAGGCGCTTGTTTCGGTCGAACGCGTGCAAACGCACCTGCTGAGCGCTGGGCGCCCACAGGCGAAAACGCACGCGCCGATCATCGACCAGGGCACCGAGCTTGCCGCGATAGGCATAGAGCGCGTCGAGCACGCCGGGCGTCTGCACCTGGGTGGCGGCGCTGAGCTTGCCCTCGGCGTCGTAAGCGAGCAGCAAGAGCTGGCTCTTCAGCGCGGCGCGCAGGGTTTCGGCGCTCGGCTCCAGGTGATAGGCCGGCTGCTCGGCGAGATGGGGAAAGCGGGCTTTCAGCGCATCGCTGAGGCTGCCCGGTTGCAGGGCGATGGCCTGGCCGCCGCTGACGCTGCGGTTTTCGCCGTCGATAACGATGTCCGCCTGGGCCGAGTAACGCAGCTCCAACCGCGCCGCGTCGCTGCCGCCGTGCAGCACCAGGGTCTGCGGGTCGAGCCAATGGGCGCGGGCGCCGTCGACGACCAACGGCGTTGCGCCTATGGGCGTGGCGGATAGCTGACCGCTGCCGCTCAGGCTGAACACCCGCCGACCCAGCTCGTCGAAACGCCAGGTAAGGTCGCTGCCGCCGAGATCCTTGTCGTCGCCCTTATGCATGATCAGATTCAGGCAGCTGGCATCGGCGCTCAGCGGAATGCGATACCAGGCGCCGAATTCGCTATCGATACCGGCCTCGGTCAGCGGCTGGTGCCAGCTGGTGCCGTCGCGCACACCGCTGCATTGCGGGGTATTCCACAGGTGTAAACCCCAGCCGTCATAGGTGCCGTCGCCACGTTGGTAATACAGCAAGGCCTCATCGGGGCCGGGGTCGAGGGGGGCGGCGTTGGCCGTGACGGCCAGGCCTGCGAGTAGCAGGGTGGAGAGATAGCGCGGCAATCCGATTCTGTGCATGGCTTCGTCCCGAGTCGTTTTTTGTTGTCGGGCGATGCTGCGCGCAGCCGGCGCCGCGGCACATCCTCTGCCGGGCGCTTTTCTCGGGGCGTAGCGGAGGGAAGGAGGCTAGGGCGTAATGGCTTTTTGCCGGAGCTTTTGCCCGTGCCTCACTCCGGCGGCTGAGTCGCCAGCATCGACGGTCGCTGACTGACGTCGGCATACCAGTCGGCCAATTTCGGGTAGCGCTGGCGCCAGCCCAACTCGGACTGACGAAAATCCAGATAACCGAGTGCGCAGGCCACGCCGATGGCGGCGATATCGAAATGGCAGGTCAGTTCGGCGATGGCTTCGGCTTCCAGCTGCGCCAGGGCGCGCTCGATCTTGTCCTGCTGCGCGGCTTGCCAGTCGTCCCAGCGCTTATCTTCCGGTCGCAGAAAAGTCTCGTAGCGGATCAGCACCGCCGCATCGAGCATGGCATCGGCCAGCGAGGCCAGGGTCAGGCGGCGCCAGCGCGCCGGGCCGTCGAGCGGAATCAACGGCTCGCCGACGTGCTGGCGGTCGAGGTAATCGAGGATTACCCGGCTGTCGTGCAGCACGCTGCCGTCGGCCAGGCGCAGTGCCGGGAGTTTACCGGCCGGGTTGCCGGCGTTGACCTCGGCGCTGGGCGCGATAGGGCTGAGCTGCACGCTTTCGAGTGCGACCCGGTCGAGTTGGCCGGTCTCGTGCAGCAGCACCATGACCTTGCGCACGAAGGGTGACGAGGCGGAATAGAACAGGCTCATGCTCGGGCTGGACATGCAATCTCCTGGTTGCGCTATGTGGGAGCTGGAACTGTAGCCTGAAGCACAGTCAGTGGCTAAGGACTAAATATTGCTATGTTCCTCTGCCGGCACCCGCCTAAGCCGATGCGTGGATTCGACCTCAACAGCGCGAGTTATTCGGCTATCCCACTGGAGTAGCAGCGATCTCGATCAACGGAAATGCAGCGTCGGTCCCGGCACTACGTCGCTGATCTGCAGTCGGCGCCCATCGCCTGACCAATGAGCGCGGGCATCTCGCTCGAAAATGTCGGAGAGGAAATTGGTCATATGTTCTCGACTGTCCGCCTGAACCACGCCGAACAGCGGGTCGAAGAAATGCAGGCGGTTCTGGCTGTCCTGGTGCAGGGCCATGGCGTGGCATTCGCTGAATAGCAGGAAGGTCTGGTTCTGGCCGGGTTTGAGCATTAGTTTCAGGTCGCGATCGAGGTTCTCCAGCTGCACGCCATGATAGTGGGCATCCCGTACGCCATCTGGGGCCTTGCCCAGTGTCATGCCCAGCTTGGGCAGCGTGTCCCGGAGCATGGGGCCGGCGTTTAGGATCTTGTCTCTGTAGGGTTGTTGCTCGATCTGTTGGAAGCCAAGCACCCTGGCAAGCAGCGCGTCTTCGTGATGGTTCGCCAGCTTGCCGAAGAAGACCTCATCCGATTGACCCTTGGCGCGGCTCTGGCACCAGTTGGCGGACAGGCCGAAACAGCCGTGACCGTCGCCTCCTAAGCGGCCATAGTCCGCCCAAAACTCCAAATCATCGATGGTCTTTTCGAAGATGAATTTGTTCTGGTTGAACGGGTGGGCGAGGTGGCAGCCATGCTCCTCGGCGATCTGCCGCTTTGCCTCGATATTCGCGGTGGCGCCGACGCTGTTGTCCGCCATTTCCTTGACCTTGGTCTTGATGTACTGCGAGGCGCTGTCACGCAGCGAGGCGAGCGACTCCATCAGGTCCGGTAGCAGCGTGCGCAGCGAGCGATGCTGCGCTTGCACTTCCTCATGGCTGGGCAGGTCCGCCGCATCGACCGACGAGAACGAGGATCGGGCGTCGAAAAAGACCTCCTCGCCGCTCCCCAATGGAACCAGGGCACCCGTCGCCTGGGGTTGGAAATGGGCGAATGCGCCGGGAGAGCCTGGCCGGAGCCCGGCTGAGGAAGAAGCTTCGCCCTGTTCCACAGGGGCGGTGACGCCTGTTGAGGCCGCCAAGTTGTGTGTCTGCATGCTGTGGCCTCTCATCCCGCTCTGAATAGCCGGGCGCTTGGATGAAGCGCCGATGAAAGCAGCGGTCCTTGCTGTTCTTTCCGGTTGGCGGTTTCCTTGTGTCGATACGCGTCGATGTAAAGCCTCAGCCCTCCGGCCAGCGCGCTCATCTGGGTCATGATGCGGTCGAGGGCTGGTTCGTCCAGATCGCCCATGGGGTGCACGCTACGCAGCATGAGCTGATTCGAACCAGGGTTATAGCCGAGGGATGCGCCCTGGGTCCGGCTCGGTTCGAGGTTCAACGCCATGGCCAGGGTCAGGATTCCGTTGTCCCGCGGCATCGTCAGTTCGGCGACCAGGACGAAGACGAACAGTGTCGTGTCCTGTTCGGGTAGCCAGAGCAGGCATTCCTCTCCGTCGGCGCTGCGCACGGCATGACGCTCGCCCAGATCATTCTGAATAGCTGCGATGCCCCGCTTACGCAGCCACTGACACAACTGCTCTTTCGCCTCGACCGGCCGCATTGGCCCTCCCTGAAATTCATTGTCGATAATTCCGTTATCTGTGGTTTTGGGCGTGAAACGGTTCCAGCTCCAGACCTTTGGCCATATTCGACCATGGTCGTGAGGCGCAATCGCGCATTTAGCACCAGACTGTGGGCAAGCTCCTGTCACGCCCGTATCGGCATGGTTGGGCTGCACGACTAAAGTCGCCTGGCGGTTGGCAGTGTTACTGCTAACGTGAAAGTGCCAAAACAACAACAATATTGAGGAGTCCCTCACATGTCCGCGTCTAAGCAAGAGGCCGCCAAGGCCTACTGGAAAGACAACCTGCGGCTGATGTTGATCCTGCTGGCCATCTGGTTCGCAGTGTCATTCGGCGCAGGAATCCTGTTCGTCGATCAGCTCAATAACATTCAGTTCTTCGGCTTCCCACTGGGCTTCTGGTTCGCTCAGCAGGGGTCGATCTATGTGTTCGTGGCGATGATTTTCTTCTACGTGTGGAAGATGAATCAGTACGACCGCAAGCACGACGTCCACGAAGAATAAGGCGCCGAGCATGGATACCCAGACTCTGATCTACCTGATCGTCGGCGCGACTTTCGCGCTCTACATCGGCATCGCGTTGTACACCCGAGCCGGCTCCACCAGCGAGTACTACGTCGCCAGCAAGGGCGTGCACCCGATCCTCAACGGCATGGCCACCGGCGCCGACTGGATGTCCGCGGCCTCGTTCATTTCCATGGCGGGGATCATCTCCTTCGTCGGCCTCGACGGTAGCGTCTACCTGATGGGCTGGACCGGTGGTTACGTACTCCTGGCCATGTGCCTGGCACCCTACCTGCGCAAGTTCGGCAAGTTCACCGTGCCGGATTTCATCGGCGAGCGTTACTACTCGCAGACCGCGCGTCTGGTTGCCGTGGTGTGCGTGATCTTCATCTCGTTCACCTACGTGGCCGGGCAGATGCGCGGCGTCGGTATCGTCTTCTCCCGCTACCTGGAAGTGGACATTAACACCGGCGTGATGATCGGTATGGCGATCGTGTTCTTCTACTCCGTACTCGGCGGTATGAAGGGCATCACCTACACCCAGGTGGCGCAGTACTGCGTGATGATCTTCGCCTACATGGTGCCGGCGGTTTACATCTCGATGATGATCACCGGCAACCCGATCCCGCAGCTGGGCTTCGGTAGCGATGTGGTCGGCACCAACACCTCGGTGCTCGAGCGCCTCAACGGTCTGAGCACCGAACTGGGCTTCAACACCTATACCGATGGCAGCAAGTCGACCATCGACGTGTTCTTCATCACCATGGCGTTGATGGTCGGTACCGCCGGTCTGCCGCACGTGATCGTACGCTTCTTCACCACCCCGACTGTGCGTGCCGCTCGTCTGTCCGCCGGTTATGCGCTGCTGTTCATCGCCATCCTCTACACCACCGCACCGGCCATCGCCGCTTTTGCCCGCACCAACCTGCTGACCAGCATCCCGGGCACCAGCTACAGCGAAGCCCCGCAGTGGGTGAAGAACTGGGAAAAATCCGGCCTGATCGCTTGGCTGGACAAAAACGGTGACGGCAAGATCCAGTACGGCCCAGGTGCTCCGTTCGCCGGCGCGCCGACCTTCGGTGCCGAGCTTGGCGAGCATGGTCAGCGTGTGGTGACCAACGCACCGACCCCGGCTGCAACCGAGCTGTATGTGGACCGCGACATCATGGTTCTGGCCAACCCGGAAATCGCCGGTCTGCCAGGCTGGGTAATCGCGCTGATCGCCGCCGGCGGTCTGGCCGCGGCGCTGTCGACCGCTGCCGGCTTGCTGCTGGTGATCTCGACCTCGATCTCCCACGACCTGCTCAAGAGCGCCATCAAGCCGGACATCAGCGAGAAGGGCGAGCTGCTCGCCGCACGTATCGCCGCCGGTGTGGCGGTGGTGGTCGCCGGTCTGTTCGGGATCTACCCGCCGGCCTTCGTGGCGCAGGTGGTGGCGTTCGCCTTCGGTCTGGCGGCGGCCTCGTTCTTCCCGGCCATCGTCATGGGGATTTTCTCCAAGAAGATGAACAAGGAAGGTGCGATCGCCGGCATGGTGGTCGGTCTGGCCTTCACCTTCAGCTATATCGTCTACTACAAGTTCATCAACCCGGCGGTGGATAACCCGGCCGGCTGGTGGTTCGGTATCTCGGCTGAAGGCATCGGTACCCTGGGCATGCTGCTCAACTTCGCGGTTGCGATCGTCGTGGCCAAGGTCACCGCGGCGCCGCCGGAGCACATCCAGCACATCATCGAAGACATCCGCATCCCACGGGGCGCAGGTGCTGCGATCGATCACTAAGCAGTAACGCTAGAAAAACGCCCCGGCTTGCCGGGGCGTTTTGCTTTTGCAACTACCCGTTAACTGTTGCATGGGGCGCAGGTTTTTCCGTGGCGCTCGCCATGTTGTAGCCCGGATGCAATCCGGGGAATCGATGGTGGCCGTAAGACCGTTCCCCGGATTGCATCCGGGCTACTAGGCGCGGGCGTTCCGGTCGCCCTTGCGGCGTTTTAGCAATGGCCAGCAACCCAGCGCGGCCGGCAGGCCCAGGCCGAGCCAGGCGACGGCATCCCAGGCGCCATCGCCGAGCAAGGCGCTGAACAGGCCCAGCGCCGTGAGCAGGCCGATCAGTAGCGGCAGGGCGAACGTCGATTGCCGCCAGTTCATGCCGTCGCCTCCGTGCGCTTGCGTCGCGGGGCCGGGGCGCGCTGGCGTACCCACCAAAGGTACAGGCCGCTGCCGAGCACGATGATGGTCAGTACGTCCAGCACCGCCCAGAGAATCTGCATCGGCCTGCCGCCGTAGTCGCCGAAATGCAAAGGTTGCGACAGCGCCAGGGCATCCATGTACCAAGGCCGTTCGGCGACCGCGGTGACCGCCAGAGTACGCGCGTCGATCAGTACCGGCGTCCACAGGTGCGCGGTGAGGTGCGTGCTGCCCTTCATAAACACGCTGTAATGGTGCTCGCTGGAAAAGCGCGTGCCGGGGAAGGCGATAAAGTCCGCCTGCATGTCCGGTGTGGCGGCCTTGGCGATCTGCAATAGCGCATCGGCCGAGGCCCGCTGGGTCAGCGGTGGGGCATCGCGGTAGGGTTCGATCATTGCCGTCAGGGCTTGGTTGCGCCAGGCGCCGATCAGCAAATCGGCGCAGGCGCTGATCACCCCGGTCACGCCGACCGCCAGGGCCCAGGTCAGGGTGACCACGCCGATCAGGTTGTGCAGATCGAGCCAGCGCGTGCGCATCGATTTCTCCCGGCGCACTTCGGCGAACTTCAGGCGGCGCATAAAGGGCGCATAGAGCACCACGCCGGAGATAATCGCGACCACGAACAGCAGCCCCATAAACGCCAGCAGCAGTTTGCCGGGCAGGCCGGCGAACATATCCACGTGCAGGCGCAGGATCACCATCAGGATGCCGCCATTGGCCGCCGGCATCTCCACCGCCTCGCCGCTGCGCGCGTCGAGCATAAAGGTATGCGAGGAATTCGGCTCGGTGCCAGCGGTGGCCGCGGTGATTGCGATCACCCCGTTGGCTTCGTCCTCGTCGTAGCCCAGGTACTGGATCACCTCGCCCGGGCGATGGCGCTCGGCGGCCTCGACCAACTGCTGCAGCGTCAGATGCGGCGCGTCGGCCGGCAGCTCGCGCAACTCGGGGGCTTCGCCGAGCAGATGCTCCAGCTCGTGGTGGAAGATCAACGGCAGCCCGGTGAGCGCCAGCATCAGCAGAAACAGGGTGCAGATCAGGCTGGTCCAGGTGTGCACCTGGGACCAGCGGCGGATGGTGGTGGCTTTCATCGCGGCTCCAGAATGCCAAAGGCCGCGCTAGGCGGCCTGAGGGCTTACCAGGCGTAGCTGAGGCTGGCGGTCAGGCGGCGAGGGTCGCCGGCATAGCAGTAGAAGCCATCGCAGGTAGCCAGGTATTCCTTGTCGAACAGGTTGGTGGCGTTCAGCGCCAGACTGGTACCCGCCATGCTGGCATCGAGTTGGCCGAGGTCGTAACGCACGGCGGCGTCGTAGACGGTATAGGCATTGGTGTGGCCGTCGGCGACGTCACGCACGAAGCCCAGGCTGCCCACGGCGATATTGTCGGTGGCACCGACATAGCGGGCACCGAGGCCGATGCCGAAGCCGGCCAGCGGGCCCACCGACCAGTCGTAATCGGCCCATAACGCGGCCTGGTGTTCCGGGGTCAGCGGCAATGGACGGTTTTTATCCCGCGGATCGCCGACCTTGGTCATCTTGCTGTTGGCGTAGGTGTAGGAGGCGGTCAGTTTGAGGTTGTCCGTGAGGTTTCCGACGGCCTCCAGCTCCAGGCCGCGTACCTGCACTTCGCCGACCGGTGCGGTCACCCCGAGCGTGCTGGTGCTGACGATGTTCTGCCGGGTCAGGTCGTAGACCGCCGCGCTGAGCAACAGATCGCTGCCCGCCGGCTGGAACTTGATACCGGCCTCGTACTGCTTGCCGGTGCTCGGGCGGAAGGTGCGCCCGCCGGTGCCGCCCGCTTCGGCCTGGAAGGATTCGGCGTAGGACAGGTAGGGCACCAGCCCGGACTCGAACACATAGCTGAGCGCCGCGTTGCCGCTGAAGGCGCTGTCGCGGCGGCTGTCGTGGGTATTGCCGGCGTTATGGAACACCGAGTCGGTGTCCAGGCGGTCCCAGCGTCCGCCCAGGGTCAGGCGCCAGGCGTCCAGCGCGATTTGATCCTGCAGGTAGAGACCGGTATTGCGGCGCTTCTGGTTGTAATCCTGGAATGCGCTGTAGCTGACGGCGCTGAAGTCCTGGTCGTAGATCGGCTCGATGATATTGCTGACCGGCGCAGAGCCATACAGCCAACGGTAGTTGGTGTTCACCCGCTGGTGATCGAGGCCCAGCAACAGGGTGTGGCGCAATGCGCCGGTATCGAAATCGGCCTGCAGGTTGTTGTCCAGGGCGAACTGGCTGATGTCCTCGTCCACCACGTTGGCGCCGCGCTGAACGGTGCCGTCGTCGGCGACCGCGGTTGCCCAGCCACCGGATGTGATGGTTTGGAATTCCAGGTCGCTTTTGGTGTAGCGCAGGTTCTGGCGGAACTGCCAGACATCGTTCAGGCGATGTTCGAAGGCATAACCCAGGGCGTAGTAGTTCTTGTCATAGAACTCCCAGCCCGGGTCGCCGAGATTCTTGTGGTAGTCCACCTTGCCGGCCGGGGTGCTCAGCTTGGCGCCCTGCAAAGGCAGGAACTGACTGGTGGCACCGGTATCGTCGCGGTTGAACTGGCTGAGAAACGTCAGCTTGCTGTCTTCGTCGAAGTTCCAGGTCAGGCTCGGCGCCAGGTTGAAACGCTGGTCATCGATATGTTCCACCGAGGTGCCACTGTCGCGGCCGACACCGCTGATGCGATAGAGGAGCCGGCCTTCGTCGTCGATGCGGCCGGTGCTGTCGAAGCTGATCTGCTTGTGCTGGTAGTTGCCGATTTGCAGCTGCACTTCGTGGCTGCTCTGGTCCTGTGGCCGGCGACTGACGGTGTCGACCAAACCGCCTGGCGGGGTCTGGCCATAGAGCGAAGAGGCCGGCCCGCGCAGTACGGCGATGCGCTCCAGGTTCCAGGTCTCCAGCTTCGGCATTACGTAGGTGCCCTTGGGCAATGGCAGGCCATCGAGCACCTGGATGGGCTCGAGGCCGCGGATCTTCATCCAGTCGGCGCGGCTGTCGCTGCCATAGCTGCTGGCGATTACCCCGGGCATGTAGCGCACGGCGTCGTCGAGGTTTTGTACTTTGCGGTCCTGCATCTGCTCGCGGGTGGCGATCGAAATCGAGCGTGGCGCCTCGAGCAGGGGGGTGTCGGTCTTGCTGCCGGCCGCCGTGCGTGAGGCCAGGTAGCCGGGCGCGGGACCCCAGGCGTTTTCCGCCTCATGGGCCGCGGTTACCACAACATCCGGCAGTGCCATGGCCGCTCGCGAGACAGGGGCCAGGCTATAGATACCCGCACTGTTCTGCTGCAACTGCAAACCGCTGCCGCGCAACGCCTGTTGCAGCGCGCCGAGGGCGTCGTAGTCGCCTTCCACCGGGGCCGACCGTTTGCCCTCGGTCAGGCTCGGGTCGATGCTCAGGACGATCCCGGCTTCGCTGGCGATCTGCGTCAAGGTGCCGGCCAGCGGCGCGGCGGGCAGGCGGTAGGCTTCGGCCAGCGCCGCTGAACTGAGGCTGGCCAGAGCGATGGCGGCGGCCAGCAGGCATGGACGGAACAGGGGCAAGGTACGGCGCATTGCGAACTTCTCCTAAACGGGAATGCATCTCTAATCCCTGTTGCCGAAGCAGAATGGAAAAGTGACAGGGGCGTGCGAAAAAAATCGTTGGGGGGAAATTCGAGCAGGTAGGAGCCAGCTTGCTGGCGATGTGTGGCTCCAACGATTCGCTGCGCGACAGCGCTCCGTCGAGAACGGGCGCACCCTACAGGGATATCTCAGCGGGCTGCTTTTCCGCAGGCACTATTTTTCCGCCGGTACTACCCGCACCCACCAGTCGCTCAGGCGCTCGATGCGCACCGGCAGGCTGGGCGGCAGCGCCGCCAGGGCCCGGTCGCTGTCATGCAGCGGGAAGCTACCGCTGATACGCAGGCCGGCGATGCTCGGATCGACTCCGAGGTAGCCGTTGCGGTACTCGCTCAAGCTCGCGAGCAGCTCGTCCAGGCGCTGGTTTTCCACCACCAGCATGCCGCGGCTCCAGGCGTCGGCGGCGGGCGGTGCGGCTTGGCTGGCGCCGAGCTGGCGGCGCTGCATCAGCACCTGTTGGCCGGCTTCGACGATGCGCTCGTCGGCGGCTTCGGCGGGCCGCGCCGCCACCGCCGATTGCAGCACCGTCAGCCGCGTGCTGTCGCCTTCGCGGCGTACCAGAAAGCGCGTGCCCAGGGCGCGCAGGCGGCCCTGCTCGGTGACCACCACCAGGGGCCGCGCATCGCTGCCCTGCGCGGTTTGCACCAGAATCTCGCCGCTGCGCAGGTGCAGCAGACGTTCGTTACCGCTGAAGTCGATATCCAGCGCGCTGGCGCTGTTCAGCCGCACCTGGCTGCGATCGGCCAACCACAGATCGCGCTGTTCGCCGCGGGCGGTCATCTCGTCGGCCAGGTAATCGCCCAGCGGCCGTTGTTGGACGAGCAGACCGAGCAGCAGCGTGCCGGCGAACAGCAGGCTCAGCGCGGTGCCGCCCAGCCGCTTGAGGCTGCGGCGGCGCGGGTGCTGCAACAGCGCCTGGCGTACCGGCCCGGCGCTGGCTGCCGCCAGCTGGTTATCGAGCCCCTGCAATTGCTGCCAGACCCGCCGGTGCTCGGGGTGGGCGCTGAGCCAGAAGGCGAATTCACGTTCCTGCTCGGCGTTTGCCTCGCCGGAACCCAGGCACAGCTGCCAGGCGATGGCGGCATCCAGCACGCTGGTCGAGACGGCGTTCATCGTGGCTCCCCATATTGCGCGATGTAGCACTGGCGCAGACCCTGGGCCAGGTATTGGCGCACGCGCGAGACCGACACGCCGAGGCGCTCGGCGATTTCCGCGTGCCCCATGCCATCGAGGCGGTTGTACAGAAAGGCGGCCCGCGCCTTGCTCGACAGTCGTCCCAGCAGGCGGTCGATATCGCGCAGCGCTTGCAGGGCGATGGTCTGTTCTTCGGCGCTCGGTTGCACCGCCTCCGGCAAGCCGCTCAGTTGTTCGAGGTAGGCGCGTTCCAGGGCGCTGCGGCGGAAGTGGTCGATCAGCAGGCCCTTGGCGATGGTGGTCAGCAGCGCACGCGGCTCGCGGGTTTGCGGCAGATCGGCGCGGCCGAGCAGGCGCACGAAGGTGTCCTGGCTGAGGTCTTCGGCACGCTCGGCGCAATACAGGCTTTTGCGCAGCCAGCCGAGCAGCCAGTCGCGATGGTCGCGATAGAGCAGGCCTACCAGGTGCTGATTCGTGGGTTCACCAGCTGACACGCTGACCTCGCCAAAGGCAAATAAGGGGCAATCGAGAATTATTCGCATATGATCGCAGAGGCTGAGGGCTGCCGGCAATCTGCGATTACAGGACCGGCGATAGACGGCGATAATCGGCGCCGAATAGATGTGGATCAATACCCGCGCCCAGCGCCCTGCCTAGAATCGCCGGCCCTGTTGGCTGAGCGGCTCGCACCCATGGCATCGACTCCCCGTTTTCCCGAACTGCTGTCCCCGGCCGGCACCCTGAAGAACATGCGCTATGCCTTCGCCTACGGCGCCGATGCGGTCTATGCCGGGCAGCCGCGCTACAGCCTGCGGGTGCGCAACAACGAGTTCGACCACGCCAACCTGGCCCTGGGCATCGCCGAGGCCCACGCCCAGGGCAAGCAGTTCTATGTGGTGGTCAATATCGCGCCGCACAACGCCAAGTTGCGGACCTTCCTCAAGGACCTGCAGCCGGTGATCGAGATGGGCCCCGACGCGCTGATCATGTCCGACCCCGGCCTGATCATGCTGGTGCGCGAGCACTTTCCGCAGATGCCGATCCACCTCTCGGTGCAGGCCAACGCGGTGAACTGGGCCAGCGTGAAGTTCTGGCAACAGCAGGGCTTGAGTCGGGTGATTCTGTCGCGCGAGTTGTCGCTGGAAGAGATCGCCGAGATCCGCGGCGAAGTGCCGGGCATGGAGCTGGAAGTGTTCGTCCATGGCGCGCTGTGCATGGCCTATTCCGGCCGTTGCCTGCTGTCGGGTTATATCAACAAACGCGACCCCAACCAGGGTAGCTGCACCAACGCCTGCCGCTGGCAGTACAAGGCCGAGCCGGCGCAGGAGAACGAGCTGGGCGACATCGTGCGCATCGTCGAGCCGACCCTGGGCGCCGGCGCGCCGACCGAGCAGGTCTTTCTCCTGGAGGACGGCAGCCGCCCCGGCGAGCAGATGGCCGCCTTCGAGGACGAGCACGGCACCTACATCATGAATTCCAAGGACCTGCGCGCGGTGCAGCACGTCGAGCGACTGGTGCGCATGGGCGTGCACTCGCTGAAGATCGAGGGCCGCACCAAATCCCACTACTACGTGGCGCGCACCGCCCAGGTGTACCGCAAGGCGATCGACGACGCCGTGGCCGGGCGGCCGTTCGACAAATCGCTGATGGACACCCTGGAGTCCCTGGCCCACCGCGGCTACACCGAGGGCTTTCTGCGCCGCCACGTGCACGACGAATACCAGAACTATGAGCGCGGCAGTTCGGTGTCCGAACAGCAGCAGTTTGTCGGCGAGCTGACCGGCGAACGACGCGGCGAGCTGGCCGAGGTGCGGGTGAAAAACCGCTTTGCCCTCGGCGATGGCCTGGAGCTGATGACGCCCCAGGGCAATTTGCGCTTTAGTCTCGCTCACCTGGAAAACCGCCAGGGTCAGACAATGGCAGTCGCACCTGGCGACGGCCATGTGCTCTACCTGCCGCTGCCGGCCGAGTTGCAGTTGGAGTACGGATTGTTGATGCGCGATCTGTAAACGGAGGGGATACCGCCAATCGCGGCCAAAGCCGCTCCTACAGGTGATTAACCCGTAGCCTGGATAAGCCTTGGCGCAATCCGGGAGCGGTTTGGCGGCGGAGATCGCTCCCCGGATTTCATCCGGGCTACGGGACTGTATGCAATCCGGGGGATTTGCGGGTGCCGGTGTTTCGGGTTACGCCTGTGGTGAATCCAGGCGATGACTGTGGGAGGCGTTTCAGCGGCGAGCTTTCCTCTGATGGCTGTCGCGGCTGAAGCAGCGTACCGCCCAGCCACTCCGAATGGGTTCCCCGACGACGTTAGGTAGCCCGAATAAGCCTTGGCGCAATCCGGGAGCGGTTTTGCGCCGAACAACGCTCCCCGGATTGCATCCGGGCTACGGGTTTAATGCTGACGATGCAGCGAGTGCGCGCGTTGGCGGCGGTGCCAGCTGGCCAGGCGTTGTTGCAGGGCTTGCAGGCTGTCGAGCTGCTGCTGGCGCGCCTTGCTGAACAGGATCAGGGCCAATTCGGCGGTGACCAGGGCGTCGGCGCTGGCGTGGTGACGTTGTTGCACTTGCAGGCCGAAATAGCGGGTCCAGTCGTCCAGGCCGCCATGGGGGATGTTCGCCTGTGGGCAGAGCAGCGGGGCGAGGTCGGCGGCGTCGAAAAACACATGGCGCAGGCGGTAACCCAAGCTCTGCTTGAGCGCGCGGCCGAGCATGCGCTGGTCGAAGGGCGCATGGAACGCCAACACCGGGCTGTCGCCGAGAAACTCCATGAAATCCAGCAAGGCCTCGGCCGGCTCCACGCCGTTGGCGATCTCACTCGGGGCGATGCCGTGGATCAGCACGCTGGCGCTGACCTTGTGGTCGTGGCGGCACAGGGTGCGTTCGAACTGCTGGCTGAAATCGATGGCGCCGTTGGCGATCGCCACCGCACCGATCGACAGCACCTGGTCGCGCTTCATGTCCAGGCCACTGGTTTCCAGGTCCAGCACCACCAGGCGTTGCTGCGCCAGCGGCAGCGGGCCGAGCGGCGCGGGCTCGGCCAGGGCGGCGCGTCGCTCGAGTTGCGCCTGGGACAACGCCGGGCCGCGTCCGCGCAGCCAGGTGAAGGTGCTCATAGCTGGTACCTCAGGGCCAGGCTGCTTTGCAGACGCTGGGCTTGGCGAAAGGATTCGCGCAGGATGCGCCGGTCCAGATGGTTGAGGTTATCCGGGTCGACCCGGTTGGAATAGGGGTGCTGATCGCGCGCCTGCAACTGGTGCTGTTGCATGCGGGTCTGCTGGATGAAGTGATAGGCCTCTTCGTAAGCCGCGCCATCGAGCGGGTCGATCACGCCTTTTTCGATCAAGGCGCGCAGCCGTTCCAGGGTATTGCAGCCCTCGATGCCGTTGGCCAGGGCCAGCAGGCGCGCGCCATCGACGAAGGGTGTGAGGCCCTGCACCTTGAGGTCCAGGGTGTCTTTCTCGGCGCCTTTGCGGGCCAGCACGAAATCGCGGAACAGCCCCAGCGGCGGGCGTTGGCGCAGGGCGTTTTCCGCGAGCATGCGCTGGAACAGGGTATTGCCGGCGATCAGCGTCAGCAGCTCTTCGCGCAGCTGTTCGCAACCTTCGCTCGGGCCCCAGACCAGGCGCAGGTCGAAATAGATGCTCGAACCCAGCAGGTTCTCCGGCGTCGCCTCGTCGACGAAGCCCCGGAAGCGCCGCGACCACTCCTGGCGCGACAGGCACAGCTCGGGGTTGCCGGCCATGATATTGCCCTTGCACAGGGTGAAGCCGCATTGCGCCAGGCGCTGATTGATCTCCTGCGCCAGCGGCAGCAGACGGCCGCGGATCGCCGCGGCTTCGGCGTTGTCGCGGGCCTCGAAGAGGATACCGTTGTCCTGGTCGGTGAGCAGGGTCTGCTCGCGGCGCCCCTCGCTGCCAAAGCACAGCCAACTGAACGGCACGCCGGGGTCGCCGAGGTCCTCGATGGTCAGCTCGATCACCCGGCACACGGTGTGGTCGTTGAACAGGGTGATGATGTGGGTGATCTGCGTCGAGCTGGCGCCGTGGGCGAGCATGCGGTCGACCAGCAGGCGGATGTCGCTGCGCAGCGCCGCCAGGGTCGCCACCGTGCCGGCATGGCGAATGGTGCGCGCCAGGTGCACCAGATCGACCCGCTGCAGGGAGAACAGGTCGCGTTCGGAAACCACGCCGCACAGCTTGCCGTGTTCGACCAGGCAGATATGGGCGATATGCCGTTCGGTCATGGCGATCGCCGCATCGAAGGCGCTGGCATCCGGCGGCAGGTGGAAAGGGTCGGGCGTCATCAGGCTGTCGATCGGCTGATCCAACGCGCTGCCGTCGGCCACCACCCGGCGCAGGTCGCGCAGGGTGAAGATGCCCAGCGGGCGCTGCTGCGGATCGACCACGACGATGCTGCCGACGTGCTGCTCGTGCATCTGTTTGACCGCTTCGCGTAATGGCGTGGCGGGCGCGCAGCCGATCGGTTGGCGCATCGCCAGTTCGCCCAGGCGGGTATCCAGCGAATACTGCGCGCCGAGGGTTTCCACCGCGCGCAGTTGCACCTGCTGGTTGACCTGATCGAGCAGGCTGCTGACCCCGCGCAAGGCGAAGTCGCGCAGCGGGTTGGACACCGCGAACAGCTTGACGAAGGCCGCCTTGCTCAATAGCAGGCAGAAGGTGTCTTCGGCCGCCAGGTGTTCGGTGCGGGTGGCGCGTTCGCCGATCAGCGCGGCCAGGGGAAAGCACTCGCCGGTGGCGATTTCGAAGGTGGTCTCGGTGCCGCGCCGTGCCGAATGCGGGCGCTCGCCATGCACGCGGCCCTGTTTGACGATATAGAAGTGCGCGACCGGGCCGTCGGCGGGCTTGATGATGGTCTCGCCTTCGCCGTAGAAGCGCAGCTGACAATTCTCCACCAGGTAGGCCAGGTGGGCGGTGTCCATCTGATTGAACGGCGGGAACTTCTGCAGGAACTCCATGGTGCCCTGGATATTCTGCAATACCGCGGCCCTGCCGGCCTGGGCGAAGGCGTCCGCTGTGCTCATGTGCGGCCTCGACGATTCACTGGAGGGGTATGGTCGGCCTAGGCCGCGCGGATTCCCATTGGACGTAAGTCTAGGCGTTCTCCTTGGCGATGTATCCGATGCTGCGATCCCGTCGGCGATGGCTGGCAAAGTGCTTTCCCAGTCAGCTGCTAGAGTTACTTGCAACGCACCTGGAGACTCGCATGCACGCCGTGATCGGGCTCGTTCTGCTCTTTATGACCGCCGCTTACGCTTGCGCCGAAGACCCGCTGCAAGCCGCTTTGGCCGAGCTGCAACCGAGTTCGTTGTCGGTCGGGGAGCAGCGAGCGGAACTGGCCTGGTTCGTGAAAGCGAGCAAACCCTTCCAGGGCATGCAGGTGCGGGTGATCGCCGAGCGCATCGATACCCACTGGTACGAAGCCAACGTCCTTGCGCCCCTGTTCAGCCGGCTCACCGGTATCCGCGTGATCCACGAGGTTAGCGGCGAAGACGACGTGGTCAACAAGCTGCGCACCCAGCAGGAAACCGGCCTGGCGCTGTACGACGCCTATGTCGGCGACAGCGATCTGCTCGGCCAGCATTTCCGCGACAACCAGGTGTTGGTGCTCAGCGATTTCATGGCCGGCGAGGGCGCCGGCGTCACCCTGCCGACCCTGGACCTCGCGGACTTTATCGGCCTGCCGTTCGTCACCGCACCGGACGGCAAACTCTATCAACTGCCCGATCAGCAATTCGCCAACCTCTATTGGTACCGCCAGGACTGGTTCGCCCGCCCGGAGCTGCGCAAGGCGTTTCGCCAGCGCTACGGCTACGAACTGGACGTGCCGCAGAACTGGGCGGCCTATGAGGATATCGCCGCGTTCTTCAGCGAGCAGGTCAAGGAGATCGACGGCCAGCGGGTCTACGGCCATATGGATTACGGCGGCTTCGACCCGTCGCTCGGCTGGCGCCTGTCGGATGCCTGGTTGGGTATGGCCGGCGTCGGCGATACCGGCCTGCCCAATGGCCTGCCGGTCGACGACTGGGGCATCCGCGTCGAGGACTGCCGCCCGGTCGGCGCCAGCATGGCCCGCGGCGGTGCGTTGGACAGCCCGGCGGCGGTCTACGCGCTGCAGCAATACATCGATTGGCTGAAGCGCTACGCCCCCGAGGACGCGCGGCGCATGAGTTTCAACCAGGCCGGCAACGTCGCGGCGCAGGGGCATATCGCCCAGCAGATTTTCTGGTACACCGCCTTTACCGCCGATTACACCAAACCAGGCAGCGCGGTGGTCGACGCCGAGGGTAAGCCGAAGTGGCGGGTCGCGCCGTCGCCGCGCGGCGCTTACTGGCGCGAGGGGATGAAATCCGGCTATCAGGATGTCGGCGCCTGGACACTGCTCAAGGCCACGCCGCTGCGCCAACGCCAGGCCGCCTGGCTGTACGCGCAGTTCGTGGTGTCGAAGAGCGTGTCGCTGCGCAAGACCCTGGTCGGTTTGACACCGATCCGCCATTCCGACATCGAGTCGCCGGCCCTGCTCGCCGCGGCACCGCGGCTCGGCGGGCTGATCGAGTTCTACCGCAGCCCCGCGGCCCAGCGCTGGACCCCCACCGGCGCTAACGTGCCGGACTATAGCGGCATGGCCAGCCTGTGGTGGCGCCACTTGCATCCGGCGGTGGCCGGCCGGCTCAGCGCCGCCCAGGCCCTGCACGACCTGGGGAGTGCGTTCGACCGGCATTTGCAGCAGGTCGGTCAGCGTCAGCGGCACGTCTGCGCGCCCAAGCTGAATCCGCCGCGCGAGCCGATCCACTGGTTGCTGCAGCCCGGCGCACCCTGGCCGGCGCTGACCGATGAGCGACCTGCGGGGCGGACGCTGCCCTATGAGGAGGCGTTACGTGCGTGGGATTAACAGGTCGTTGAAAAACTACTGCGCTCGGCTATGCGGCGTTGAAGTCAGCCTCAAAGTGCTCATGTACTACTCGTACACTCCTGTGCTTGCGGCTGACTTCACCTTAACTAGGCGTCCCCGCCTAGCCATCGCTCGCTACGTTTTTCAACGACCTGTCAGCCTGCTGTTGCCGCTGTTGCTACTCAGCCTGCCGCTGCGGGCCGAGGTGCAGTTGTTCGCCTGGGAGCGGCCGCCGCTGGTCCAGCAAACCGCCGAGGGCAAGGCCGTGGGGCTGGTGCCCGAATTGACCGAGGAGTTGTTCCGCCGCGCGAAAATCCCTTACTTGCTGCGTTTTATGCCGTTGCAACGGGCGCTGCGTCAGGTGCAACAGCAACCGGACAGCTGCGCGCTGCTGGTGGAACGGCAACAGGAACGCGAGCCCGGCTACGTCTGGATCGGCCCGGTGCTGATCTCGCGTCTCGGCCTCTATGCCCGGGCCGACGACGATCTGCAGTTGCTCAGCCTGGAACGGGCGCGTGGCCTGAGCATCCTCAGCCACCAGGGCTCGGGGGCGGGCGAGTACCTGCAGGGCATAGGCCTGGATGTGCACTACTCTAATAACGAGGCGCTCAACCTGCGCATGCTGCAGCGCCAGCGTACGCGCTTATGGGCCACCAGCTCGGCGGTGGTGCGCGCCCAACGGGTCGACCCCGTACCGCGGGAGGTGTTGCCGTTCTTGACCTTGATGGAAGACATCGCCTGCCACCCGCAGCTCGACCCGGTGCTGTTGCGGCGCCTGCAAACCGAACTGCGCCAGATGTACGGCGACGGTTGGGTGCAGGCCCTGTACGGGCGCTATGGCATGCAGTTGGACTGATGCCGTGACAGGCCGCGGCGGATGGTCTGGGCCAGACGCTTCTCCGTTCTGCGCGCTAGAGGTGAGTCATGGGAATGTTCAAAACCATCCAGTCACGCTACACGATGATGTTCATCGTCTTTATCGTGGTGATCGCCCTGCTCACCGAGGAGGGCATTCGGCGCTTTATCGCCCCTCAACTACGGGCCTCGGAAGAGCAAGCGGTGCTGGCGCATATCGATGAGGTTGCCGGGAGAATCCTGTTCGAACTGGCCAAGGTCGAAGCGCAGTCGCGCAGCATTACCCAGACGGTGCCGCTGCTCGACAGCGACAGTATCGATCGGGTGCTGCCCGGCCTGGTCGATCAGTACGGCGACCCCAAGGTCTTCGGCGGCGGCATCTGGCCATTGCCGCAGAAACGTTCCGAGCGCGACAAGCACAGCACCTTCTTCCACCGTGACGGCTCCGGCAAGCTGACGGTTAACACCCATTGGAACTCGGACGAGTCGCTCAAATACTACGAGCAACCCTGGCACCGCGCCGGCATGCAGGCGCTGAGCGGCCAATGCGCCTGGGCCTTGGCCTACAAGGACGAGGCCAGCGCCGAGCCGCGGACTAATTGCGCCATGGCGATCCGTAAGGACGGCGAAGCCTATGGCGTGTCGACTATCGACGTGACCCTGGGCTTCTTCAACAGCCTGGTGGCCGATATGGGCAAGGACATCCAAGGCGAAGTAATGATCGTCGAGCCCGACGGCAAGATCCTCAGTAATTTGGCCGGGAGCGGCGATCAGATCGTCCTGCGCAATGTTTCCGAGTTGGCCGGCCAGTCGCTGTTTATCCGCGAAATCCATGACAACCTCGGCAAGGTCGACGATCACGCGTTGGTCAAACATGACTATCAGGCAGCCGACGGCAGCGACTGGACCTTCTTCCTGCATCGGATCGACGGCACGCCCTGGCTGTTGGCCGCGACACTGCCGAGCCGTTTGCTCACGGAAAACAGCAGCGGTGTGCTGAAAACCCTGGCCATCTTGCAGATCCCTCTGGCGATCCTGCTGTTGCTGGGAACGCTGTTCGCCATCCGCCAACTGATGCGGCGCCTGCATGTGTTGCGTGGCAGCATCGACTCGCTGTCGGCCGGCGATGCCGACCTGACGCGGCGTATCGCGCTCAAGGGCGAGGATGAAATGGATGCGGTGGGCAGCTCGGTCAATCGCTTTATCGCCTACCTGCAAGAGATGATCGCCGATGTCGGCCAGGCCAGCGTGGTGATCGCCGAGGAGCTGCGGCAGTTGCAGCAACAGTCGCGGCAGACCAACGAGGTGCTGGCACGCCATGCCAACGAAACCGACCAGGCGGTAACCGCCATCACCGAAATGAGTTCGACCGCCGACAGCGTCGCGCAGAGCGCCACCGAGACCGCCAGTTTCACCCGTACCGCCAATGACAATGCCGCCAAGTCGAAACTGGTGGTGGCCGAGGCCTCGAACAGCGTGCTGGCCCTGGTCGAGGAAGTGGAAAGAGCCACCGAGCGGGTCAAGGCGATGCAAGCGGATGCCGAACGGATCAACGATGTGCTCGGGGTGATCGGCTCGATCGCCGGGCAGACCAACCTGTTGGCGCTCAATGCGGCGATCGAGGCGGCGCGTGCCGGCGAGCAGGGGCGCGGTTTCGCGGTGGTCGCCGACGAAGTGCGCGCCCTGGCCGGTCGCACCCAGCAGAGCACTTCGGAAATCAACGAAATGCTCGGCAAGCTGCAGCAGGGCGTGGGGGCCGCCGTGCAGGCCATGGACCAGACCAAAGCCAGTTGCCAGGCCACCGCCGACACCACTTCGCGGGTCAACGTCGGCCTCGACGACATGGCCTCGGCGGTGAGCCGCATCCACGAGCTCAGCGCGCAGATCGCCACCGCCGCCGAGGAGCAGAGCTCGGTTACCGAGGAGATCAACCAGAACATGGTGGCGATCCGGCGTATGGTCGACGAACTGGTCAGTGGCGGTCGCCAGGCCGACAAAAGCACCGAGGCACTGCTCGAATCCAATAATCGCCTGGTGCAGTTGGTCAACCGCTTCAAGGTCAAGTGACAGGTTCGACGACAACGCGCCCGGGCCCTACGACGCGCTTTGTGGGGCGGTCATCCTTGGTTTATTCCCGCCCAGGCAATTGCAGCGCTCGCTGCGGCGCTGGCGATCGCCTTTACCGTTCAGGTATTTTCGCCATCATCACCAAACTTATAGTCAGTGGACATTCAGGCGGCAATGTGCGGGGTTTTGCCGCATAGATGCAGGGAACGTGCTGCGAATCGGGTGGTAGTCGAAATGACGCAAAGGCCCGGCCGGCCTGGCCTGGGTCGAAAAAAGCTGACTGAGCGTCAGAAAACTGTCGACTTTTGAAAAGCCTGTGGAATACTGCGCGCCACTGTCAAATTGTCGTCGAGGTTGCTTTCCCGCTGCTGTCGTGGGTACCCGAACATCACAGGGACGTACCCATGGCCCAAAAGAAAAACCGAGGGCAGGTAGCGCAGCGCGCGCCCCGCCGATTCGAATGCACCATCTTGTTTTGCACTGCCTTGTTGTCGAGTGCCTGCTTGCAGGCGCAGCCCCATTACGATGTCTTGATCGAACAGGCCCGCGCGGGTCGCTACGAGCCGGCGCTGACCTTCCTGCGTGGGCAGCAGACGTCTCGGGAGTTGCCGCGCTATCTGGCGGATCATCTGTTGATCGCCAGTTGGGCGGGCAAGGACGACGAAGTCGTCGCGCTCTATGAGCGCTATGGCGCGGAGCAAAGCCTGTCCGCCGACGTCCTGGCCGGTGTCGCCCGTTCCTACCGCAACTTGCGCCAATGGCCACAGGCATTGGCGCTATACCGTCGGGCCGTCGCCCGTTTTCCCGAACACCAGGGCCTGCGCCTCGGCCAGGTAATGGTGCTGGCCGAGGCGGGGCAGGGCGAAGCCGCTATCGCCGAGGGGCGACGGCTGGTGGCGCAGGCTCCCGAGGATGCCGATCGACGCCTGGTTCTGGGCTATGTCTACCAACACACCGGCCAGCCCTATGCCGCGCTGTTCGAGATCGACCGCGCCCATGAGCTGGTCCCAGGGCGTGTCGACGTCGACCGCGAGTACCTGCTGAGCCTACAGCGCGCCGGGTTGGCGCAGCAGGCGTTGATGCTTGCGCAACGCCACCCGCAGCTGACCAGCGCTGGCCAACTGCGGCAGTTGCAGGGCGATGTGCTGGCCGAGCAGGTGCGGCTGGCCGAGATGGCCACGCGCAGCGAGGCCGAGCGCTTCCGGATCGCCGACCAGGCCCTGGCCGAGGCCCAGCGTTTGCTCCAGGCGTGGGATGGCCAGCCGGATGCCCAGGCGGATAGCCTCCGGGTGCGGATCGACCGGCTGGGGGCGCTGCATTCGCGGATGCTGATGGAGGAATTGCTGGCGCAGTATCGGCAACTGCACGACGAGGGGATCGAGGTGCCGGACTATGCGCTGCGCTGGGTCGCCTCGGCGTATCTCTACCTGCGTCAGCCGGAGCAGGCGGCCACGTTGTATCGCCAGGTCATCGCCGGGGAAAGCGACAAGGACACGGAGTGGCTGGCGGACCATCGCGGTCTGTTCCATGCCCTGGTGGAAAGCGAGCAGCTGGACGAGGCCCGGCAACTGGCCGAGCGTCTGGCCGAGGCCCAGGCCCCCCGTGTCTTCCAGCTCGGCCAGCCGGAGCCGGAGCCCAATGGGCGCTGGTTGGAAGCCCAGGAACTGCTGGCCAGCGCGCAGTTGCAGGCGGACGACATGCCTGGCGCCGAGCAAGCCTTGACGCAACTGGCCGACAATGCGCCGAACAATGCCTCGTTGCGCGTCGCGCGGGCCAGTCTGTACCTCTCGCGCGGCTGGCCGCGGCGTGCCGAGGGCGAGTTGAAGGCGGTGGAAAGCACCACGCCGCGCGACCTCGCCCTGGAGGTCGAGCAGGGCTTGGCCGCCCTGACCTTGCAGGAGTGGCGCCAGCTCGAACTGCTCAGCGACGACGTCATCCAGCGCTATCCGGAAAGCCTGCAGGCCCAGCGTTTGCGGCGCTTGCACGACGTGCAGCAGATGGCCGAGCTGCAGGTGTCCGGCTACCGTGGCGAAGGCTCGGGCGGCAGCGTTTCCGGCAGCCGCGATCTGGGTATCGATACCTTGCTCTACAGCGCGCCGCTGCTCGATGACTGGCGTTTGTTCGGCGGCGGTGGCTATGCCGCCGGCGACTTCGAAGAGGGCCGCTCCAGGCACCGCTGGCTGCGTGGCGGCATCGAGTGGCGCGTGCGCAACCACAGCGTGGAAGCCGAGCTGTCGAACAACAATTTCGCCCATGGCAACCGACTGGGCGCGCGCCTTAGCGGTATCCACGATATCGACGATCACTGGCAGTACGGCTGGTCGGCGCAGCGCCTGTCGACCGATACGCCGCTGCGCGCCCTGAATGCCGACATCACCGCCGACAGCTTGGGCGGTTTCCTGCGCTGGCGTGCCGATGAGCGACGCGAATGGCGCTTGTCGGCCAACGCTGCGCATTTCAGCGACGACAACGACCGCCTCGGCCTGGTCCTCGAGGGCCGCGAGCGCTTGTACAGCGCGCCGACCTGGCAAGCCGACCTGGGCCTGGAGCTGAGCGGCGCACATAACAGCGGCTCGGCCGAGGTGCCGTATTTCAATCCCGAGTCCGAGTTCGCCGTGTTGCCCAGCGTGCAGTTCTCCCACAGGCTCTATCGGCGCTATCAGACCGTCTGGACTCAGGAGTTCCAGCTGGGCATCGGCAGTAACACGCAGCAAGGCTACGGCACCGATGCGGTCGGCTTGATCGGCTATGGCCAGCGCCTGCGTTTCGCCGATCGTTTCGATGGCGGCATCGCCCTGTCGGCCCTCAGCCGCGCCTATGACGGCGAGCGCGAGCACGAGGTGAGGGTGCTGTTCAACGTCAATTACCGCTTCTAAGGATTTCCCATGGTTCAGTTCTATCGCTGCGTTCTGCTCGGGCTGCTCGCCCTGATGCTCGACGCCTGCGCTGTCGAGGCGCCGCCTTTCACCCCGCCGCAGCAGCGCCTGCCGGCAGCCGGCGAAAGCCCCTGGCCGCAAGGCAAGGTATTGGCGCTGGCCTATCACGATGTCGAGGACCGCGACGCCGACCAGACCTTCATGTCGGTGCGCACCGCCAACCTGATCGAGCAGCTGGCTTGGCTGAAAGCCAACGGTTACCAGGCGGTTTCGGTGGATCAACTGCTGGCGGCGCGCCAGGGCGGGCCGGCGTTACCGGACAAGGCCCTGCTGCTGAGCTTCGACGACGGCTATGCCAGCTTCCACAGCCGCGTGCTGCCGATTCTCAAGGCCTATCGCTGGCCGGCCGTCCTCGCGCCGGTCGGTATCTGGCTGGATGCCCCCGCCGATCGCCCGGTGGATTTCGGCGGCGAGCCGGCTGCGCGCGAGCGCTTCCTCACCTGGCCGCAGATTAAGGAGATCGCCGCCAGCGGGCTGGTGGAGATCGCCGCGCATACCGACGCGCTGCACCATGGCGCCCAGGGCAACCCCCAGGGCAACCTGCAGCCGGCGGCGGTAACGCGGCTGTACGACCCGGCCCGCGCCCGCTACGAGAACGACGCGGGCTACCGCACGCGGATCGCCCGCGACGTCGAGCGCATCAGCGCCAAGATCGAGGCCGCCAGCGGTCGCGCGCCGCGTGTGTGGGTCTGGCCCTATGGCGCGGCCAGCGGTACGGCGTTGCGGATCATCGGTGACCACGGCTACGAGCTGGCCCTGACCCTCGAGGATGGGCTCGGCGACTTCGCCGATTTGCAGCAGGGCCCGCGGGTATTGCTCAACGGCGACCCGGATATCAGCCGCTTCGCCACGACCGTCAGCAGGGTCGAAGAGCGGGAGCCGATGCGCGTCGCCCATGTCGACCTGGACTATGTCTACGATGCCGACCCGCAGCAGATGGAGGAAAACCTGGGCCAACTGGTGCAGCGCATCGCCGATCTGCGCATCAGCACGGTATTCCTGCAGGCGTATGCCGATCCAAAGGGCGATGGCCTGGTCAAATCGCTGTACTTTCCCAACCGTCACTTGCCGGTGCGCGCCGACCTGTTCAATCGCACCGCCTGGCAGCTGCACACCCGCGCCAAGGTCAAGGTCTTCGCCTGGATGCCGGTGCTCAGCTTCGACCTCGATGCCGATCTGCCGCGGGTGCAACGCTGGTCGGAGCAGGGCGCGGTTACCGTGGATCGCGAGCAATACCGGCGGCTGTCGCCGTTCGACCCGCGGGTGCGTCGGCAAATCGGCGAGATCTACGAAGACCTGGCGCGGCATGCCCACTTTTACGGCGTGCTCTACCACGACGATGCGCTGTTCTCCGACTTCGAAGATGCCAGCCCGGCTGCCCTGGCCGCCTATCGCGCCGCCGGTTTGCCCGGCGATATCGGCCAGTTGCGCGGCGACGAGGAAACCCTGCAGCGCTGGACGCGCTTCAAGAGCCGTTACCTGATCGACTTCACCGCCGAGCTGACCGCCAAGGTCCGCGCCATTCGCGGGCCGCAGGTGAAGACCGCGCGCAACATCTATGCGCCGCCGATCATCGATCCCTACAGCGAGACCTGGTTCGCGCAGAACCTCGATGACTTCCTCGCCAGCTACGACTGGACCGCGCCTATGGCCATGCCGCTTATGGAGGGCGTCGAGGAGGCGCAGTCCGATGCCTGGCTGGACAATCTGGTGCGGCAGATCGACAAGCGTCCGGGCGCCTTGCAGCGCACCGTGTTCGAGTTGCAGGCGCGGGACTGGCGCGACGGTAGCGAAGGCCCGATCGACGGGCAGTTGCTCGCCCGCTGGATGCGCCGCCTGCAATGGAACGGTGTGCGCCATTACGGCTATTACCCCGACGATTTCCTCAATGATCAGCCGCGACTGCAGAGCATTCGTCCGGCGTTCTCCAATGCCTGGTATCCGTTGCCATGATCGACCGTATCTATGCCCTGCTGATTCTGCTGCTGGTGCTCGGCGCGCCGGTGGGCGTGGCGCTGAGCCTGACCGGCGATGTGTTGCTGGACTTCGTGTTCTTTTATCCGCTGTTCATGTCGGCGTTGTGGATCGCCGGAGGTTGCTACTTCTGGCTGCACTGGGAGCGTCACTGGCCCTGGTCGCGTGACGGCGAGATCGACCCGCCGGCGCTGCGCGGCGAGCCGCTGGTGTCGATCCTGGTGCCCTGCTTCAACGAGGGCGAGCATGCTTGCGACACCATAGGTGCGGCCCTGGCGCAGCGCTATCCGTGGATCGAGGTGATCGCCATCAACGATGGCTCCAGCGACGCTACCGGCGAAGTGCTGGACCGCCTGGCCGCCGACGAGCCGCGCCTGCGCGTGCTGCACCTGGCGCAGAATCAGGGCAAGGCCGTGGCCTTGCGCATGGGCGCACTGGCGGCGCGCAGCGAGTACCTGGTGTGCATCGACGGCGACGCCTTGCTCGAACGGGATGCGCTCGCCTACCTGGTGGCGCCGCTGATCGACAACCCGCGGGTCGGCGCCGTGACCGGCAACCCGCGCATCCGCACGCGCTCGACCCTGATCGGACGGGTCCAGGTCGGTGAGTTCTCCTCGATCATCGGTCTGATCAAGCGCACTCAGCGCGTCTACGGCCGAATCTTCACGGTCTCCGGGGTGATCGCCGCGTTTCGCCGCAGCGCGCTGGATCGGATCGGCTACTGGAGCGCCGACATGATCACCGAGGACATCGACGTCAGTTGGAAGCTGCAACTCAATCACTGGTCGATCTTCTACGAGCCGCGCGCGCTGTGCTGGATTCTCATGCCGGAAACCCTGCGCGGGCTTTGGAAGCAGCGCCTGCGCTGGGCCCAGGGCGGTGCCGAGGTGCTGTTGAAGAATATCGGCAGCGTCTGGGTCTGGCGCTTCCGCTACATGTGGCCGCTGCTGATCGAGTTCTGCCTGTCAGCGGTGTGGGCCTTCACCTTCGCTCTGTCGGTTCTGCTGTGGCTGGTCGGTCAACTGGTCGAGATGCCGCCGGAGTTGCGGGTGACCAGCATGATGCCGCCGGCCTTTACCGGCCTGGTACTGGCCTGTGTCTGTCTGCTGCAATTCGCCCTCAGCCTGTTTATCGAGCGGCGCTACGAAAAGGGGTTGGCGCGTTCGCTGTTCTGGATCGTCTGGTATCCCATGGTGTTCTGGATGCTCACCCTGTTCACCACCCTGGTCAGCTTCCCCAAAGTCATGCTCAAACGCCGGCAGCAGCGCGCGCGCTGGGTCAGCCCGGATCGGGGTATCGAAACCCTCAGCACAAGGAACCGCTCATGACCCTGCTCATTCGCACGCAGCAGCGCTGGCTGCCGCGTACCATCGATACCTTCCTGACGCTGCTGGCCTGGTGCGGGATGAGCTATCTCCTGCTGCAAGGCATCGCGGCGGTGATCGCCAATGGTCAGCAGGGCCCGCGTCCGTCTTTAGGGGTGGAGTTTCTGCTGACCCTGGACACGCTGCTGATCTACCTGCTGGTGGCGCTGGCGATCGGCGCGGCGTTGCTGGCCTGGGCCAAATACCACGAGTACCGAGCCGCGTGGCGTCAGCGTCGGGTGCGCGTGCCGAATGTCTGCGAACGAGGCCTGTCGAGGAGTTTCCAGGTCTCCCTGGCGATTCTCGACTGCCTGCGCACTCAGCAGGTGCTGATTCTGCATAACAACGAACAGGGCGCCCTGGCGGCCGTGGTGTTCCCCGAGACGGCTTTGCGCCTGCCGGCCCCGGCTCTCGCGCTCCCCGCCACGGCGTTGCGCCCGCGGGCCATGGCCCTGGCTGCGCCACGGCAGCGTTCCACGCCTGACCTGGATGAGGGGAATGTGGGGTTGCCGAACTTATCGCCCCCATGAAAAAACCGCCCCGAAGGGCGGTTTCTCGTACTGCTGCTGCGGATTACAGACCGTTGGCGGCCTTGAATTCGCGACGGCGGCGATGCAGCACCGGCTCGGTGTAGCCGTTCGGCTGCTTGGCGCCTTCGATCACCAGTTCCAGGGCGGCCTGGAACGCGATGTTGTTGTCGAAGTCCGGCGCCAGCGGGCGGTACAGCGGGTCGGCGGCGTTCTGACGATCCACGACCGGGGCCATGCGCTTGAGGCTGGCGACTATCTGCTCTTCAGTGGCGATGCCATGGCGCAGCCAGTTGGCCAGCAGTTGGCTGGAGATACGCAGGGTGGCGCGGTCTTCCATCAGGCCGACGTCGTTGATGTCCGGCACCTTGGAGCAGCCGACGCCCTGGTCGATCCAACGCACCACGTAACCGAGGATGCCCTGGGAATTGTTATCCAGTTCGTTCTGGATTTCCTCAGGCGTCCAGTTGGTATTCTGCGCCAACGGAATACTCAGGATGTCGTCCAGCGAGGCGCGTTCGCGCTTGGCCAGCTCGGCCTGGCGGGCGAACACGTCGACCTTGTGGTAGTGCAGGGCGTGCAGGGTGGCGGCGGTCGGCGAGGGGACCCAGGCGGTATTGGCGCCGGCCATCGGGTGCATGATTTTCTGCTCGAGCATGCCGGCCATCAGGTCGGGCATCGCCCACATGCCTTTACCGATCTGCGCGCGACCTTGCAGGCCGGTGGCCAGGCCGATATCGACGTTCCAGTTCTCGTAGGCGGCGATCCACTTCTCGCTCTTCATCGCGGCCTTGCGCACCATGGCGCCGGCTTCCATGGAGGTGTGGATTTCATCGCCGGTGCGGTCGAGGAAGCCGGTGTTGATGAACACCACGCGCTCGCTGGCGGCCTTGATGCAGGTTTTCAGGTTGACCGTGGTGCGCCGCTCTTCGTCCATGATGCCGACTTTCAGGGTGTTGCGCGGCAGGCCGAGGACGTCTTCGACGCGGCCAAAAATCTCGGTGGTGAAGGCCACTTCTTCCGGGCCGTGCATCTTCGGCTTAACGATGTAGACCGAGCCGGTGCGGGTGTTCTTGCGGCTGGTGTTGCCATTCAGGTTGTGGATGGCGATCAGGCTGGTGAACAGTGCGTCCTGGATGCCTTCGGGGATTTCGTTGCCCTGGGCATCGAGAATCGCCGGGTTGGTCATCAGGTGGCCGACGTTACGCACGAACAGCAGCGAACGGCCGTGCAGGGTCAGCTCGGAACCGTCGGTCTTGGTGTAGACGCGATCCGGGTTCATGGTGCGGGTGAAGGTCTGGCCGCCCTTGGCGACTTCTTCGGCCAGGTCGCCTTTCATCAGGCCCAGCCAGTTTTTGTAGACCACGACCTTGTCGTCGGCATCGACGGCGGCGACCGAGTCTTCGCAGTCCATGATGGTGGTCAGTGCGGCTTCCATCAGCACGTCTTTAACGCCGGCTGCGTCGGTCTGGCCGATCGGGCTGGACGCGTCGATCTGGATTTCGAAGTGCAGGCCGTTGTGCTTGAGCAGCACGGCGATCGGCGCAGCGGCGTCGCCCTGGAAACCGACCAGTTGCGCATCGTCGCGCAGGCCGCTGTTGGCACCGCCCTTAAGGCTGACGACCAGCTTGCCGGCTTCGATGCGGTAGCCGGTGGAATCGACATGGGAGCCGGCGGCCAGGGGCGCGGCTTCGTCGAGGAAGGCGCGGGCGAAGGCGATTACCTTGTCGCCGCGAACCTTGTTATAGCCGCGGCCTTTCTCGGCGCCGCCTGCTTCGCTGATCACGTCGGTGCCGTAGAGGGCGTCGTACAGCGAGCCCCAACGCGCGTTGGAGGCGTTCAGGGCGAAGCGCGCGTTCATCACCGGTACTACCAGCTGCGGGCCGGCCAGGCGGGCGATTTCGTCGTCGACGTTCTGCGTGGTGGCCTGGAAGTCGGCCGGTTCCGGCAGCAGGTAGCCGATTTCTTCGAGGAAGGCTTTATAGGCGACGGCGTCGTGGGCCTGGCCGGCGCGGGCTTGGTGCCAGGCGTCGATCTGCGCCTGGATCTGGTCGCGCTTGGCGAGCAGGGCACGGTTTTTCGGGGCCAGTTCGTCGATCACGGCTACGGCGCCTTCCCAGAATTTATCGGCGGCGATGCCGGTACCGGGGATGGCTTCGTTGTTCACGAAGTCGAACAGCACTTTGGCGACCTGCAGGCCACCCACTTGAACGCGTTCAGTCATCACTTGCCTCACTCTGCTCAGCTCTTCAGCTCTACTCGATAGCCGCTTCGGACTCGGGGATTCAGTCTTGTAGTCCAAGGCGCGGCATACTACATCAAGATCTTGGGAAAATCAGGGGGGTGCGCGTCGCTCTGCGACCAAGAGACGCTTCGCAGTCACTTCGAGGGTTGTTTGTATACAAAAAAGTCGATTATTGTTTCATAAAATCAAGGCGTTGGCATATGGCTATTTGTCTCGCTGCCCTGTGGTGCTTGCCTATACTGCGGTTCTACCCTCCGGAAGCCCGAGCATGGCGATAACTGCGGCCCGTCTGGCCGACCTCGACGAACTGGCCCAGCTGTTCGTCGACTACCTGAGGTTCTATGCCGTCGACAAAACCTTGCCGGCGGTTCGCGATTTTCTCGCCGCGCGTTTGGCGCAAGGCGACTCGGCCTTATTCATCGCCCGCGACCAAGCGGGGAGGGGCCTGGGTTTCGTGCAGCTCTATCCGTTTCATTCTTCGTTGGCATTGGCGCCGGCCTGGTTGCTCAGCGATCTCTATGTCGCCAAAAGAGCGCGTCGCCAGGGCGTCGGTGCGGCGCTGATGAATGCCGCCAGGGCACATGCCGAGGCCCAAGGCGCTTGCGGTTTGCAGCTGGAAACGGCAAAAACCAATCTGGCCGGCCAGGCGCTTTACGAGCGCCTTGGCTATGTCCGCGATGAGGTGTTTTATACCTACTGGCTCGGATTGCCCTGAGCCACCACCGAATGACGTTGGGAACTAGGAGTTGGGCATGGATCATCTGGTACTTACGGTTATCGCGCAGGATCAGCCTGGGCTGGTCGAGCGCATCGCCCAGTGCATTACCACCCACGGCGGCAACTGGTTGGACAGCCGCATGTCGCGTATGGCCGGGCAGTTCGCCGGCATCGTGCGGGTGGATGTGCCGCTGGAGTCCCACGCCGGTCTGGTCAAGGCCCTGGAGGAGCTGAACGCCCAGGGCATTCGCGTGTTGCTCGCCGCCGGCGGTACCGAGCCTGCGGCCACCTGGAAGCCCATCCTGCTCGATCTGGTCGGCAACGACCGCGCCGGCATCGTGCGCGATATCACCCGCCTGCTGGCCGAGCTGGGCGTCAACCTGGAAAGCCTGGAAACCGAAGTGTCGCCAGCGCCGATGAGCGGCGAACTGTTGTTCCATGCCGAGGCGCTGCTGGCCGTGCCGCAAAGCCTCAGCCTCGACGACCTGCAAAGCAAACTGGAAACCCTGGCCGACGACCTGATGGTCGAATTGAACCTGCGCGCCGACGATTAGCCGCCCGTTGGCGCGAGCAGGAATGCGGCGACGTAGCCCGGATGTAATCCGGGGAAACTTAGCGTCTGTGAGATCGTTCCCGGATTGCGTCCGGGCTACGAGAGCGCGTTGATTCGCCCTGTAGCCCGCGGCCGCCGGACGACGCTCAGGCCGTCGCCGGCTTGATGCGCTTGCCCAGGCTCAACCAGATATCCAGGCTGTAGACCGCCAGGCCCGCCCAGATGCAGATAAACGCCAACGAAGTACTCGGGTCGAAGCGCTCGCCGAAAGTGAATACCGCGAGCAGCAGCACCAGGGTCGGCGCGATGTATTGCAGAAAACCCAGGGTGACGTAGGGCAGATGGCGCGCCGCGGCGTTGAAACACACCAACGGCACTAGGGTGATCGGCCCGGCGGCGATCAGCCAGAGCGCTTCGGCGCTGCCCCAGAACACCGGCTGGGTGCTCACCGCGGCGGGATTCAACCACAGCCAGCCGATGGCCACCGGCAGCAACAGCCAGGTTTCCACCACCAGCCCGGGCAGTGCCGCCACCGGCGCCTGCTTGCGGATCAGGCCGTAGAAACCGAAGGTCAAAGCCAGCACCAGCGATACCCAGGGAATGCTGCCGTGCTGCCACAGTTGTTGCATCACCCCCAATGCGGCGAGGCCCACCGCCAGCCATTGCAGGCGGCGCAGGCGTTCGCCGAGCAGCAACAGGCCGAGCAGCACGTTGACCAGCGGATTAATGTAGTAACCGAGGCTGGCTTCGAGCATGCGCCCGTTGTTCACCGCCCACACATACACCAGCCAGTTGCAGGCGATCAGCCCACCGCTGAGGCCGAGAATGGCGAAACGTTTCGGGTCGTCGCGCAGCTCGGCGAGCCAGCGCGGGTGCTTCCAGACGCATAACAGCAAGGCACCGAACAGCGCCGCCCAGAGTGCGCGATGGACCACGATCTCCAGTGCCGGCACATCCTGGATTGCTTTGAAATACAGGGGAAACAGGCCCCAGATGGTGTAGGCGGTCACGCCGAGTAGGTACCCGCGTCGCGGGTTGACGGTGGCCATTGGGGTCCTTGCTTAGGCAACTAACTAAAGCCTTGGATTCTAAGCCGCGGCGCTGGGAATTGTCCGATCGTTCAGCTTTATCCGTGGGCAGGCTTGGCGATTGTTGTAAAGCTGGCGTTACGCCCGACCATACAGTTGCTCGTAGCGCCTCGCCTCGTCGGTGCTATGGCGCCAGTTGCAGTGCGCCGCTGTAGCTGAACAGCAGGCCGAGCAGCGGCAGGCTGAGTCCGACGTGGAAATGATAGCGATCGGCTTCGATACGCTTGTACGCTTCGGTGCGCGGCAGCAGCCACAAGGGCATGCGCACGCCATGCACCCAGACTTTCAGCGGGCGCCAGTACCAGCCGCCCTGGCGAACTTCGACGGCCAGCGCCAGGCGAACGCCGCCGATGGATTCGATCCAGTAGCCGTCCGGCCAGCCGCCATGGGGCTGGAAGCTCGAATACACAGGCGCGGCGTCGGCGAAGTGGCGATTCCAGTGCAGGGTATCGCCGCTGTTATGGATGTTCACCTTGAGCGGGATCTGCGGGCGATCCAGCGGGATGCCCAGATGTGCGGCCAGACGCGCGCCGAGCTTGCCGGCCAGGCCCTTGCCCAGTTGCAGCTCGACCTGCCCGTGCAGGTCGCCACCCTCGCGGTGCAGTTGTTGCAGTAAGGGATGCAGCTCGGCGAAGCCTTCACCGAACCAGCGCTCGACGCAATGCATGGGTCATTCCTTTGGGTTGGCTAGAAAAGCTTGAGCGGTTCCTCGTCGAGCGCCGCCAGTTGCTCGCGCAGAATCAGAATCTGCTCGCCCCAGTAACGTTCGCTGCCGAACCAGGGGAAGCTGATGGGGAACGCCGGGTCGTCCCAGCGCCGCGCCAGCCAGGCGCTGTAATGCATCAGGCGTAGGCTGCGCAGGCCCTCGATCAACGGCAGTTCGCGGGGATTGAAGTCGTGGAATTCCTGGTAGCCGTCCATCAGTTCGGACAGTTGGCCGAGGCGCTCGTGGCGCTCGCCGGCGAGCATCATCCACAGGTCCTGCACCGCCGGGCCCATGCGGCAGTCGTCGAGGTCGACCATATGAAAGGTGTCGTCGCGGCATAGCAGGTTGCCGGGGTGGCAGTCGCCGTGCAGGCGGATCGCCGTGACCGGATTGTTAGCGAACAGCGCATCCAGGCGCTTGAGCAGATCCCGCGCCACCGACTCGTAGGCCGGCAACAGGCTGCGCGGGATAAAGCCGCCGTCGAGCAGAGTGGCCAGGGAGTCGTGACCGAAGTTCTTTACCTGCAGCGCCTCGCGATGGGCGAACGGCCGTAGCGCGCCAACCCCGTGCAGACGGCCGAGCAACTGGCCGAGACGATACAGCTGATCCAGATTGCCCGGCTCGGGCGCACGGCCGCCGCGACGCGGGAACAGGGCAAAGCGAAAGCCGGCGTGTTCGAACAGGGTTTCGCCGTCGCGTACCAGGGGCGCGACCACCGGCACCTCGCAATCGGCCAGCTCGAAAGTGAAGGCGTGCTCTTCGCGGATCGCCGCGTCGCTCCAGCGCTGCGGGCGATAGAACTTGGCGATCAACGGCGTCTCATCTTCGATGCCGACCTGGTAAACGCGATTCTCATAGCTATTGAGCGCCAACACGCGGGCGTCGCTGAGGTAGCCGAGGCTTTCCACGGCATCCAGCACCAGGTCGGGCGTGAGTGCGGCGAATGGATGGGACATGGGCGGCTCCGGGGCAGTGGGCCGCAGAGTGTAGCGCTTATAGGGCACCTGGCGCGCGACGGCGGTTCTGTAGCCCGGATGCAATCCGGGGGAATTGTGTCGCCGTATAAATCGCTCCCGGATTGCATCCGGGCTACGGAGGTCCGACCCTCTCGGCTCCCTCGGGGGACTAATCCCCGGGCTTGGGCGTGCGCGCCAGGCAGTACACATCGACTCGCGCCGCGCCGGCTTTGCGCAGCAAGCGCGCCAGGCTTTCGGCGGTGGCGCCGGTGGTCAGCACGTCGTCGACCAGCGCCAGGTGCAGGCCCGCGACCCGGCTCTGCGGGGCGAGGGCAAAGGCGCGGCGCAGGTTGCGTTTGCGCGTGGCGGCATCCAATTGTTGTTGCGCGGGGGTGTCGATCACCCGCTGCAGCCAGGCGTCCTGCCAGGGCACTTGCAAGGCTGTGCTGAGCCATTGGGCGAGCATCAGCGCCTGATTGAAACCACGCTGGCGTTGCCGGCGGCCGGCCAGGGGCACGGGCAGCAACAGGTCGGGGCGCGGCAGCCCTTCATCGAAGGCGTGCAGCAAATGCTGTGACAAAAGCTCGCCGAGCAGACGTCCCATTGGCCACTTGGCTTGATGCTTGAAGCGGGTGATCAGGCTGTCGACGGGGAAGGCATAGCGCCAAGGGGCTTCGACCCGCTCGAAACTGGGCGGGTTGCGCAGGCAGCCGCCGCAGGTCAGGCCGCTATCGGGCAGGGGCAAGGCGCAGCGCTGACAATGGCCGCCAAGCCACGGCAGCTCGGCCTCGCAGTTGGTGCAGATGGCCGTTGCGGCGTCGGCGGGCTCGTCGCACAGTAGGCAGATTTGTTTGTTTTTTAACCAGTTGTAAACCTGGTGTGGGTTTTCAGGTTGACAGCGCATAAGCCTTCCATAAATATGCCGAACATCCATGTCATGCCTGCGCCACTGTAGCAGGCCGCTGAAAAAACCCGCACGCGCTTATGCCGGGTTCCATGAACGAGAACAGAAGGAAAAACCGATGGGCGCCACCAGCACCGCCAACCAACGTCACGACTGGACCCTCGCCGAGGTCAAGGCGCTCTTCGAACAACCCTTCAACGACCTGCTGTTCCAGGCGCAAACCGTGCACCGCGCGCATTTCGACGCCAACCGCGTGCAGGTCTCGACCCTGTTGTCGATCAAGACCGGCGCCTGCCCGGAAGATTGCAAGTATTGCCCGCAGTCCGGCCACTACAACACCGGTCTGGATAAGGAAAAACTGCTGGAAGTGCAGAAGGTGCTGGATGCCGCCGCCGAGGCCAAGGCCATCGGCTCCACCCGCTTCTGTATGGGCGCGGCCTGGAAGCATCCGTCCGCCAAGGACATGCCCTACGTGCTGAAAATGGTCGAAGGGGTCAAGGCCATGGGCCTGGAAACCTGCGTGACCCTGGGCAAGCTGGACAAGGAGCAGACCGCTGCCCTGGCCGCTGCCGGCCTCGACTACTACAACCACAACCTCGACACCTCGCCGGAGTTCTACGGCAACATCATCACCACCCGTACCTATGGCGAGCGCCTGGAAACCCTGGCCTACGTGCGCGATGCGGGGATGAAGATCTGTTCCGGCGGCATTCTCGGCATGGGCGAGTCGCTGGACGATCGCGCCGGTCTGCTGATCCAACTGGCTAACCTGCCGGAGCACCCGGAGTCGGTGCCGATCAATATGCTGGTCAAGGTCAAGGGCACGCCGCTGGCCGACGAGCAGGACGTCGACCCGTTCGACTTCATCCGCATGCTCGCCGTGGCGCGGATCATGATGCCGCAGTCGCACGTGCGGCTGTCCGCCGGCCGCGAACAGATGAACGAGCAGATGCAGGCCCTGGCCTTCCTCGCCGGCGCCAACTCGATTTTCTACGGCGAAAAACTGCTGACCACCGCCAACCCGCAAGCCAACAAGGACATGCAACTGTTCGCCCGTCTCGGCATCAAGCCGGAAGAGCGCGAAGAGCATGCCGACGAAGTGCATCAGGCGGCCATCGAACAGGCGCTGGTCGAACAGCGCGACTCCAAGCTGTTCTACAACGCCGCCGTCTGACGGCAGCCACAAGCTGCAAGCCTCAAGCCGCAAGCCGAGTGCGCAGGCTGCTTGAAGCTTGCGGCTTGAAGCTTGGAGCTTTTGATGCCCTTCGATCTCGCCTCACGCCTCGCCGAGCGCCGCACCGCCAACCTCTATCGCCAACGCCCTTTGCTCGAATCGCCGCAAGGGCCACTGGTCAAGGTCGACGGCCGAGAACTGCTGGCCTTCTGTTCCAACGATTACCTCGGTTTGGCCAATCACCCTCAGGTGATCGAGGCCTGGCGCGCCGGCGCAGAGAAATGGGGCGTCGGCGGCGGCGCCTCCCATCTGGTGATCGGCCACAGCACCCCGCATCACGAATTGGAAGAGGCCCTGGCCGAATTCACTGGACGGCCGCGGGCGCTGCTGTTCTCCACCGGCTATATGGCCAACCTGGGCGCGGTCACCGCGCTGGTCGGCCAGGGCGATACGGTGCTGGAAGACCGCCTCAACCATGCCTCGCTGTTGGATGCCGGCCTGCTTTCCGGGGCGCGCTTCTCGCGTTATCTGCACAACGACGCGGCCAGTCTGGCCAACCGCCTGGCCAAGGCAGACGGCGATACCCTGGTGGTGAGCGACGGCGTGTTCAGCATGGACGGCGACCTGGCCGACTTGCCGGCGCTGTGCGCCGAAGCGCGTAAGGCCGGCGCCTGGGTGATGGTCGACGACGCCCATGGCTTCGGCCCGCTCGGCGCCACCGGCGGCGGCATCGTCGAGCATTTCGGCCTGGGCGTGGACAACGTGCAGGTGTTGGTCGGCACCCTCGGCAAGGCTTTCGGCACGGCCGGCGCCTTTGTCGCCGGCAGCGAGGAGCTGATCGAAACCCTGGTGCAATTCGCCCGGCCCTATATCTACACCACCAGCCAGCCGCCGGCGCTGGCCTGCGCCACCTTGAAGAGCCTGGAGCTGCTGCGCAGCGAACACTGGCGCCGCGAGCACCTGGATGACCTGATCAAGCGCTTCCGCGCAGGCGCCCAGGCGATCGGCCTGCAATTGATGGACAGCGCCACGCCGATCCAGCCGATCCTGGTCGGCGACAGCGCCCGCGCGTTGCAGTTGTCGCAGTTGCTGCGTGAGCGCGGTTTGCTGGTCACCGCGATTCGCCCGCCAACCGTGCCGGCCGGTAGCGCGCGCCTGCGGGTGACGCTGTCGGCGGCCCATAGCCTGGCGCAGTTGGAGTTGCTGCTCGAGGCCCTGGCCGAGTGCTGGGCGCTGCTGCCCGAGGCGGATGCCGCCAATGCGTGATCGGCTGATTCTATTGCCCGGTTGGGGCCTGGGTACGGCGCCGCTCGAGCCCTTGGCGGCCGCCTTGCGTGGCCTCGATCCGCGTTTGCATGTCGAGATCGAGCCGCTGCCATTGCTCGATTCCAGCGACCCCGCCGACTGGCTCGACGAGTTGGACGACAACCTTGCGCAAGACGCCTGGCTCGGCGGCTGGTCCTTGGGCGGCATGCTCGCCGCCGAACTGGCCGCGCGCCGTGGTGAGCGCTGCCCCGGCTTGTTGACCTTGGCCAGCAACCTGCGCTTCGTCGCCGACGCGGATTGGCCTAGCGCCATGGCCGCAGAGACATTCACCGCCTTTCGCCAGGGCTGCGCAGACGATGCGCGCGCTACTCTGAAGCGCTTCGCCTTGCTCTGTGCCCAGGGCGCCGCCGACCCGCGCGGTCTGTCGCGGCAGTTGCAGGCGGCCGCGCCGGCCATTGCGCCGGCGCAGCTGTTGGCCGGGCTGGATCTGTTGGCTGCTTTGGATACCCGTGCGGCCGTGCAGGCCTTCGTCGGCCCGCAACTGCATTTGTTCGCCGGTCTGGATGCCCTGGTGCCTGGCGGAGCTGCGCAGGCCCTGCTGGCATTGCTGCCGGATGTCGAAATCGGTCTGCTCGACAGCGCCAGCCATGCCTTCGCCCTGGAACGTCCCCACGAGCTGGCCGCGGCGATTCAGGCATTTCTGCACGAGGTCGGTGATGATTGATCTCCGTAGGGTGCGCCGTGCGCACCAATGGTGGCGGATCAATGGTGCGCACGGCGCACCCTACGTCAAGGCCAACCAATGAGCGAAACCTACCAGCCTGGCGGCCTGCCGGATAAACATCAGGTGGCCGCTTCCTTTTCCCGCGCCGCCGAGAGCTACGACAGCGTCGCCGCGCTGCAGCGGGCGGTGGGTCATGAGCTGTTGGCGCGGTTACCTGAGTCGAGCAGCCCTGCTCGCTGGCTGGACCTGGGCTGCGGCACCGGCTATTTCAGTCGCACCCTCGGCGAGCGCTTCCCAGGCGCCGAAGGCGTCGCCGTGGATATCGCCGAAGGCATGTTGCGTCATGCGCGGCCGTTGGCGGGCGCGCGGCACTTCGTCGCCGGCGACGCCGAGCGCCTGCCGCTGGGCGACGAGTCCTGCGATCTGCTGTTCTCCAGCCTGGCACTGCAATGGTGCGGGGATTTCGCCGCGGTATTGCGTGAGGCTCGGCGGGTGCTGCGGCCGGGCGGCGTATTGGCCTTCAGCAGTCTGTGCGTCGGCACGCTGCGGGAGTTGCGCGACAGCTGGCAAGCGGTGGACGGCTTCGTCCACGTCAACCGCTTCCGTCGCTTCGAGGACTACCAAGGGCTTTGCGCCGCCAGCGGATTGCAGGTACTGAGCCTGCAAAGCCGCCCGCAGGTGCTGCATTACCCGGATGTGCGCAGCCTCACCCATGAACTCAAAGCCCTGGGCGCGCACAACCTCAACCCCGGCCGGCCAGGCGGTTTGACCGGGCGCGCGCGCATGCTCGCGCTGCTCGCCGCGTATGAGCAGTTTCGCCAACCGCAAGGGCTGCCGGCGACTTATCAAGTGGTGTACGGCGTACTGCACAAGGAGCGCCAAGCATGACCGCGACCTGTTCCGTCACCTGTACCGATACCCTGATTGTTGCTGGAGAGCCGGCAAGACCAGCCGAGCAGGAGAGGTTGCTATGACTCGAGCCTATTTCGTCACCGGCACCGATACTGAAATCGGCAAGACCACGGTCGCCGCCGGCCTGCTGCACGCAGCGCGCATGGCCGGGCTGTCCACCGCCGCGGCCAAGCCGGTGGCCTCGGGCTGTCAGCGTAGCGCCGAGGGTTTGCGTAACGAGGATGCCCTGGCCCTGCTCGGCGAGTGCACCCTGGCGCTACGCTACGAAGAGGTCAATCCGCTGGCCTTCGAGCCGGCCATCGCCCCGCATCTGGCGGCCCGCGAAGCCGGTGTGGTGCTGGATGTGGAGGCGTTGCATGGCCCGGTGCGGGCGATTCTGGATAAGCGAGCGGACTTCACCCTGGTCGAGGGCGCCGGCGGTTGGCGGGTGCCGTTGGCGGGGCGGGCGACGCTGGCCGATCTGCCGATCGCGCTGAATTTGCCGGTGATCCTGGTGGTCGGTGTGCGTCTGGGCTGCATCAATCAGGCGCTGCTGACGGCCGAGGCGATCGCGCGCGACGGCCTGGTATTGGCGGGCTGGGTGGCCAATCTGGTCGACCCGCAGACGTCCCGCCTCGAAGACAACCTGGCGACCCTCGCCGAGCGTCTGCCGGCGCCTTGCCTGGGCTATCTGCCGCGCCTGGCCGAAGCCACGCCCGCGGCGGTGGCCGGTTATCTCGATCTGGGGCTGCTCGATCCGGGCATATAAGGCGCGTCGGTCGGCGTGGCCAATGCAATTTCCCCGGATCGTATCGGCGGCATATGCCGATCTCCAGGCTATAAGCAGGATTTTCGCCATAGCCTTTTGCCTGTACATTTTTCGAGCAATCTCTGCTTCAATGAATACAGATACGGTTCTGCCAATGAGCGGGAGCTTAGGTATGGAAATCTCCGGTAATGCTTTCAATGCCGGCATCGGCGCCATCCAGTCCGGACAGCGCCGGGTCGATCAGGCCGCGGCCGATATTGCCAGCAATGCGGCGACCCCCTTGCCGCAGCCGACTTCGACACTGCCGGCCAATCAGGTCAATCCGACGCCCAGTTCGGCCGAGCAGAGCAGGCCCGATCTGGCCGAGAGCCTGGTGGCGTTACGGCAAGGGCAGAACGAGGCCGAGGCGGGCGCCAAGGTGGTGAAAACCGCCGACGAGGTGCTGGGGACGTTGATCGACACCAGCGCTTGAGTGGTTTGTCGCGGGCCTGATTAAATTTTGTAACAACTCCGGAAGCGGCCCGGAGGCTCGAGGCGAGGAACGCTTATATGCAGATTGGCGGCGCAGCGATGTACCTTGCGCCTGCAGCGTCCTCACTGCCGGCCCGTCCGGCTACACCCGATGTTTCTGCCGATCCCGTCACCTCCCGCTCGGCTCGGGTACCCACCGCGTCGGCAGCCGCGCCGAGCGACGAGCAGCGCGCCGAGGCGGATGAAACCTCCGCCGCTAACGGCCAAACCCCCCAAGAAAGCCCACAGCAACAGCGCCTGGAACAGCTCGAAATCGCTGAGCTGGTCAGTCGCGATGCCGAAGTGCGCACCCATGAGCAGGCCCATGCCGCCGTCGGCGGGGTCTATGCGGGGGCGCCCACCTACACCTTCACCCGTGGCCCGGACGGCAAGCGCTATGCCGTAGGCGGCGAGGTCAGCATCGATGTCAGTGCTGTGCCGAACGACCCCGAAGCCACGCTGAGGAAAATGGAAATCGTACTGCGTGCGGCCTTGGCGCCTGCCGAGCCCTCGGCCCAGGATCTCCGTGTCGCGGCTCAAGCCCAGGCACAGATGACCCAGGCCCGGGCTGAGCTTGCCGAGCAGCAGCGCAGCGAGACCGCCGAAAACCGCCCGCAGCGCGCGGAAGAAACCGCGCAGGACGAGCTGTCGGTGGAAAACCCGTCGGCAGCCGAGCAGGCGGCATCGGCATTGCCTAGTCTGGAACTGTATCGGCGCCTGGGTGGTGCCGATTCGACGGGGCCGTTGATCGATCTACGCGCATAACGAACCTTTGCCGATGCTTGACAAGGGATGGGCGTAAACGTATGTTTCAAACGCCTGTTTGATTGTTCGAGTGCAAAGACTGCAAAATCGGCATCGAACCCAGTGCGACCGTTCCGGTCACCTACACTTTAGAATCCACCGCAGAGGTTAACCGCTATGCCTGATTACAAGGCCCCCTTGCGTGATATTCGCTTCGTTCGCGACGAACTGCTCGGCTACGAAGCGCATTATCAGAGCCTGCCTGGCTGCCAGGACGCTACTCCGGACATGGTCGACGCCATCCTCGAAGAAGGCGCCAAGTTCTGTGAGCAGGTACTGTCCCCGCTGAATCGTGTAGGTGACACCGAAGGTTGCACCTGGAGCGAATCCGGCGTTAAAACCCCGACTGGCTTCAAAGAAGCCTACAAGCAATTCGTCGAAGGCGGCTGGCCGAGCCTGGCGCACAACGTCGACCACGGCGGTCAGGGGCTGCCCGAGTCCCTGGGCCTGGCGATCAGCGAAATGGTCGGCACCGCCAACTGGTCCTGGGGTATGTACCCCGGCCTGTCCCACGGTGCGATGAACACCATCTCCGAGCACGGTACCGACGAGCAGAAGCATGCTTATCTGACCAAGCTGGTTTCCGGCGAGTGGACCGGCACCATGTGCCTGACCGAGCCGCATTGCGGCACCGACCTGGGCATGCTGCGCACCAAGGCCGAACCGCAGGCCGACGGCAGCTACAAGGTTTCCGGCACCAAGATCTTCATCTCCGCCGGTGAACACGACATGGCCGATAACATCGTCCACATCGTTCTGGCGCGCCTGCCCGATGCACCGGCCGGCACCAAAGGCATCTCGCTGTTCATCGTGCCCAAGTTCCTGCCGAACGCCGAAGGCGGCGCGGGCGAGCGTAACGCGGTGTCCTGTGGCTCGATCGAGCACAAGATGGGTATCCACGGTAACGCCACCTGCGTGATGAACTTCGACGCGGCCACCGGTTATCTGATCGGCCCGGCGAACAAAGGTCTGAACTGCATGTTCACCTTCATGAACACCGCGCGTCTGGGTACCGCACTGCAAGGTCTGGCTCACGCCGAAGCCGGCTTCCAGGGCGGCCTGAAGTACGCTCGCGAGCGCCTGCAGATGCGTTCTTTGACTGGCCCGAAAGCGCCGGAAAAAGCCGCAGACCCGATCATCGTGCATCCGGACGTGCGCCGCATGCTGCTGACCATGAAGGCCTTTGCCGAAGGCAACCGCGCGATGGTGTACTTCACCGCCAAGCAGGTCGACATCGTCAAGTACAGCCAGGACGAAGCCGAGAAGAAGCAGGCAGACGCGCTGCTGGCTTTCCTCACGCCGATCGCCAAAGCCTTTATGACCGAAGTCGGCTTCGAAGCGGCCAACCACGGCATCCAGATCTATGGCGGCCACGGCTTTATCGCCGAGTGGGGCATGGAGCAGAACGTTCGCGACAGCCGTATCTCCATGCTGTACGAAGGCACCACCGGTATCCAGGCACTCGACCTGCTCGGTCGTAAAGTCCTGCAGACCCAAGGCGAAGCGCTGAAAGGCTTCACCAAGATCGTGCACAAGTTCTGCCAGGCCAACGAAGGCAACGAGTCGGTTAAAGGACTGATCGAGCCGCTGGCCAAGCTGAACAAGGAGTGGGGCGAACTGACCATGAAGATCGGCATGGCGGCGATGAAGGACCGCGAAGAAGTCGGTGCCGCTTCGGTGGATTACCTGATGTATTCCGGTTATGTCTGCCTGGCCTACTTCTGGGCCGACATGGCACGCCTGGCTGCCGAGAAGCTCGCTGCCGGTACCGAAGACGAGGCCTTCTACAAGGCCAAGCTGCAGACCGCGCGTTTCTACTTCGCACGTATCCTGCCGCGTACCCGCGCCCATGTGGAAGCCATGCTGTCCGGTGCCGGTAACCTGATGGACATGGACGAAGAAGATTTCGCCCTGGGTTACTAAGTTCCCGGCGTTATCGCTGCACAAAAACCGCTGCCCTTAAAAGCAGCGGTTTTTTTATTAGGGCTTGCATGCTGCGTCCCTGCGGCGAATGCCGTTAGCGCACAAGCAAAGCCCGTAGCCCGAATAAGCCTAAGCGCAATCCGGGGCCGGTGGTGCATGCGCAACCTTTCTCGGATTGTATCCAGGCTACAAGGTACCGCAGCTTGCACAGGTAATCGGGCATAGGCTAAAAAATCGTAGATTTGCGAGCCTTATCCATACACAAGACGCAATTGGGGGGCAGAATGCTCGATTGCGTTCATCGTCGCTGTGCTCCTGGAGCCCGCTTTGTCCCGCCTTGCCGCTGCGCGCCTCAGTCATTTTCTGCCTTCGCTGCTATTGCTCTGCGGTGGGTTTCTGGCTGCCGCCCAGCCGGCGCTCAGCGAGTTTTTCCTGTCCTTGTTCAACGTTCTGCCGACCTTGTTGTTATTGCTCGGCGGCGCTTTCTGCCTGGTGTATGGCCGCCAGCGCGAACTGTTTCTCCTGCTGGTCCTTTACCTCGGTTATTTTTTGCTCGATGTACAACTCGATCACTTCCTGCAAAAGGCGCAATTGCGCGGCGATGCGGCGCTGATATTCCACCTCTGCAGCCTATTGTTACCGCTGCTCTATGGCCTGTATGCGGCCTGGCCGGAACGCACCCATCTGCTCCAGGACCTGCTTGCCCGCGGCGCGGTATTGCTGGCTGTGAGCGCGGTGGCCATGGCCTTGGCGCAGCGTTATCCCGAGGCGTTGGCGCAGTGGTTGGCGCAGGTGCATTGGCCCGCTTTGCATGGCGAGTGGATGAGCCTGGCGCAGCTGGCGTACCCGGTGTTTTTTATCGGCGCAGCCTTGTTGCTGCTGCAATACCTGCGCATGCCGCGGCCGTTGCATGCGGCGCAACTGGTCGGGCTGCTCGGCGTGTTCTGGATGTTGCCCAATACCTTTGTCCTGCCCCATGCGTTGCAGGTGATGAGCAGCCTGATGATGCTGGTTCTGGTTGCCGCGCTGGCGCACGAGGCGTACCAGATGGCCTTTCGCGACGAGCTGACCGGCCTGCCCGGGCGGCGCGCATTGAACGAGCGCTTGCAGCGCTTGGGGCGCAACTATGTGATCGCCATGGCCGACGTCGACCACTTCAAGAAATTCAACGATAGCCATGGTCATGATGTCGGCGATCAGGTGCTGCGGGTGGTCGCCAATCAGTTGCGCAAGATCGGCGGTGGCGGTAGGGCCTACCGCTACGGCGGCGAGGAGTTCACCCTGCTGTTCCCCGGTAAGACCCTGGACGAATGTTTGCCGCATCTGGAGACCGTGCGCCAAGCTGTGGAGGCCTATCGCCTGCAATTGCGCGACAAGGAGAACCGTCCGCGGAACGACAAGCAGGGTCGGCAAAGGCGTGCCGGTTCGACAGCCGCGCAAGTCTCGGTGACCCTGAGCATGGGCGTGGCCGAGCGCGGGGCGGAGCAAACCAACCCGGAGCAGGTGATCAAGGCCGCCGACCAGGCGCTGTACGGCGCCAAGGAAGCCGGGCGCAATTGCATTCGCAGCCACGGGCAACGCCGTGGCGCGGTCAAACTGACTGCCTCGCGCGGTTGAAGCCGGTTATGGCGGTCCATTCAGCAGCCGCACATTGATTGTGAGCGCCCCCATCAAAGCCGTAGCGTGATGCCCCCATTCGCGCTCTGCGCGCCGTTGACGGAGAACGACCATGCCCGACTACAAGGCTCCTTTGCGCGATATGCGCTTTCTGCTCGATGAAGTTTTCGACTTTCCCGCCAGCTATGCCGCCCAGGGCGCCAGCGATGCGACCCCGGATATGGTCGCCGCCATTCTCGAGGAAGGCGCCAAGTTCTGCGAACAGGTGCTGGCGCCGCTGAATCGTTCCGGCGATGAGGAGGAGTGCCAGTTCGACGCGGGCGTGGTGACCACACCCAAGGGCTTCAAGGAAGCCTTCGCCCAGTACGCCGAAGGCGGCTGGATGGGCCTGTCCACCGACCCCACCTATGGTGGCCAGGGCCTACCGCAGTCGCTCGGCCTGATCGTCAGCGAGATGGTCGCTTCGGCCAACCAGTCCTGGGCCATGTATCCCGGCCTGACCCACGGCGCCATGTCGGCGATCCATGCGCATGGCAGCGAGGAACAGAAGCAGACTTACCTGACGCCGATGACCGAAGGCCGCTGGACCGGCACCATGTGCCTGACCGAAGCCCATTGCGGCACCGACTTAGGGCTAATCAAGACCCGTGCCGTGCCCCAGGCCGACGGCAGCTATGCGATCAGCGGCAGCAAGATCTTCATCTCCGCCGGCGAGCACGATATGAGCGAGAACATCGTCCACCTGGTGCTGGCCAAGCTGCCGGACGCACCGGCCGGGACCAAGGGCATTTCGCTGTTTATCGTGCCCAAGTACATGCCCGCCGCCACTGGCGTGGGCGCACGCAATGCAGTGTCCTGCGGTTCGATCGAGCACAAGATGGGGATCAAGGCCTCGGCCACCTGCGTGATCAACTTCGATGGTGCCAGCGGCTATCTGATCGGCGAGGCCAACAAGGGCCTCAACTGCATGTTCACCATGATGAACCACGCGCGGCTGGGCACCGGCATGCAGGGCCTGTGCCTCGGTGAGGCGAGCTTTCAGGGCGCGCTGAAATACGCCAACGAGCGTTTGCAGATGCGCGCGCTGACCGGGCCGAAAGCGCCGGAGAAGGCTGCCGATCCGATCATCGTGCACCCCGATGTGCGGCGCATGCTGCTGACCATGAAGGCGTTCAACGAAGGCAACCGCGCCCTGGCCTACTTCACCGCGCAATTGCTCGATCAGGCGCATGCCGGGGAAAGCGAAGAACAGCGTCACGAGGCGGAAAACCTGCTGGCCCTGCTCACCCCGATCTGCAAGGCATTCATGACCGAAACCGGCCTGGAGGCGACCAACCACGGCATGCAGGTATTCGGCGGCCATGGCTATATCCGCGAGTGGGGCATGGAGCAATTGGTGCGCGATTGTCGTATTGCCCCCATCTATGAAGGCACCAACGGCATCCAGGCCCTCGATCTGCTCGGGCGTAAAGTCCTCGGTAGCCAGGGCAAGCTGTTGCGCGGCTTCACCAAGCGGGTGCATAAGTTCTGCGAGGCCGAGGCCGAGCACGCCCAGCTCAAGGGCTACGTGGCGCAGTTGGCCGGGCTGAACAGGCAATGGGGCGAGCTGACGCAGAATCTGGGGATGGCGGCGATGAAGAATGCCGACGAGGTCGGTGCGGCATCGGTGGACTATCTGATGTATTCCGGCTACGTCGTTCTCGGCTATTTTTGGCTACGCATGGCCAAGGTCGCGCAGGACAAGCTGGATGCGGGTAGCGGCGATGCCGCCTTCTACCGGGCTAAACTGGCGACCTGCGCCTTCTACTTCAAGCGTCTGCTGCCGCGCACCGCCGGTCATCTCGCCGCAGCCGAGGCCGGCAGCGAGTGCATGATGAGCCTGCCGGCCGAACATTTCGGTCTCTGACAGGCGGTAATAGCTGGCCGCAAGCCCTTATGCACGGTGGCTTGCGGCTTTCTGTGTATATAGAACTAAATTTTAAAATTTGGTCATGACGTGACCCTATGTCTCTGAAAAGTTCTTCGGTTAGACTTCTAAGCCTTACATTGCCTGCCTGTTAGTTTGTTCGAGGATTGCCCCATGGCTGACTATAAAGCTCCGCTGCGCGATATGCGCTTCGTACTGAATGAAGTGTTCGAAGTGTCCAAGCTATGGACCCAACTGCCCGCCCTGGCCGAAGTCGTCGATGAAGACACCGCCAATGCGATTCTCGAAGAAGCGGGCAAAATCACCGCCGGCATAGTCGCCCCGCTCAATCGTAGTGGCGACGAGGAAGGTTGCTCCTGGAGCGACGGCGCGGTGAAGACCCCGGATGGTTTCCCGCAAGCCTATCAAGCCTATGCCGAGGGTGGCTGGGTCGGCGTCGGCGGCGATCCGCAATTCGGCGGTATGGGCATGCCCAAGGTGATCTCCGCGCAAGTGGAAGAAATGGTCAACTCGGCGAACCTGTCGTTCGGCCTGTACCCGATGCTGACCGCGGGCGCCTGCCTGTCGATCAACGCCCACGCCAGCGAAGAGCTGAAGGAAAAATACCTGCCGAACATGTATGCCGGCACCTGGGCGGGCTCCATGTGCCTGACCGAGCCGCACGCCGGTACCGACCTGGGCATCATCCGCACCAAGGCCGAACCCCAGGCCGACGGCAGCTACAAGATCAGCGGCACCAAGATTTTCATCACCGGCGGCGAGCACGACCTGACCGAAAACATCATCCACCTGGTGCTGGCCAAGCTGCCGGACGCACCGGCGGGCCCGAAAGGCATCTCGTTGTTCCTGGTGCCGAAGTTCATGGTCAATGCCGACGGTTCCCTGGGCGAGCGCAACGCCCTGTCCTGCGGCTCGATCGAGCACAAGATGGGGATCAAGGCTTCCGCTACCTGCGTGATGAACTTCGACGGCGCCACCGGCTGGATCGTCGATGCGCCCAACAAGGGCCTGGCCGCAATGTTCACCATGATGAACTACGAGCGTCTGGGCGTCGGCATCCAGGGCCTGTCGACCGGCGAGCGTTCCTACCAGAGCGCCATCGAATACGCCCGCGAGCGTATCCAGAGCCGTGCGCCGACCGGCCCGGTCGCCAAGGACAAGGTCGCCGACCCGATCATCGTGCACCCCGACGTGCGTCGCATGCTGCTGACCATGAAGGCGCTGAACGAAGGCGGCCGTGCGTTCTCCAGCTATGTCGCGATGCAGCTCGACACCGCCAAGTACAGCGAAGACGCGACCACCCGCAAGCGCGCGGAAAGCCTGGTCGCGTTGTTGACCCCGGTGGCCAAGGCGTTCCTCACCGACCTCGGATTGGAAACCACCATCCATGGTCAGCAGGTATTCGGCGGCCACGGTTTTATCCGCGAGTGGGGCCAGGAGCAGCTTGTTCGCGATTGCCGCATCACCCAGATCTACGAAGGCACCAACGGTATCCAGGCGCTGGATCTGGTCGGGCGTAAGGTGATCGGCAGCGGCGGGGCGTTCTACAAATACTTCGCCGACGAGATCAAAGCCTTCACCGATTCGGCCGACAGCAGCCTGAGCGAGTTCGTCGAGCCGCTGAAAGGCGCCATCGCCAACCTGGAGCAGATGACCGCCGACCTGCTGGAGCGGGCCAAGGCCAATCCGAACGAAATCGGCGCGGCATCGGTCGAGTACCTGCACGTGTTCGGTTACACCGCCTATGCCTATATGTGGGCCCTGATGGCACGCGCCGCGTTGGGCAAGGAAACTCAGGACGACTTCTACGCCAGCAAGCTCGGTACCGCGCGCTTCTACTTCGCGCGCATCCTGCCGCGTATCCACTCGCTCAGCGCCTCGGTCAAGGCCGGCAGCGAAAGCCTGTATCTGCTGGACGCCGCGCAGTTCTAAGCGGTTCCCGGCAGCACTAAAAAACCGGCCTTGCGCCGGTTTTTTAGTTTATTCGGATGGTCGCCGTAGACGAGTCAGTCGGCAATCAATCGATCCGCCAGGCTGGGGTCGTCGATAAAGCGATTGCGCGTGCCCTGGAGTGTTTCGATCTTGTCGTTGCGCGCCTGCTCTTCGGCATCCGGTGGATCGAGCTGGTGCCATTTCTTGTACATCGCGGCCGGGCCGAGGAGGGGCAAGTCGTACTCGATATGCATATAGAACATCGCACGAGCGATATTGCCTTTGGCCCGATCGCTCGGCTCGATGGCTTTGAAGGCGGTTTTCAGCTCGCAGCCGATATCCTCGAAGGCGCTCGGCACGTCGGCGCCCAGTTCTTTGAATTGCGCATTGTCGCGGGCTTGCTCGACGCGGGTCAGGGCCGGATAGAGATTGTGCAGATCGGCTGCGATATAGGAGTAGCGCGGGTTCATGATGCTGCATTGGCGGTCGGTGATGCAGCGCAACGAGCGTTTCAGTTGTTTGCCGGTGTAGATCGGGCTGGCGCTGAACAAACCGCCCTTTTCGCTGAAGGGCTTGGCGCAATACAGCGAACTGCCGCCGTCTCGATAGACCTCGCTCCAGAGCAGTTTTTCGCTCGTCTGCAAATCGGCGATTCTGTCCTGGCCGTTGGCCCAACTGGATAGGCTGAGGACGGTTGCGGCGCAACCGAGAGCGATTACTACTGCGCGCATCTTCGATCCCCGGGGTGGTCCCTGTGCTCAGGGACTGTTTTTCTTATAAGCGAAATGAGTGTAACAAGACCTGCGTCACAAAATAAAGCCGAGCCGGGACGGCTGTCCCGGTTTGTAGGCTACGGCTTACAAGGTGTGCTGGTTATCGCCACTACTGCCGGCCATGCACTGCGTTTAATCTTCTTTCCATGGATGCAGCGCAGGAAGCGCAGAGTCATCAACAAGGACGCATATTGGATCGCACGCCAGGATCGCGCGCAGATTACGGATATCGGTACTCAGTCTGCAAAAGCCCCGCACCAGCGGGGTTTTCTTTTTCCGCTCGCTATTATGCACCAGGAGCACAACTGCTTTTGATTCAATGGGTTACGGATTCGGCCAATGTTGAATTAGGCGGTTCAGATCAGCTTGGCCGCATTGCGCACTACCCGCTTGCTCAGCTTAATTTAGACATCGCTGCAATGTCTGCCTTTCCAGTCATTATCTGGCGTTTTTCAGATTAATGACTGCAATCGCAGTCACTACAAAATCATCACAGTTTTCCCGATTTAGACATCAGCTCATAAGCCCTCTTGTGGAGCGCCAGGCTGTCAGTGGTTAGAATTCAGAGCGCGCCGATGAAGCATTGCAGCGACTTGCCTGCCATCTCATGTAGAGGCGCCCCCGACACCGCCTCAAGCACCCCCAGCGCTGCCTCCCGCCCAGCCAACTGCTCTTGATCGCCGAGGCACGCTCTGCTGCGTCACGAGGTTAAGGGACACCTAATCGCAAGCAACAAGCATTTTCGGGGGCTTCTGGAAGCAGGGCGATTTGAGCCATTCACCCAGGAAGATGCAGCTCGGGGAGTTCGAGGCCAGAAGGCTGATTCAACACGCAATGAAACACGCCGCTTGCAGACCGAGGGCTTATCCAAGGCGGAGATTGCACGCCAGTTGAGCGTGACAGTGAGGACGGTCGAGCGTTACTGGATCAAACCGGTTAAATATGGTGCAGGCTCCTATCGCAAATAGCGACTCCGCTGAAGCCCCTTTCTTCACCCGCTTTAGATGTGCCAGGAAACGTAAAAACTATGGAAGAACATCCTGCCCCATTGATTCAAACAACCATGCCATCATAATGGCATCAGCCAGCAAGCACCCACTATGCTGCTCAACAGATGATTACTAGCCACCTGTTATCGCTTTTCATGACGCAATTTTAAGGATAATCGCCCCATGACTGAAAATGAACGGCTTGCGCATTCGCTACGTATGCAATTTGGCTTGCCACCTGGGCAGCCCAGCGACTCACAGCTCGTCAACATCAAAGCAGCTATCAAACGCATCCGAGATCAAGGGCAAACGCCTAATCGCTCCGATTGGGAGCGGGCAGTTAATGAATATTGCCCAGGAGCTGGCTCCTGGAGTTACTCGGGTATTGATAACTCAGATCTAAATACCTTGCTCGCGCTGGCTATTGCTAATGCTAAGAGAGGCTAAAATGACCAATCGTAAATTGGCTTCATTCCAGGATCACATTCAGAGCATCCTCAAGCCGGTCAACTGGAGTCCGTCAGAGAGGGATCTAGAAGCTCTAGCCAAAGCGTTTGAGGAAAAAAAGCCGGCTACGTATAACGAGGCCGCCGAAATTTTTGGTGATTTTTTTCCAGAACAGCACTTTTACGTTTTCGAAGGGATTGATGACTCTGACTATCGAATCCTTTTGAGTATGGCAATTGCAAGTGCGAAGGGCTCCGGGAAGTGACCGCAGAACAAGATGTTGTAAAAATACGATCCAAGTTAAGTGAACTGCGGCTAGCTATGATGGAGGCGCTAAAGACGTTTAGCTCTATTGAGCGTAATGACGTACAGAAAAAAGGATCGGCTTTGATCGAGTATCAGCAAAAAGCCACCGCATATTTCAATAGTGCGGAGAATTTTGTTGGTGATAGTGAATTGCTAGGTGCGCGGCATAGCAAGCATTGGGCGCAAGGGTTCGCGGAAGATTGCTCTACCATATTAGAGTCTATGGTGCAGCATTTTGAGCTTTTAAGGCTCGAATTTAACAATCTAGGGCTAAGCCCAGTGGAAAGTTGCGAGCCCTCTCCGACCGCTTTTGCAAATATGCAGAGAATGGTTGTTCAGTACCTTCCAAAAAGACAGGAGGCACTGCGCAAGATATTTGAAGATAATCGCTTGCCAGTATATGGCTTCCACAATAAGGCAAAGAATTTCATTATGGTAGACAAAGTATTAGCTTTCATCTTTGGTCTGACGTTTATAATTGCAATTTTTGTGGTTGCAATTTTTATTCCGCAGCCTACCGATTTTCAATACAAGGTTTTCCAAACAATTCTATCCTTGGCCGGAGCAGGTATAGGTGCAGTGATTCCCGGCTTTCTTGAGGTTAAAGCAAAAGGTTGGATAAGAGCAGGTGGCGCTCTAGCGATTTTGGTGATCTTCTACTTCTGGAGCCCTGCATCATTGGTTGTGCAGGCGCAGGCCTGAGCCAAAGGCAGCCTATGCTTCTATTGCCGCTACAACAGCTCTTGCCTGTAGCGGCAATAGACTTAAAAGTTCAAGGTTTTCAGGCGCAGAAATTTTTGAAAGTATCAGATGATATTCTTTGCCAGTCGAGAAAAAATGAACTAGAAGATTATGCTGAGCAATGCCTGTTGCATCGAAAAGCATATCCAGATGAACATCACCACTAACCCTCAGTATCACTCGCCAGAGGAAGCGCGGCAGATCAACATAAAGGCAGGGGATATAATTAAATCCAGAGTTGAAATACTCCTCTCGAATCGATGTTTTATAGTCACCTACTGTCGTAAGGAAAATATCCCACTCTGGCTCCATAGACTCCATACTTGAGCCTTCCTTACGCCGTAGAATTTCTAAAATACTGCTGAGCGCAGCCATTGAGTCATGGATCAATGAGAAGGGGATGCGAATTTTCTCGTATAGGGGCAGGAGCAAAAAGTCTGGTGACGCAAATGTGCGATCAGACCAAGAACTCTTCAAGCCCATGTAAATAAATTCATCACCAACCTGCGAAGGGGTAGGAAGTACGCTCCACTCCATTCGGGAGAATGGGCCAATCTGGTCATCGTGCACATAGATCTTATCAATTTTATTTGACCTAAGACTGAGCCCCAGTGGGCTTTCAATTCTAAAATCTCCGCTCCCTAATGAGAATCCTGTTACTGCAACTGCGTGAGCCCCAATATAGCGCTCGCTATCAGGGTCGTAGCTTGAAATATGCAGCGAGAGAATTGGTGGTATTTTTCCTCGGAGGTACGCATAAATAATGGCACTGACGTTATATGCGTTACCCGCCCGAACGACATATGGATCTAGCGTTACATCTTTAATCGCCTGAGCCATCTGTCTCGCGGTAAGCCCGCAATTGGGAAATGCCCGAGCCCCAGCGGCAATAAGATTGTCAGGCAGCTGCTCTCCAGCCCAACTTGTAATTTCAACAGGGGCAGGGATTCGATGCTGGAATAGCTTTCCTGTTCCTTGGAAACATGTCCACAAAGCGCTTGTTGCGCACGCCGCCACAACGGTATCTTGCTCTTGATAGGCTAGGCTGGTGACCTCAAGCTGAACACCAAAGAGATTCACTGGATAGGCGCGTAAACTAGGAAATGACCGCCTACCTCCATCACTACTATATGTCTTGAGACAAGTCCTTCCAATGATAGTCAGTGGAAGTGGCTTTACAACAATAAAGCCTAAATAACTTTCCTGTAAATTTAGCTTATGGCGGCTCTGAGGGGAGGAAAGAAGTTCGTCCTGAAATTCTTTTTCAGAAAACTCAACACTGAAAAAGTGCAGGCGACGAGTTCGGCGCGAGTAATCATGAAAGCATCTATCGTAGTAGGCTGCATAGTCCTGAAGGTAATCTCGGTCTATGTAGTCATTTTCCACGATGACGGTTTTCGCGCTTAGCTCTTTGAAATAAACTTCAAAATATTTTAGGTGCCGTTTAGCCTGGACAGCATCAACTGTCGCAAGGCCTGACTCATCGGCTAAGCATTTGAGTAGATTTTCTGGGGTGTAGGGTAGAAGATCAAAGCCCAATGGATTCAATCCCTACGATCAGATAGTACTTAAGGGTCGATCCAGGGATTCGCGAGGAACAACACGAGCCTTATCTAGATCAGCAAGCTTACGCAAAGTGTCTTCGAGAGCCTGTCGCATAAGGCCTTGCGCCTCACTTGTTCCAGCCCACTCGATCAGGGAGTCTGGGAGCGATCTAGGAGCAGATCCGATTACAACACTTGGCTTGTAGAGATTACGCATGGTGGCGACCTATCTCTTGAATGGTTTTCTTTATTCTACTATTTTCCTTGACTGATTGTCAATTTGGCTTTGAGCGTTGCTAGTACAGTGCCGCACTATCAAACAGCGAGGCACAAGTCAGGATTAATTCCCCAAAATTGCTAGCGAAACTTCAAGACCCCCGCCCTATATAACTCAAGGAGGGAGCTATGCGACTCGATCAAATGCCACATCATGCCGTGCCAACCGTGGCAGTACTTCCATTTCGGCAGTTCAGGAGAGGATGGCATTGGCAAATGCGTGCCCTCAAGCTCTTTCCTGATGCTCTCTTGTCGTGGAAGAATCATTTTGTTGATAACGGTAAAGGCCATGCTAGGGCGCAGATTTTTCAGGGCTACGATGAAGCAATTGCTGCTGCCTATGAATTCAATGAGCAGTTCCGAGAGCGGGTACGCCTTGCAACCAGTTCTCCTGGCACCCAAGAATCGATCATTCTGAAGGTCGAAAAAACGCTGATTGCAGGGCGTCGGATTCGTGATGAAGAACAACTGATGGAGCAGGAAGCCCTCCGGCGCAATGCTTCAATGGTACTCCCGTCTGCTGATGAGCTGGAGCTTCCACGAGGCCTAGAGGCCCTGAGAAGCCTTGTAGCGCAGGAGCTCAGTATTGCACCTTATTTACAGCTGATAGCTTTCCCGGAATTTAATGTTTGCCTTCGGCGCAAAGACCATTTTTCTTGGGAGTATCTGAATAGGCTTGACGCTAAGCTTTCTCAATACTGTTTCCGTGAGCGAATTGCCCGAGGTTTTGGCTTTTCGGGGACGGAGCACTGGGGGCGCACAAAGGCGCAAATCCGCGCCATCCTACTTCCGAGAGCAAATCAGCTGCTCCAACTGGCTAGTGTTAAGCAAATGCTTGCCGAAGCAAGATTGCGTGGCCAGCGAGTACTGGTTATCGGAAGTTTCGTTTTTTGGTACGAAGAAGATGGTGCACCCCGCTGGATCGTCAAAAGCACGGGCGGAGAATCCAGTGGTGAAGAAGGGACAACTCTATGGCATGAGGGAACGATCCTATCGAAGAATCATGGGCGAATCGTTGTGCTGCCTTATATCAAGGCGAGTGGTGAGCACGTGCAAGGACATACCAAGAACGCTCCTCACGATGGAAGGGCTATTCCTCGACATCCTGATCAGTACGTGATGCTCCCATTTGAAGTCCTGAATGGAGACCTGATGATAGGTCTTTTTGGCGAGTTGCATTATGAATAATCACGCAACTCTACCTAACCGGTAGGGCTAGCATAATTTTATTGCTCATTTAGTCACACGGGAAGTGTATGTACAAATTTCCGACGCAGTCTCCAATAGCGTCAAAGCCCGAGATGTGGAATCTCCAGAATTTTCTCCTTAGAAAGGCTGAGGAGCTCATTGGCCCAAGGGATCCACAGAAAGAAATATTCCAACCTACTTTTGACCGTAAGGGGCCATTCATTATGAATCGGTTCCAGGGGGACGGCGCATGGGCAGTATTGAGCTTTAATGCCTCTAATTATTGGCCTACCGCGCTATATGAGCTGGCTCATGAAACAATTCACCTCCTCGATCCCGTGGAAGGCTTTACAAATTATCTTGAGGAAGGGATAGCGGTTGCCTTTTCTCTTGAACTGTCTCGAACGCAAACGAATCATGCTATGCCAGCGCCTACGGACAAATTCTACGGGCGTGCGCTTGAGTTAGTTAAAGCGCTTCCAGTAGATCCATTCAGCTCGGCGCATAGAATTCGAAGCAAGTGCCGTAAGCTTAGCCTTGCAAGACACCAGGATCTAAAAGAGCTATTTCCAGAACTGGAAGAAGAAATAGCTCACGAACTGTGTTCGAGGTGTGATTTTTCTTAACAGGCGAGAGACCGTCCGGTCGGGGCTTTCTTGGTGTCTCTCCCTACAACCAGATAGCATTTGCGCAGTCAGTTAAGTTTGGCCGATGCTCGCGTCGAAATAGCTGCGGAAGCGGGAAAATGAAAATTTTATTAGCAGTAAAGCTTAATTAAAAATAGAGGAATTATGCAGAGGCGAAAAATCTATCCAGATCTATTTAAGGTAGCCAGCCTGTTGCTCTCCGGCGCAGCCGGTATAGGTGGGGTATATGTTGGCCAGTCTATGAGCGCCTCGAATGAGGGGGATAAAATTATTCGAGAGAAGCTAGAGGTAGCATATGATAAGACCTTGCTGCTACCTAAGCTTGCGCTAAACCTGAACTCGGCAGCCATTAATAAACTCGACGAGAATAGCGTTGATTTACATATGGCTCTGTATTCAAGTGCATTTGATAAATATCAAGATGAAATTCTTGCCATCAAGAAGATAAGTGACCTTTACGCCAACGACATCGCGGTCGAAGTAAATAATCTTTCTGAATGCGCCAAAGAATTTTCCATTTATGCGTCCACCCACTTGCTTCTGGAAGGCCGTGATGCAGGGCGACCAACTCTCACCAAGCTGGTATCGTATTCTGCTCCTGAAAAGGTGCTGGAAAGAACCGAGTCATTGAATGAAACCGCTTATGCTCGCCTACGATGTGACAGTGCGGCGAACGATTTGAATGCATCGATAGCACGTGTGATGAGAAAGCATATTTGAAAGTACCTCAGGGCTGTTGGGTGCAGGCTTGGTTTTAGAGGCGCGCTTAAGTCTCAGTGGGTGTAAAGGGGCTTTTGAGTGACTACCACAGAAACAAAGAGGGCCGCTTGCGCGGCCCTTCCTCTACACACTGAACAGCTTATTGCCGCCAGCCCTCAACCTTTTCTGCGCCGTACTGATCTTTCCAGGCCTTCAACACTTTGTGGTTGCCACCTTTAGTCTCAACCACTTCGCCGTTGTTCGGGTTCTTGTAGGTCTTCAGCGCGCGCACCTTGCGAGCACCTTTAGAAGCAACAGTGCCTTTGCCTGCATGCGGATCGAGCAGGGAAATCACGTTCTTCAGGGAGTAGTTGTACTCACCAAGCAAACCGCGCAGTTTGGTTTCAAACTCGATTTCGCGCTTTAGCTTCTCGTCGCCCTTCAGGGCTTCGAGGCGCTTCTGTTGCTCGGCGATTTGGGCTTCTAAGGCCTTATATTCTGCAATCATTGACATGGTGAGTCTCGCTTCTTGAAAGTATGTTTTTACTGCATCCGCAAGCGCTAATCAACGCAAGCGCGCAGCTCTGGTGCTATGGCCTTTTAGCTTTAGAGTAATCCTTTCCATCAACGGGAGGAAAGAAGCCAAATCTTCCCATATTCCTGTTTTTAGAGAAGTGGTAATAGGTCACGCTTGGGATCAGAGATACATCAGGTTCTTGGTTGTCGAAGATGATGATCTGGCGATTATTGTAATTTTCGGCAACATCGCTATAGAACGAATAGACCATATCTCCGGCAATCTTGTCAGCTTCGCTTTGCTCCTCGCCACGGTCTTGGTCAGCCTGCTTGTACGTGGTCAGGGGCGAGTCAAGTACTACAAAACCAGGGTGTCGACCCAGCGGGGAAAGGTGTTGCATCAATCCAATGACAAACGACGAAAAGCCGATGGCGCGGTAACCCTTTCCGAAGTGAGGCCTTCTCTTACCGCCGATCACCAAGTCTCTTTTCTTCGTGTCGAACTCAGTCGGCTTGTGGTTAGGGAAGTCCCAGCGCTCCAGGACATTTTCTACGGCTGCGGCCAGTTGTTTGAGATCGCTGTCAAAGTCTGGAATCGCGTAATCATCTTGTTTCTCATCGAGCTTTCCTTTCAGCAGATCCAGCTCACGGGCAAGCTCGTCGAAGGAGCTGGCTTTATGTCGGAGTGCCAGGATTTTTCGCTTCAGCTCGTTGCAGTTATCTCTAATGCCATTCACTGCTTCCAACACGTCAGTAAAGGACATTGAAAGTTTCGTTTCAATGTTTAAAAGAATATCCCTCAGACTGTTGATTGAGGTTTGTTCAGTAGAAATCGTATTGCCTAAGTCAGCGAGTGCAACCGACAGTTCGTTCAGGTGGAAGTCAATTTTTGCCCTTTCGGCCTCTACAGCAGGCAGGATATCTGTAGGGGAGTTCTCTAAGTGGTCATGGGGAACTTTGCTGCCACAGGTTGGACATAGAACCTCCTCGTATAGCTCAAGCAGGCCAGAGGCCTCGCTTATGCCTAAAAGGCGTTCCGCATCAGAGCGATATTTTCCTTGCAGTGCGACAAGTCTATCCATCAGTCCTTGGTTTTCTGCAAGAGTTTCAACTGCCGCCGAAAGATTGATCGATATTGATTGCTTGAAGTTCAATAGGTGATCATTTTCGGAGATCAGGGCGTTAAGCTCCCGCTCTCTGAGTTCGAGGAGCGTTTCTTGTGCTTCCAGGTTCTCTTCAAGTTCATCAATCTCGGTCTCCAACGGCACCCTTCCTTCAGGGTAAAGCCGCTCCAACAAGTACTCGACGGTGGAGACCTTTTGTTTCAGGGTGGATTTGGACGCCAAGTCTTTCTTGATCGACGCCACCTCGGAGTCATCCACCCCGGTTAGTAAGGTGCGCAGCAGCGACAGTTCTGACGTGGCCTCATTATTCTGCCCTGTCCCGAGGGGCGAGTATTCAGCCACAATTCTCGTCTCATCGATAACGAATACCTTCTCCAGGTTTCGTAGAGACAGCGAGGTGGTGGTTAACTTTTCCTTTCCTTGGAGAAGTTTCTTATCACTTAAGGAAATCTTGTCTAGGAAGTAGTTCGATAAATTGTTGAGGTCGCCAAACTGATGCTTCGTTTTGAGCTTGCGAGGTGAGCAACCTGGCTCATACAGATATATTGGCGCCTTTTCGCTAAGTTCCCGCGTTAAAGTGAAGCCAGATCCATCGTCATTCTCGAACTGAACGGTCAGCGTGGTATAGCCCGTAGATTCATCGATAGGCTTGGGAGGATCTTCGGCGCCAAGAATAAATTTTATGCACTGGACAACGTAGGATTTTCCGGTATCTGACGCGCCCACGACTATGTTAGCGCCACGCTCAAAAAATAGTGCAGAGGAAACTTTGTTCTCGCCGCTGACAGTAAGGCTGCGAATAATCATCTGTAGCGAACCCTTGTAGTAAACAGGCTTTTCTGCTCTTGGTACAGCTCATCAATGTTGTTCTCAATCCACGAGAGATTTTGAATAAGCTTTTTGTAGTAAGAGGATTTCAGCGCGCTTGTGTAGTAAATCGCCTTGTCGGTAGCCTTGTACTTGATGCCATCACGACCAATGCTCGTCGTGATTATGCCCTTGGATATGAAGTAGGCCAGCGTGGCGGGAAGTGTTTCTCTTCGCTTGATGATCTCAGCAAAGTGATTGGGGAGAGGGGGATGAACGTTGGCTACGCCATTGAACTCTTTAGAATAAATTAATACGTAGTCAAAGAAGGCGAGCTCATCTAGACTTAGCTCTATATTTTCAATGTTGGCCAGTATCAGCGCTATTCGAGTGCCTACCTCAACAGGGCCATTGAAGATTTCGACTGGTAGATTCATTTTTTAACCCACCGAAAAACTTGGTCATTTACGATGTGGTGACATAGCCCTTTTTTGTCTTGAATTTTTATAAAGGGATGGAGTGGGTGAGAGCTATACTCTGCCAGAGCCGATATTTCACACGTCCTTAAGTAGCGCGCATAGCCGTCTGTGTATTGCTGGTTCACGGTTGCAGAAATGGCCTCGTGGCACTCCTCTTTCAAATCACTAAAGTAGCCGATGGGCAGCCAGTCTCTGGAGAACCGTTCCAGGGACTCGGCGGCATAGAAGTTATTCCGGGCGCTTTTTAGTTCAGTCTTGAAATCTGGATGGCTTGCGATAGAGGACAGGTCTATGACTTCTCCCTTCTTATCGGAAAAAGCCTCAAGCAGAGCCGCTGTATAGATGTGCTCTGACGCCGCAATGGTTTCAGGGGCTTTAGGTATTTCGGGTCTTCTTCTGTTGTAGAGCCCGAAACGCAGCGTATGGAAAGGGGTTTGGCTGTGCAGCTCAATCAACGCCAGCGGAGGGATATCGTCGAAGATCGAAAAATCAATGGAGTCGATATGTGCAAGAAATTTTGAATCCAGTTCGATGATTTTGGATTTAGTGATTTTGCTAGCGCACGTTTTTTCCCATCGACCTAAAAGCTCAGATTTCAGTTTTTGCGGGTCTTGTAGGGCTTTGATGAGATTGGTGCCACAGCCCTTGGGCGTCACAAAGTAGTAGCGCTCTGGAAGCAGGTACTCGCCGATGTAGGTGTAATAGCAAATCTTACCTATCTCTAAGACGGCATCCTCAACACTAAGCTTTTCTTTATAATGCTTGCACTGGTAATTATTCCATCCACTCGCGGTATAGGCGATTACGTCACGTCCCATATCCCCGCCGCCGCCACATTTAGTGACTTTCCTGTATTGCTCCTTGAGGTAGTGCACGAATTCAAGGGTGAAGTCCTCCCAATCGTCGGAGGACATAATTAGCAGCCTGTCCAAAACGGGAACGGGCGCGCCCACTTGGACATCAAGGGCTGTTGCCGAAAAATCGGCTGGCTTTGGTTGAGGGATTTCGCTCTCAATCATTTCGAGCCCTTTTTCTAGGCAGGGCATTAGTATTTCTTGGACACATAAAACAGTCCGTTCCTTTCCTCAAGCTGATTTCCGGTGGATATCAGTATTGAATCCAGCGCCAAGTCCCAAGGGATATTCTCCAGCGCTAGACTTATCGTCCCTTCCACGTTATTCGAAACGACGAAATTCTTGCCTGCAAAGTCTGCTATCAGCTGGACGGCAGATCGCACGTCAATATCCATCAATCTGATGGTTATCGCTTCGCCAGTGAATTTTCGATCTTGAATAAGGTTTTCTTTGTCCAGATGGACAATGATCTTGGGCTTTAGGGAAAAGAGCGAAATCTGATCCGACGCTCCAAGCTGCACAACTCGGTGCTCTTCTTGATACCGGTCGGCTCGGACGGTAACTCCATAGCGGCCCTGATTGAGGCACATCCCGTTATAGAAGGGCTTATCGAGCTCATTAATGTCGACCTTGGCCCCGAATGGATAGGACTCGACCCGCAGGGCGACTTGGCCATTTGGGCAGGAGGAGTGGCGAGGGCCGACCTCCAAACCGGCTATGGTAAGGATGCTTTGAAAGGCCGCAATTCCCGCTGTAAAGCCAGAGACGATTAATCCAAGAGACTTTAGAGATTCCGGGAACTGCATAGTGATATCCATATCTTTGCGAGATGCGTCCTTATAACCCGCAGTCTCTCGGGCAGGCAATATCATCGGGCCAGCACGTACGTGGGTAAAAATCTGAACACCGCATGTCGGTTCGGTATCAAGTGAGAGCGCCTAACAGCTAATCGCCTCCATCACGGGGCGCCACGCTCTGATTTTTTGTGCCACAGAAAATGGCTGCAACCACCATCCTAGAGCACTTGAATAGGGGTTTCGCAATCGTCTTTTGGCGGTAGACTAATAGCTGTATATTCATACAGTTATAGCGCAATGGCAGCGTACTTCTGGCTCAAAAAGGAAGCCCTGGCGACCTCGATGAGCGACCTTGATGGTCTCTCCGAGGGGCAAGATTATCTACTTTATGCGCTGATAACCTAGCTACGAGCTCATGGCTTGCGTCTTTGGTGGTGCGCCAGATAAACTTTTGCGAGAGCTTGGACTTTCAGGCTCTGAATGGGCTGTTTCAAGCCAAACTTGGCTCATGGCCAGCCAGGCGGTAACCAGCAAACGCTGGCGGGCCAGGCATAAAAATCTCTAGCTGCTGTGCGCTCTGTTGGCGCGCGCTCTAGAAAAACTGGAGCGCTGCATCTGATGCAACTCCTATATCAGCGTTGCGTGCCGCCATGGATTGGTTGGGACTCTCGCTAGCTCAGGGTACAGGCCCGATTGCGACCGAAGCGTTCACGCCGTTCGCCGAGCACATACTAAAACCTGCCTCGCGCACCTGTAATGTCGAGCGGGGCTGACGATAGGCTCATTAGCCGGTCAGAAATTTCACCGGAGACCGCCTTAACAGCGTCTCACGGTAACCGCTTGACTTGGCATGTCTTTGGCAGCGCTGGGTTTGAAGCCAAAACAGCGGTCTCGATATGAACCTCGGGTGATATCGAGAACCGAATCGCTCCTCATCTATCGTGATGTGAGAGAAAGAAGCTCAACGCACTCAAGGGATTGAGTGCCTGATGCGAGTTCCTGACAAAGGCCATCGGTGACGAAAGGCCTCTGACGGAGAGCGATATCAACCTCGACGTCGACCATTTTCATGGTTTGTCCGTCCCGTGCCCGCAAAAGGGCACAAAAATATCGGCTGAAACGCCCACGTCTATTAGCTCGTGCATAGGAATGACCCTTATGAGCGCTCGCCGTGGTGCACCTGATTGGCTGAAAAAAATCGTTTCCTGGCTCGCAGCGTTGGCCGCATCAGAAGTTTTTCGTGAGTGCTGCCGCCGTCTGTTTCGCTGGATTGAGGAAATGAGGAGCAGCTAGATCGGGTGTTTGAAAGGCGGCCTATGTGAGTAGGCCGCCTTTTTTTCAGCCGCTGCTGCATATTTCAGCCCACCGTGACCGACGATTAGCAGTGGGCGCAGAGTCATCGAGGAGCTTGAAATCAAGCCTCCTCCGCGATGACATCCATCACTCGCTTCCTACCTTTGGTACTCAGCGCACTGAATTGCCGGAGTAGTTCAGCCTCCTCGTCCTGAACGGCATAGAAGTAGGCCGCAGGCAGGCCAAGCGTCTCCGCGATCCTCTCGACTAGCTCCAAGTCGGGGGCACGTTTGCCCAGCTCGTAGCGATTCATCCGGGTACTGGCAGAGGCAGGTTCCAGGCCGATACGCAGGCCGAGCTGTTCCTGGGACAGCCCCGCTCGCAGTCGCGCTTCTTTGAGTCTCTTCGACAGAGTGGACATGACGTTCTTTGGTGTCGGCAAAGAACGAGATCGTCCGGTGTTAACGCATCTCAAATACTACCGTATCGGTAGTATTGACTGTAATCTAGCCACTGCAAGGGATCTACCTGCCTCGCCTGAAGATTAACCACGAAGGCACGCTGCTTCGGTCGTTACCTCCAGTTTTGGTTGCACAGAGCCTTGCTAAACCAGGTCAATTTTCTCGCTGGCATGTCAGATTGAAAGCATCCATTGAGATATGTGGCGACTTTCGTTAACTGGAAAGTTATGAATTAAAAGGCTAAGGAGCCGAAATGAAGAATGGGCGAGTAATTAAAGGGCAGATTCAATCTACAGGGGCCTACATTACGAACTACATGGGTAATGAATATGTGCATGTCACAATGATTCACGACGACGGGAAAATTGAACAATTAAAGTCCGTAACTGTACCATCAGTCGTTGGCGCCTTTTTTCATCCCGGCGTGAAAGGTGAGTTTTATTTTCACTGTCACGGCAAAAGAAATACACTGCTTGCAATGAAGTCAAATGGAAGGTCAATATTTTCACTTGACGATGCTAAGCGAGTTTGGCGCCACCATATCCAGACACACGGAATAATGCTATTTATTGCGGCATTTTTTCTATTAATCCTAATACTAGACAACGTACTTGAGTCCGCTGGCCTTACCCCTTTCGCCCTAGTGGCGTTCCTAATAATGGCGTTTTTCACTTTCAAAACACGCATAGGCGCCCGTTACCTACGACCAAAGAACGCTGAAAAACTTATACGTGACCTTGGCTTCTAGTTAGCCGCAGAAGCTATCCACTTGCCAAATTGACACCAAATTTCCGTATTGCTGTTCGTCTAGGTGTTTGAGTTCGTGGCTAAACCTCTGAAACTTCGATGCCACTGGTATCGGAGTTTCTGATCTTCAACAGTCGTTACTCAAATGGATGAGCAGTCAGTACAAGAAACTTGATTAAACTACTCCACCACATGCTACGGTGGGAATGAGCAGTAGAGGGCTAGTTCAAGCAGTTACTGTTCCTGCTTGTGGTTGGTGGCGTGTTTGGCATTGAGGGGTAGATATGTGTTCAATCAAGCTTGAAATTCCAAACGCCGACGCTGAAGCACTGCTGCATTTTTTGCAAAAAATTAACGCTCGGGTGAATCGCCCCTAGTTTCGTAACTCCCCCGCCATGAGGGCCGCCGTGCAGCGACCCCACGGTTTCATAGAGGATATCTTTTAGCACTTGGTGCAATAAAGGGGCAGAGCTTCAGCACACTAGGGCGCTCATAGCTAAAAAAAGCGGCGCTTGTCGCGATGGTAGAACTTGAACGCAAGGGCCCAGAACGAAATCAGCGCGATCAGCGCGACCTTGTCGTACCGCTTCATCAACTTCGGAATGACGGCTTGCTCCAGCCCAGCGAGCGGGCCAGAGAAGTGAAGCCGGGACACATAGAACTCGCCCACCAAGCTGATGCCCACAAAGAAAACGACACCCAGAATGAGGGCCACCTGGGTTCGCTTCGAAAGCGCGATCACATACAAAATTTCGGTGAAGTAGTCCTTCACAGCACCCTCCTAGGTGGGCAGTCTCTATTGCTGCTGTAGTGCACGCGCCTGGTATGACAACCCCTCCAGAAGCCCATAAATCTGGTCATCCGTGAGGGCGAATTTGGGAACAAATTCCATCCCAGGAGGTAGCTGGTGGGGGTAGCACATGAAAGCACCTTTTCCGGCACCGAAGTACCTCAGGATGTAGTCGCTGAGCCGATTCGGCTGCGCGAGCTCGTAGGCAGTCCGGAAGATCGACAGATCGCAGATGCTGTCTCCGATCATCACCCAGGCGTGCCCATCCCAGGTTGCGTCGACGATCTCATCATCATGCGTTGGGCGGGGCAGATTGTCGTAGCAGCGGAAAACGTGCTTTCCGTCGATCAAGAGGTCACCCAGGATGACGACGGCAGGAACATCACTGGCCCGCAGAGCTGCAACGAAGCCGGCACTGATCATCACGCAGTGACCAGCTGCACGCGGAATGGAGGCGAGGGTTCGCGTTGCCGTTTCAGCAATCAGCTTCAGGTCATTCGCCTGATAGCTTGCGTAGTCCGCGTAGGCCTCTTGGCCTCGGTCGCGAATGATGATGTCGCGAAACAGCGTAGCGGTCATGGCTCTTCCTTGGTGAGTTGGCGTACAGGGACATAGAAGGGGTCTGCCGACGCCCCTCGCAGCGCCATTTCAACTCACTCCAATCATGAAATCAACACTTAGCGCATAAAGTCATTGCTTTGTGCGCGAGCTTGTAGAATCATGTTTTCAACCAACCAAGAGCAATGGGGTGAGCAATGGCATTCCGAGCGGACGAATCAGCAGAACGCAATTACGAGGAAGCCGAGCGCTACCTGGTGCCTCCGTCCATGTACGCGAATGACATAGAGAGAAGACACGCCAAGGAGACGCTTTGGGATCTTACCCATGAGCTTGGGCCGGTGGTGGATGCCTACCCTACTTGGCACCCTCTGGTCAGCAACAACCGCAATCGTTTCCCGGTCACAAGGCCGAGCCGTGAATGCGGCTACGAAGGGCTAGACCATACGAAGTTCTTCGCCCACGGATTCATCACCTGCCCCTATAACGACGGTCAGGCAGTGATCGACTCCGTCAAGAAACTTCCTCGAACCGGTGTCGCCCACATCTCAGCCGAACGACTCGATGTGAAGTTCTACCACCCCGACACTACAGCCATTTTGGTCAGGTGTGACTGGGGGCGAGATCTGCCCAACAATATGATTCCGATATCGCTGGCGATGCCGTTGCTGCTTGAGCGGGAGCTTCAGTTCTGGAAGGTGGCGGAAGTGGGCGAGACATGGGAGACCATGCGCGGCTATTTCTTGGGTAAACCGAACGGCAGTCGCTCGTCGCTGTTCGTGAATCAAGACACTGGCCAGAAAATGAAGAAGATCTGGGAGGCCCTGATCAACACCGGGATGTTTGGCCCCATCATGGTCGAGTAACCATGGCAGCAGCTTCGCAGGATTAGCGAATACTTCAGGGCTAGAAAATGAGCATGAGCGAACAGCTACCTTCGACCGCGTGGGAAATGAAAGTGAGCTGGAATGGTTCTGAAATGGAGCTCCAGCATTTGCAACAGCGGATTGAACTCCCCCTTGTCGAAAAAGATGGCATTACAAGCCTGCCTATCGAAGGTTTTGACCGGGAGCACTCACCTGGGCTGGTTCAGCGGGAAGCGGAAGAACTGCTGGAATGTCTTAATGGTGCGTTACGACTTGAGGGTATCAACGGGTTTTTCTCCCCATCAGGTCTGCGCCGTAATGAGTCAGATGGGAAGTCAACGCAGTATGTTTTTATGGAAGGTGCCTGCTCGATAAGCATCTCCGTCTCCGCATCTTTCGAATGCTACGACAAGGACGGAAACCTAATACCAGAGCCCCCGGCACAGCCGAAGCCACTGACCGGCGCTGCAACCCAGAATTCGCGTGTTCGTCAGGTGTTGAGGCTTGTCTCAAAAATGGAGAATGAGGACTGGTCAACTCTCTACAAGATCGTCGAGATTATCCTTGCCAGCGGAGCACCCATCAAAGAATGGGGACTGAAGAAGACGCTCGATAAAGTGACGTCGGTGGCCAACAACCCAGAAGCAATCGGGCATAAGGCAAGGCATGCCGTCACCAAAGGAACTGGATCACAGGTTCGGATGACATTCGATCAGGCTAAGGCTCATGTGTTCAACGCCGTACAGAAATGGGTCGCTCACGAGAGCAACAAGCCTGATGCTAAAAACACCAATGAGCAGTGAGCTAACTCTCTCCTCATGGTCATTACTCTGAATTTTTGTAGCACAAGAATACCGTGAAACGCTCGCCGTAGAGCCTTCCGCTTGGCCTTGCGCATTCTCTTTTTAGCGGTAGACTAGCCACTGTCTATGCATACAGTGGTGACTGAGTGGCGGCGTATTTCTGGCTTAAGAAGGAGGCTCTGACGACCTCGATGAGCGACCTTGATGGTCTCTCCGAGGCGCAGGCGCATGCCTTCCTGGCCGGGATGCGTTGGCAATCTGAAAGCCAGCAGGTGTGCCCTGACTGCGGCGCTCACGACAAGCATTATTTCCGCAGCTCGCGCCTGCAATGGAGCTGCAAGCACTGCTTCAGCACGTTCTCGGTGACCAGTGGAACCGCCTTTCATGGGCACAAACTCAAGTATCTCACCCTGCTCAAGGCCCTGTTTTACTTCGCCATCAATCAGAAAGGGCTTTCCGCACTAGCGCTGCGGCGCTACCTAGGGGTGCAGTACCGCACGGCCTACCTACTGATGCACAAGATCCGCGAAGCCATCATGTTGAGCACCGAGGTCAAGCCCCTATCCGGGCATGTGGAGATTGATGGTGGTCACTTTTCCGGCAAAAAGCGTAAGCCTAGAAAGGTGGCGGAAAAGGAGCTACCGAAGCTGGCTAAGAAGTACCAGCATCGGGATAAGGTGGGCCCTGCGGAAAATCCTTTCCACGAGAACAGGCGCATCATCATCGTCTTTAGGGAGTGTGATACCTGCCCCCTCGAACAAGGCGGTCGTCCAGGGGCTATCCGTACGATCACTGCTATCTGCAAGGCCGAGGATAGCCAGGTTGTCCCACTCATTGAGAAATACGTGAAGAAGGGCAGCAAAATCTACACAGACGAACTGCCCGCGTACCGGAAGCTCCAGTACATCGGCTTCAGCCACGAAACCGTCAATCACTCACGCGAATTTTCAACCGATGCGGGTGTGAACCAGAACCAGGCCGAGAGCTATTTCTCGCGATTGCGGCGGGCGTTCATTGGCGTTTTCCACCGGATTACGCCGCGCTATATGCTGGACTACAGCTGCGAGATGAACTGGCGAGAGGACATGCGCCGAACAGACTTGCTCGGTCAGGTTACCGACCTATTTTACAAGGTGACCAACACCCCGCACTCCAAGGATTGGCGAAACTATGTCCGGGGCAACAAACGTGAAGGGGAACTCAGGACGATTCCTGGCTTGTAGGCTTTTCGCCGACCCATAGCCAAGTCGCCTTAGCACCTGCGCTGCCACCATCAGCACGAATCACCCAGCCACGATCTCTAAGCACCCTCAAATCACGGGCGATCCTGTGCATGGCGTCACGACGCTTGGTTGGCAGTTTGAAGCCAGCCTGATTTTCCCCTTGTAGCAACTCCAATATCTCGGCAGTGCCAAGCGGTTCGCCAGTCTGCTGTAGGAGCTGAGCCAACTCTTTCCTGAAGACCCCATGCCGAACACCGTCTAAACGGGGAGTGGCCCGGATTGTCCGTACGTCATCCGGGTTGAGATGAAAGTCCTGGATCTTTCTTGAAAGCTCAAGCACAGCCTTTTCGGCAAATTGCTTCTGAGCTCTGGTTTCGGCAAGCTCCGCGACCAGTGCCTTTTCTCTTGCGTTGAGTGTTTGAATCTCGCCTTTTCGGTACGCGAGGTCTTTCGCCAGTTTGGCGACTCTGGGGTGATGGTTGGCCATCGGGAGAAGAGAACACATGACAGCCAGGCTGTCATGTGCTTGTGGTGCATAATAGCGTTTCCGCTTCTCCCTTTCGCTAAACCTCATCAATGCCTGAATCCGGGCACGAAGCGTTATAAACGCAAAGCTTTCGGCTGCCGCCAATCCCCACGGCGTTCCTCATCTCCGGCGTTTTTCCGTTACCATCGGTTTCTCTCCGTATCCAGACAAGGACTTCACCATGGCTGTCTCCACCCTGATTATTCTGGCCGTCCTGGCCGCATTGATTTTCTACGTGATCGCCATCTACAACCAGTTGGTGAAGTTGCGTAACCGCTTCCAGAACGCCTTCGCGCAGATCGAAGTGCAGCTCAAGCGCCGCTACGACCTGATCCCCAATCTGGTGGAAACCGCCAAGGGCTATCTGGCTCATGAGCGCGAAACCCTGGAGGCGGTGATCGCCGCGCGTAACAGTGCGGTTGCCGGCCTCAAGGCCGCCGCGGCGCAGCCGGGCAGCCCGCAGGGCATGGCGCAATTGGCCGGTGCGGAAAGTTTGCTGAACGGCGCCATGGGGCGTCTCAATGTGGTCATGGAGGCTTATCCGGACCTCAAGGCGTCGCAGAACATGCAGCAGCTCAGCGAAGAGCTGAGCACCACGGAAAACAAGGTCGCGTTCGCCCGTCAGGCCTACAACGATGCGGTGATGACCTACAACACTTATAAACAGGGCTTCCCGCCGGTGCTGCTGGCCGCCTCCTTCGGCCACGGGCAAGACGCCAGCCTGCTTGAATTCGCCGATAGCGCGGCGATTCAGGAAGCGCCCAAGGTGTCGTTCTAAACAGCGTCGTCCTCAGTCGCCTGCCCACGGATCGCGCGATGAATTTCTTCGAGCAACAGGATCGCGCCAAGCGCCAGAGCGGCCTTTTGCTGCTGCTGATGACGCTGGCGGTACTCAGCCTGATCACCTTGATCAGCCTGGCCATCGGCCTGGCACTGCGCATGTCGAACGCTTACCACGGCTATGCCGACCCCAGCGGCTCCAGCACTGGCGGCGTCGACTGGGCGCTGGTCGGCGGCGTGGCCTTGGCGGTCATCGCCGTGGTCTCGCTTGGCAGCCTGTATAAAAGCGTGCAGATGAGCCGCGGCGGCAAGGTGGTGGCGCAGCGTCTCGGCGGGCGTTTGATCAACCTGGAGCCGCAGACCTTCGAAGAGCGGCGCCTGCTCAACGTGGTCGAGGAAATGGCCATCGCCGCCGGCACGCCGGTGCCGGCGGTGTACGTGCTCGATGACTTGGCCATCAATGCCTTCGCTGCCGGCCTGACGCCCCAGGATGCGGTGATCGGTGTCACCCGCGGGGCCATCGAATTGCTCTCGCGGGAAGAATTGCAGGGCGTCATCGCCCATGAATTCAGCCATATCTTCCATGGCGATATGCGCCTCAATATGCGGCTGATTTCGCTGTTGCACGGCATCCTGCTGCTGGGACTGATCGGCGGCTTCGTGCTGCGCGGTATGAGCATGCGCAGCAGCGCTCGTTCGAGCCGGGACAATTCGGCTCTGGTGATCCTGGCGATTGGCGGCACGCTGCTGGTGCTGGGCTATGCCGGCACCTTTTTCGGAAACCTGATCAAAGCCGCGGTCAGTCGTCAGCGCGAATTTCTCGCCGATGCCTCGGCGGTGCAGTACACCCGTAATCCCGAGAGCATCGGCGGGGCGCTGAAGAAAATCGGTGGTTTTCCGCTGGGCTCGCAGTTGCAAGCCAGGAACGCGGCGGAGTTCAGCCACCTGTATTTCGGCCAAGGTATCGCCACGGCCCTGGGCGGCTGGCTCGCCACTCACCCGCCGTTGGCCGAGCGCATCCGGCGGGTCGATCCGGGCTGGGACGGGCAGTTCCCCAGCGTCAGGCTGAACGAGCCGGCGGCTGCCACGCCGGCGACAGAGCCGCCGGCCCAGGCCGATGTTGCCAGCAGTTGGGATAAGGAAATGGCCGCTCTGGGCGTTGCCGCGGCGTTCAGTCCGCTGGCGCTCGAGCAATCGATCGAGGCCATCGGCGAGCCGCAGCCCGCGCATCTGCAGCAGGCGCGCAGCGCCTTGCAACGCCTCGGTACGCGGCTTACCGAGGCCGCGCATGATTGCCTTGGCGCCCAGGCGCTGGCCTATGGCTTGATGCTCGGCCGTGAACCCGCGACGCGGATGCGCCAGCTCGAAGCCTTGCGCCCGCAGTTGCAGGCCGATGTCGCCGCCGCCCTCGATGCGCTGGATGGCGAGCTGAGCGTACTGGGCGAAGGGTTGCGTCTGCCTTTGCTGGAACTGGCGATGCCCGCGCTGAAACAACTGAGCAAGACGCACTGGGCGATATTGCAGCGCAACCTGATCGGGCTGGCCAAAGCCGACCGCAAGATCGAGCTGCTGGAATGGACGCTGCTGCGTATCTTGCAGCGCAATATCGAGGGGCCGCGCCCGCTCAACGGCAGGTATCACCTGCTGGAACTGGCCGAGGAAAGCGCACTGCTGCTGTCCGCCCTGGCCCATGCCGGCCACGCCGCGCCGGACCAGGCGGCGCAAGCCTTCGCCCGCGCCCGCGCGGCATTGCCCTTCGACCACCTGGCGTTCGCCGACCAGGGCATGCCGCCGATGCAGGAGCTGGACAAGGCCCTGGGCCGCCTCAACCAGATGTGGCCGCTGCAAAAACCGCGGCTGCTCAAGGCGATGGCTTGCAGCATCGAACATGACGGCCAGGTGACCGACGCCGAGGCCGAACTGATGCGTGCCGTGGCCGATATGCTGGATTGCCCGATGCCGCCGCTGCTCCCGGCCTGCTAGCGCCGGGCTGGGCTCAGGCGAACGCCTGCTGCAAATCCTCGACAAAGGCGCTCTGCGCCTCGCTCGGTTGACGGCCGCGGTGGCTGGCCAGGTGAAATTGCACGTTGAAGCCAAGCTGTTCGCCGAGCAATTCCCGCAGTCGTCCGCGTGCAACCCAGGGCGCGGCGATATGCCGGGGCAGATAGCCGATATGCGCGCCCGAGAGGATAAACGCCAGACTGCCTTCGACCTGCTCGCAGCGCGCGCTGCTGCTGACCGCCTGCCAGGGTTCGTCGAGCTGAATGAAACGATAGGGATGATGCACGCCGTCGTACTGGCGCAACTGCTCGCGGCTGACGTTCGGCTGCGCGAACAACGGGTGGCCGGCGCCGCAATACAGCGCCTGCGGCTCGACGAACAGCGGGCTGCGTTCGAGCGCGGCCTGCGCGTCGGAGAAGTAGCCGATGGCCAAGTGCAATTGGTCCTGCAACAAACGCCGCTCGAGTTCGCCGGGTACGGCGCTGAACAGTTCGATCTGCACGGCCTGGTTGCGCTGGCGAAACCGGCCGATGGCCGCGCTCAGCCGTTTCATCACTTGCGTGTCCAGGGCTTCGGACAGACCGATGCTGAGGCTGCCGAGCAATTTGTCGGCCATGCCCTGAGCCTCGCCCTTGAAGGCTTCGATGGCGCCGAACAGCTTGCGCGTGGCCAGCAGCACCTGCTCGCCCTTGGGCGTCAGGCGAAAGCCGGCCTTGCCGCGCTCGCACAGACGAAAGCCCAGGCGCGTCTCCAGCTTGGCCATCTGCGTGCTGATGGTCGACTGGCCGATCCCCAGTTCGCCCTGGGCGGCGCTGAAACCGCCGTTCTCCACCACGCTGACGAACAGGCGCAGCAGTTGCAGATCGAGGTCGCGGACTTGGCTGAGCATGGAGGTTCCAAACATCGCTGGCTATCGATGTGCGAGTAGATCACTTGGCTTTTCTACAATGCAAGAAGGCCTGCTAGCGAGTCATCTTCTTCACGAACACCACCACGAACAGCGCCATGGTGAAGCTGCCGGTAAAGGCCTCGAATGCGGCGATCGGGCGGGCCAGGCCGTGGGGGGTGATATCGCCGTAGCCAAGGGTGGTGAAGGTCACCACGCTGAAGTAGAGGCAGTCGGCGAGGTCGTCCAGGTTGGCCAGCCAGCCGCGTTCGAGCGCCAGCCCCAGGGGTTGCCCGGCATGCTGCACGCCGACCAGAAAGTACAGCAGGCCGCAGACCACGATCAGGGCGATGGAGAACAGCACGACATTCAGCGGTTTTTCGCCGTAGCCGCTGAACAGGTCGACCAGCCAGGACAGCAAACGTGCGCCGCTGTAGCGCGGCAGTTGCAGACGGCGCGTGACCATTTCGCGGTGGAAGAACAGCCCGGCCTGCTCGAACAGCCCGGCTTTCTCCAGATGCAGGCGCAGGTTGCGGTAGGTTTCCTCGGCCTCTTCGAAGCAGCGCCTGGCGGCGGCATTGTCGCCCAGGCGCAGGTAAGCTCGGCCCTGACGTTCCTGGCGCAGTCGCCGGTCCCAGATCACATTGTCCAGGCGTGCGCCGCCCAGTTGAATGCCCAGCAGGTTGCAGTCGCGAAGGTCGCAGCAATGCAGGTTGGCGCCGCGCAGGTCGGCTTTCATCAGCGAGCTGCCGCGCAGGTCGAGGGCGAACAGGTGGGCGTTGCGCAAATCGGCGCGGTACAGGTCGCTATCGCGCAGGTCATAGCCACTGTGTTGGTTGTGGTTGACCAGATCGATATCGGCGAGCTGCGCATGCTTGAGCTGGAAGCCGCGCATCGGCGCACCGCTTTGCGCGCGCTGGTGCAGAGCGGCGCAGAGTCCGTCCACGTCGCCCTTGGCCTGGTTGGCATCGAGCCAGAAGCTTTCGTCGACATGCAACTCGGACATAGCGCGGCGCTCCAGAGTGTCTTTACAAGACTAGTCGGCGGGCGGGTTTGTCCGGTTAAACATCGATAAATGGCAATGCCAGGTTTTGTCACTTCATATTTATTCGAAGTGAGCGGCAACGCAGGATGCTCGGGTCCAATAAAAAACGATGAGGTATCCGCCATGCGCCCGCTCGTTACGCTGTTGCTGCTCTGTTGCGGGTTTGCCGCGCAGGCCGAAGAGCCTGTCCTGAATCTGTACAGCTGGTCCTCCTATATTCCCGAACAGGCGCTCGAACGCTTCAAGGCCGAGACCGGCATCCGGGTCAAATACGACATCTTCGACAGCGCCGAAGCGCTGGACGCCAAGCTGCTCACCGGCGGCAGCGGTTATGACGTCGTGTTCCCCGCAGCCAGCGGCCTGGGGCGGGCGATCCAGGCCAAGGCCGTGCAGCCGGTGGAGCACGCGCGGCTCGCTCATTTCGCCAACCTGGACGACGAGCTGCTGGAAAAGCTCGCGGAGACCGACCCGGGCAACCGCTTCGGCGTGCCCTATACCTGGGGCACCGTGGGCCTGGGGATCAATAAGCAGGCGCTTGAACAACGTCTGCCGAATGTACCGCTGAACAGCCTGGATCTGCTGTTCAAGCCGGAGTACGCCAGCAAGCTCAAGGATTGCGGCATCGCGGTGATCGACTCGCCCCAGGAAGTGATCAGCGTGGCGCTCAACTACCTCGGCAAGGCCCCCTACAGCAGCGAGCCCGCCGACCTGGCGGCCGTGCAACGGCTGCTCGCCGAGCTGCAGCCCAACCTCAGCTACGTCGGCAGCGGCCGCCATATCAACGACCTGGCCAAGGGCGACATCTGCCTGGCGCTGACCTACAACGGCGACGCCTATATGGCCGCGGACAACGCGCGCCAGGCCAGCCAGCCGTTCGAGGTGATCTACCGCATACCGCGCGAAGGCACTTTGCTCTGGTTCGACACCATGGCCATCCCGGTGGACGCCCCGCACCCCGAGGCGGCCCATGCCTTTATCGATTACATGCTGCGCCCCGAGTCCATCGCCGAGCTGACCAACAGCGTGTTCTTCGCCAATGCCAACCGCGCCGCCGACGCCTTGATCGACCCCGCGATCATTGGCGATGCGGATATCTATCCCGCCGCCGAGGTGCGCGCCCGGCTGTTTGGCGAACAACTGCTGCCGCTGCGCCAGCAGCGCGAGCGCACCCGGCTCTGGAGCGGTTTCCGCAGCCACTATTGATGGATGTCGCCGTCATGCGACGGCGCCCGCTACCGCACAACTCAAGAGAACCGATCATGGAAGCATTCAACGGCAACGACCTGGCGATCACCCGCGACAGCCTCTACGGCACCTTCTCCGAACCGACCTACGCCGGCGTCGTCAGCTTTATGCGCCGGCGCTACAGCCGCGATTTGCGCGGTGTCGATCTGGTGGTCAGCGGCGTGCCCTTCGATACCGCGACCACCAACAGACCCGGTACGCGTTTCGGGCCGCGGGCGATTCGCGCCGCCTCGATCACCAGCGCCTGGGAGCGCCACTATCCCTGGGAGTTCGACCCTTTCGACCGCCTGGCGGTGATCGACTACGGCGACTGCAACTTCGACCACGCGCAGCCGCAACAGACCCCGGCGGCGATCGAAGCCCACGCCGAGCATATTCTCCAGGCCGGCTGCGCGATGCTCACCCTGGGCGGCGACCATTTCATCAGCTACCCGCTGCTCAAGGCCCATGCCAAGCGCCACGGCGCCCTGTCGCTGGTGCACTTCGACGCGCACAGCGACACCTGGCCGGATGCCGACGACAGCGAGCAGGGCATCAGCCACGGCACCATGTTCTATCACGCGGCCCGCGAGGGCCTGGTCGATCCGGCGCGCTCGGTGCAGATCGGCCTGCGCACCACCAACGACGACGTCATGGGCTTTCAGGTGCTGGATGCGCGCCAGGTCCATCGCAGCACCCCGGAGCAGATCGCCGCGGCGATCCGCGCGCGGGTCGGCGAGCATCCGGTGTACTTGACGTTCGATATCGATTGCCTCGACCCGGCATTCGCGCCCGGCACGGGCACCCCGGTGTGCGGCGGGCTTTCCACCCACCAGGCGCTGGAAATCCTCCGCGCCCTGCGCGGCATCAACCTAGTCGGCATGGACGTGGTAGAAGTCTCGCCGCCTTACGACAATGCCGAAGTCACCGCCCTGGCCGGCGCCACCGTGGCGATGGAAATGGTCTGTTTGTACGCAGCGCGGCATAAGTTGGGCGAGAGGGTGTAGGGTGGAAATCGCTGTTTATTTCCACCATGAGCGTTTGTCTCGATTGCTCGTGGTGGACCGGTGAAGCGTGATCCACCCTACGAACAGCGCCAAAGCCGTGGCAAAAAAAACGGGCCCATCGGGCCCGTAAATCACGCTCAAAAGCTCTCCAGGCGCTGGCCCAGGCCGATAGGCGGCGGCAGAAACAGCCGCGCGTCCATCAACCCCGGCTCGCGCACTATGGGTGCGAAGTCCATGCGCGCGAGAATGTCGTGCTCCAGGTCGACGCCGGGGGCGATCTCGATCAGCTCCAGGCCTTCGCCGGTCAGGCGGAATACGCAGCGTTCGGTGATATACAGCACCGGCTGGCCGCGCTCGGCGGCGAGCTTGCCGGAGAAGGTGCGGTGCTCGACCGCGGCGACAAACTTGCGCAACTCGCCATCCTGGACGATGCGCAACTCGCCGTTCTCGATACGGATGTCCTGCGGCCCGGCGCTGAAAGTGCCGACGAACACCACCGCCTTGGCGCTCTGGCTGATATTGATAAAGCCGCCGGCCCCGGCCAGGCGCGTGCCGAACTTGGATACGTTGAGGTTGCCCGCCGCATCCGCCTGAGCCAGGCCGAGAAACGCCAGGTCCAGGCCGCCGCCGTCGTAGAAATCGAACTGATAGGGCTGATCGAGCAGCGCGCTGTGGTTGCTCGCCGCGCCGAAATCCAGGCCGGAAGCCGGCACGCCGCCGATCACCCCGGGCTCGGCGGTGAGGGTGAGCAGGTCGATCATGCCTTCCTCGGCGGCCACCGCAGCCACGCCTTCGGGCATGCCGATGCCCAGGTTGACCACTGCGCCGGGCCGCAACTCCTGGGCGGCGCGGCGGGCGATCAGCTTGCGTACGTCCAACGGCAGCGGTGCAAGGCTGTCGCTCGGCACGCGGGTCTCGCCAGCGAACGCCGGGTTGTAAGCGGTGGCGAAGGTCTGCTGGTGGTTGTGCGGTTCGGCCACCACCACGCAGTCGACCAGCATGCCGGGGATCTTCACCGCGCGCGCATTCAGCGAGCCGCGCTCGACGATGCGTTCGACCTGGGCGATCACCAGGCCGCCGCTGTTATGCGCGGCCATGGCGATGGCCAGGCTCTCGATGGTCAGGGCCTCGCGTTCGAACGACAGGTTGCCGTCGGCATCGGCGCTGGTGGCGCGGACGATGCCGACGTGAATCGGGAAAGTCGGGTAGAACAGGTAATCCTCGCCATCGATCGGCATGCGCCGCACCAGCTCGGCGGTGGTGCGGGCGTTGAGCCGGCCGCCGCCGAACTCGGGGTCGACGAAGGTGCCCAGGCCGATTCGCGACAGCTGCCCCGGCTTGCCTGCGGCGATATCGCGGAACAGCTGGGAGATCACCCCTTGCGGCAGGTTGTAGGCCTCGATGCGGTTCTCCACCGCCAGCTTTTGCAGCCCCGGCACCAGGCCCCAGTGGCCGCCGATCACCCGCCGCACCAAACCTTCATGGGCCAGATGGTTGAGGCCGCGGCCCTTGCCGTCGCCTTGGCCGGCGGCATACACCAACGTCAGCCCTTGCGGTGCCTGCTCGGCGAGGAAGCGCTGCTCCAGGGCGATGGCGATTTCCTCGGCGAAACCGATGCCGACGAAACCGCCGGTGGCGAGGTTGGCGTCGTCCGGGATGCGCGCCACTGCAGCGGCGGCGGTCATGATCTTGCTCATAGCAGGGACTCGGAATCGATTGAACAAAGATGAGTACAGGGCGCTTTAAAGCGTAGCGAGCGACGACCAGGCAAGGCGCGCTCAGGCGAGGACGCGGAGTGTACTGAAGTACATGAGCAGTCCGAGTCTGAGCGCAACGCAGCATGGTGGAGCGCAGTAGCTTTAAAGAGTCCTGTCAGAAACTGCCGAACAGCGTGCCCAGGGTAATCACCACCACCAACGCCACCATCGGGAAGGCCACGGTGTTGATGAAGATGAATTTGTACGACTCACGGTGCGTCAGCTTGCAGATCGCCAACAGCGAGATCACCGCGCCGTTGTGCGGCAGGGTGTCCATACAGCCCGAGGCCATGGCCGCGACGCGGTGCAGCAGTTCCGGGCTGATGCCGGCGGCGTTGGCCAGGGTCAGGTATTGCGCGCCCAGGGTCTTCAGCGCAATCGACATACCGCCCGAAGCCGAGCCGGTGATGCCGGCGAGGATGTTCACCGCCACCGCCTCGGAAATCAGCGGGTTGTCGGAAACGCCGAGCACCAGGTCGCGGATGATCACGAAACCGGCCAGCGAAGCGATCACTGTGCCGTAACCGACTTCCGCGGCGGTGTTGAGGATCGGCAGCATCGAGCCGAAGGCGCCGTCGTTGACGGTTTTCTTCAGGTCCATCCAGCGCTTCCAGTGCAACGCGATCAGCAGCAGGATGGCCGCGCTCAGCGCCACGATGATCGCCCAGATGCCGATCAGCGACTTGGCGTCCTGCAGGCCGCCGAACTCCGGCTTGGCCAGGTAGCTGGCGTCGATATTCGGCAGGATCTGCTTGGCCATCAGGTAGTTCAGGCCGATCACCAGCAGGATCGGCAGCAGCGCCAGCCAGAAGCCCGGCGTGTTGCCGGTGTCCTGGGTTACCGGGTCGTCGCGGTGCTCGCCGTAGCCTTCGCCGGCGGTCTTGAGCTTTTTCGCCTGGGCGCTCAGCCACCAGGTGCCGAGGCCGAACATGATCAAGCCGGCGATCACCCCCAGGCCCGGCGCGGCGAACGCATCGGTGCCGAAGAACGGGTTGGGAATGGCGTTCTGAATCGCCGGGGTGCCGGGCAGGGCGGTCATGGTGAAGGTGAAGGAGCCGAGGGCGATGGCGCCGGGGATCAAACGCTTCGGGATAGCCGCTTCGCGAAACAGCGCCGCACCGATCGGGTACACCGCGAACGCCACCACGAACAGCGACACGCCGCCGTAAGTGAGAATGCCGCAGGCCAACACTATGGCCAGCACCGCCCGCTGGCTGCCGACCTTGGCGACTATGCCGTGGGCGATCGCCCGCGCCGAGCCGGAATCGTCCATCAACTTGCCGAACAGCGCGCCGAGCAGAAACAGCGGGAAGAACTGAATCACATAGCCGCCCATGGCCTTCATGAACACCTGGGTGTAGGTCGGCAGCAGCATGGCGATATCGCCGGAGAACAACAGCGCGAGCAGTGCCAGTAGCGGGGCGAGGATCAGCACGTTGATGCCGCGGTAAGCGAGGTACATCAACAGCGCCAGGGAAATCAGAATACCGAGGGTACCCATGGTTGGTTCCTTTTGTTGTTGTTTTAGGCAGCGCTCTATGGCGACGCCGATAAGCTTGCTCGTTAAACCAGGCAACCGAGACGAAGCGTTGAACAGACTAGAGCGAAAGCCGTGCCAGGTTGTACTGGGAGCTTGCTCGAAGTGGGCTTTGACTGCTCTAGGGCGGTTGTTTCAGGCTTTCATGCCACGCGCGAGAGGGTTGAGGAGGTGCGCATTGGTGTCCAGATATATGGACTTAGTCCAGAAATATGGATTTGCTGTTGAAATAAAAGTCCAGAGAGCTGGACTCGTAGCCCGGATGAAATCCGGGGGAATACGCGTCTGTGCGGTGCTCCCCCCGGATTACATTCTGGCTACGAATTGGCTGCGCATAGGGTGGAAACCGCTGTTCATTTCCACCGTTGCCTTCACTGGGACATCCCTAGGTGGATCGATGAAGCGCGATCCACCCTACGGCTCCAAAGCATCGCTGGCATAG
>NZ_CAMPHV010000018.1 GCF_946886105.1 uncultured Pseudomonas sp. | reverse complement strand
TCGCGCTAAAACAGGCTCCGGCGCGGTCGCGATGAAACGGCAACAGACCCTAGCACGCCAACAACGCTATCAGGGCGCATGCCCGACCACAATTGGCAGCGAGTATTTTGCGCCGGACCGTTCGATTATATTTGCGACCTTGGTCGAGCCTGACGGCGCGCCGCTTTGCTGCGACACTGCCAAGAGCTGGCCTCTGCGATTGTGGCCGCCAGAAGCTGAGAGTCATTCAATTTAGTTTGCCGTCGCCGGTTTCCGATTGCGGTGGGAGTCTGTATGTCGTTATCCATCGGGCTGATCGCCGCGGTTGCGATGATTTATATGGCGGTTCTATTCGCCATCGCCTTCTATGGCGACCGCCGCCCTACGCCGCTACCGCCGCGCATGCGCGCCTGGGTCTACAGCCTGTCGCTGGCGGTTTACTGCACCAGCTGGACCTTCTTCGGTGCCGTCGGCCAGGCCGCCGAGCAGCTCTGGTCGTTCCTGCCGATCTACCTGGGGCCGATCATCGTGTTGCTGTTCGCCCCCTGGGTGATGCGCAAGATGGTGATGATCAGCAAACAGGAAAACATCACCTCGATCGCTGACTTCATCGCCGCGCGCTACGGCAAATCGCAAGCGCTGGCGGTGGTGGTGGCGCTGATCTGCCTGGTCGGCGTGCTGCCTTATATCGCCTTGCAGCTCAAGGGCATCGTCCTCGGCGTCAACCTGCTGATCGGCGCGGGGGCCGGCGCCAGCGGCACCAGCGCCCAGGACACGGCGTTGATCGTCACGCTGGTATTGGCGCTGTTCACCATCCTGTTCGGCACGCGCAACCTGGATGTCACCGAGCACCACCGCGGTATGGTGCTGGCCATCGCCTTTGAATCGTTGGTCAAGCTGCTGGCCTTCCTCGCGGTCGGCGCGTTCGTCACCTATGGGCTGTACGACGGCTTCGACGACCTGTTCGAGCAGGCGCGCGACACCGCCGAACTCGAGGCGTTCTGGGCCGAGGCGGTGAACTGGCCGGCGATGATCACCCTGACCGGCCTCTCGATGATCGCCATCATCTGTCTGCCGCGGCAGTTCCACGTCATGGTCGTGGAGAACATCGAGCCCAAGGACCTACGTTTAGCGCGCTGGGTGTTCCCCGCCTACCTGGTGCTGGCCGCTCTCTTCGTGGTGCCCATCGCATTGGCCGGGCAGATGCATCTTCCCGCCGGAATTTCGCCCGACTCCTTCGTGATCAGCCTGCCGCTGGCCGAAGCGCACCCGGCGTTGGCCTTGCTGGCGTTTATCGGCGGCGCCTCCGCGGCCACCGGTATGGTCATCGTCGCCGCGGTGGCGCTGTCGACGATGATTTCCAACGACATGCTGCTGCCCTGGCTGCTGCGCCGGAAAAACACCGAACGGCCGTACGAGGCCTTTCGTCATTGGATGCTCAGCGCCCGGCGCATCAGCATTGTGGCGATTCTGCTGCTGGCCTATGTCTGCTATCGCCTGCTCGGTTCCAATGCCAGCCTGGCGACCATCGGTCAGGTCTCGTTCGCCGCCATCGGCCAGTTGGCGCCGGCGATGTTCGGCGCACTACTGTGGAAACAAGCCAATCGCCAGGGCGTGTTCGCCGGGCTGATCTTCGGCGCGCTGATCTGGTTCTACACCCTGGTGTTGCCGCTGGGCGCACGCGGCCTGGGCTGGCCGCTGGAGAATTTCCCCGGTTTGCAGATGCTGCTCTACGGCCCGATCGGCTTTCAGGTCGACCCGCTGACCCGTGGCGTGGTGTTGTCGCTGGCCGGCAATTTCCTGTTGTTCGCCTGGGTGTCCTATTTCGCCCGCACCCGGGTCGCCGAGCATTGGCAGGCCGAACGTTTTATCGGCCAGGACTTCGGCGCCAAACCGAGCAACCGCAGCATGCTCGCGGTGCAAGTCGGCGACCTGCTGACCCTGGCCAACCGCTTCGTCGGTGAAGACCGCGCGCAACAGAGCTTCAAGCGCTTCGCCTTTCGCCAGGGCAAGAGCTTCGATCCCAACCAGACCGCCAACAGCGACTGGATCGCCCACACCGAACGTCTGCTGGCCGGTGTGCTGGGCGCATCCAGTACCCGCGCGGTGGTCAAGGCGGCGATCGAAGGCCGGGAAATGCAGGTCGAAGACGTGGTGCGCATCGTCGACGAAGCCAGCGAGGTGCTGCAGTTCAACCGCGCGCTGTTGCAGGGCGCGATCGAAAACATCACCCAGGGCATCAGCGTGGTCGACCAGGCGCTACGTCTGGTGGCCTGGAACCATCGCTACATCGAGTTGTTCGACTACCCGGAAGGCCAGGTGTATGTCGGCCGGCCGGTGGCGGAACTGATCCGCTTCAATGCCGAACGCGGCCTGCTCGGCCCCGGCGATATCGAAGAGCATGTGAACAAGCGCCTGTACTGGATGCGCCAGGGCACCGCGCACACCTCGGAACGTCTGTTCCCCAACGGCCGGGTCATCGAATTGATCGGCAACCCCATGCCCGGTGGCGGTTTCGTCATGAGTTTCACCGACATCACAGAATTCCGCGAAGCCGAGCGCGCGCTCAAAGGCGCTAACGAAGGCCTCGAACAACGGGTCGCCGAGCGCACCCGCGAACTGTCCCAGCTCAACCAGGCGCTGAGCGAAGCCAAGGGCGTGGCGGAAGCGGCCAACCAATCGAAAACCCGCTTCCTCGCCGCCGTCAGCCACGACCTGATGCAGCCGCTGAATGCCGCCCGGCTGTTTTCCGCCGCCCTCTCCCATCAGGAGAATGCCCTGCCGCGCGAAGCCAAGGAACTGGTGCGCCACCTCGACAGCTCGCTGCGCTCGGCCGAAGACCTGATCAGCGACCTGCTGGATATCTCACGCCTGGAAAACGACCGCATCACCCCGGACCGCAACCCCTTCCCGCTGACCTCGCTGTTCGACACCCTGGCCACCGAATTCAAGGTGCTGGCCGCCGAACAAGGCGTCGATCTGCACGTGCGGGGCAGCCGGCAATGGATCGACAGCGATATCAAGCTGTTGCGCCGCGTGCTGCAGAACTTCCTGACCAACGCCTTCCGCTACGCCAAGGGCCGGGTGCTGCTCGGCGTACGCCGTCGCGGCGGGCAGCTGTGCCTGGAAGTCTGGGACCGCGGCCCCGGTATCCCGGCGGACAAGCTCGAGGTGATTTTCGAGGAGTTCAAACGCCTCGACAGTCACCAGACCCGCGCCGAAAAAGGCCTGGGCCTGGGCCTGGCGATCGCCGACGGCCTGTGCCGGGTGCTCGATCATCCGTTGCAGGTGCGCTCCTGGCCGGGCAAAGGCAGCGTGTTCAGCGTCTGCGTGCCCCTGGCGCGCAAGCCCGCGCAGCAGGCGCAACGCAACCCCGTCGAGCAGCAGGGGACGCCGCTGACCGGCTGCCAGGTGCTGTGCATCGATAACGAGGACAGCATCCTCACCGGCATGCACAGCCTGCTCTCGCGCTGGGGCTGCCAGGTCTGGACGGCGCGCAATCGTCTGGAATGCGAACACCTGCTCAGCGAGGACGTGCACCCGCACCTGACGCTGGTCGACTATCACCTCGACGAAGGCGACACCGGCACCGAACTGATGGCCTGGCTGCGCACCCGCCTGGGCGAGCCGGTGCCCGGCGTGGTGATCAGCGCCGATGGTCGCGCCGAGCTGATCGACGAAGTGCATGCCGCCGGTCTCGACTATCTGGCCAAGCCGGTCAAGCCGGCGGCCTTGCGCGCGCTGGTCAGCCGGCATCTGAAGCTGCGCTAGGAACCGCTCGCGGCTAAAAAATTCAGGCTGCCCGCAGTTCCAAGTAAAGGCGCGCGCTCCCGTAGCCCGGATGCAATCCGGGGAAGCGATTGGACGGCCGCCACCCATGTCCCGGATTACATCCGAGCTTCGGAACGGGTCAGCCGACATTTGAAGCGGCGTTAGGAACCGCTCGCGGCTAAAGCCCCTCCCACGCTTGTCGCGTCGCTGCTTGTGGAAGCGGCTGGGCGGTACTCCGCTTTAGCCGCGATTGCCAGCGAGCGCGACACTCGTCCACTGATCTGCCGCAATGCGCCGGGGGCGCCCGCTGACTAAACTGCCGCTATCACACCCCGCTAAGGATGCCCATGCCCGACGCCCTCGATACCCTGCTGAACTTCGCCAGCGCCCTGGCCGCTGGTTTACTGATCGGCGCCGAGCGCGGCTGGCAGGAACGCAATAGCGAAGACGGCCAGTTCGCCGCGGGCATTCGCACCTTTGGTTTGAGCGCGCTGCTCGGTGGGTTCGCCATGCTGCTCGGCGAACATTTCGGCGTGGCCGCCTGGGCGGTGGCGTTCGGCGGATTCGCCGCCCTGGTGTTGGCCTCCTATTTCGGCGACCTGCTGCAAAGCGGCGACAAGGGGCTGACCAGCGAAGTGGCCATGCTGATCACCTTTATTCTCGGCAGCCTGGCGGTCGCCGGCCACCCGCCCTTGGCTGCGGCGGGCGCCGTCGCGGTAGCGTTGCTGCTGAGTTTGAAACAGTCGCTGCATGCGATCCTGAAACGTCTCAGCGAAGCGGAACTGTCGGGCGCGCTGAAACTGCTGTTCATTTCCCTGGTACTGCTGCCGGCCCTGCCCAACCAGGGTTACGGCCCCTGGCAGGCGTTCAACCCCTTCGTCATCTGGTGGATGGTGGTGCTGATCGCCAGTATCGGCTTTGCCGGCTATGTGGCGATCCGCCTGGTCGGCACCCGTTATGGCCTGCTGCTCACCGCGCTGCTCGGCGGCATCGTCTCGTCCACCGCGATGACCATCAGCCTGGCCCGGCTCAACCGCGACCGGCATCTGCACGCCCTGCTCGCCTGCGGCCTGCTGGCCACCTCGACGCTGATGTTCCCGCGGGTGCTGCTGGAGGTCGGGTTGATCAACGCAAAACTGCTGCCGCAGTTGATCTGGCCCCTGGCGACGACGGCCGCGCTGTATGCCGCCGGTGCGTTCTTCTACTACCGCAGCGCCAGCAGCCAGCTCGACGAAAACGCCGAGCCGCCGCTGAAGAACCCGTTCGAACTGGTCCCGGCGCTGCGCTTCGGCGCACTCTTGCTGCTGATCGTATTAGTGCTGGAAGCGGCACGGAATTGGTTCGGCGATGCCGGCGTGTACCTGGTGGCGCTGCTTTCGGGCCTGACCGATGTGGATGCCATCACGCTGTCCCTGGCACGCAGCGCCGACGCCGACTTGAACGCCCAGGTGGCGGTACAGGGAATCTTCCTCGCGGTGTTGAGCAACAGCCTGATGAAGGGCCTGCTGATCGCCTTGATCGGCGGTCGCCAATTGGCCCTGCGCACGCTGCCGATCATGGCCGCGGGCTTGCTGGCGGGTTTGGCCGTGCTGCTGTTGTCGTAGGCGGCCCGTGTGCGCCTCAATCCTCGCTGGCACTTTCCTCGAAATGCGGCATGCCGGCGGCGCGTTCCAGCGCCTCGGTGGGCAGGCTTTTGCTGGCGCGGGCGCCGAGCAGCTTGAGGTTCTCGACGCGGCTGACGATATTGCCGCGACCATCGCTGAGCTTGTTACGCGCCGCGGCGTAGGCCTTGTCGAGTTGCTGCAAGCGCGCGCCGATTTCGTCGAGATCCTGGATGAAGGCGACGAACTTGTCGTACAGCGCCCCGGCCCGCTCGGCGATCTCGCGGGCGTTCTGACTCTGCCGCTCCTGCCGCCACAGGCTGTCGATCACCCGCAAGGTGGCGAGCAAGGTGGTCGGGCTGACGATCACGATATTCTGCTCGAAGGCTTCCTGGAACAGACCGGCATCGACCTGCAAGGCGGCGGCGAACGCGGCCTCGATGGGCACGAACAACAGCACGAAATCCAGGCTGTGCAAGCCCTCCAGGCGTTGGTAATCCTTCAGCGACAAGCCTTTCAAATGGCTGCGCAGCGACAATACATGCTGCTTGAGCGCCACTTGACGTTCGCCATCGGTTTCGGCCACTACATATTGCTGATAGGCGGTGAGGCTGACCTTGGCATCGACCACCACCTGCTTGTCGCCGGGAAGCCGGATCACCACGTCCGGCTGGAAGCGCTCGCCGTCGGCGCTTTTCAGGCTGACCTGGGTCTGGTACTCGCGGCCATTCTGCAGCCCGGCGTGCTCCAGCACCCGTTCGAGCACCAGCTCGCCCCAGTTGCCCTGGGTTTTCTGCCCTTGCAGCGCACGGGTCAGGTTGGTCGCCTCGTCGCCCAGGCGTTGATTGAGCTGCTGCAAGCGCTCCAGTTCCTTGCCCAGGGAAAAGCGCTCGCGAGCCTCTTGTTGGTAACTTTCCTCGACACGCTTTTCGAACGACTGGATGCGTTCCTTGAGCGGGTCGAGCAACTGGCCCAGGCGCTGCTGGCTGGTTTCGGCGAAACGCTGCTCGCGCTCGTCGAAGATTTTTCCCGCCAGCTCGGCGAACTGCGCGCGCAATTCGTCGCGCGAGCCTTGCAAGTCGTTCAGACGCTGCTGATGGCTGTCCTGCTGCTCACGCAACTCAGCGCTCAAGGCCGCGCGCTCGGCGCCCAGGCGGCGTAACTCGGCTTCCTGCTGCTCGCGCTCGCTATGCCAGGCCTGGGCGCTTTCCCGCGCCACCAGCCGCTCGTGCTGCAACAACTCGGTTTCGCGGCGCAAGGCGGCCAGCTCGGCTTGCTGATCGGCTTTGATTTCAAGGATATCGGCGACTTCCTGACGGCAGCCGTCGAGCTGCGCGCTCAGGCCGGTCTGGGCCAGCTGCGCGCTGCCCAGACGCTCCTGCAGCAAGCTACATTCGAGTTGCAGGCTGGCGGCGCGACGCTGCAGCGACCAGGCCAAGAGCGCCAGGGGCACGGCCGCCGCGATCAGGCCGAGCAACAGGGCAGGCAGTTGGTTAGATAAATCGATTGGCATAAACGGCTCCGCGCAGGTTGCCCGGCAGTATACCCAGGCCCGTGCGGAGCGGTCAGGAAGGGATCAGCGGCCTTTCAGCAGGCGCCTGGCCTCTGGCAGGCCTTGCGCGGCGACCAGAGCCAACCGATGCGCGTCTGTTGCTGCTGGTTAGCGCGACTGTTGGAGCCGGTCCAGCTCCAGTTGCGCGTTATTGTCGCCGGCACGGGCGGCCTGACGCAGCATTTCCAAGCCGATACGCCGATCGCGGGGGTTGTTGCCGCAATCGCAACAGAGCAAACGGCCCAGACGGCTCTGCGCCGACACCACGCCGTTGAGTGCCGGCTGCTTGAGCAAGCGCCCGGCGAAGCGTTTGACGCTGGTTGCATGACCCAGGCGCGGGCTGTCCAACAGCCACAGCGCGACACGCAGCGGCAAATGCGCAGGGGCGGAAGAATGTTGCACGGATAAACGAGCGGGTGAGCGGGGCATGGGCAACAGCGGTAGCCGGAAAAGCGCGCCACTCTACTCCTTTTTTCGCCGAGGTAAAGCCTTGCAAAATGCCCTCACCCGCGAGCTAGAGCCGACCGCCAAGACAATCCACAGAAGCTGTGGATAACTAGGTGGATAACATGGGAGCAAGCGGCCTCATCGCCGATATCATGGGGCCTGAGGTTAAACTGACGATTTTTTCACCAGCTCAAAAAAACTATATTTTTCATTGACTTATAAAATCAGCAAGAAGAATCAAGGATTTACCTTAATGGCGAATTGATCCTTGACAACGGCCCCGCGAATTGTGCACAAGTTTTCCGGCAGGTTGTCTGGATCGCCCTGTTTAGGGGCATTTTCCGGTCAAAATACAGCACCGAGATGGCGCGCCCGTAAGCCGTAGTGGCCTTGTGCCCCGCTCCATTGGCCGTTTTCCGCACCGGCGCTTTTGCGCCATGCCGGTGCAGCAACCCGAATCTGGCATGCAACCGGGGTATAAATAGCGACGATTGGCAGCCATTCGCCCCATGGGTTACCGTCCGAGGCGATCACCACATCACTATCGGGGACCTCCAGCCATGATCAGCCGGCGTACCGGGCTGCGGCTTATCGCTGTACTGACGCTGCTTGCGCTGCTCGGCCTGTACGGCTACGGCAGTTGGGTCCGCCTGTTGGAGCGCCATGATATCCGCCAGTTGAGCTGGCAAGGCCTCAGTTTGTCGGGTGACGGCATCGGGCTGGCCCGGCTCAATCTGCAGCAGCATGGCGCCGCCGCTATCGCCCAGTTTGAGCTGCAAGGGCTGCAGCTGAGCTGGCGGCAATTCGAACTCACCCCGCCCTTTTGGCAACATGTCGAACTGCAGCGCCTGGCGCTGGATTGGCAGCCCCGGGATGCACCGGCCACGGCAAGCGCGCCTGCGGATTTACGACAAATGGCGCAGAAGCTCGCCTGGCTGCCGCGTAGCCTGCACATCGCCGAGCTACGGGCCGAATTGCCCTGTGCCAGTGGGCGCTGTGAGTTGCGCGGCGATCTACGTCTGCACAGCGACCGACAAACCGCGCTGCAGCTCGATGCCGTACTCGACCTCGACCATCGCAGCCAGCGACTGCGCTGGCAGGCGGCGCTGCGCGGCGAGCCCCAGGCGCTCGACCTGAACCTGCAACTGAGCATCGACCAACAGCCGCAGCTGAACCTGCGCAGCCAATTGCAGGACAGCCCCAATGGCCCGCTTTGGCGCGGCGAATTGATCACCCAGCCGCTGAGCCAAGCCGCCGTCCTGCAAGACTGGCTGCGCCAGTGGGCGCTCCCCGCCGATCTGCAATTGCCCGGCGCTCCCGGCGCGGCGCAATTGTCGGCGCATTGGCAATTACAGCTACCCGCTGCCCAGAATCCGGCACTGAGCCTGGAACAGCTGCGCAACGCCAGCGGCCAATTCAGCCTCGACCTCGACTTGCCAGAACCCTGGCCGATTCCCGGCATCGGCCAGGCCCAAGGCAACCTCGGTATCGCCGCGCGGGCCCTGAACGGACAATGGTTCGCCGAACGCCTGCAAGCCGATATGCAGCTTCAAGCGCTAGCGGCCGCCTGGCTGCAGCAACTGCCCGAGGCCTTGCAAACCGACTCACTGCAATTGCGCATCCAACCGAGCGAACCGCTGGCCGAGTTGCCGCCATCCCTGGCCGAACGCTCGCTACCGCTGGTCATACACCTGCACGGCACAGGCGCCACCGACTTCGAGTTCCACAGCACCGTGGCCCTGGCCAACGCGCCGCCCTGGGCGGCGCAACTGGCGCAAGCACGCCTGCAAGCGAGCAGAGCTGCACTCGCCCTCGACGATTGGAGCGCCCGTGAGCTGAAGCTCGACCTGCGCCTCGACGGTTATCTGGATAGCACGCGGTTAAGCCTCGAGTTCGGCAAAGGCTCCAGTCTGCAGCTGGGTCAGCTGGAGGGTCCCGATCTGCGCCTGCAACACTTGCAGGCCAGCGCTCCAGGTCTGCAACTCGTCGCCGATTACCCGACCGGCACGCTGCAACACCTGTCGCTTTCCGGCCCCCACGAGCTGAGCGTGCAGCGTCTCGAGCAAGCGCAACTCAAGCCCCAGGGCTGGCGCTGGCAAGGGAAAGTCGCCGGCGACCTGCAACAGCTGAAACTCGACGGCCAGCTGCGCTCGGACGCCGATCTGCTGCTGAATCTGCAGGTGCAGCGCAACTCGAGCGGCGATCTCAAATTGCAGGCACAACTGCCGGAAGTGTTTCTGCGCGCCGGCAACCCCCTGAGTAAAACCCTGGCCGCCTGGCCCGCTCTGCTCGATCTCAATAGCGGCCGCCTGAACGCCACTGCCAGGCTCAGCCAGAATGCCGGCGACAGCGCCCCGCGGGTCGACCTCGAGGTTACGGGCAAAGGCCTGGCGGGAATCTACGACCGCACCCTGCTCAATGGCCTGGACGCCCGTGTGCGCATAAGCCTCGAACGCAACCGCTTGCAACTCAACCTCGACGAACTGCGCTTGGCCGAAGCCAACCCCGGCATTCCGCTCGGCCCGCTGCGCCTGAACGGTCGCTACAGCGCCAACCTCGACCAGCCGGACAAGGGCCAACTGCATATCGATCAGGCGCAAACGGCGCTGCTCGGCGGCGACGTCAGGCTTGCGGCCGGGCAGTGGGATCTGGGCCGGCGGCCGCTGTCGTTTCCTCTGCGCGTACACGGCTTGCAACTCGAACAACTGTTCATCGCCTACCCGACCGAAGGCCTGGCCGGCAGCGGTGTCCTCGACGGCGAGCTGCCGCTGCAACTCGGCGCCGAGGGGCTGCAGATCGACAACGGGCAATTGGCCGCGCGGGCGCCCGGCGGTCATTTGCGCTTTCAATCCGAACGCATTCGCGCCCTGGGCCGCAGCAACCCGGCCATGCAACTGGTCACGCAATCCTTGGAGAACTTTCAGTACGATACCCTGAGCAGCCGCGTCGACTATGATCCCAGCGGTAAATTGAATCTCGCTCTGCGCCTGCAAGGCCGCAACCCGGCCATCGAACAAGGCCGCCCGATTCACTTCACGATCCAACTCGAAGAAGACATCCCGACCCTGCTGGCCAGCTTGCAACTGACCGATAAGGTGAACGAGATCATCACCCGGCGGGTGCAGCAGCGTATGCTGGAGCGCAACGCGGCAACCCCAAAAGAGCCTTAGTCGAGGAGACGCGCCATGCGTTTGCGTAGTTGTTTCGCCATCCTGCTGCTGGGCCTGTTCGGCACGGCCTGTACCCCCACGGTGCAACTGGCGATGCCCAACGAGCCGATCCATATCAACCTCAACGTGAAGATCGAGCACGAAATCTATATCAAGGTGGATAAGGCGCTGGACAATGTGTTCAGCGAGTCCAGCGGCCTGTTTTGAGGAGCACGACCATGACCCTGTTCAAACGTATCGCCAGCCTGTTGTTGCTGCTCAGCCTGAGCCTGCCGGCTGCGGCATTGACGCTCAACGACGCCATGTCCGCCCTTGGCGGGGCCAAGGCCAGTGGCCAACTCGGCGAAATGCCCAACGGCTATCTGGGCGTCGTCGAAGACAACGGCCAAGCCGCTGAAATCGCCCGTTTGATCAACCAGGCGCGGCGCGCCGAATACCAGCGCCTGGCCGAACAGAACGGCATCAAACTGACCGACGTGGAAGCCATCGCCGGGCAGAAGGCCCTCGATAAAACCCCGCCGGGGCAATACATCCAGTACCTAGGGCAATGGCGGCGCAAATAGACCGGCCATTTCTCTCACTTACGCCAATGGATACCCACACATGGCCCTCGCCACCTGGTTGCTGTTTCTCACCGCCGTGATCGGCCTGTCGTTGACGCCCGGCCCCAACGGCCTGTTGGCGCTGAGCCACGGCGCGCTCTATGGCCACCGCAAAGCCTGCTGGACGGTGGTCGGCGGCATGCTCGGCTTCGTGGTGTTGATGGCACTGTCGATGTTCGGCATCGGCGCGCTGCTGAAAGCCTCGGCCGATGCCCTGATCGTGCTCAAGTGGCTTGGCGGCGCCTACCTGATCTGGCTCGGCGTACAGCTCTGGCGCTCCCCGCCCGTGCAACTCGACGCGCTTGCGCCAAGCGCCGCCAAGCCCGGCACGGCATTGCTGCGCCAAGGCTTTTTCTCGGCGATTTCCAACCCCAAGGTGATTCTGTTCTTCGGCGCCTTCCTCCCGCAGTTTCTCGAACCGCAGCGCAATCTCTGGCTGCAGTTCGCGATCATGGCGCTGACCTTCGCCCTGGTCGAAGGCCTGGTCGAATACCTGCTCGCGCGCATGGCCCAACGCGTGCGCCCGTGGCTGCAGCGCAGCGGCAAGGGCTTCAACCGCTGCTGCGGCGGTTTATTCGCCTTGATGGGTGCGGCATTGCCGATGACTCGCTGAGCGCCTGGGTGAACTCGCCCAGGGCGGTGCAGAACATCCGTAATTGCTGGGCCATGTGCAAAGCGTCACAGGACCAATGCGATGCAATCGAACTCTTGCTGACCACCCAACCTTTGGTTGGTCACGGTTTGTTCATTAGTGCCTAGGATACTCAGCGGCTTCCGTCAGAAGCCGTCGCGCTGACAACAACCATAAAAGCAAGGAGCCAGATGCATGTCCTACCGCAATATTTTGCTCGCCTTGAGCCTGAGCCTCAGCTGCACCGCCCAAGCAGCCATCTGTCCCGACTACCAGACCCCACAGCAGGCACCGACCGCGCCGCTGCCGGCGAAGAAATCCTTCAAGCACTTCGGCAACACCATACTGGCCGGCATCTACAGCCCCTGGCACATGGTGCATGACAGCCTGGTCGCGGAGGGTCAGTACCCCTATCTGGTCGGCAAGTTCGATTACGACGCCTTACTGCACAAAGATCTGGAAGACGAACGCGTACACGTCTACCTGTTCGGTACCGGCATGCAGAACTGGGAATACCTCGGCAGCCGCATCACCGACAGCGACGGCAAAATCGCCATGACTCTGCAGCCGCGCCCCGCCGGCGATTACCGCGTGCGCATGGTGGTCGAAGGCGACCGCTCCAGCGTCGACGGCTGGCTTACCGTGGTCGAGCGCGGTCGCCAGGCGGTACTGTTCGATGTCGACGGCACCCTGACGATCAACGACTTCGAAGCCTATGCAGACTATGTCGGGGTGAAGACCGCGACGCCTTATTACTACGCCCCGCAAACCGTGCGCGCCTACCAGGACAAGGGCTATCAGATCCTCTACCTGACCGCTCGCCCCTACTGGGTAACCCGCGACGGCCGCGAATGGTTCGGCAAGCAGAACCTGCCGGCCTGGCACTATCGCAGCAACCCCTACGGCGACGGTCCGATCCCGCCGAACACCGTGGAACACAAGGCCAATTACGTGCGCTACCTGCGCGACACCGTGGGCCTGAACATCATCCGCGCCTACGGCAATGCGACCACCGATATCGAGGCGTACGCCGCAGGCGGCATGCCCAAGGCCGACACCTGGATCATCGGCGAACACGCCGGCAAGGAAGGCACCCAGGCCCTCAGCGGCGACTATGCGCTGCACTACAGCACCGTGGTGAATGGCACCCCGCCGGCGGCCTGTAAGCGTTAACCGGCCGACTAAAAAAAGCCGAGCGCCAGGTTCGCTCGGCTTTCGTTATGGTGCTGGGCAATGACGCCAGCCTTCCGCTAAACCCTGTGATGCAAACCACAGTGGGCCAATGCCTGCCTGGCGAGGAGCCAGCATCCATGCTTTGATAGGCGCCTTCTCGCTGCACCGCACAAGCCCCTTATCCAAAGGAATGGATCACCGCCATGCCCCTACTCGCCCTGCTCGTTCTGGCCTGCCAAGTCACCTGTGGTCTGCATGTGGTACGCAGCGGTCAGGAACGCTATTGGATCTACCTGATCATCGCCCTGCCCGGCCTCGGCTGCCTGATCTATTTCCTCGGCATCATGCTGCCGGAGCTGCTCGGCAGCCATCGCGGCCGGCGCACCATCAAGCGCGTGCATGACCGCCTTGACCCCGAGCGCCATCTGCGCGCCCTGCGCGATGAACTGGAAGTCTGCGACAGCCGCATCACCCGCATGAACCTGGCCGAAGAACTGTTGCGCCTGAACCAGGCCGAGGAAGCCGAAAAGCATTACCAGGCGGCACTGCGCGGCACCGATGCCGACGCGCCTGACATCCTTCTGGGCCTGGCCAAGGCGCGCTTCGCTCAGGGCAATACAGGTGGCTGCAAGCAGGCGCTGGACCAATTGATCGCCAGCAACCCCGGCTACCGTTCGACCGACGGCCACCTGCTGTTCGCCCGCGCCCTCGAATCCCTGGAAGAGAACGCCAAGGCCGAGGAGGAATACCGTGCCCTGGTCGCCTACTACCCGGGCCCCGAAGCCCAATACCGCTATGCGTTGATGTTGCGCCGCCAAGGCCGACAGCAGGAAGCCCTGGCCCAGTTACAACAGATCCACAGCCACGCCCGCCGCTCGCCCAAGCACTACCGCAACCTGCATCAGGAGTGGCTGACGCTCAGCCAGCAGGAGTTACGCGCACTGGAACAGGACGAACGCACGCCCGCCTGATACAAGCGCCCATACACGGGCGGCTCGAACTCAAGCGCTGGCTATCTGCAAATACGCCAGCACCTGCTCGACACGAGCACTCAGCGAACCGGTCAATAGGCGGTATGGCAAGCCGCGACGCTGTAACTGCTGCGCATACCAGACGTTCTGCCGATGACGGAACGCGGCGTCTTGCCGGGTGCCGTCCTGCACGAACGGGAAGTCGTCCGCACACAGGAACAGGTGCCGGTAAGGGCGCTCGGCCAGTTGTTCCAACTCCGCCTCGGCGCGACCGAATTGCTCCCGACAATAAAACAGCGTGGTCAGGGGTGTGGTATCGCACACCAGATAGCGCCGTGCCCGTCCCGCCAGCGATTGTTCGCGGGCCACCTGGGTGCGGCCGATATGCAGCAGGTCGCCATAGGTCAGTTGGCCGCCACGGGCCAGCCAGTGTTCGCGACCGAACTCGGCGACATGCAGGGTGCCCAAGGCTTCCGCTAAGGCCAGGCTCAGGCTGCTCTTGCCGGTGGATTCGCCGCCGAGCAGCGCGATTCGTTCGACGAAGTCGCCATACACCTCGGCCGCCAGGTACTCGCGCAGGCCATGCACATCGGCGCGCAAGCGCGAACCGGAAATCGGCACCCGCTGGCGCGCGCGGTCCAGCTCGACGTGCTGCACCGGTTGATCGAAACAACGCCCCAGGTGCGCGGCAAAGCCATCGCCATAGGCTTCGCTGGTGAACACCGCCTCGACCTTCTCGCCGAGCACCTGCAAGCAGAAATCAGCGACGAACTGACGCTGCAGCTCAGGCGCATCCTGGTTATCCGGCAGTTCGGGCAGCGCCAGGCCCTCGCGCCGCCATTGCGCCACGCGCTGCGGCGTCAGCACCCAACACTGGATGTGCGGCAAGCGCGCGGCGAGCCAGCGCTCGCGGCGTTCGGCCTCGCAACCGGGCAATTCCGGCCGCGACCAACTGAGCACGTACAGGCGCTCGCATTGCTGGTGCGCTTCTTCGATCAGCCATTCATGGCCCAAGTGCAGCGGCGCGAACTTACCCACCACCAGGCCGCTGCGAAAACGCCGCGCCATGTTTCAGGCTCGCTGCCCGTCGACCGCGATCGGGCTCGATTGCCCGCTCCACTCGCGCCGCCAGCGATACAAGCCGTACCAGGCATTGCACCAGAACAACGCGTAGACAAAACCCGTCAGGTACAGCTCGCGTGAAATGAATAGCGGCACCGCCAGGCTATTGACCAACAGCCAGCAGTACCAGTTTTCCAGCTTGCGGCGCATCAGCAACAGTTGCGCCAACACACTGAAGGTCAACACCAGCGAATCGAGAAAAGGCGCATAGGCATCGGTGAAACGGTGCAGCAAAGCGCCATAACCCAGCGCCACCAGCACCGCGAGCAGCAGCGCACCGAGCAAGCCCGGCCAGGACGTGCGAGCGATCGGCAGCGCCGCCCCGCTTTTACCGTACAGCCAGCCCCACCAACCGATCAGGCTGGTGACGATATAGAAGACTTGCAGGGTGAGGTCGGCATACAGCTGCACTTCGAAGAACAGCCAGCCGAACAGCCCACAGCCGATCAACCCGACCGACCAGGTGTGCACCGAGTTACGCGCCGCCAGCAGCACGGCGACCAGGTAGAAGCAGTTAGCGAGGATTTCCAGCATGGGCGGCATGCACAGGTCCTTGAAAACGAGAATGCCAAGGCAGACGCAAGCGCCGCCTTGTGCGGGGGAGCTGGAGTGTGGATGTCACTTGCTATCGGGCAGGATGTCGAAACCGCCCTGGGATTGGCTGATAATCCGGAACTGCTGACTTTCGCCGGCGACGACCCGCACCGCCAGTTCGCGGCGCAAGCGGCCGTAGCTGCACAGGGTGTCGTCCATCTTGTCGATGCCGATACCCAGCACGCGGGTGCCGGTCGGCACCTGGAAGCTGGCCACCTCGCCCATGCCGATGCGCGCCGCCACTTTGCGGTCGACCAGCACGGCGACATAGCAGCCGCCGCCCATCAAGCCCAGGTCGCGGTTGACCACAATCTCACCGGTACCCGGCTGCGACTCCTGATAAGCCAGCAAACGATCTTCGGGCACCGCTTTGATATTTTCCGGCTCGGCCCGGAACGAGGAACAACCGGCTAACAGCAGCAAAGGCAGAACGGCGTAAATCAAGCGCATGACAAATCCTTGGTAAGTTTCGCGGGCCTGAAAGGCCTGGCGGGAGGTCCTGGCGCGCGGCCTATCCTGAGAGCACGCACGGCTATCGCAGCCTGGCACAGATTGCGCGTGGAGTTGAACCCTCAAGCCGATTTTTATTGCAGCGTCTCTCGTAGCCCGGGGGCAATTCGGGGAGATTCCTCCCGGATTGCGCCAAGGCTTGTCCGGGCTCCCAAAGCCCTCCCGCCTGGCCTGTGCACTGCCTATTCCGGCAGCGCTTCGCGGACTTCGCGGGTGCCGCGCCAGGCGCATAGCGCCGCCTCGTCATAGGCACCGAACAGCCAGCCGGTGCGCGCGCCCACCAGGGTGGTCGCCGCGTGGTAACGCCCCAGTCGATTGTGCCGGGCCAGGTACAGCGCGCTATCGCGCAGCACCGCCAGCACGCGGCTATTGGACTGGAACAACGGCGTCAGCAAGCGGCTGGCCTGGCGGTAATATCCCAGGTGCTGGCGGCGCATGGCCGTATAGCCGCCGAATACCCGCTCCCAGTCGATAATTTCGGCAGCCCGCTGCGGCCGCAACGCCCGGGCCAACGCCGCGGCGTCGATCAGCGCCATATTCGCCCCCTGGCCCAGTTGCGGGCTCATGGCATGGGCGCAATCGCCGATGGCCAGTACCCGGCCATCGTGCCAGCGCTGCATGCGTACGTCGGCATAGGCGGCGAAGCTCAATTGCGCGGGGCTTTCGATCGCTTGCAGAAAAGGCTCAGCGACGCCACCGGTCAACTGCATCACCCGGTTTTTCCAGGCATCCAGCCCGGCTTCGCGCCAGGCCGCGAACTGCGCGGTCGGCAAGCTCCAGAACAGGCTGCTGAGCCGCTGATCGCGTTGCAGATGAGTACTGCCGGTGGGCATCACCCCGAACATTTCCCGGCAACCGCGATACCACTGGCGCAGGTCCGTGGTCTGCATGCCCGCGGGGGTCGGCTGGATATTCCACAGCGCGCCCCAGGGATAAGGCTGCACACGCTGCTTGACCCGCATTTGCCCACGCAGGGTCGAACGTACGCCATCGGCGAGAATCAACGCGCAGCATTCGCCATACGGCTGCTCGCCGCCGCGGCCGTCGCTGACGAATAATTCGACGCTATGCGGCGATTGGCTGAAACGGCTAATGGCGACACCCGTTTCGATCTGCACGCCGGCTTGCTTGGCGGCATCGAGCAGGCTGGTCATCAGCACCGCGCGGTGAATGCCCAGGCCGAAAGTGCCGACCTGCCAATCGTCGTAACGGGTGTCGAGAATCACCCGGCCATCGCACGCCGTGGTGCCGTATAAACGCCCGACCGGAGCCCCTAGCCCCGTGCACTCGGCCAGCAACCCCAGCTCGCGCAATGCCGCCAAGCCGGAAGGCTGCAACAGAACCCCCGCCCCCACCGGCTGCAAGTTGGCGACCCGTTCGAGCACACGTACGCGAAAACCCAGACGCGCCAGCAGAATCGCACTGGCCAGGCCGGCGGTACCGGCCCCCACTACCGCAATCGACAATCCGGTCACTGTTTCTCTCCGTTATGCAGGCGCGGCGATTCTAACGCCGGCGGCGGCCCGCAAGTATCAACGGTGTCGCAATTGCCAGCCATAAGCTGGCCATTGGCTTGCATAACCAACTGTAGCCGGTCGCCACCTCTGTCGATTATCGCCGGAGGTTTTCGCCAGCCGACCGGTGATGCGAATCGAGTCTATGGCTGCGCGCTTTTCGTGACCCAACTGACAAATCCCCCGCCATTCAGTTGTTATGGTGCGGCCTCAACCGCCAAGGATTGCCCCATGACCTCCTTCAACCTCCCTGCCTTTTTGGCTGCCGCCCTAGTTTTTTCACCTGTCGCCACTGCCGCTTTCACGCCCATCAACGGCAAGATGGCCAGCCCGAAAACCCTCAACGCCATGGTCCATCTGCCGGAAGGCTACGACCCCGGCGACAGCCAGGGCTACCCGCTGCTGATCGCCCTGCACGGCAATGGCAAGTGCGGCGATGCCAGCGTCGCCAACGGCGACGGTAGCTATTCGCTGGATATGAACATCCTCAACAAAGCGATCTCCGAAGGCGCGCCGAAGATGATCCGCGACGGCCTGTGGGATAACACCCTGCCCTTTATCGTGCTGGCACCGCAGTTGCCGCCCAACGCCAAGAACGAGTGCGGCATGCATAAAGATCGCTACGAGATGATCTACAAGCACGCTACCGAGAACTTCAACGTCAACCTCAACAAGGTCTATATCACCGGCCTCAGCCAGGGCGGCAATGGCACCTACAACATAATCAAGGATCGGCCGGACACCATCGCCGCCGCGGTACCCATCGCCGCCTGGTTCCCCCATACGTTCAATTGCGAAGCGATCAAAGATATCGGCGTGTGGGCCTTTCATGGGGACCAGGACAAGAAGGTCGGCTACAAATCCGGGCAGCACGTGGTCGACGTCAAACTCAACGGCTGCGCCGCCGCGGGCACCCCGCTAAACCACCCGGCCAAGCTCACCAGCTTTGCCGGCGTGGCCCATGACTCCTGGGATGGTGCCTATGGCGTGAAGCCGATGCACAGCTTCGCCGACGGCAGCAAACGCCACTATTACCTCGAACTGGCCTACGACCATAACGACCCGAATATCGATGCCGCCGGCAACTTCGGTGGCGACGGGTACTACTACCACTACAACGAATTCGGCCGGCATCTGCTGTATCGCTGGCTGCTCAGCTTCACCAAGCCGACACTCGACGGCCCGAACCAGCCGCCGCTGTTCAACGAACTCGGTCCGGTCGCCCTGCAAGAAGGCGAAACCCTCGCGCTCGACGTGTCAGCCGTCGATCCCGAAGGCGAGGCGCTGACCCTGGAATTAATCGAGGACGCCACTGGCTTCGCCAGCTTCGTCGATAACGGCAACAGCAGCGGCAGCCTGACCTTAAGCCCCGGTGCCGGCAGTCAGGGCAGCTATGCGCTACGCCTGCGCGCCACCGATCCGGGCGGCGAGTCGGACGATCTCGTGGTTTCGCTGCAGGTCGAGCAGAACGTCGACACTGGCGATGGCAAGTACCTGCGCCTGTCCGGCGAAAACATCAGTTGGAACCAGTTCCGCCTGTTCAAGGACAACCTCTGGAGCGGCGACTTCGACCTCTTGGCCATGGGTCAGCAACGCCTGGTGTTGCACCTGAAAAATCTCGGCCAGTCACCGCTCGACAAGCTGCATATCCAGCTCAACGACAGCGTTAACAACAAGGATTACGGGGTCGCGCTCGCGGATTTCGCCACTCTCGGAAACGACTGGACCCGAGTGGAAATCCCACTCGGCGAATTCGCCAACCGCGGCGTGGATTTGCAGCATGTCCTCTCGCTGCGCCTGTTCTTCGGGCCCAACGCCAGCGTCGACCTGGCGGTCGACGAGATCAAGTTCAGCGGCGCCGGCGAGGACTTCGTGTTGTTCGGCGCGCAACACCGCTCCAGCGCCTGGCGCAGCAACGGCAACCTGAACGCCGCCGAAGTCGACGGCGAGGATGTCGCGCCCTGACCGCGGTCCAGCGACAGATGGCGTGAGTTGGCTAGCGCCCACCTAGCCGTTACGCCGCTCGTAACGCGCCAGCAACGGCTGAGTGCTGATGCCATGCACCAGGATGCTCAGCGCCACTACTGAGAGCACCAGGCCGATGGCATCGGCCGCCAGCGCGTCCGGTAAACCGTGGCTGAGCGCGTAGCTCAGGTAATACAGGCTGCCGATCCCACGAATGCCGAACCAACCGAGCAGCCAGCGCTGTCCAGGACTGACCAGCCCGCCGCGTAGCAGCAGCCACACCGCCAGCGGACGGATTGCGCCGAACAACAAAGCGCCGAGCAGCAGCGCGCGCCAGTCCCAGTGCGCCGCCACCACCACCCCGAGAATGGTCACCAGCAGCACCTCCAGCGCGCGTTCGAGCACATTGCCGAACGACAGGATATCGCCGACCAGTACCCCGGCCGCCGCCGTCGGATCGGCGATTTTCACGCTGTTGGAATCGCAGCGGTCGCCATCGACCGGCGAACGCGGCACCTCGTGAGCGACCATGAGCTCGGCCGGCGTCGGTGAGCCGCCGGTGGCTATTTCCGCATGGCGCAGGCCGACGCCCGCGGCGAAGGTGGCGAGAAAACCCCAGGCGCCGATCAATTCGGCGAATACGTAGGACAGCGCGATCAGCGCCAGGGCCAGAAAGTCGTTGGGCGACATCGAGGTGTCGCCATGCCGCGCCCGCAGGAAAATCGCCAGGCGCCCGACCAGCCGGCCAAGCCCGAAGCCGACCAGCAACCCGGCCGGCACGGCCCAGAGCAGACGCTCGATAAGCCAGTTATCCAGCCAGACGAAAGTCAGGCCGTCGTAGCCGATGAATAACAGGGCGAAAACCACGAAGGGAAAGGCCACGCCATCGTTGAACCCCGCTTCGCCGGTCAGGCCGAACCGCACCCGGTCGCAGTCCATGGAGCTGTTCACCTGCACCAGGCTCGCCAGCACCGGGTCGGTGGGCGCCAATACCGCGCCGATCAGCAATGCCAGCCCCAGCGGTAGACCCAACAGGTAATGGCAGACCAGCGTCACTCCGCCGATCGTCAGGAGCATCACCGGCCCGGCGAGCAGGTAGGCGCCGATCCAGGCCGGATGGCGAAAGTGCAAACGCAGTTTCAGCCCACTGACGAACAGCGAGACCAGTACCCCGACCTCGGTCAGGTGCTCCATCCAACTGGCGATATCCTGAAACTCGATCTGCCACAGGCCGATGCCGAGTTTGCCGATCAGCAGGCCGAAACCCAGGTAGAGCACCGAGGTGGTGACCGGCAGCCAGCGCACGTAAGTCGAGGCCAGCGCCATCAGCAGCAGCAAGGTGCCGAGTACGGCCATCCATTGGAGGAAGCTCATAACCGAAAGCGAATACCTGGTTAATGCGCAACGTAGCGCCATAGAGCTTCGAACCACGGACGCCCGCGTCGGTTCAGGACGAATCGCCGCTATCGCCGGCAGTGCTGCGCGTACGGCAAACCCCGGCCCGGCAGCTATTGGCCTGATGGTCCGGCACCTCGCGCATCAGGCCGCGAGTCACCCCGTTGGTCCAGCCGAAGCCGTCCTGCAGCGGGTATTCGCCACCCTTGGCGTATTCCGCCGAGGGACGCAGCACATACTTTTCCACCAGTTTGCTTTCGCGCTCGAACAGGTCGGCGACGATCGCCAACCAGCGCTGCTCGACCTGCTCGGCCAGCTCGTTCAGGCCGTAGCGCTGCAAGCCGCGAATGCCGATCCATTGCAGCGGCGCCCAGCCATTGGGGCGGTCCCACTGCTCGTTGCTGTGCACCTGGGTGGTGGCCAGGCCGCCGGGCGCCAGCAACTCGCGCTCGACGGTCGCGGCGACGCAGCCGGCCTGCGCGTCGCTGGCCATCCCCACGAACAGCGGCGTCAGCATGGCGGCCGTGAGGTTGGGCCGCGGGCTGGCCTTTTTCCAGTCGTAATCCAGATACGCGCCAGCGTCGGCGTTCCACAGGTACTGGTCGACCGCGGCCTTGCGCGCCTCGGCACGCCGATCAAACTCGTCGGCCGCCTGAGCATCGTCCTTGATCCGGCTCAGGTGGGCGATCTGCGTCTCCAGTTTGTAGAGGAAGCTGTTGAGGTCCACCGGCACTATGGCCGTGGTGCGGATGCTCGACAGATGCTGCGGGTCGTCCAGCCAACGCGAGCTGAAATCCCAACCGGATTCAGCCGCGGCGCGCAGATCCCGGTACACCTCAGGCGCCGGTCGCGAGCTTTGCTTGGCCGTCGCCACATCTTCGCGATAGGCCTCCTCGCGCGGCGTATCGCGGTCGTCCCAGTAACGGTTGAGCAGCACGCCTCGCTCCAGACATACGCAGCGGCGATGGCATTCGCCGGGCCCGAGCAGTTCGGCGCCGTCCATCCAATAGGCGTATTCCTTGCGCAGTTGCGGCAGGTAATCGCTGGCGCGGCGAATCCCGCGCTCCTCGAACAGATCGGTCATCAAGGCGAACACCGGCGGCTGCGAGCGGCTCAGGTAATAGGAGCGATTGCCGTTGGGCACATGGCCGTAGGTGTCGATCAGGTAGGCGAAATTGTCCGCCATGGCGCGCAACAGCTCGCATTGGCCGCTCTCGTCCAGGCCAAGCATGATGAAATGCGAATCCCAGTAATACAGCTCGGTGAAGCGACCGCCGGGCACCACATAATCGCGCGGCAGCGGCAATAGCGAGGAGCGCTGCGGATGGCTTTGCGGGTGGCGGGTCAACACCGGCCAAAGCCGGTCGATGTGCTCGGCCAGGGTGTTGTTCGGGTTGGCGACGAACTCTTCGGGCTGATACTGGAACAGGCTGAAATGCTCGTAGACGAAGCTGCAGAGGTCGAAATCCGGATCGTCACGCTGGGCCCGGTAGGCATCCAGAATGCGCTCCGGGTAACCGTGCGGCGCGCAGTCGACGAAGGTCTTGCTGTCGGCAAAGATGTGGCTGCTCTGTACCGCGACGAATAATTCCTGGTAGCGGTCGGCGGGCGACAGCGTATCTGCGGCACCGACCCGTTCCAGCGCACTGCCGAATGGATCGGCCTGCCCGTTGCGGCTCATTGCCTACGCGCCCGACAAGCGCCCCGCGCTTGAGCCGGGCTCCGTGTCAGCCGATTGTTCCGTCTCATGGATCCCCTCCCGGCGATTACTACGTCGATAGAGTTGAGACGGACAGACGGCCGACACGTTCCCCCTGAAACGCAGCGACGTCTGCCCCGGCGCCGCTAGCCGGCCAAGCGGCGCAACAGCCGCGCCTGCAATTGCTCCAGCTCGGCGGGCTCGGCCTTGCCCCCGGCATGCACGCTGAGTTTTTCCCCGGCGAAGCGCGGCACTATGTGCATATGCAGGTGAAACACCGTCTGCCCGGCCGGCGCACCGTTGAACTGTGCGACCTGCACGCCATCCGGCGCCAGCTCGTCGATCAACACCCGGGTCAACTGCTGCACCACCGCCATGACCTTGGCCAGGCTGTCGGTATCGATCTCGAGAATATTGCGCGCCGCCACCCGCTTGGGGATCACCAGGGTGTGGCCGTAGGACTGCGGAAACACATCGAGAAACGCCAGCACCTCCTCGTCCTCGTAGAGCTTGTAGCAAGGGGCCTCGCCGCGGATGATCTGGGCAAAGATATTCTGTGCATCGTAGTCGCCATGCAGGCTCATAAAAGGCTCCATCGCCGAGAAAAGACAAGCCCGCACCATACCGATTCGCATCGATGCGGGAAACCGCGGCACGGCGGCCATCACTCAGGTCGATGCCAACTACTATGACTATCGATTTCCTCGATACGCGCGTCGGTGGTTTTATTGTCCCCGGCAACACCCGTGCGAACGTCCGCCGCAGCGACCCGCCCTCACCACCCCGAGCGGCACATTGGCTGCCGGCGTCCACGGCCCCCATAACGCCCGCTCGGTGCCCCGGCGCCGAGCGGCCTGGTTCCACAAAACGACGATTGGAAGCGCCATGTCAGACCACCCCATCACCGAAAAATGGCCCGCCACCCAGCCCGAGCGCCTGCAGCTTTATTCACTGCCCACGCCGAACGGGGTCAAGGTCTCGATCATGCTGGAAGAGATCGGCCTGCCCTACGAGCCGCACCTGGTCGACTTCCAGCACGACGACCAATTCTCCCCGGCGTTCCTCTCGCTCAACCCGAACAACAAGATCCCCGCGATCCTCGACCCCTACGGCCCGAACGGCAAGCCGCTGGCGCTGTTCGAATCCGGCGCGATCTTGCTCTATCTCGCGGAAAAGACCGGTCAGTTGCTACCCAAGGACGCGGCCGCGCGCTACGAAACCATCCAGTGGCTGATGTGGCAGATGGGCGGCGTCGGGCCGATGTTCGGCCAGCTCGGCTTCTTCCATAAGTTCGCCGGCAAGGATTACGAGGACAAGCGCCCGCGCGACCGTTACGTCGCCGAAGCCAAACGCCTGCTCGGCGTGCTCGACCAGCGCCTCAACGACCGCCAATGGCTGATGGGCGACACCTATACCATCGCCGACATCGCCGTGTTCCCCTGGATACGCACGCTGATCGAGTTCTATCAGGCCGGCGAACTGGTGCAGATCGAGAACTTCCCCCAGGTCACCCGCGCACTCAAGGCGTTCGTTTCGCGCCCGGCGGTGATCCGCGGGCTGAACATCCCACAGCGCCCTTGAGCGGACACCCAGCTCGGCCGCCCCGGCCGAGCTGGCGCCTACTGGGCCAGGTAGCGCTGCACGATCTGCTGGTAGCTACCGTCCTTGACCAGCGCCCGCAGCGCCTCGGCATAAGCCGCGACGAAGCGCGGATCGACCGATTTTTTACTGAACGCGGTCTCCGCCGCTTCCGTCGAGACCATTACCGAAGTCGGTTTGATCCGATCGCTCAGACCCAGCGCGCGCAGCTCATAAATCCCGCTGTGCTCGTCGGCGATGATCCCGTCGATACGCCCCTTGTCGACCATCCGCCACAGGCCCGAACGGCTGGTGGCGAAGGAAATCTGCGAGGCAAAGGACGGATCCTTGAGCAACTTCAGGTAATCCGGGCCATAGGACACATTGGTCTGTGCGCCCAAGCGAAAGGCGCTGCCCTGCAGCTCGAGCAAATTGCCGATGGGCCAGCGCGCCAAAGCATCGCGGTGCATGAATAGAATATTGCGCGAAGGCGTCAGCTGCGGGCCGGAGAAATAGGCGTACTGCTCCCGTTCGGGCTTCTTGAACGCGCCGGGCAGAATATCCAGACGGCCGAGTTCCAACTCCTTCAGCGCCCGCGCCCAGGGCATCTTGAGCATCCGCGCCTGGCACCCCAGACGCGCCAACACCATGCGGTTGACATCGACATTGATGCCGACGATTTCGCCGTGCGCGCCGTGCATGCTGAACGGCGGATCGTCGTCCCAACGCAGCGACTTCTCGCAGGCTAGCGCCAGCCCCGGCAACAGCGCCATAAGCAGCACACAGACAAGCGAATAGAGACACAGCGGAGGGTTAACGGCGTTGTTCAAGATCCAGCCTCATCGGGCGTCTGGCGACCCGGTCCAGTTTAGCAGCGCCGCCAACGCCCGGAGGTAGCCAATGCAAGGCACAAGGTCGACAGGGAGGAACCGGCAGAACCCGCACAAGTGTTTTGCATCGAAGCACGCGATACGAGTAGATTCCCGCCGGTGTCCTTCCCATCAACCTTTGCAGTTTCCCATGCGCACACTATTCGTTACCGCCCTCCTGCTTTGCGCCGCGACGCTGCACGCGCCGGCCACGCTTGCCCAGGTAGAGGTCAAAGCCGCCCCACACAGCAATCTCGGCTCGCTACTGGCAGTGAAAATCTCCGAAGAAATCGCCCCCGGCGACTACGAAGCGCTGTTGCGTGGGATCAAGGCCAACCCCGGCACCTTCGCCCGCAAGATCGCCCTGCTCGACAGCATCGGCGGCAGCGCACCGGAAGCCATCCGTATCGGCCGCCTGCTGCGCGAAACCGGCTTCGACACCCTGGTGCCGTCCAACGGCGTCTGTCAGGGCAGCTGCATCTACCTGCTGGCCGCCGGCCTGAAAAAGACCGTAAAAGGCCATGTCGGCCTGCACCGCCCGCACTTCCCCAGCGGCGAATCCGCCCAGGCCCAGCGCCTGCACAAAACCCAACGCTACGACCCGGCCGCCTACTTCCGCGAGATGAAGATCCCGCCACGCCTGGCGCAGGACATGCAGCGCATCGAACCGCACAGGATGCGCGTGCTGACCGAGAAGGAGTTGAAGGGTTACGGGCTGCTGTGATTGGCGCATGATCTTGCTTGCGAGAAGCATCGCGGCCATGGCCGCTCCCACGTATTGGTAGGATGGGTTGAGCGCAGCGATACCCATCAAACGATCGATCAGCAGGCAGATACCTATGCCGCGTCTGTCGGCCTAATAGTGCGGTACGGCGATAATCCCCTATCGTTGCCAGACCACGACCGCTACTGAACACCTTCGCCGAACCGCGGTCTGCCCTGTTCCATCACGAAGCTTTTGTGAGTATTCAAGGAGGAAACCAGGTGATAAACCCGCAAAAATTCTGGGACAAGAGCGCGCCCAAGTACGCCAAAAGCCCGATCCGGGACGAAATCAGCTATCGCAAGAAACTTGCCATTACCCAGCAGCATTTCCGCCCCGACTGGGTGGTATTCGAGTTCGGCTGCGGTACCGGCAGCACGGCTATTGCCCACGCGCCCCACGTCAAACATATCCTCGCCACCGATATTTCGGGCGAGATGCTGGCAATCGCCAAAGACAGGGCGCGGGATGCCGGCGTCGAGAACATCCGCTTCGAGCAGGGCACCCTGGATAGCCTGGAGTTGCAGGCGGCAAGCTTCGATGCCGTGCTGGGGCTGAATATCTTGCACCTGCTCGAAGACGTGGAGTCGGCAATCGCCCGCGTGCAGGAGCTGCTGAAGCCGGGCGGAATCTTCGTTTCCAGCACCGTGCTGGTCGCCGAGGCGAAGTTTTATTGGAGGTTGCTGCTTCCGCTTGCGCAGTTCTTCGGCGTCGCCCCGCACCTGAGCTGCTTCAACAAGGCAGAACTCGTGTCCATGTTGAGCGATAACGGCTTTAGCATCGACTACCAATGGCAGCCGAGTGAGGTGACGCTGTTTATCGTGGCGAAAAAGCTGGCATAGCCTTGTAGGCGGGTGAAACCCGCCGCAGGGCTAGCAGGCCGTTGAAAAACTACCTGCGTTGGCAATACTGCGTTAAAAACGGCCTCGGGTGCGAGCCCAGTCAAAATGCTCATTTACAGTACGTAAACTCCGCTTTTTCGGCCGCTTTTGCCTTGTCTTGCCTGCCTCGCCTACGTTTTTCAACGGCCTGCTAATGGCTCGGCAGATCTGTCCTATCAGGCAGGCGCGCTATTTCTCCGCTCAGACAAAATCAGTAGAAGTGGTCGCTTCAACCGTGCTCGGAAATGACCTCGTTCAACCATGGCCGCAGCCCGCCGAGGGTGTATCCACCATCGACAAGAATGCTTTGGCCGGTAACGAAACGGGCATCGTCAGAAAGCAGCCAAAGAACCGTATCCGCAACGTCCTCTGAGGTGCCGATACGTTGCACCGGGGTATGCCTGATAAATGGCCGCGCCGCTGCTTCACTGGCGAGGACGCCCGCCGCCAAGCCCCTTACTCGCCGACCTGCGCCGGCACTTCGGTGCGCTTGTACAGCGACCAACCGAGGGTCATGCCCGCTGCGGCGATCAGGATGGCGGCGATGCCGGCCAGTTGGATCGCTTGCAGGTGGTGGTCGAAGGCCAGGTAGTCGACCAGGATCGCCACCACCGGGTAGATGAACGACAAGGCCCCGACCAGGTGCGTCGGCAGTTTCTGGATCGCACCGTAGAGCAGGATGTACATCAACCCGGTGTGCAGCACGCCAAGGGCGAGCAGTGCGCTCCAGGTGCCGGCATCCGCGGGCAGTGCCTCGAAGTTGGCGAAGGGCGCGAGCATCAACGTGCCGACACAGACCTGGATCAGCGCGATCAGGTGCGGCGGCGTGCCCTTGAGGTGCTTGGCGACTATCGCCGCCAGCGCATAGAAGAACGCCGCGCCCAACGCCAACAGAATGCCGACCAGATGCTCGCTACCGAGGTAGCCGGCGCTGGGCTTGGCCTGCACGATCAGCAGCATGCCGACGAAGGCTAGGCCGAGCCAGAGCAATTTGTTCAGGGTCAGGCGTTCGGCGAAGAACAGCGCGCCCAACCCGACCAGGATAAACGGCTGGGTGTTGTAGACCGCGGTGGCGATAGCGATCGACGCCCGCGAATAGGCGGCGAACAGCAGCAGCCAGTTGAGCACTATCGCCACCCCACCGAGCGCGGCGAAGATCAGCAAGCGCGGCGTCAGCGTGCCGCGCAACAGGCCCAGTGCGGCGCAGACGGCGAGCAGCACCGGCGCGCCTATGGCGCAACGCCAGAACACCACATCGATCACCGGCTGGCCGGACACCACCACGAACCAGCCGATGGTTCCGGAAATCATCATCGCTGCGGTCATTTCGACCGTGCCGCGCACCTGGTTATTCATGGAGCACCTCTGCGAATTCGTCAGAGGTTTAAAATATGACGTTGCAGCCGGCAGTTACATGGCCTAAAAAAGGCTTAATGCTTAATAAAGCTAATTTTGTAAGTAATTTTTCGATTTTTATGGAGATACGCAAAAAATGATCGACGAACTCGACCAACGTATCCTCGAAGTGCTGCTGGAAGATTCGCGTATTTCCCTTAAGGCGCTGGCGAGCCGGGTCGGCCTGTCCTCCCCCGGCGCCTCGGAACGGTTGCGGCGTCTGGAAGAGCGCGGGGTGATTCGCGGCTTCACCATCGAGATCGACCCCAAGGCGCTCGGCTATCAGCTACAGGCCATCGTGCGCATCAAGCCGCTGCCCGGCATGCTGCACGTGGTGCAGAAGCTGATCGAGGACACCCCGGAGTTTTGCGAGTGCGACAAGGTCACCGGCGACGACTGCTATATCGTGCGTCTGCACGTGCGCTCGATCGACCAGCTCGACCATATCCTCGACCGCATCGCCGACAAAGCGCAAACCAGCACGGCCATCGTCAAATCGCAGCCGATCAAACGGCGCCCGCCGGGCATCGGTCGCGCCCCCGGCAAGGCTGCTCCAGCGACACGTAAATAAGCCGCAACGGCACGGGTATCGCTTCGCGCGAACTCTCGCCGTGGCGGCGTTCAGTTCGTAGGGCGGGCGCAACCCGCTACATCGGTGAAGCTGGCGGGTTGCACCCGCCCGGATTCGAGAATCGACAACCCCTCACCCCTAGCAGCCCGTTGAAAAACGTAGGCGAGGCAGCCGAGACAAGGCAAAAACAGGCGAGGAAGCGGACTGGGCTCGCATCCGAGCCTGTTTTTAACGCCGTATCGGCAACGCAGGTAGTTTTTCAACGGCCTGCTAGCCCTCTCCCGGAGGGATAGGGCGTCGAAGTGCTCAGCCTTCGACCTGACTCCACTGCTTGCTCAGGCGTTTGTCCGATACCGCCATTTTGGTGCCGAGCTGTTGGGCGAATAACGAAACGCGGTATTCCTCGAGCATCCAGCGATACAGCTGCAATTGCGCATCGCGTTTGCCTTCGCGGCCATGTTTGTCCAGGCGCGTCCGGTATTGCTCCCAGTAGCCGGCCAGCTCACCGCTCCAGACCCGGTCGCGCTGCACTTGCGCACCGATCTTGTCCAGGCGCTGTTCGATGGCCTTGAGGTAGCGCGGCAGTTCCTTGAGCCATTCGCCCGGGGTTTCGCGGACGAAGCCTGGGTAGACCAGGTTGCTCAGTTGCAGCTTGATGTCGTTTAGCGCCATGGCCTGAGCCAGGTCGATCTTGCCCTTGAAGCGCTTTTGCAGGCCGTGCCAGAGCTTGAGGATTTCCAGCGTCAGCTTGGCCAGGCGCTCGGCGTGAGCGGTCCAGTCGCCACGTTTGCTTTCCGCCAGTTTGGCCAGGGCGGCGCCGTCGCGCGGCAGCGTGGCTTCGCCGTCGAGCACGCAGCTGTCGAGGCTGGCCAGAAGGATGTCTTCGACCAGGGCTTCGACGCGGCCGAGTTCGCGGTGTAACAGGCCCAACTCGGTCAGCCCCGGTAGCTTGCCGCGCAGGTACTTGGCGGGCTCGGCCAACTGCTGCAGGAGCAAACGCTGCAGCGCGCGGCGGTGCTGGTAGCTGGCTTCGGCCTGGGTCGGGAAGCGGCCTTCCTGCACGCTGCCCGCCTCCTCCACCAGCGCCGGGTAGACGGTCATGGAGAGCCCGGCGATCTTCTGCTGAGTTTTCTCCGCGACTTCGGCGAAGGCCTTGGCCTCGACCGTGCGCGGCGCGTGCTCGGCTTTGGGAATGGCCAGGGCGGCCTGACTGGCCTCGCTGAAACGCGCGGTCAGCACGGCCAGGTCGCGACCTTCACCGAGGAATTTGCCGTGAGTGTCGACCACCTCGATATTCATCCGCAGATGGCTGTCGAGCGCGGCATCGGCTTCCGCCCAGGCTTCGTCCGGTACGCGGGTGCCGGTCATGCGTTGCAGTTCGCGGCCGAGCGCCTGGGGCAGGTTGCCGTCGGCGAAGGCGATTTTGCTCAGCGCGGCGCCGACGAAATCCGGCACCGGCACGAAATTCTTGCGCAGCGCCTTGGGCAACCCGCGCACCAGGGCCATGCATTTGGCGTCCAGCAGACCGGGCACCAGCCATTGCAGGCGCTCGGCCGGCAGTTGCGGCAACAGCGGCGCCGGCACGCGCAGGGTCACGCCGTCGCGCGGGTGGTTGGGCTCGAAGTGGTAGGTCAGCGGCAAGGTCAGTTCGCCCAGGCGCAGGGTATCCGGGTATTGCGCGGCGGTGACTTCGCTGGCCTCGCGCGCGAGCACGTCTTCCTCGCGCATGATCAGCAACTGCGGGTTCTTCGCGCTTTCGCTTTTGTACCAGCTGTCGAAGGTCGCGCTCTGGTAAATCTCCGCCGGCAGGCGCGCCTGGTAATAGGCGAACAGGGTTTCCTCGTCGGCGAGAATGTCGCGGCGACGGGCTTTGGCTTCCAGCTCGTCGAGCTGTTCCAGTAACTGCCGGTTGGCGGTCAGGCATTTGGCCCGGGAGTGGATTTCGCCGCCGACCAGGCCTTCGCGGATAAACAGCTCGCGCGACACCTCGGGGTCGATGGGGCCGTAATGCACCGGGCGGCGACCGACCACGATCAGGCCGTAAAGGCTGATCTGCTCATAGGCCACGACCTGGCCACGCTTCTTCTCCCAGTGCGGTTCCAGGTGGTTTTTCTTGATCAGGTGCGGCGCCAGCGGTTCGATCCAGTCAGGCTCGATCTTCGCCACCATACGGGCGAACAGCTTGGTGGTTTCCACCAGTTCGGCGGCCATGATCCAGTTGGGTTTCTTACGGCCGATCACACTGGACGGATGCACCCAGAAACGCCTTTGCCGCGCGCCCAGGTAGTCGCCCTCCTCGGTCTTCTGGCCGATCTGGCTGAGCAGGCCGGAGAGAATCGCCTTGTGCACGCTGGCGTAGCCTTTGGCGCGCTGGGCGGCTTCGTCCTTGTCGGCCAGTTCTTGCGCTTTGTGGGAGCCAGCTTGCTGTGGTGCGGCATCCCGACGATCCTTGGATGTCGCGGTTTGACCTGCAGATCGCTGATCGCGAGCAAGCTCGCTCCTACCCTGTCCGCTGTTACCTGGGGACAGTTGCAAATCACGGGCGATCAGCACCAGTTGCCGATGGGCATCGCGCCATTCGCGCAGGCGTAAATAGTTGAGGAAGTTCTTCCGGCACCAGCTGCGCAAGGCGCTGCTGCCCAATTCCTGGCGTTTCTCCTCGAAGCCGCGCCAAAGATTGATCAGCGCGGCGAAGTCGGAATCCACGTCCTTCCACTGCGCATGGGCCTGGTCGGCGGCCTGCTGGCGGTCCGATGGGCGCTCGCGCACGTCCTGCACCGACAGCGCGCTGGCGACGATCAGCACTTCATCGAGGCTGCCCTGTTTGGCGCCTTCCAGGACCATACGACCCAAGCGCGGGTCGACCGGCAGACGCGCCAGCTGCCGGCCCAGCGGCGTGAGCTGGCCCTCGCGATTGACCGCCGACAGCTCCTGCAACAGGTTGAAGCCGTCGCTGATCGCCTTGCCGTCCGGCGGCTCGATAAAGGGGAACGCCTCGATCGCGCCGAGGCGCAAATGCAGCATCTGCAGGATCACCGCCGCCAGGTTGGTACGCAGGATCTCCGGATCGGTAAAAGCCGGGCGAGCGTTGAAATCCTCCTCGCTGTACAAGCGCACGCAGATACCCGGCTCGACGCGCCCGCAGCGGCCCTTGCGCTGGTTGGCGCTGGCCTGGGAAATCGCTTCGATGGGCAGGCGCTGGACCTTGGCACGGTAGCTGTAGCGGCTGATCCGCGCCGTGCCGCTGTCGATCACGTAGCGAATGCCCGGCACCGTCAGCGAGGTTTCCGCAACGTTGGTCGCCAGGACGATCTTGCGCCCGGCCATCGGCTGGAAGATTTTCTGCTGCTCGGCCGGGGTCAGCCGCGCATACAGCGGCAGCACTTCGGTGAACCTGAGGTTGGCCTTGCGCAGCACCTCGGCGCAGTCGCGGATTTCGCGCTCGCCGGGGAGGAATACCAGCACGTCGCCGGGGCGCTTGCCTTCGCTCTTCTCGAAGGCGGCGATTTCATCCAGGCTGGCGAGAATCGCCTGATCGACCGAGAGGTCGTCCTCGACGCGGTTGCCATCTTCATCCTGTTCGGCGGTCAGCGGCCGGTACCAAGTGTCGACCGGGTAGGTGCGCCCCGAGACTTCAACGATGGGCGCCCCATCGAAATGCTTGGAAAAGCGTTCGAGGTCGATGGTCGCCGAGGTGATGATCAGCTTGAGGTCGGGGCGGCGCACCAGCAGGGTCTTCAGAAACCCCAGGAGGAAGTCAATATTCAGGCTGCGTTCGTGGGCTTCATCGACGATCAGCGTGTCGTACTTTTCCAGATAGCGGTCGTGCTGGGTTTCGGCGAGCAGGATGCCGTCGGTCATCAGCTTGATCAGGCTGCGCTCGTTGCTCTGGTCCTCGAAACGCACCTGATAACCGACCAACTCGCCCAGCGGCGTACCGATTTCTTCCGCCACCCGCGTTGCCACGCTGCGCGCCGCCAGCCGCCGCGGCTGGGTGTGGCCGATCAATCCGTGCACGCCACGGCCCAACTCCAGGCAGATTTTCGGCAACTGGGTGGTCTTGCCGGAGCCGGTTTCGCCGGCGATCACCACCACTTGATGCTTGGCGATGGCGGCCTTGATTTCGTCGCGCTTGGCGGCGATCGGCAAGGCATCGTCGTAGCGCATGAGCGGCACGCTGAGTTTGCGCGCCTCGACCTTGGCCACCGAGGCCTGGAAACGCTCGACCCATTGCGCCAGCTTGGCCTCGTCCACCGGCGTTTGCTTGCGCAGCTCGTGCAACTGGCGACGTAAGCGGTGGCGGTCGGCCAGCAGCGCTTGTTCGAGGTTCTTCAGCAGTTGGTCTATGGCGGGAGTCTGATCGGTCATCGGGGCCGTGGCGAGCAATCGGTGGGATGGGCGCGGCAAACCGGGGGCACCGGCTCGCTCGTTCGCGGTCGGGTACGCCCACGAAATTTTCAGCTGGCGATTGTCGCAGATTTCCCCACGCAGCGCGCACAACGACGGCCACAGGGTCGCGCGCGGCGGCCCGTCGACTCGAAACGACCGTTGTCATATGCCAGGATTTACCCGACATGGCTGTAGAAATAGCACCGATGAAACGAAAGCGGCGACACCCTGACTCGTCGCCGCAATCGTGGTGGGCCGCGCCCGTCAGATGCGGTCAGCTGGCCTGCTTGAGCACCCGACGGCTAACCAGCGTCTGCAGAGCCCTGAAGTACACGGGAGTCCCCGTGTAGGTCGGCAAAGTAGAGCGTCCGATGCTTGCATATTCGTCCCGCCAGTCGGCATTTTCTTCTGCTGCCTTGATGCCCCAACGCAGCTGCCCGACCAGCTCCGTCACGTTTTCCGGTGAAAGCATCGACTGCACGCTGACCGCACGCGCATGTAACGGCTTATTGTCTTTGCTCAGAGTTAGCAGGATCAGCCCGTCCGGTCGCAGAGACGCATCTACCGCGTAGTCGGGGAATGCCTGAATAACTAGATCCGTTCTGAGTTGCATGGTGGCCTCCTGAATTATGCATTTCCGCCTATGCCGGATTGCATAACCGATGCCAACCATAGAACCATTACAAATCAAAGACTTAGCCAGTAAAACCTTAAGCCCATACCGGCATTCTGCATTGTCCACCGAAAAACCATCATGCAATTTGCACGACACTCCGCCGACAGCGCCAGGTCAGCTGGCCCCGTAGGTTGGGTTAGCGGCGACTAGCGCGGTTTAAGCAACGACATCGCCATCGGCCGCCGCGTAACCCAACAAGACCTATATGCGGTATCACTGATGATCGCGTATCGAACCGCTCGACAGCCAAGCGCACGCTTTTGTAGGGTGGATGGCGCTTTATCCATCCACCAATAGCGATGATGGGGACGTCATCCGCCCGAACCAATCCGGTAGTCGGATGCAAGCGCATCAACGCGAACGCGGCCAAGTCGCTCCTACCAGGAACGGCCGCCCGAGATAGCATGCTCAATACGCACAAAAAAATGCCGTTCACCGGCGAGGTGAACGGCATTGCCGCCGAGGCGGAACGCTGTGGGAAACAGGCGTTATTTCTTACCCATTTTCTTCAGCTCTTCATCGCGTAGTTCGCGACGCAGGATCTTGCCGACGTTGGTGGTCGGCAGCGCGTCGCGGAACTCCACGGATTTCGGTACTTTGTAGCCCGTGAGGTTCGCACGCATAAAGTCCATGACCTGCTCTTTGCTCAGGCTTTCGCCGGGCTTGACCACGACGAAGACCTTGATCGCTTCGCCGGACTTCTCGTCCGGGACGCCGATGGCCGCGCACTGCAGCACGCCCGGCAAGTTCGCCAGCACATCCTCCAGCTCGTTCGGGTAGACGTTGAAGCCGGAGACCAGAATCATGTCCTTTTTGCGGTCGACGATACGCATGAAGCCGTCGTCCTGGATCACCGCGATATCGCCGGTTTTCAGCCAGCCGTCGGCATCGAGCATCTCGTCGGTGGCGTCTTGGCGCTGCCAGTAGCCCTTCATCACCTGCGGACCTTTGATGCACAGTTCGCCGATGGAGCCGATGGGCTGCTCGACGCCCTCGTCGTCCACCACCTTGCACAGGGTCGACGGCACGGGAATACCGATGGTGCCGACCTGGATGTTGCCGAATGGGTTGACCGAGGCCACCGGGCTGGTTTCGGTCATGCCGTAACCTTCGCAGATCGAGCAGCCGGTGACTTGCTTCCAGCGTTCGGCGGTCGCCAATTGCAGGGCCATGCCGCCGGAGAAGGTGGCTTTCAGCGAAGAGAAATCCAGCTTCTGGAAGTCCGCGCTGTTGCACAACGCCACGAACAGCGTATTGAGGCCGACGAAACCGGTGAACTTGTAGCGCGCAAGGTCGTTGATCATCCCCGGCAGGTCGCGCGGGTTGGTGATCAGCACGTTGTGGCTGCCGATCAGCATCATCGACATGCAATGAAAGGTGAAGGCATAGATGTGATACAGCGGCAGCGGCGCGATTATCACTTCGTGGCCTTCGCTCATTTCCGAGCCCATCAGCGCTTTGACCTGCAGCATATTGGCGATCAGATTGCGGTGCGTCAGCATCGCACCCTTGGCCACCCCGGTGGTGCCGCCGGTGTACTGCAGCACGGCGACGTCGCCGCTGTTCGGGCTGGCGTCGACGCTGGTCTTACCGCGGCCCTTGGCCAACGCCGCGGTGAGTTTGACGGCCTGCGGCAGGTTATAGGCCGGCACCATCTTCTTCACATGCTTGACCATGCCGTTGACCAGCAGGCGCTTGAGCGGCGAGAGCATATCGCCCACTTCGGTGACTATTACCGTCTTCACCCCGGTCTTGGGCAGCACCTGTTCCGCCAGGTGCGCCATATTGGCCAGGCAAACCAACGCCTTGGCGCCGGAGTCATTGAACTGGTGTTCCAGTTCCCGCGCGGTGTACAGCGGGTTGGTGTTGACCACGATCAGCCCGGCACGGATGGCGCCGAAAACGATGACCGGGTACTGCAGTACGTTGGGCAATTGCACGGCGATGCGGTCGCCCGGCTGCAAATCGGTGTGTTGTTGCAGGTAGGCGGTAAAGGCCCCCGACAGTTCATACAACTCGCCGTAGGTGAGCGTCTTGCCGAGGTTACTGAACGCCGGCTTATCAGCGAAGCGTTGGCAGGACTCACGCAGCACCGTCTGAATATTCGGGTACTGATCGGGATTGATTTCGGCAGGAATCCCAGCAGGATATTTATCCTTCCAGAAGTTTTCGATCATGGGAGTCCACTCCTAAACGACAGCTGATACTCCGCCGCTTGGAGGGCGGATATTTTTGTTTTACTACGCAGGTTTTGCCAACCATGCGGCAAAAAAGCGCGCCGAGCGTAGCACCTTTACCAAGGACCGCCTAGCATCAAAGGAGGGCACGCAAGTCCCAATATGACCAAAAACACAGCACTCGGTCACATTGAAACTTGCATGAAAAAACGCCTCAAACCGCCGAAAACAGCCGTGTTCAGGCAATGTCGCGCAATTCGCGACGGAGAATCTTGCCGACCGGGGTCATGGGCAACGCATCGCGGAAGACGATGTGCTTAGGCACCTTGTAACCGGTAAAGTTTTCCTTGCAGAAGGCTTTCAGCTCTTCGGCCGAGAGCCCGCCGTCACGGGCGACCACGAACAATTTGACGGCCTCCCCCGACTTCTCGTCCGGCACCCCGATGGCCGCGCAACTGGCGACTTTCGGGTGGGCCATGACCACGTCTTCGATCTCGTTGGGGTACACGTTGAAACCCGAGACGATGATCATATCTTTCTTGCGATCGACGATACGCACGAAGCCGTCGGGGTCGATCACCGCGATATCGCCGGTCTTGAACCATCCCTCGGCATCGAGCACCTCGGCGGTGGCCTCCTCGCGCTGCCAGTAACCCTTCATCACCTGCGGACCTTTGATGCACAGCTCGCCGCGTTCGCCCTGGGGCTGCTCGTTGCCGTCGTCGTCGATGACCTTGAATACGGTGCCCGGCACCGGAACGCCGACCGTGCCCAGACGGGCTTTATCGCCATAGGGGTTGGTGCTGGCCACTGGCGACGTTTCGGTCAGGCCATAGCCTTCCACGACCGTGCAACCGGTCATGGCCTGCCAACGCTCGGCGGTGGCCTTGACCAGTGCGGTGCCGCCGGAATTGGTGACCTTGAGCTTGGAGAAATCCAGGTTCTTGAATTCGGGGTGGTCCATCAGCGCGACGAACAAGGTGTTGAGGCCGAGCAGCGCGGAAAACTGCCACTTGCCGAGCTCCTTGACGAACCCGGGAATATCGCGCGGATTGGTGATCAGCACGTTGTGGTTGCCGTTGACCATCATGCACATGCAGTTCGCGGTGAAGGCATAGATGTGATAGAGCGGCAGCGGCGCGATCATGATTTCCTGCCCCTGCTTCATCAGCGGCGAGCCATCCGGCCCGTGCTGCGACAGGCAGGCATCGACCTGCAGCATATTGGCCACCAGATTGCCGTGGGTCAGCATCGCGCCTTTGGCCACCCCTGTGGTACCGCCGGTGTACTGCAGCACCGCGACGTCGTCGTGACCCACCTTGACCGGCTTGAGCGCATGGCCATGGCCCTGCTTGAGCGCCTGCTTGAATGGCACGGCTTGCGGCAAGCGGTAATCGGGCACCATCTTCTTCACGTGTTTGACCAGGGTGTTTACCAGCCAGCCCTTGGGCGCGGGCAGCAGGTCGCCCATGCGCGCTTCGATCAGGTAGTCGATCTGGGTATCGCCCAGCACGTCCTGCACCAGCTTGCCGAACATGTTCAGGTAGACCAACGCGCGCACGCCGGCGTCCTTGAACTGATGGCGCATTTCGCGAGCGGTATACAACGGGTTGGTATTGACCACGATCAGCCCGGCGCGCATGGCGCCGAACACGGCGATCGGGTATTGCAGGATATTCGGCATCTGCACGGCGATGCGGTCGCCGGGCTGCAGATCGGTGTTCTTCTGTAGGTAACCGGCGAAGGCCGCCGACAGGCGGTCCAGCTCGGCGTAGGTCAGGGTCACTCCCAGATTGCTGAATGCCGGACGGTCGGCGAACTTTTTGCACGACCTTTCGAAGACTTCGATCACCGATTTATAAGCGTCCAAATCGATGCTATTGGGTACGCCAGCCGGGCGTTTATCGTTCCAGAAATCCAGTTGCATTCTTATTATCCTCTTGCCCTGAAAGTGATGACCCCGTCGGACTGCGCTGCACGGTCAGCGAGCATCCAGGGCCTGCCAACCGGCGCACGATATTGATTTTGGGCTGAAGCGAACTTAGCAGCTCTGTGACGGGTCGCAAATACTCGACAGGTGTCATTGACCACGTGAATCTCGCATTACGCGGTGGCGCTGTGAAAAGCCCGGGCGCTGGCCCTACAATGCCCCACCCTTGCAGGCTTAAGGATTCGCCATGCACCACGACACCTTTTGGTTGAACAGCAGCGACGCCGTCCCCTTATTTGTGAACCGCTGGTATGCCGACCAGCCGCCCAAAGCAGTGGTGATGGTGGCCCACGGCATGGCCGAACACAGCGCACGCTACGAGCGCCTGGGCGCCGCCCTGGTCGCCGCCGGCTTTGAACTGTACATCCATGATCAGCGCGGCCACGGCAAAACCGCCGAGCACGGCACCCTCGGCCACTATGCCGATGAAAACGGCTGGGAACTGGTGGTCAGCGACCTTGCATGCCTCAACCATCATATTCGCCAGCAGCATCCGCAGGCGCCGATCTTCCTGCTCGGCCACAGCATGGGCAGCTATATCGCCCAGGCTTACCTGATGCGTCACAGCAGCAGTTTGCAAGGGGCGATCCTCTCCGGATCGAACTACCAATCGACTGTGCTCTACCGCCTGGCCAGGCTGATCGCCCGCTTCGAACGCTGGCGCCAGGGCAAGACCGGCCGCAGCCCGCTGATCGACTTCCTGTCTTTCGGCTCGTTCAACAATGCTTTCAAACCCAACCGCACGGCTTGCGATTGGCTGAGCCGCGATCCGGCCGAAGTCGACAAGTACATCGACGACCCGCTCTGCGGCTTCCGCTGCACCAACCAATATTGGTGCGACCTGTTCGGAGGCCTGCTGCAGGTCACCCCGGTGAACAACCTCGCGCAGATCGACAGAGACCTGCCGCTGCTGGTGATCGGTGGCGAATGCGACCCGGTCAGCAATGGCAAACGCCAAACCGACCTGGCCAATGCCTTGCGCCAAGCCGGCAATACTCATGTGCAACAGAAGCTTTACCCAGGCGCTCGTCATGAGCTGCTCAACGAAAGCAACCGCGACGAAGTGACCGCCTACCTGATCGACTGGCTGGAACAGGCCATGAGCCATCCACGCCAGCGCCTTATCCAACCCCAGGAGATTCCCGCATGACGCAAAGCAGCAACACGCCTTACGAGGCGCTTGAAGTCGGTCAAACCGCCAGCTACAGCAAAACCGTCGACGAACGCGATATCCAGCTGTTCGCCGCCGTCTCCGGTGACCGCAACCCCGTGCACCTGGATGCCGAGTACGCCGCCACCACCATGTTCAAGGAGCGTATCGCCCACGGCATGTTCAGCGGCGCACTGATCAGCGCGGCGGTGGCCTGCGAGCTGCCCGGCCCCGGCACCATCTACCTGGGCCAGACCATGCGCTTCACCTTGCCGGTCAAGCTCGGCGACACCCTGACCGTGCGCCTGGAAATTCTCGAGAAGCTGCCGAAATTCCGCGTGCGCGTCGCCACCCGCGTGTTTAACCAGAGGAACGAACTGGTGGTAGACGGCGAAGCGGAAATCCTCGCCCCACGCAAACAGCAAACCGTCGAGTTGGCCACCCTGCCGCCGATCAGCATCGGCTAGGGTCTGTTGCCGTTTCATCGCGACCGCGCCAGATCCGCCGGGCGAGCCCGGCGGACCCGACATCGACCCCATGGCAGACATGACAGAGGTGGCTTATGTATACCGGTAGTTGTTTATGCGGTGGCGTGCAGTTCCGCATCGATGCCCAGCTGGAACCCATCCAGCTATGCCATTGCTCTCAGTGCCGCAAAGCCCAGGGCGGCCCCTTCGCCAGTAATATTCCGGTAAACCTCGCCGACTTCCATCTGCTCAGCGGTGCCGAGCTGCTCAGTGCCTTTGCCTCGTCGCCGGGCAAACAGCGACTGTTCTGCCGGCGATGCGGCTCGCCGGTTTACAGCCACAAAGACAGCCTGCCAGGCGTGCTGCGCATCAGAGCAGGGCTGATCAACGAACCCCTGGCGAGCAGACCCGTCGCCCACTTCCATACCGCCTCCAAGGCGAATTGGTGGAGCATCGACGACGATCTGGTGCATTTCGATGAGGGCTATATCCCGCCCGCACCACAGTCGCCGCAGACATAGCGGCGAAGCCCGACCTACTTGGTTGACGCGAGCCCCCTGCGCCACCCGCTGACGGCGAACGACGCCAGAAATAAAAAAAGGCGACCGAAGTCGCCCAAATTGCCTTGCGTGCCCGCTTTCCGGGAGGATCAGCCTTGCTTACGCTTGTGCGAATCCTTCCAGATGAAATAACCCACCCCTGCGATGAAGGCGACCATCAGTCCGACGGTGCCGATACCGGCGAGAACTACGACATCGATAAACATGGTTGCCTCCTGAGTGAAACCTGCTGCGTGGCTTCAAAGTATCAGGAGCGAAAAGGCCGCTATTGATCTGGATCAAGGGCGCCGAAGCAGCCCGGAGCAAAGGCGCCGGACACTGATCCAGATCAATTAATCGGGCATGGAAGGGTCAGGGGAAGTTGTTGCATAGCGAGCCGCGTGCCGCGCAACTCGCAGGATCGGACCGCTGCGGCCGCGACTTGACGCAACTGCCCCTGACAGTCTGTTGAAAAGCCGCCTGCCTTGCGCTGGCTGCCTCGCCTACGTTTTTCAACGACCTGCTAGTTCTTCTTCGGCTTGCCTTTGGGCTTTTTCTTACCCTTGGGGATCGGCATGGCCAGCTCGAACGCCTCGCGCAGGTCGTTGAGCTTTTTGTCGCGCAGGTCGTGGATTCGCTTGCCGCGCTCGGCCGCGAAATCGATCAATTTACCGTCGTCATTCATCTGCTTATCTGCTCATGGCTCAGGTTGCTCATAAGACGACCGGACAAGTCGAAAGGTCAAGTTCAGTCGCGGTGCGCAGGGCATGCGCGTTTTCGCGATCTGGTGCTGCCAATAATGCTGGGTCGGCCCGCCCATGACCAGTAGCGAGCCGTGATTGAGCAGCAGTGAGTGTTCGATGCGATTCTGCCCCTTGCGCCGCAGGTCGAAACGCCGGCTGCCGCCCAGGTTCAGCGAAACGATGTAGGGGTTGCGGCCCAACTCGGCCTCATCGTCGCTGTGCCAGCCCATGGAGTCCTGACCGTCGCGGTAATAGTTGAGCAACACGCCGTTGAGCGGCAGCCCCAGGGTCTCCACCAGCCGCGCGCGAATCTGTGCGAGCAAAGGCGTCCAGGGCAAGGGCCGATGGCTCAATCCGGAGTAACGGTACGCCGCGTCGGCATCGCCGTACCAGGCCACCAGACGCGGCACCGGATACTCGCGCCCATACAGGCGCACCCGGGGTTGCGTCCAAGGCGTTTCGCTCAGCAATTGCGCAAGCCAACGATCGGCCGTCGCCGGCTCCAGCCAATCGGCATCGAAACGCAGTTCGGCATCGGGCAAGCTCAATGGACAGTCGTCGAATAGGCTCAAGGTGCGGGGTCAGGCTATTTATGGGTGGGGCGGGGACAGTCCATAGGCGGCGACTCAAACTTCGACATCGACCCACAGCCCCTGGCGAGGCAGTTCGTCGATCAGCGCCTCGTCGGCTTCGGCCACTTCGCCTTCGGCCAACTCCTCCGCGGTGTAGCCGCGGCGGCGCTGGCGACGCCGTTGCTCTTCGCGCAGCAAGGCTTCGGCTTCCTGGGGATGGCGCTTATCCAGGCTTACGCCACTTTCCTTGCTGCTCTCGGCAGCCGGCGTCACCGGCGGAATCTCCGGTTTGGGCTTGATCACGTCCTGCTGCACGGTGACCGGCACCAGACTATGGGGGATCGGCGGTAGCACTTTTAAACCCTCCTTTGGTCAGGCTGTCGGCCAGTCAATCGGCGACTTTAGCAACGCATCGCTACACTTTCGCCTTAGCTAACCACACAAAGCGCAAACTGCCTACCGATAGGCCCTGGGGGGAACGACGCCTAGAATGCCCAGGGTAGACACCATGGCAGCGAGCCAAGGGAAAAACCGCCGCCCAAACGGACGAACGCGGCGTATTTCTGCGCCCCGCCGGGTCGCGGATACGTGAAGGGAATCTCGACAGAACGATCAATTATTCTCAACCTCGGAGCCGGCTTCCGTTACCATAGCCGGCTTTTTCAGGCGGGAGACAGACAGGCATGGCGCAATTCGAACCGGGGCAACGCTGGATCAGCGACAGCGAAGCGGAACTTGGCCTGGGCACCGTTCTAATGCAGGACGGACGCATGCTTACCATGCTCTACCCGGCCACCGGCGAAACCCGTCAATATGCCATCCGCAATGCGCCGCTGACCCGCGTGCGCTTCTCCCCTGGCGACGAAATCACCCACTTCGAAGGCTGGAAGCTGACCGTCCAGGAAGTCGACGATGTCGATGGTCTGCTGATTTATCACGGCCTCGATGCGCAGCACCAGAGCGTCAGCCTGCCGGAAACCCAGCTGTCCAACTTCATTCAGTTCCGCCTGGCCAGCGACCGCCTGTTCGCCGGGCAGATCGACCCGCTGCCCTGGTTCGCCCTGCGCTATCGCACCCTGGAATTCACCAGCAAGCAGCTGCAATCCCCGCTCTGGGGCCTGGGCGGCGTGCGCGCGCAACCGATCGCCCACCAATTGCACATCGCCCGCGAAGTCGCCGACCGCATCGCTCCGCGCGTACTGCTGGCCGACGAAGTGGGCCTGGGCAAGACCATCGAAGCCGGCCTGGTGGTGCACCGCCAGTTGCTCTCCGGGCGCGCTAACCGGGTGTTGATCCTGGTGCCGGAAAACCTCCAGCACCAATGGCTGGTGGAAATGCGCCGGCGCTTCAACCTGGATGTCGCGCTGTTCGATGCCGAGCGCTTTATCGAAAGCGACGCCAGCAACCCGTTCGAAGACTGCCAGCTTGCCCTGGTCGCCCTGGAATGGCTGTGCGAGGACGAGAAGGCCCAGGACGCGCTGTTCGCCGCCGGTTGGGACCTGCTGGTGGTCGACGAAGCCCACCATCTGGTCTGGCACCCCGAGAGCGTCAGCCGCGAATACGCCCTGGTCGAGCAGCTCGCCGAGGTCATTCCCGGCGTGTTGCTGCTAACCGCCACCCCGGAACAGCTCGGCCAGGACAGCCACTTCGCCCGCTTGCGCCTACTCGATCCGCATCGTTTCCATGATCTGGAGGCGTTCCGCGCCGAGAGCGCCAATTACAAACCGGTCGCCGAAGCGGTGCAGGAATTGCTCGACCAGGGCCGCCTGTCGCCCGCCGCGCATAAAACCATCCATGATTTCCTCGGCGATGAAGGCGAAGCCCTGCTCGGCGCCGTCAACGATGGCGATACGCAAGCCGCGGCGCGCCTGGTGCGCGAGCTGCTCGACCGCCACGGCACCGGCCGCTTGCTGTTCCGCAACACCCGCGCCGCGGTGCAGGGTTTCCCCGAGCGCGAGCTGCACGCCTACCCGCTGCCGAGCCCGGATCTGTATATGGAGCTGCCGGTCGGCGAACACCCGGACCTATACCCGGAGGTCAGCTACCAGGCGCAATCCGATCTCGACGAAGACCAGCGCTGGTGGCGCTTCGACCCGCGCGTGGAATGGCTGATCGATACCCTGAAGATGCTCAAGCGGGTCAAGGTGCTGGTGATCTGCGCCCATGCCGAAACCGCCCTGGACCTGGAAGACGCCCTGCGCGTGCGCAAAGGCATCGCCGCCACGGTGTTCCACGAGGGTATGAACATCCTCGAACGCGACCGCGCCGCCGCCTACTTCGCCGACGAAGAGTTCGGCGCCCAGGTGCTGATCTGCTCGGAAATCGGCAGCGAGGGGCGTAACTTCCAGTTCGCCCACCACCTGGTGCTGTTCGACCTGCCGGCCCACCCGGACCTGCTCGAGCAGCGCATCGGCCGCCTCGACCGTATCGGTCAGAAGCACCGCATCCAGTTGCATGTGCCCTACCTGGAAAACAGCCCGCAAGAACGCCTGTACCAGTGGTATCACCAGGCGCTCAACGCCTTCCTCAATACCTGCCCAACCGGCAACGCCCTGCAACACCAGTTCGGCGCGCGCCTGCTGCCGTTGCTGGAAAGCGGCGACGACGGCGAGTGGCAGAGCCTGGTCGACGAAGCCCGCGGCGAACGCGAACGTCTCGAGGGCGAGCTGCATGCCGGCCGCGACCGCCTGCTGGAACTCAACTCGGGCGGTGCCGGCGAAGGCGAAGCTTTGGTCTCCGCGATTCTCGAACAGGACGATCAATTCGCCCTGCCGATCTATATGGAGCAATTGTTCGACGCCTTCGGCATCGACAGCGAAGACCATTCCGATAACGCCCTGATCCTGCGCCCCAGCGAGAAAATGCTGGATGCCAGCTTCCCCCTCGGCGACGACGAAGGCGTGACCATCACCTACGACCGCGAGCTGGCCCTGGCCCGCGAGGACATGCAGTTCCTCACCTGGGAACACCCCATGGTGCAAGGCGGCATGGACCTGGTGCGCTCCGGCTCGATGGGCAATACCGGCGTGGCGCTGATCAAGAACAAGGCGCTGAAACCCGGTACCGTATTGCTCGAACTGCTCTACGTCAGCGAGGTGGTGGCACCGCGCGCCCTGCAACTGGGCCGTTACCTGCCGCCGCTCGCCCTGCGCTGCCTGCTCGATGCCAACGGCAACGACCTGGCGCACAAGGTGGCCTTCGAAACCCTCAACGACCAGTTGGAAAGCGTGCCGCGCGCCAGCGCCAACAAATTCGTCCAGGCCCAGCGCGACAGCCTCAACCCGCTGATCAACGCCGGCGAAGAAAAAACCGCCCCGCGCCACCTGGCCCGGGTCGAGGAAGCCAAGCGTCGCCTGGCCGCCGAAACCGATGAAGAACTGGCACGCCTGACCGCCCTGCAAGCGGTCAACCCGAGCGTACGCGACAGCGAACTGGACGCCCTGCGCCAACAGCGCGAGCAAGGCCTGGCGATGCTCGACAAAGCGGCGCTGCGCCTGGAAGCGATACGGGTGCTGGTGGCGGGTTAAGAGGCCTTCGTCATATTCAGAACATGGCCCGTTGGGTTAGCGGCGATTAACGCGTGTCAAACAGCGACATCGCCGCCAGCCGCCGCGTACCCCAACAAGGTCGCCAGCGGTGGATCGAACTTGCCCCCAACACTCGACATGCTGGCAAACTGCTAGAGTCAATTGCATCGCCATCGCCGCCCATGCCGCAGGGAGGAGTATTCGGTGCCTGCACGTCCCACTTCCCGTCTATTTCGCCGGGCTCTTGGCGCGCTTTGCCTGGCGGCCCTGTTGCTGCTGCCGCTGTTACACCTGTGGCCGGCCCTCGACGGGTTGAACAATGCCCACTTGGACTGGCTGATCCGTCAACGCGCCGCCGAGCGAACCCCGGACCCGCGCCTGCTGCTGATCGATATCGACGACCTGAGCTTGCAGGCCATGGCGGGCGAAGCCGGCAAGTGGCCCTGGCCACGCTCGTTACACGGTGAGCTGCTGGAATACCTGCTGGCCCAACAACCGCGGGCGGTGGCCTTCGATGTGATGTTCAGCGAGCCGGACCAATTCAACCCGGACGCCGACAGTTACTTCGCCGAAGTACTGCACAACGCCGACAACGTTTACCTCGCCGCCCTGGTGCAACAGGCGGCGCCGGGTAGCCAACCACCGCTGCTGCAAAGCTACCCCAGCGAAACCTGGCAGCCGCCCGCGCGCAGAGGCGCGGACAACGAGCGCGGGATATTGCTATTACCCAACGCCGTGCCCAGCGCCCTCTGGCGTCTGGGCAACATCAACTTCCGCGCCGACGCCGATGGTATCGGCCGCCATTACGAGCTGTACCGCTGGTTCGGCGACTGGCGCCTACCCAGCCTGCCGGCGCGCCTCGCCCACGACCTGGGCGCGACCTTACCCGAGCAGAACCGGCAATTGCTCGACTGGCCCAGCACCAGCCGCCTGCCCTACCCGCGCCTCCCCTACGCCACGGTGCTGGGCGCCGCACGCGGACAAGGCGAAGCGCTGCCGGCGGAGCTGTTCAAGGACAAGATCATCGTCATCGGCACCACCGCCTCGGGTCTGCACGACTTGCGGCCCACGCCTTTGGATACGCTTTACCCGGCGCCCTTCATTCTGATGACCGCGATCGACAACCTGCTCAACGGCAGCCGCTTGCGTCAGGCCGACAGCTGGGCCGAACTGCTCGCACCCTTCCTCCTGCTGCTGGGCTTGAGTGCGCTATTGCTACGCGAACGGTTGCCAGCCGCCTTCGCCCTCTGCCTGCTCGGCAGCCTCGGCCTGCTGGCCGGCAGTTATGCTCTGGCCCTGCAGGGGCTGCTGATCGGGGTAGTCGCAGGGCTGATCAGCTTATGGTTGCTGCTCGCCGCAGCCCTGACCCTGTTCTACCTGCGCCGGCGCCAGCAGTTGCAGGACACCATCCGCCTGTTCAGCCGCTTTATGGACCCGGTGGTGGTCACCCAGCTGGTCGCGCGCGACGATCCCGAAGCCTTGTTGGCCAGCAAGGAATGCCAACTCACGGTGCTGTTCTCCGATATCCGCAACTTCACCACCCTCTCGGAAAAACACACCCCCGCGGAAATCGTGCGCCTGCTCGAAGGCTATTTCAGCAGCCAGGTGGAGGTGCTGTTCAAGCACCAGGCGACGCTCGACAAGTTTATCGGCGACGCCATCATGGCCTTCTGGGGCGCGCCGCTGGACAACCCGAACCAGGCCGACCAGGCCATTCTCGCGGCCATGGAAATGCTCGAGAACCTAGATACGTTCCGCCGCGATTACGACTGCCCGGATTTCGACATCGGCATCGGTCTGCACACCGGGCCGGCGGTAGTGGGACTGGTCGGCGCCCGCCAGCGTTACGACTACACTGCAATTGGCGACACGGTAAATCTGGCCAGCCGCATCGAAGGGCTGACCAAGGGCCGCGCTCACCTACTGATTTCCGATGCAACGCGGCAGGCCTGTAGCCTCCCCCTGGACTTCATCGCGCAAGGCGAACACCAGGTCAAAGGCCGGGCGGAAGCGGTCAGCCTCTTCGAACCGAAAGCCAGAACCCCAAAGGAGACGTGATGAACAGAGTTCTCTTTACCACTCTCGGCCTACTGCTGGCGGTCTGTTACAGCGCCATCGGCATGGCCGAGCAGCGCGCCGCGCAAACCGTGCAGGCGACCGAACTGCGCGCAGAACCGACGAATGGCGCAAATGCCCTAGCGCGGCTGGACAAACAGGCACCCGTATTGGTGCTGCAACGCCAGGGCGGCTGGTACGAGGTACAGACCGCCAGCGGCCAACGCGGCTGGCTGCCGCTGCTCAGCCTGCGTTTCGACAAGAGCACCCAAGCCCGCAGCAGCAACCTCGGCAACCTGCTCAACCTGGGCCAGACCACCCCGGCCAGCGGCGTGGCCACCGGCGTACGCGGTATCAGCGACGAAGAGTTACACAGCGCCAAGGGCAACCTGCCGGACAACGTGCAAAGCCTCGAAGGATTCGCCGCCAGCCCCGGCCAGGCGCGCGCTTTCGCCGAGCAAGGCGGTTTACGCAGCAAAGCCCTGCCCTACGCAGCCCGTTAACGCATTCCCCGATTCCGTGGTTGAAGTTTGAGGTAACCGCCATGTTCAAACGAACCAAGCTGTTGCGCCACTCTCTGCTATTAGCTGCATTGACCACCCTAAGCGCCTGTCAGGGTTTGGAAGGCATCCAGGTCCAGGGCGTCGACCTCGGCAAGCTGGCCAGCGCCGGCCAGCATCTGACCAATATGGGCCAGAAAAGCGCCGACGAAGAATTGGTGATCGGCCGCAACACCGCGTCCATCCTCTTGCAGAAAGCCTCACTATTGAACAACCCGGCGCTGCAGGCCTACGTCAACCGGGTCGGCCTGTGGGTCGCCCAGCACAGCGAACGACCGGACCTGGATTGGCGCTTTGCGGTGCTCGACAGCCCCCAGGTCGCCGCTTATGCGGCGCCAGCGGGTTATATCTTCATCACCAGCGGCATGCTCGGGCGCATGCAAAGCGAAGCCGAACTGGCGGGCGTCTTGGCCCACGAAGTCGCGCACGTGGTTCAACAGCACCACCTCAAGGCGATCCAGCAGCAAGCGCAAACCGGCCTCCTCACCGACCTCGCGACCCTGGCCGTGCAGGCCGGCGCCGCCAAGGAAGGCGGCAGCGACAACACCGCCCTGACCGACAAATTCACCCGCAGCGTCGGCGATCTGTATGCCCGCGGCCTGGATCGCGGCGACGAATACGAAGCCGACGCCATGGGCGCGGTAATCGCCACCCGCGCCGGCTACGACCCCTACGGTCTCGCCGGGGTGCTGCAAACCCTGGGCACCATGCGCCAGGACGACTCGGCGCTGACCGGCTTTCTCAAGGTACACCCCAATATCGGCGACCGCCTGCAACGCCTGGAACCCGTCTACCAACACATCGACGCCCATGCCAGCGGCCCATCGCAAAGCCTGGATACGCGCTATCGCCAGGCCTTGGGAATGAACCCCTGAGCGGCGAATCCGCCGTTGTAGCCCGGATGAAATCCGGGAACGCCTGCGTGGCGGATACCGCTCCCCGGATTGCGTCCGGGCTACGAGGCGCGCTCCTGTAGGGGGGGACATGGCTAAGCCTTGTCCACCAAGGGCGCAGAGATGGCGGACAAGCCTCCGGCATATTCGCCCGACGATACTCAGCAAAGCGAATCCGCCCTTGTAGCCCGGATGAAATCCGGGAACGTCTGCGTGGCGAATACCGCTCCCCCGGATTGCATCCGGGCTACGGGGTGCGCTTCTGTAGGGGGACATGGCTAAGCCTTGTCCACCACGGGCAGAGATGACGGACAAGCCTCCGGCATATTCGCCCTACGCTGCTCAGCTAGGTTAATCCGCCCTTGTAGCCCGGATGAAATCCGGGAGCGCCTGCGTGGCGGATACCGCTCCCCGGATTGCATCCGGGATCTACGGGATGCCCAGCGAGCCCTCAAACGCCGCGCGGATGCCCGGCCGCGGCGCAGCTCGGTTCGTAGTCGCAGACGTGGTGGTTGAACGGCGAATGGGTATGCACCCCGGGCGGGCCGCTTACCTGGTAGCAGCGGCTGGCGATGAACAACTGCACCAACTCACCGTCGAGCAGGCCGCTGGCGGCTTCGCTCTTGAGGATATCCAGCGCGCGCTCCAGCGGCATCGCCGGCTTGTAGGGGCGGTCGGCGGCGGTCAGAGCGTCGTAGATATCGCAGATGGTCATGATCCGCGATGCGCAGGGAATCGCATCGCCGACCAGGCCTTTGGGGTAACCGCTGCCGTCGAGTTTTTCGTGATGGGCGCCGGCGATATGCGGCACGCCCTGCAGGTCCGGGGTCCAGGGAATCAGGCTGAGGAACTCCTGGGTGTGCACCACATGGCGCTCGATCTCGGCCCGCTCTTCGGCGGTCAGGCTGCCCTTGCGTACCGCCAGGGCGCCGAACTCGCCTTCGCTGAGCAAGCTGATCAGGCAGTTGCCCGGAGCCTTGACCAACTCGCCCTGAATCTCCTGCAAGTGCTGGAAATCGCCCTCGCTGAGCATGGTCGGCTCGTTGGCCTGGAGGATGTTGTTCAGGTAACGGTCCAGACGCTCGCACTCCTTGGCCAATTCCGCCTCCAGTTGCACGCGGCGCTCGTCGCTGAGGCCACCCTGGTGCCGGTAGGCATGCAGCATCTTGCGCAGGGTCTGGTTATGCAGGTTCTCCTTGGCCAGAGCGACCCGATAGCGCAGGTTCTCCAACACCGGCTCGGCCAGTTTCTTGGCCTTGACCAGCACGTGCTCGCGCACCCCGACCTTGCCGAAATCGTGCAGCAAGGCGGCGTAACGCAGCTCGCGCAAACCATCGTCGCTCAGCGCCTGCTCGCGCAAGCGGGCGTCCGGCGCATGGGGCAGTTGGCCGGCCAGGGTCAGGCACAGTTCGGCGACCCGGAAGGAATGGCCGCTGGTGGTCGGGTCGCGTTGTTCGATGGCGAACACCGAGGCCTGCACGAAACCGTCGAACAGGCGACTGATATCGTCCAGCAACTGGCGGTTCTCTATTGCCACCGCCGCTTGGCTGGCCAGGGCGCGCAGCGATACCGCGGTTTCCTCGTCGAAGTCGATCAGCTCGGGGTCGAACTCATCGCAGCCCTTGCGCTGGCGGTTGATGAACTCCAACACGCCGACCACCTCATGCCGGTGATTGAGCATGGGAATCGCCAGCAGCGACATGGTCCGATAACCCATCTGCAAATCGAAGGAACGATTGAAACGATAAGGCGCGTCCTCGGCGATGGCGTAGGTATCGGCGATATTCAGCTCGGTGCTGGTCAGCGCCACATAACCGGCAATCGAAGCCTTGCTCAAAGGGATGCGCTGATCCTGAAAGCTGTTCTGGCTCAGGGTGCCGTTCTGGGTCAGCTTGAAGATCAACTGCGAGGGCCCATTGGCGCGCCGGTCGACCAAAAACAACGAGGCCGCATCGCTGTTGGACAGGCGCCGGCCCTCGACCAGGATTTTCTCCAGCAAACGGTCCAGATCACGCTCGGCCGACAGCGCCAGGCCCACGTCGACCAACTTGCTCAGGTCGTCGCGCTTGCCGGCCAGGGCGGCGGCCAATTGCTCGGTTTGCTGCGTGAGGGCATGTTGTTCGAGGGCAAAGCGCAGCAATGCGTTCAGCTCCTCGGCGCTCGCCGTCGTCGGCAATGGCAGGACCCCGGGCAGATCCATGCAACCGACCAGCAACGCCCCGCACCCCTGCCAGTCATCCAGGGGGCGCATCGCCAGTAGGGTATCGTCCAACAGCACCAGCGCCAGGTCCGCTGGCAGGTGGCGTGGGTCTTCAAGCAGGCGCAAACCCAGCGGGCAGCGCTGCAGGTAGGCGTGCAACGGATGTCGGTCGAGACCCGCGCTATGACCGAGGAGAAGACTGGAGATCGCCGCCATGACAAGACCCCACGCAAACCAGTTGCAGGAATGTCACTGAGTATTGCACAAGATCCCCAGCTTACCTGGCCATATGATGGCCCTCGACGCGCCTCAGCTCGCCGACTGCAAACGCATGCTGCGCTGCATGCTGCTCGCATCCGCGACGAAGCAGCGCGAGGCCTGCACCAGAGCCAACATGGTGACGAACAAAGCGCCGGGAATCAGCAACATCGCATCGTGCAGCCCGACCGCCTTGAAGGCTTCGCTCATCTCGCTGGCACCAGCGGCGAGCATCGCCGCTTCGGCGAAATGATCGGACAGCAGGCCCACCGCCAATGGCCCCAGGCCACCGCCGAGCAAGTAGAGCCCGGCGAAGAACAGCGCCATCGCGGTGGCCCGCAAGCGCGGCTCGACCACGTCCTGAATCGCCGTGTAAACGCAGGTATAGAAGTTGTACGCGAACAGCCAACCGATGCTGAACAGGCTGACGAACACCGCGACCTCGACCCGCCCGGCCATCAACGCATAGCCGGTCGCCACGGCGGCGATCAGCATGCTCAGGGCGGCAAACAGCAGGCGACCGGTTTCCGAACGTTGATGGATGCGATCGGCCAGCCAACCGCCCAGGGTCAGACCAATTAAACCGGTCAAGCCGACGATCACCCCGGTAGCCACCGCCGCCTGTTGCAGCGGCAGCAGAAAATAGCGCTGCAACATCGGCACCATGAACGAGTTGCAGGCGTAACTGGCGAAGTTGAACGCCAGGCCTGCGACCACCAGCCACCAGAACGTGCGAATCGCCAACACCTTACGCAGGGGATTGGCCACTGGAGTGGAGGCAACCTGAACGGTCTCGACCCCGCCACGCTGCGGCTCTTTGATCAAGAACATGAACACGGCCAGGATCAGCCCCGGGATCGCGGCGAGAAAGAAGGGCGCGCGCCAGCTGTCGAACGCCTTGACCATGGCGCCGATGGTAAAAAACGCCAGCAGCAACCCCAACGGCAGGCCGAGCATGAAAATGCCCATGGCCCGCGCCCGCTTGTGCGGCGGGAACAGATCGCCGATCAGCGAATTGGCGGCGGGTGCATAACTCGCCTCACCGATGCCGACGCCCATGCGGATCAGCATGAAGCTCCAGAAATTCCAGGCCATGCCGTTGAGCGCGGTCAGACCGCTCCAGACGGTCAGGCCCCAGCCCATGATCTTGCGCCGCGCGCCGGTATCGGCCATGCGCCCCAACGGCACCCCGGCAATCGCATAGACGATGGTGAACGCCGTGCCGATCATGCCCAACTGAAAATCGCTGAGGCTCCACTCCAGGCGGATCGGCTCGATGATGATGGCGGGAATGGTGCGGTCGAAAAAATTAAACAGATTGGCGAGGAAAAGCAGGAACAGGATGCGCCAGGCGTTGGCGACTTGCGGGGTTTGCTGCATCTAATCCATCTCTTTTTGTTGTTCACGCTCGTATGAAGAGCGGCACCACCGGCCCTGGCGGTACGTGACAGAGTTTACTGCGGGTGCAATCTAAAAGGTTCGGCTTTTTCAGTCTGCGAACATTCACCAGATTTATACGAGCGAATGGACTTTAACGAACGCAACAACAAGAACTGCGCAATGTTCAAGCAAATGGCGCCAATTTCATGATTCCCTGCTACAACCAAAGGTGAGTTGTTATTGCCGGATACCGTTCACCCTCTTCATCACCAACTGGATTGTCGCGGATGAAAACGAGAAAGAAAGCAGCCTCGAACGTTTCGCAGGAAGCCACGCTTGCGGATTTAGCCGATAACTTTCTCACCCCGCCAGAGCCGCCAGCCCCCCGCCCCAATAGAGCGGCGGAGCCGGCCATTACCGCGCCGGCAACAGTTGCCGTGCCGGCGCTACGTCCGCTGGACGACAGCGGCGAGCAATACATGTACTTCACCGAAAGCGATATCGAACGCATCCTCGATAACCTCGATGGCCTGCGCAACCTAGTGTTTCCGCCAGTCATCCAGGACGACGACAGCGATAAGCGCATCCAGCACTTCCCCTCGGTCTGCCTGATCGGCCTGGGTCGTTGCGGCTCGAATATCGCCCTGGACGTCGCCTCGCTGGTCTACAACGCGCGGCAGTTCTATCTCAGCGAATTCAACAGCGAAGAAAAGGCGGTCGCCGAGCAGGATTTCCGCCCGACCCGCTGGATCCGCAACAACCTGCTGCGCGCGCCGAGCCGGGACGCCAAACCGGTATTCCTGATCGAGCCGCTGGTCATGCTCGGCGATCTGGACAAGGACATCGAGGGGCGCATCCGCTTTTCGCGCAAGGGCGAAAGCAGCGGCTTTCTCAGCGACTACAGCAAGATGAAGATCATGGACCTGTCCGAGGTGCATGCCGGCGGGGCCGGTAACGCGCCGATTCTCGGCCAGTACCTGGCGAAGATCATCCTCAACAAGGACACCCAGCGCTTCACCAATGCCGACTGGAAGTTCATCCACAGCTACCTGATCGACTCCTGCGGGATCAAGGCCAACCAGTCGCGCCTGTACTTCTATATCTTCAGCGCCGGTGGCGGCACCGGCTCGGGCATGGCCTCGGAGTTCGGCCTGGCCCAGCAGTTCGCTTATATGAGCAAAACCTTCGACACCAAGAATGCCGACCAGAGCGCGGAGAACCGCGACCACAGCTTCGTCTTCGAGCCGATCTTCACCAGCGGCATCTGCATCCTGCCGAACATTTCCGACCAGCGCAGCGAGATGTCCGAGGCACTGCACATCAATGCCGGGCGCCTGTTGTGCAAGTACCTCGCCGAGGAATGGGACTTCTCCTACAACTTCGATAACGAGGAAAACAGCGAAGAAAGCGTGATGAAGCGTATCCGTCCGTGGAACGCGATGATGCTGATCTCCAACGACATCATGCGTTATGCCGAGGAGAGCGACGACGGCAATATCCACAACATCGACGTCAACGCCATGGAGCGCTACGCCAACCAGTACATCTCCCAGCAGATTTTCAACATCCTCACCGCCCAGGCGGTGACCACCGATTACGACCAGAACTACTTCCGCCGCGCCGGCATCGATATCGGCGAAACCATCCGCCTGGATGCCAACGACCTGTTCATGAGCCTGGCCGGCCCCGTGGCGGTGGCCTATGCCGAATCCGTGGTGCCGGAATACACGCCGGCCAGCACGGAGAAATTTCGCGTGCTGGACAAGGAACAGCCACGCCTGAATATCGACGACCTGTTCTACCGCTCCATCGACCTGCCGCATTTCAACAAGGTGACCCAGGCCATCGAAGGCATCAGCCTGCTGCCGATCGAGGCCAAGCGCTACCGCAAAGCGCTGGAGCAATACAAACGCGCCGACTACAACGCCGACGAACTCAGCGACCTGCACTTCTTCAAGAATTGCTCCTCGGTGGTGTCGATCGTCTCGTTGCCGAAGGACTACAAACTGTCCTACATGGACCTGAACCGGCTCAAGAGCCACCTCAACAGCCTGTTCCCCAATACCACGCTGAAGCGTTACGCCCTGGTCATCGGCGCCTCGGCCAACCTGTCGCTGACCACCCTGATCGTCAAAAGCCCGTGCTTGTCGGACGATTTCCTGACCCTGATCGTGGCCTTTATCAAGCGCTGCTTCGCCCGCGACCAGCATCGCTTCGACGACAGCCTGGATAGCGCGATCCTCGACTTCATAGTCGCCGACAGGTTCGACGAGCCACGGGTCGATGCCATGCTCAACGAGTACGAGAACCCGGCGAAGATCCTCGACACCAATTGGTATGCGATCAAACCGATGTACGAGAAAAAGTACCGCGAGTTGATCCACGAGCCGGACAAGTTCGTCTCGATCAACGACATCCGCCTGAGCCGCGACAGCGTCAAGAAGGCGATCAAATACCTGCGCGAGATTTACCGACATCGAATCGGCAAAACACGGGTCATTTCGCTCAACGACTACCACAGCAAATAGCCGGGCCGGTAACATCCATTGGCCACTATTGAACTAAGCTGCGGGTATAAGGATGCACAGCGACGTATCGAAAGGCTGTGCATGCGCTTCAGGTAGCCGTGATGCCAATACCCATTAGTCGCCGATTTTCAGCAACGCGATGCGCGCTGATCGCGATTTTTATCGCAGCCCAGCTATTGCTGCCGGGCCTGCTCGCCGCCGCCGAGCCACTGCGACTGCAATTACGTTGGCTGCATCAATTCCAGTTCGCCGGCTATTACATGGCGCTGGAAAAAGGCTACTACCGGCAAGCCGGGCTGGATGTCGAAATTCTGCAGGGTGGGCCGCACGCCGCCAAACCCATCGATATATTGCTGGCCGGTCAGGCGGATTTCGCGATCGCCAACAGCGGCCTGGTGATCGCGCGCATGCAGGGCAAGCCGGTGGTGGCGCTGGCGGCGATCATGCAGACTTCGCCGATCGTCTGGATAGTGCGGGCCGATTCGGGCATCTACTCGCCCCACGACCTGGCGGGCAAGCGGGTGATGCTGATGCCGCCGCCGGAAAGCACCGAGCTGCTGATCACCTTGGCCCGCGAGGGCATCGACCTCAATCGCCTGGAGGTGCAGCAGACCAGCTTCAACCCCCAGGACCTGGTCGATCGCCACACCGATGCCTACGACGGTTACAGCACCAACGAGCCCTTCTGGCTGAAACAACAGGGTGTCGACTACCGCCTGATCAACCCGCGCGAATATGGCGTCAATTACTACAACGACGTTCTGGCCACCCGCCAGGCACTGCTGGATAAACGCCCCAAGGATGTCGAAGCCTTCGTCCAGGCCAGCCTCGCCGGCTGGCAATATGCCCTGGACAATATCGAAGAAAGCGTACAACTGATCCACCGGCGCTATGCGCCCAATAAGAGTCTGGAGCACCTGCGCTTCGAAGCCGAAGAGCTGAAGAAACTGATACTGCCGGAACTGGTGCAACTCGGGCACATGAATCCCGGTCGCTGGGAAACCATTGCCCGCAACTATGTCGAACTGGGCATGGCCGAAGGACCGGCCGAACTCGATGGTTTCATCTACAGCCAGCCACCCGCTCCCGACCACAGCCTGCTTTACAAAGTGCTGGCGGGCTCATTGCTGTCGCTGCTGGTACTGGGGAGCGTGGCCTTGCGCTTCGCCCATTTGACGCGGCGGCTGCGCCAGGAAATCAGTCTGCGTAGATCAGCCGAAAGCGACTTGCTGAACAGCAATCAACAGTTGGAAATCATGGCCAACACCGACCCGCTGACCGGTCAGCTGACCCGGCGCAAATTCGAGGAAGTGGTCGACAAGGAGATCAAACGCGCCGAACGCTACGGCTTCCCGCTGTCGCTGGTGTTTATGGACATCGACCACTTCAAACGGGTCAACGACGAACATGGCCACGAAATCGGCGATCGGGTACTCAGCGCCGTGGCCTCACGGGTCAAGACCCACCTGCGGGAGTCCGATAGCCTGTGCCGCTGGGGCGGCGAAGAGTTCATCGTGCTGATGCCGCATATCGACCTGGATCAGGTGTGCGCGCTGGCGGAAAAACTGCGCACGATGCTGGCCGCCACCCCGGTGGTCGAGAACATCCACATCACCGCCAGTTTCGGCGTGGCGCAATGGCAACCGGGGCAGGACCTGGGCACCCTGCTGCAACGCGCCGACAAGATGCTCTACCGCGCCAAACAACTCGGCCGTAACCGGGTGGAATGCTATCCGGCAGATTGAGCGTTACGCACCTAAGCCGACACTGCGCCAGGCCTTCAACCAGGCCAGGGTTGCATGCGTGCCCTGCTCGCCGGGTTTGTATTCGGCGCCCAGCCAGGCGTTATAACCGCTTGCACGCAACGCCTGGAGAACCGCGGCGAAGTCCAACTGGCCGCTACCCGGCGCACCCCGTCCCGGGCAATCGGCGAACTGCACATGACCGATACGCCCTGCCAGCAAGGCCACACCCGCTGCGATGTCGAGGCCTTGGCGGGCCATATGGTAAAGGTCGTACTGGGCAAATAGGTTCGGATGGTCCACCCGCGCGAGCAGTTGCTGCAGATGCTCCGGGGTGTTGATCAGAAAGCCCGGCATATCCAGGGGGTTGATCGCCTCGACCAGTACGCGGATACCGAGCACGGCGAACGCGCTGGCCGCCTTGTGCAGATTGGCGGCCAAGGTCGCCAGCGCCTGCTCGCGATCCAGCCCATCAGCCAGACGCCCTGGCAATACATTGACGCAAGCCGGGCGGACCATGGCGGCATAGGTCAGCGCCTCATCCAGCGCGGCATCGAACTCGCCCTGGCGCGCGGGCACCGCCGCCAGCCCCGCACCGCCGCTCATCAGATCACCGGCCGGCAGATTGATCAACACCAGCGGCATACCGGCCGCGGCCAACGCGTCCTTCAGGCGAATAGCCGGCAGCTCGTAGGGAAACTGGATTTCCACGCCATCGAAACCGGCCGCTGCGGCGGCGACTACCCGCTCGATCAGCGGCAGCTCGGTGAACAGCATGGAAAGATTGGCGGAGATTTTCATAACGATGTCCCAGTTATGTGTTGGATAGAGCCACAGGTTTTATCCGCAGTGAGTGCCACTTCGTAGCCCGGATGCAATCCGGGGAGCGCAGTGCGGCTGCTAACGCGTCCCGGATTGCATCCGGGCTACAAGGCTGCGCCCATCATGCCCTCTCCCGCCCCTCTCCAGTGGGAGAGCGGCGCAATCCGCTGAGCGGGCATAGCGATATCTACGCCTCGGACTCCCGATACAACTGCACCAGGGTCGCCGGATCGCGCTCCAGATAGCCCTGACTGCCGTGCAAACGCATCAACTGCGCGGCCAAGCCGCTGAGCGGCGCCGCCGAGCCGATCTCGCGGGACAGCTTGACCGCGCCGTCCAGATCCTTGAGCAAGGTGCGCACATGCCATTTGACCGGCTCGAACTGGCTGGCGGCCATTTGCGGCGCGAGTATCTGCAAGGGTTTGGAGTCGGCGAAGCCGCCACTCAAGGCCGGCGCGAGCAGGTTGGCATCGACCCCGGACTTTTCCGCCAAGGCCACCACTTCGGCGATCACCAGGGCGTTGCAGGCGACGATCATCTGGTTGCACAGCTTGGTCACCTGGCCGGCACCGACCTCGCCCATGCGGGTCAACTGCGAGCCCAGATGGGCGAGAACCGGCCGCACCCGCTCGATATCCTCCTCGCGGCCACCGGCCATGATGGTCAGACTGCCGCTCGCCGCCCCCGGGGTGCCACCGGAAACCGGTGCATCCACCCAGCGCATGCCGGTACGCGCCTCCAGCTCTGCGGCCATTTCCCGGGTCGCGGCGGGTTCCAGGCTGGAAAAATCCACCAGCAACTGCCCTGGGCGGGCCGTCTCGACGATGCCGCCGGGGCCGAAGACCACTTCGCGCACCACCTCGGTATTGGCCAGACAGAGCATCACCACGGCGGCATCCTCGCAGAGCTCGGAAGGCGTCAGCGTACGCTCGGCCCCCTGCTCCAGCAGCGGCAGGCATTTATCCAGCGAGCGGTTCCAGACCTTCAGCGGATAGCCGGCCGCCAGCAGGCGCCGGCTCATCGGCAAGCCCATCAGGCCGATACCGGCGAACGCCAGGGCGGGAAGCGATGTGGACGATGCGGACATGGTCGGACTCCGGTTCGAAGGGGGCGGCTATCTTAACGTAGCCGACAAAGCCGATGCGCCGCGGCCAACCATAAGTGCCGCAATCCCTTTATACTCCGCCGGCTTTCCCCGCTATTGAACCGGAGAACCCCATGTTGAAACGTACCCTGGCACTCGCCGCAGGCGTAGCCCTGTGCTTTACCGCTGCATTTTCCCAAGCCGCCGAGGTCCTGCGCGTCTCTGCCATTCCCGATGAAGCCCCGACCGAATTGCTGCGCAAATTCAAACCGCTGGGCGCCTACCTCGAACAACAACTGGGCATGAAGGTCGAGTTCGTGCCGGTTTCCGACTACGCCGCCGTGGTCGAAGCCATCGCCGCCGACCGCATCGATCTGGCCTGGCTCGGCGGTTTCACCTTCGTCCAGACCCGCCTGAAAACCGCCGACAGCCAGCACCCGGCGATCCCACTGGTGCAGCGCGCCGAAGACGAAAAATTCACCAGCAAGATCATCAGCGCCGACCCGGCGGTGAACTCGCTGCAGGACCTGAAAGGCAAGACCTTCGCCTTCGGCTCGGTATCCTCGACTTCCGGCAGCCTGATGCCGCGCTTCTTCATGGTGCAGGACGGCATCGAGCCGGAACAATTCTTCAGCCGCATCGCCTACTCCGGCGCCCACGACGCCACCGCCGCCTGGGTCCAGGCCGGCAAGGCCGACGGCGGCGTGCTCAACGCCTCGGTATGGGACAAGCTGGTCGCGGCCGGCAAAGTTGACACCGATAAGGTCAAAGTCATCGCCACCACCCCGACCTACTTCGATTACAACTGGACGGTACGCGGCACCCTCGACGCCGGTCTGCGCGACAAGATTAAAGCGGCCTTCCTCGCCCTCGACCCGACCAACCCCGAGCACAAGGCGATTCTCGACCTGCAAGCCGCCAGCCGCTTTATCGAAACCAAAGCCGAGAACTACCAGGGCATCGAAAAAGCAGCTTATGCGGCCGGCCTGTTGAAGTGAGCCTCAGCCTCCGCGGCGTGGGTCTGACCCACGCCAATGGGCAGGTTGCGCTCAGCACTATCGATCTGCGGGTAACCAGCGGCGAACGGCTGGCGATCATCGGCCCTTCGGGCGCCGGCAAAACCAGCCTGTTGCGCGTGCTCGCGAGCAACCTGCAACCGAGCTCAGGCGAAATCGAACTGCTCGAACAGCAGCCCTGGCGGCTGCCCGCCGTTCAACGGCAGAAGCTGCGCGCACGCATCGGCCTGATCCATCAAAGCCCACCGTTGCCGCCCCGCCAGCGGGTGGTCACCGCGGTGCTCGCCGGCAAGCTGGGACAATGGTCGCTGGGCAAAAGCCTGCTCAACCTGCTGCACCCGCTGGACCTCGCCGGCGCCGAAGCGGCGCTCGCCCGGCTGGACCTGGCGGACAAATTGTTCGAGCGCTGCGATCAGCTCTCCGGCGGCCAGTTGCAGCGCGTGGGCATTGCCCGGGTGCTATACCAGGCGCCCGAGCTGATACTCGCCGACGAGCCGGTGTCGGCCATGGACCCGATACTCGCTGGACATACCCTGAGCGTGCTCAACGACGAAGCCAGCCGACGCGGCAGCACCCTGCTCGCCAGCCTGCACGCCACCGACCTGGCACTGGCGCATTTCCCGCGGATTATCGGCGTGCGCGAAGGGCGCATTCTCTTCGACCTGCCGCCAGCCGAGATCACCCCGGCGCAGCTCGACGCGCTCTATGCCAACGAACAATTGCAGACGCTGCCCGCCCCGCCGGCCACGGCGCCGGTCTGCCTACAGATCCCGCGATGCTGAAACTCGCGCCCCTGAAGCCAGCGCTACGCGACCCCGCCGCACTGCCGCGCCTGGCGCTAACGCTGCTGGCGCTGTTGCTGTTATGGCCGGGTTTGCAACTCAGCGAGCTGAACCTGGCAGTGCTCGCCGAGCGCGATAACGCCGCCAATATGGGGCGCTTTCTCGCCGACTTCTGGCCGCCTGCCCATGACGCGGAATTTCTGCAGCTGCTCGGCCGCGCGACCCTGGAAACCCTGGCCATCGCCACCGCCGGCATGACCCTGGCGCTGCTAATCGCGATTCCCGGCGCCCTGCTCGCCAGCCGCGCCTTGTCGCTGTCGGCACTGCACCGCGACGGCCGCCCGGCCTGGTGGGCGCAGGCGCTACGCTGGCCGGTGCGCGGTCTGTTGATCGTCCTGCGCAGCGTGCCGGAAATCGTCTGGGCGCTGCTATTCGTACGCGCCGTCGGCCTCGGTCCCACCGCCGGGGTACTGGCCATCGCGATCACCTACAGCGGCATGCTCGGCAAGGTCTACGCGGAGATTTTCGAATCGGTCGACCCGCGCCCCAGCCGCGCCCTACTGCTGGCCGGCAGCCCGCGCCTGATGGCGTTCGCCTACGGCATCCTGCCCAACGCCGCGGCGGAAATGCTCTCCTACAGTGTGTACCGCTGGGAATGCGCGATCCGCGCCTCGGTGATCATGGGCTTCGTCGGCGCCGGCGGCCTGGGCCAGCAGATCGACCTGTCGATGCGCATGTTCGCTGGCGGCGAAGTGGCGAGCATGCTGCTGACCTTCCTCGCCCTGGTGCTGCTCGCCGACCAGATCAGCCGCCTGCTGCGCACGAGGCTGCTATGAACACCCCTGCACGCCTGCGCAACGCGCGCTTACTGAATATCGGCTTGCTATTGGGCCTGCTCGCGGCGGCGATCGCTTCCTTCGTTTATCTGGGCATCGATTTCGGCGCCTTGTTCGGTGGCGACAGTTTGAGCCAGATGGGGCGCTATGCCAGTGGCTTTTTCCATCCAGACTTCTCCGCGGCGCACCTCGGCGCGATCTATCGAGGCGCCCTGGAGACCCTGGCCATGTCGGCCATCGGCACCCTGCTCGCGGCCCTGTTCGGCTTGCTCCTGGCATTACCGGCAGCTGGGCGTTTCGGTTGGTTGGCCACGAGCGGCGCACGCCTGCTATTGAATGCCTTGCGCGCGATCCCCGAATTGGTCTGGGCGGCGCTGGTGGTATTGGCCGCCGGCCTCGGCCCGAATGCCGGCACCCTGGCACTGGCCCTGCATACCAGCGGGGTACTCGGCCGGTTATTCGCCGAAGCCTTGGAAAACAACCCGAGAGAACCCGCCGAAGCCATTCGCCTGAGTGGCGGCGGACCTGTCGTCGCCTTCTGCTACGGCACCCTGCCCTGCGTCTGGCCACAGCTGATCGCGTACTCGCTGTACCGCTGGGAGAACAACATCCGCATGGCCAGCGTGCTCGGCTTCGTCGGCGCCGGCGGCCTGGGGCAGATGCTCTACGTCAGCCTCAGCCTGTTCCAGCAAGCCCAAGCGGCCACGGTGATTCTGGCGATGCTGCTATTGGTGGTGGGCGTCGATGCGCTCAGCGGCTGGGTGCGTCAGCGCTGGGTGAGTCACTGAGTCCGGCAACAGGCCGTTGAAAAACTACCTGCGTTGCCAATACGGCTTTAAGAACAGGCTCGGGGCGAGTCCAGGTTAGGCGCCCCCGTCAAAATGCTCATTTACAACCCGTGAACTCCCGTGCGAGCCCAGTCCGCTTGATTCGCTACGCTCACCCTTCGGGCCAGCCGTTGGCTGTTACTTCGCTGCGCTATGTTTCTCGCCTGTTTTTGTGGGGGCCGCCATTGGTATTGTCTCGCCTGCCTCGCCTTCGTTTTCAACGGCCTGCTAACCCAGAGGACTCAGCACCCCGGCAAATGCCTGACCCAGCACATGGGTATATATCTGGGTCGTCCGCACATCGGCATGGCCAAGTAGCGTTTGCACCGTGCGAATATCGCTGCCGCGACGCAACAGTTCAGTGGCAAAGCTATGGCGAAAGGTATGGCAACCGGCTGGCTTATGGATGCTGGAGCGCCGCACCGCCTGCTTGACCGCCTTCTGTATGGAGCTGACATGCACATGATGGCGCACCGCCGTGCCGTCCTCGTCACTACCAGGCTGTTGAAAAACGTAGGCGAGGCAGGCAAGACAAGGCAAAAACGGCCGAAAAAGCGGAGTTTACGTGTTGTAAATGAGCATTTTGAGGCCGTTTTTAACGCAGTATTGCCAACGCAGGTAGTTTTTCAACGACCTGCTACAGAGCGCGCTTGAAGGAAACAGCCATTGCCATTCAAAGGAACTGGCTGCAGCGGGATACTTGCGCCGCAATGCAAAAGGCAGGCTGACCGGCGCATGATAGAAGGTGTCTTTCTGCTTCCAAGCCTCGTACATACGCTGCCGGCGTTCCAGCAATGGCGTGATCAGCGATGCCGGGAGCAAGGTGGTGCGATCCTTGGCGCCCTTACCATCGTGAACCACAATCACCTGCCGGTCGAAATCCACGTCCTTGATACGCAAACGAGCTGCCTCCACCACCCGCAGGCCCGCGCCATACATCAGCGATGCCAGCAGCTGATAAGGCTGCCCTAAAAGGTCAATGATCTGCGTCGCCTCGGCATGGGTCAGCACCGAAGGTATGCGCGCTGAACGCTTGGCCCGCACAACCTCACCGACCTCCCCCAATGGCTGCTGCAATACCTTGGTATAGAGAAACACCAGCGCATTGAGTGCCAGATTCTGCGTAGCCGCTGCCACCTTGCGCTCAACCGCCAGCCAACTGAGAAAAGCATTCACCTCCGCCGCCCCCATCTCCAGCGGATGGCACAACTGGTGAAAACGAATGAAATAGCGAATCCAGTACCAGTAAGACTTCTCAGTACGAATGCTGTAATGATGCACCCGCATCACCGCCCGAACCTGCTCGCGCAGCCGGGGCTTGGAGGTTGAACTGTCCATGTCGACCCTCGTTACTGTTTTTATATACAGTAGTAATGGTAGAGCAAAATGCGGAAGTCAAGCGAATACAGGTAAGCGTTTGCCAAACTGGCGTAACGGATTGGTTTATTGGGATTTTTATTTTCCAGCTTCCACATTGGAGCGTGCTTATGCAGAATCCACTACCATCGGATTATCGAAGAATTCCATCTAATCACTGTTAGAAGCTTGCAGGAAAATATGCGGACAACCTCTGAAAAAATAGCGCTAGCTCTTGGACTACTGTGTGCGGCAATTAGCGCAGTAATACCTATGGTCATGGTGCCTCAGTTCAAAAATATTTTTGAAGGCTTCGGTTCAGAGTTACCACTCCCTACATTTATCTTTGTCTACTACCACCAAATACTTTGGGCCTTGCCATTTTTGGTGTTCTGCATCTGGTATAGGTGGCCAAAACCAAAACAAGGTGCATTAGTTTCATGCTTGCTTGGCATTATCTGCTTGATATCAGTTCCGATTTTAGGGCTAGCTACACTTTATTTGCCGGTAATGAATCTAGAGCAGGCATCGTGAAATGCTTCTAACAATTGGTTCAAATCGTTCGCTTCGCTCACTGGGACGGGCTAAAGCCCGCCCCTTAACCAAACGTTAGGCTTCGCAAATAATATGAGCAGCAACTGGCAAATATCTCTCAAGATTCAGGGCGAAAATAACATACCCACGGTCATGCGCTGCCTCCGAAAAGTCATATCTACTCCCGTATCTGAAATTGCAGCTGCGCTCCAGCAAGGCCGCCCAGTTCCGATTTGTACCTTATTTACCAATTCCCACGCTCAAGATGAGAAAGCATTGCTTAATCTAATTTCCGAAATTGACCACCTTGGAGTCACCATCGGAATTTATATCTCAGGCCAGGCTGAATCAAAGCAGTACTTACAGAATATTCTTCAACGTCATCGTGAGATTTCCTATGACACTCAGATGGAAACCGATTTGGAACTTGGTGAAGACACAGAGGAAACCCAAGCTTGGGCATTAGGCAAAGCTAGCTATCCGCCAGGCGACGCCTAACAATTGGTTCAAACCGTTCGCTTCGCTCACTGGGACGGGCTAAAGCCCGCCCCTTAACCAAACGTTAGCTACCCCCAGTTAAACGCAGGTTGAATCATATGACACGATCGCGGCTACCAACATTTATAGGCTTCGACAGCGAAGGTTTTGAAAATATATATTCTTCGTACAAAGAGCCAATAGTAAAACGGATAGTCTTCTGTTCAGCAGCATTTGCTTTGACATTCATCTTCGTGCTAATCATAAATACAGTCGAAGCGATAAGACCTATTCAAGAGAGCGCATACACTTGGTTTGAGAGGTCTGGAGCTTTAATCGGCGCATGCGCTGTATTTGTAGAATTTAAATTAAAACTAATAGACGACATTGTATCTCAGGCATCTACAAGATTTAAGCCTGACGTATACGCAACTTTCGGAAAATACTGTAAGTATAAAAACTATCTTCATCGCACAGCATTATTTTACGGAATCATTGGAGCACTTATTTGGAGCTATGGCTCGCCATTTCTTGTTTTAGTGAAAAATATATACTCCAGTTTTGGCAGCTAACAACTGGTTCAAACCGTTCGCTTCGCTCACTGGGACGGGCTAAAGCCCGCCCCTTAACCATACGTTATAGGTATGAACTCGCCATGAGCAGGGAAGTCATCGCAATACGTGAGCTTGAGTATGCGGCAAAGGGAAAAGAAGCCAGATGCCGACTCACGGTCAAAGTGTTTAAGCCTTATTTATTGCAGCAAGGCAACGTTTCATTCAATTTTTCGCCAGGAACATCAGGCTGTGAACTTGAATTTGAGGGTTTAGACACCAAGCGATTTGACACTGTTTTTTACGGAGCAGACATGCTGCAAGCACTTCAATTTGCGGCGGACGTTGAGCCAATACTTAAGCGTATTAGCCAAGACTACGATCTCTATTTTGAAACAGGTGAACCCTACTTTGAGTAGTCCGCGTAGGTCCACACCTATAACAACTGGTTCAAATCGTTCGCTTCGCTCACTGGGACGGGCTAAAGCCCGCCCCTTAACCAAACGTTATACCCATTCGAGACGCCTATGAAACTTGTCACTCCCTCCTTGGTGGTTGAAGATTCAGACGGATTCAGGAACGACGTGCTCCAGCGCCAACAGTTTGGAGAAGCTCTATCAAATTTGGTCACTCGCTCGACGGACGAACTAGTAATCTCGCTTGATGGTAAATGGGGTGAGGGAAAAACGACATTCGTAAAGATGTGGCAGGGCCTTTTGAATGAGAGAGGCATTCCGAGTATCTACATCGACGCGTTTCAAAATGACTACACGGAAGATGCATTCATGTCGATTGCGAGCGCAATCACTTCGTACGTAGATCAGCACTCCGCCGAATCTCAGAAAAGCTCGGATTTCAAGGATAAAGCAAAGAAAGTCGGGGTGCGCCTGCTCTCATGGACCGCGAAGATCGGCATCAAAGCAGCAACACTTGGAATCATCAAGGAATCCGACATTGAAACCTTGTCTGAGATAGGTGACGACGTTGCCGCCGATACTTCCGAAACAATCGCAGATTTGGTCAAGGAGCGTCTTAGTGCACACGACAAAGAGACTGAACTCATCCAGTCATTTCGAGAGTCTCTATCGGACCTGCCAGCAAATCTGATGGATAACAGCAGTGGTCGTCTTGTTATCGTTATTGACGAACTAGATAGATGCAAGCCTTCCTTCGCAGTGGAGGTTCTTGAGAAGATAAAGCACCTCTTTTCCGTCAAGAATGTTGTCTTCCTGCTTGTGATGCATAAGCAACAACTAGAGGAAGCGATTAGGAGCGTATATGGGAGCAATATTGACGCCCACACCTATCTCCAAAAATTCATTAACGTTGAAACATCCATTCCAAAGAGGATTACTGACCGATACAGCAACGACATTGAGTTGTACATCAAGAAGTTACTTCAATTGCATGAGATTACAACCTGGGGCGATGATCGTAATATCGTTGATTGCTTGATTCCTTTGGCTCAGCATTTCAATCTTTCACTGAGACAGTTGGAGAAAGTTTTTACAAACTTGGCGATCATCTACAGCACGTCAGGAGAGAATCATCTTCGACTCGTTCCTGTAATTGTTTTCATCGCAGTCGTCAAGGTCATCAATCCGAATGTGTTTGGAAATCTCCTATTGGGGAGAATATCGTTTTCGACGCTGTGCGAACAACTTGGTCTTCTTGGACTTAACGAAGAAGAGGAAGGCAAGCGCAAGTTGTTTTGGCTGATGAATTGGATTCGCTTTTCAATGCTCACTGAATCCGAGTATCAAGTCATTGACGCGGATGATCCGATTAAGGGGTTCGGACAGTCACTTTGGCGGTACAACGTAGATAGAGAAAGCCTACTTCCAATATTCTGTCATAAGCTGAGCATGTTCACCGTGAACTAGCCATGTATAACACGGCGCTCAACCTCGCTCCCTTCGGTCGCTGGACGCTGCGCGATAAAGCCGCGCAGCGCCGGTTAGCTCTACGTTATGTAAATCGAGATCAACAATGAAACTTGAAGAACAAATCGAAAAGCTGTCTGAAATTGGTCTGTTCCTAAATGATGGCGTTTCTATAGATGATCTACTACTTTCATACTCGAGAGAAGAGTACGAAAGCGCTCCTTTCGATTTAATCCTATTCGTTTACGGCATAGAGATTGAAGAAGAACCTTGGGGTCGTTTCATCTGTGATCAAACATGGAATTTCGATATTGAAGCGATAGAAGATAATGGTTCTTACGTTGAAATCGTTAAGCAATTCCATCGTATAAGTGGAAAGTCCAAACGTATTGAGGGTTTGAAAGATAGTATAGACATTGAGGGTTCACGCGCTTTGCTCCAATATGAAATCGATGGCGTGAAAAGAGAATTAAAGCCGGTAGTAGACAATGACTGGGCGGATGCTGAAATCATCGAGAAAATAATGAACGATCTCCGGCAGCCAGGCTATAACTTTTACCCAAAAGACAACGGTCAAGCGAGTATTTGGTTCTATCTATCAGAGCAGCAGGCGCTGGCACTAAATAAGTTAGCAAATAATGTTTTTAATTTAAATCGCAAGCCATGGTGGAAAGTGTGGTAACCATTTCTGCTTGGTTCCGTTTAGCGCATAACCAGTCGCGCAGGGCGGACGTCCCTGGCGGGCCGCCGCTTCGCTAAACGTTAGGCGTTTATGGAAGAATCATCGTTCACTCTGGAGTTTCACCCGCACCTAACGGAGAAAGATTGGGCTAGCTTTCTATTAGCCGTTGGCACCGCGGGTGCGTCCAGCAAGTGGTTATCTTCACATCGCATCGAACTTACCTGCACTAAACGTAGCCATTTACAGCATGTCGGTTACATTGTCTTCCGTGTGGGTCAACGCAAGCTATGCTCAGTTGTCGGAGTAACAGGCGAGGCACAACTACAGGCAAGCGCATATGCGAAACACGCCTAACAATTGGTTCAAATCGTTCGCTTCGCTCACTGGGACGGGCTAAAGCCCGCCCCTTAACCAAACGTTAGAAACCGCAATATATTTATGCGCAGTCTTGAAAAAATATTCAGCGAGGTCGAGTCAGTACCGGACTATTACGGCCAAAAGGTCACGTCCGTTCACTATAAAATGGCTGGGGAGATACACCGCTTCACATCGTCAGCTGCTGGGGCGATTGCGAGGCAATAAAAATTCTAATCGAGGCTGGCGCGGATATAGATGCGCATGGAGAAAGAGGGTTCACCCCACTGCACTATGCAGCTGAGCAGAACCATTCTGATGCAGTGATGCTACTCCTATCACTAGGCGCAAAAAATGTGAAAAACTCAGAGGGCGACACACCAATCGAGTTAGCCGAACTATTAGAGCGTACAGAAATAATCAAAATCTTGGGTGGCGGTGTCTAACAATTGGTTCAAACCGTTCGCTTCGCTCACTGGGACGGGTTAAAGCCCGCCCCTTAACCAAACGTTAGAGAACATCATGGAAAAACGTGCAATCTTAATTTCTTTAGCAGTAGCTGCCATTGCGTTATTTTCATCTAAAATTCTTTTGAAGTGGCATGGAGTCGCAGCCGAGTTTGTATACACCGATACAGCAAGCTTCGTTCATCCGTTTTTCTCAGCATTTAGGCAGGCAATAAATTCTTTATCATGGTTCCTTCCCGGCATGGTTTTAGGCTTTCTTTGCACAAAAAAACCAATTAAGCATGGTGCAGTGACAGGTGCAATTTATGGCGCTGCGCTAGGTTTGCTTGGAATCGCAATGGCTAGTTCACAAACTCATGAGTTCTCTACTAAGCTGTCCCAGCTCAGTTTTGCAGCAGTGCTTATACTGCAGAGTTCAGTGCTATTTTCAATATCAACCGCTTTTGGCCATCAACTTAATAATCGGCGCGCGGTTCTCTAACAATTGGTTCAAACCGTTCGCTTCGCTCACTGGGACGGGCTAAAGCCCGCCCCTTAACCAAACGTTAGGCAAAATAGTCCAAAACGAGAGTCATATGGAATCACCTAATTTTTTCGCCCCCATGTTTGTGGCAATTTCAGTGATCGTCGGCACCCTCATTGCCCTTCCAATACTAGTCACTCGCCTAACTCAGCCACGCTGGGCGTTAGTTAAATCCGCAATTGAGTTTCTAGTCGTAGCAATTTTTCTTTCACTTCTAATTTCAGTATTTTTTGGCGTGCCAATCGCATTCGCCTTAGCAATGTTTAGGCATCGTAGCCGTGTCTCACGTTACGCAGCATCTTCACCAAATCTAGATGACGCCAATCTAAACAGTAGTGAAAGCGCCCCTGCGCAAATAAAGCATGGCCAACAATAGTCCGCAGCCTAACAAATGGTTCAAATCGTTCGCTCCGCTCACTGGGACGGGCTAAAGCCCGCCCCTTAACCAAACGTTAGGTTTAATCATGGGCACGAGCAAAGAAAAACCAGAATTAATTGACGAATCTGATCGAGGCGCCGTAATTGTTGCAGCAGCCCTGCTAGAAGACGATTTGAGTGAGATGCTAAAGGACATAATCAAAAGAAACGGCGTATCAGCAAAGCAAATAAAAGAAATATTTGACCTAAGCGGGCCCCTATCTAGCTTTTCATCAAAAGCCCTAATCTGCTATGCATTCGGACTAATCACCAAGGACATATTTGATGACTTGGGTAAAATCAGAAAACTCCGGAACAAGTTTGCACACTCGACAGATAAAGTAGACTTTCTCTCGCCTGAAATTGAAGATCATGTAGCAGACATAAAATGCTGCATAGAGGCTTCCAAGAGCTTTAAAGGAGAAATGTTCAAAGGTCGTGGCTCTCGCACCGAAATATCAGAGCCCAAAACAGCTTCATTAGAAGACTGGGAGGCAAGAGCAAAAGGCTTTGTAAAGTACACAAAAGCGGTATTTTGCTTGGGCATATCAATACTTCGAATACAAATAAAAGAGCAGCATTTACACAGAGTAGAAACCTAACAATGCGCTCAAACCGTTCGCTTCGCTCACTGGGACCGGCTAAAGCCGGCCCCTTAGCTTAATCGTTATGCACACCAAGGAATCAGCGTGCGCACAACACTAGCGTTCATCCTGACAATAATTTTCACCAACTCTTCTTTGGCTGATTCACAAGACCTGAGATCAGAAGAGAAAGAGTGCGGCGAACATATGTCTTATAAACAAATATCCGGCTGTTTCTCTAACCTTTACAGAAAAGCGGACAAAGAGCTAAATGACCAATACTCAAAGCTGAGTAATTCTCTTGATCTTGAGAATAGAAAAAACCTAGTGACCGCACAGCGGCTATGGGTAAAGTTCCGAGACGCTGACTGTACTTTTTACGAGCCACGAGAGGAAAGCGACAATCTAGTTTTTTCTAGTCGCAGCATCTGCCTTACACGCAGAACACTTGACAGGCTTGAGCAGTTAGAAAGTTACAATTTCAAAAAAGGCTGTAACGGTTGTGCGTGGTAGTGCGCATAACAACTGGTTCAAATCGCTCGCTTCGCTCACTGAGACGGGCTAAAGCCCGCCCCTTAACCATACGTTAGGCCAGTCTATGAGTATTCTTTCAAGCGCCAATCTCGCGGACGCTCCAGACCATGAAGTTTTGGAAAATCCTTCTACCTATGACATCGTTGGATATAGTTACGCTATCGAAGAGGCGCCTTATGGAACACTTGATCTAACTCTAGAAAAAAACAACTCAAGATGTACTCTTCGGTTTACTGGAGTTTGCGAGCTAGAAATTGACGCAGGTTTTCCTCACTCGTACATGGGTTTAGAAATAATGAATGTCAAATATTTAGGCTGGGAAAATATTCATGTGCGAGTCGAGGGTTTTGAAAGCGAGGCTCCTGGCATTAGGTTTTGGGCAAGCACAGTCTTCCGCCTGCCTTAATGCGCTAGGTCTAACAACTGGTTCAAATCGTTCGCTACGCTCACTGGGACGGGCTAAAGCCCGCCCCTTAACCAAACGTTAGAAGCGGCTTTTAGTTTGGTGGTTTAAATATGCAAGGAAGCACCAAAAATGTGCTCAAGCCGCACAATCGCGATATCGAATTCTGTCCTTTCCTTTTGCAAAACGGGCCAAACCTCGTCCGTTTCGGCGCGCACAATGGCTGACATCCATTCTATTTTCGGGTGGCGCTCAGGGCCCTTCGCCGGCCCAGAAGGCTTGGCTCGTAAGGCATTCCAGCGCCGGCAAACGCCCGCACGCTGGTTGCCCACCATTTCGGGTCGGCTTGAGCTACAGTTTGTGTCGCCTGCAAAATTAATGTCCGACTTGCCACCGCGTCTAACTATAAGTTCAAGTCGTTCGCTTCGCTCACTTGGACGGGCTAAAGCCCGCCCCTTAACTTAACGTTATAGGTATGAACTCGCCATGAGCAGGGAAGTCATCGCAATACGTGAGCTTGAGTATGCGGCAAAGGGAAAAGAAGCCAGATGCCGACTCACGGTCAAAGTGTTTAAGCCTTATTTATTGCAGCAAGGCAACGTTTCATTCAATTTTTCGCCAGGAACATCAGGCTGTGAACTTGAATTTGAGGGTTTAGACACCAAGCGATTTGACACTGTTTTTTACGGAGCAGACATGCTGCAAGCACTTCAATTTGCGGCGGACGTTGAGCCAATACTTAAGCGTATTAGCCAAGACTACGATCTCTATTTTGAAACAGGTGAACCCTACTTTGAGTAGTCCGCGTAGGTCCACACCTATAACAACTGGTTCAAATCGTTCGCTTCGCTCACTGGGACGGGCTAAAGCCCGCCCCTTAACCAAACGTTATGAGTCAAAGCATACTGCCGAGCCCAGATATAACATATAAATAATATTAAATTGCTTTATTAGTGAGCAAAAAAAAAGAACAACTCAATATTGCTACTTTTGCTTCCTCTGCTAGGCACAATCACTGGCGCTGCATTATCAGGCTTTATACTTCCTATGTACTTGAAGCGAAAGCAATGGCGCTGGGAGAAAGAAATTTCCTCAACAGAACTCTTAATAGAATCCATATCTAAGATTAAATTCCTTGCTCATCATGAGCTTAGCAGCACTTATGCAGACTCCTTTTCAATGTCTGACTCAGGGGCCAATACAGAGAATAATGTTATCGAGCTTGTAAAATCTCTTCATGCCAATAGTTACAAAATCTCACCATATCTAAGAAAAAAGCATCGTAAAGAGTTTCAGTCATTTTTAGATAAAAGCCAATTGGAACTTGACCATGCCAAAGAGACTTATGGGCAATGGGACCCGGATGATCACTTGGCAATGGAAGCACATGGAAATAATTTAATTCACAGCATGCTAAATGTGAGCTCTGAAACACTATCAAATCTCGGGTTTGACTCATAACAACTGGTTCAAATCGCTCGCTTCGCTCACTGGGACGGGCTAAAGCCCGCCCCTTAACCATACGTTGAGGCTGTAGAAAAACCTGCTGCCACCTAATTCCCAGGCTGATAATCTCCACCTCATTCAATCGCAGGGAGGCGCGGGGCGATGCCTCGATTCAAAGTCGTTCATAAAGGACTAAAACTGCTACCGATCGACTTCGACAAGCAGTTGCTGCCCGGCACCTTCGAGCACGCCCTGTGCTATCTGGTCGATCACGAACTGGATCTCGCCGACTTCCACGCCCGCTATCGCAACAGCGTCGAGGGCGCACCGGCCTACGACCCGGCCGTGCTGCTGAAAATCGTCCTGCTCGCCTACAGCCGCGGCATTATCAGCAGTCGCCAGATGGAAGCAGCCTGCCGCGACCATGTGCTGTTCATGGCCATCTCCGGCGACAGTCAGCCACACTTCACCACCCTCGCGCAGTTCGTCTCCAACATGGGCGACCTGGCCGCCAAGCTGTTTGCCCAGGTACTCGTGGTCTGCGACCGGCAGGGCCTGATTGGCCGCGAGATGTTCGCCATCGATGGGGTCAAGTTGCCGAGCAATGCCAGCAAGGCCAGAAGCGGCACCCGCGCCGACTTCCTGCGCCAGACCGAGAAGATGGAAAAGGCCGCCCAAGCCATGATCGAACGGCAACGCCAGAGTGATAAGCAGCCCGAGGACGACGAGGCGCGAGCGGCCCGCAAGCTAGAACGGCTGCAGGCCGATGCCCGCCAGTTGCGCGCCTGGCTCCAGGACAACCCCGAGGATCGCAAGGGCGCCAAGGGCCGGATCAATCTGTCCAACCGCACCGACAACGAGTCGGCCAAGATGGCCACCGGCAAGGGCGTGATCCAGGGTTATACCGACGTCGCCGCCGTGGACGAGAAGGCGCAGATCATCGTCGAAGCCCAGGCCCACGGCACCGGTTCAGAACAGGCGCTGCTCGGGCCGGTCATCGAAGCGACAAGCCCACTGCGCAGCGCCAGCACCTGCTTGACAGCTGATGCCGGTTACCACAGCCGTAAGGCAGTGGAACACTTGGAGGCTCGCGGCATCACCGCCTTCATTCCCGATAACGGCTACCGCAAGCGCGACGAGCGTTATGCCGGGCAGAAACACCACACCGAGAAGCCTGACCCGCTGTGGGACAAACGCACCAAGCCTGTAAGCGGCAGCTGTTATACCCCGGCCGACTTCTGCTTCGATCCAGTGCATAGAACCTGCACCTGCCCGGCCGGCAAAACCCTGTACGGCAACGGCAGTCACTGCCTGATCAAGGGCCAGCCGGCGATCAAGTTCAAGGGTGCCCTGCGCGACTGCCTGAGCTGTCTGCAGCGCAAGCAGTGCCTGCGTACGCCGGAGAAAACCGCCACACGCCAAGTGGCATTCTTGCTGCCCAAGGCCGAGCAGGACAATGCCCTGACCCGCATGCGCCGACGCATCGACAGCGAGGTCGGGCGTGCGATGATCACCCGTCGCTTCGCCACCGTGGAGCCGGTGTTCGGCAACCTGCGCCATAACAAGCGCCTGGATCGTTTCAGCCTGCGCGGACGGCAACGGGTGGATGGTCAATGGAAGCTCTACTGCATCACCCACAACATTGAAAAACTGGCAAATCGCGGAGCTTGGCTATGACTACCGCGCCATACAAAACACCCTTGATGCCCTCCAGAGCGCTGATATGCGCTATAGGTTGGCCAGAGCAACTTCAACATCCCCAAAACAACCATGTCCCGATACCCGCCCTGATTCTTCAAAAAAGTGCTGTAAGGGTTGAGGAGGAGAGTGTTTTTGGGGTTTTTCTACAGCTTCGCTAGAGGCTACTCACAGACATTGAGGCCAACAACCATGAAATACGACGATCAGAAAATTTCGGAAGTTGTTCTAGCACTGCTTGGAGTGTTTGAGTTTGAGAACGGCAGGGTCTGGAAGCGGATTGAATTCAGCGTTATGGATGAGCTATTTGAAAAAGGCTATATCAGCGACCCAAAAGGCAAATCAGAGTCCGTTTATTTAACAGAGGAAGGTTTTCAGCTAGCTAAAGAGCTGGCTAAAAAGCACTTCTCCGCACAGGAGTAACCTCTAACAACTGTATATGGACTCTCCTCACAAGCAGTGAGTAAAGCTTTGCTTTTGCGTCTGTCGTCAGCGCAGTTACATTCGTATATCCGGCCTGTTGTGGGCGCTTGGCCCTGGCCATTCTGTAGTTCGCGCAGCGGGGGCCAAGCGTTCAATCGATTACGATCGATCAGCCTTGTTATCGGCCTTGTTCCGTTGCAGAACTTGCTGTTTCGTCGCGGGTATTGCCTGCTCTCATAGCCTGGATGAAGCCGGGCCGACGGCCTTCGCTAAACCACTCCCCGGATTACATCCGGGCCACATGCCCGCCTACAAACCGTCCTTCTCCAGATGATCGAGGTCGACCGGGTCGCCGCTGTGGCTGCCCAGTTTGGCGCGGATATCTTCGAACATCAGGTCGTACTCACCATGGCGGTGCATGATCAGGCTGTGCTCGGGCGGCAAGCCGTGTTTTTGTGCCAGGCGTGAGGCGACGCTGGCGAAGTTGAAGGCGGTATCGCGGTGCAGTTCGAAGCTCTCTTCGAACGCCTTGCCCGATACCTCGCCGACCATGCGCATATGCAACATGGCGCCTTCGGCGGGGTCTTGGCGCACCTCGTAGTAGAGGTCGATGCTGAACACTGGCTGCTCGGCGGTGCCGATGCTGTTGGCACGGTGTAGATGGCCGGGCTCGAACATGATGGCTCCTATTGGTAATGGGCAATGGCCCCACGCTGTATGCCGCAGATCCGTATGGGGCTGGAGTCAGTCTAGACCGATTCGCCCGGGGCTAGGCGCGCCCGGATCAGTGCACTTTCGGCGCCTCGGCGCGCTCTTGCACCAGCACCCAGGGCGCCACCACCACTGCCCATAGTTGTGGGTCGCGGGCCAACAGGTCTTCGGCGTGGGCGACTTCGACTTTTTTTAGTTGGCCGCTGGTTAACCAGTCGCCGACCTTACCCTGATCGTTTTCCGCTACGGCTTGAGCCACCGCGATCAAATCCTGAGAGCCTTCGACCAGCAATAAAGCGCCGCGGGCGAAAAAAGGTTGTAGCTCTTGCCAGCGAATAGGTGCAGTTTCTCCAAGCAGCTTGGCATAGAGGGTGCTAGGTTGTTCAGTCATGGCGTGCTCTGAATGGCGGTCGATTTGGGTCGGCGCCATGATAGCGCCGAGCGGTGTTCAGGCAACCACTGCTGACGAAGCGAAGCGACTGGTAGGCACGCCGTTTTTATATACGTTTATTGCAATTAAGCGACATCTAGGTGTTTTGCCCTCGGCAGCCGGCTTTTCAAGGTGTAAAGCGGCGCTCTACACTGCGCCGGTACAGTTGCCGGGGGTATGACCGGGTAAACCAACTCGGTTCTGCGGCATTGGCGCTAGAACCACAACGATCAAAAATCAATAAGAGTGGAGCACTATGAACAAGGCTACTAAGCAGATTTCCAAGCTGTTTGCCGCCATGGCCATGGCCGGCGTTGCTAGCTACTCGCTAGCGGCTGACACCATCAAGATCGGTCTGGCAGGCCCCGTTACTGGCGCAGTCGCGCAGTACGGCGAAATGCAGTTCATCGGTGCCAAGATGGCCATCGAGCAAATCAACAAGGCCGGTGGGGTGGACGGCGCGATGCTCGAAGGCGTGGTCTACGACGATGCGTGCGATCCCAAGCAGGCCGTTGCCGTAGCCAACAAAATCGTCAACGACGAAGTTAAGTTCGTGGTTGGCCACCTGTGCTCCAGCTCTACCCAGCCGGCGTCCGATATCTATGAAGACGAAGGCATTCTGATGGTCACCGCGGCTTCCACCAGCCCGGACATCACCGCACGCGGTTACCAGTTGGTGTTCCGCACCATCGGTCTGGACAGCCTGCAAGGCCCGACCGCCGGCAACTACATCGCCGACCACGTCAAGCCGAAGGCCGTTGCGGTCATCCACGACAAGCAGCAGTACGGCGAAGGCATTGCCACCGCGGTCAAGCAGACCCTGGAAGCCAAAGGCACCAAGGTCGCCCTGTTCGAAGGCATCAACGCCGGCGACAAGGACTTCTCCGCGATGATCGCCAAGCTCAAGCAAGCCGGTGTGGATTTCGTCTACTACGGCGGCTACCACCCGGAACTCGGCCTGCTGCTGCGTCAATCGGCTGAAAAAGGCCTGAGCGTCAAGTTCATGGGCCCGGAAGGCGTGGGTAACAAAGAAATCTCCGCTATCGCCGGCCCGGCTTCCGAAGGTCTGCTGGTCACCCTGCCGAAGTCGTTCGACCAGGACCCACGCAACCAGGCGCTGGTCGATGCGTTCAAAGCCAAGAACGAAGACTCCAGCGGTCCGTTCGTATTCCCGGCCTATGCCGCCGTGCAAGTGATTGCCGAAGGTATCGAGAAAGCTGGCAGCACCGACACCGACAAAGTGGCCGCAGCCCTGCGCGCCAATAGCTTCGACACCCCCACCGGCACCCTGGCCTTCGACGAAAAAGGCGACCTGAAAGATTTCAGCTTCGTCGTCTACGAATGGCACCAGGATGGCACCAAGACCGAAGCCCCGATGAACTGATAGCGGCTTCCCGCCTGAACCCAAAGCCCACTGCAACCGCAGTGGGTTTTGTTTATTAGAAGAATCCCGGTTTCATGCTGCGCCACAAGCGCCGACGTGCGTGACAACCCAGGAGTTAGGCAATGCCTGATCTGTATCACTACCTACAACAGCTGATCAACGGCCTGACCGTCGGCAGCACCTATGCCCTAATCGCCATCGGCTACACCATGGTTTACGGCATCATCGGCATGATCAACTTCGCCCACGGCGAGGTCTATATGATTGGCTCGTACGTAGCCTTCATCGTGATCGCCGGTTTGGCCATGTTCGGCCTGGACAGTTTGCCCCTCGTGATGATCGCGGCCTTCGCCGCCAGCATCATCGTCGCCAGCGCCTATGGCTACAGCATCGAACGGGTCGCCTATCGCCCGCTGCGTGGCGGCAACCGCCTGATCCCGCTGATTTCGGCGATCGGTATGTCGATCTTCCTGCAGAACGAGGTACTCCTCGCCCAGGACTCCAAGGACAAAGCCATTCCCAACCTGCTGCCGGGCAATTTCGTGTTCGGCGAAAGCACCATGAACGGCGTGGTGATTTCCTATATGCAGGTGCTGATTTTCGTCGTCACCTTCCTCGTCATGGTCGGCCTGACCCTGTTCATCTCGCGTTCGCGCCTGGGCCGTGCCTGCCGCGCCTGCGCCGAAGATTTGAAGATGGCCAACCTGCTCGGCATCAACACCAATAACATCATCGCCCTGACCTTCGTCATCGGCGCCACCCTGGCCGCCGTGGCCGCGGTGCTGCTGGGCATGCAATACGGCGTGATCAACCCGCACCTGGGCTTCCTCGCCGGGATCAAGGCGTTCACCGCCGCGGTACTCGGCGGCATCGGCAGTATTCCGGGCGCCGTGCTCGGCGGATTGGTACTGGGCGTGGCCGAAGCCTTCGGCGCCGACATCTTCGGCGACCAGTACAAGGACGTCGTGGCTTTCAGCCTGCTGGTGTTGGTGCTGCTGTTCCGCCCGACCGGCATCCTCGGCCGTCCGGAGGTTGAAAAAGTATGAGTTCGGTCATGACGAAAAATCTCAAGACAGCCATTTTCAGCGCCTTGCTGGTGCTGGCGGTGGCCTACCCGGTGTTGGGCCTGAAGCTGTCCACCATCGGTATCAAGCTGCAAGTCGAGGGCGCCAGCCCGGCGATCCTCTGGACCATCGCCGCTTGTGCGATCGCCATGTTTTTCTGGCAACTGTTCCGTGGCCACTTCAGCGCCGCCTGGAGCCAGGTCCCGAAGCTGCCGAGCATGCCGGGTAAAGCCAGCGAAATGCTGACGGAGCCCTCGACCCAGCGCTGGATCATTCTCGGCCTGGTGCTGGTCGCCCTGGCCTGGCCGTTCTTCGGTTCGCGTGGCGCGGTGGATATCGCCACCCTTATCCTGATCTACGTGATGCTCGGCCTCGGCCTGAACATCGTGGTCGGCCTGGCCGGCTTGCTCGATCTCGGCTACGTGGCCTTCTACGCGGTCGGCGCCTACAGCTATGCGCTGCTGTCGTTCTACTTCGGCCTGAGCTTCTGGATCTGCCTGCCGATCGCCGGCCTGATGGCCGCGACCTTCGGCTTCCTGCTCGGTTTCCCGGTACTGCGCCTGCGCGGCGACTACCTGGCGATCGTTACCCTGGGCTTCGGCGAGATCATCCGCATCCTGCTGAACAACATGACCTGGTTGACCGGCGGCCCCAACGGCATCGGCTCGATCCCCAAACCGACGCTGTTCGGCCTGTCGTTCGACCGTAAAGCCGCCGAGGGCATGCAGACCTTCCACGAGTATTTCGGCATCGCCTATAACTCGATCAACAAGGTGATCTTCCTCTATCTGATCGCCCTGCTGCTGGTATTGCTGACCCTGTTCGTGATCAACCGCCTGCTGCGCATGCCGATCGGCCGCGCCTGGGAAGCCCTGCGCGAAGACGAAATCGCCTGCCGTGCACTGGGCATGAATCCCACGGTGATCAAGCTTTCGGCCTTCACCATCGGTGCCTGCTTCGCCGGTTTCGCCGGCAGTTTCTTCGCCGCGCGCCAAGGCCTGGTCAGCCCGCAATCGTTCACCTTCATCGAGTCGGCGATCATCCTCGCCATCGTCGTATTGGGCGGCATGGGCTCGCAGTTGGGGATCATCCTCGCGGCCATCGTGATGATTCTGTTGCCGGAACTGGCACGGGAATTCAACGAGTACCGCATGCTGATGTTCGGCGCCCTGATGGTGCTGATGATGATCTGGCGTCCGCAGGGCCTGTTGCCCATGCAGCGCCCCCACCTGGAGCTGAAACAATGAGCCGCCCTATTCTCGAAGTAAGCGGCTTATCCATGCGTTTTGGCGGCCTGCTGGCCGTCAACGGGGTGAGCCTGAACGTCAACGAAAAACAAGTGGTGTCGATGATCGGCCCGAACGGCGCCGGCAAGACCACGGTGTTCAACTGCCTGACCGGTTTCTATCGGCCCACCAGTGGCAATATCCGCCTTAACGGCGAGCAGATCGAAGGCCTGCCGGGCCACAAAATCGCCCGCAAAGGCGTGGTGCGCACCTTCCAGAACGTGCGTCTGTTCAAGGACATGACCGCGGTGGAAAACCTGCTGGTGGCGCAGCACCGCCACCTCAACACCAACTACCTGTCCGGCCTGCTGAAGACCCCGGCATTCCGCAAGAGCGAGCGCGAGGCGATGGAGTTCGCTGCGCATTGGCTGGAGCGGGTCAACCTGACCGAGTTCGCCAACCGCCCGGCCGGCACCCTGGCCTACGGCCAGCAGCGCCGCCTGGAAATCGCCCGCTGCATGATGACCCGCCCGAGCATCCTGATGCTCGACGAGCCGGCCGCCGGCCTCAACCCGCGGGAAACCGACGACCTCAAGGCGCTGATCCGCGTGCTGCGCGACGAGCACAACGTCACAGTGCTGCTGATCGAGCACGACATGAAACTGGTCATGAGCATTTCCGACCATATCTATGTGATCAACCAGGGCACGCCCCTGGCCGATGGCACGCCGGAGCAGATCCGCGCCAACCCGGACGTGATCAAAGCCTACCTGGGGGAAGCGTGATGCTGTATTTCGACAATGTTTCCACCTTCTATGGCAAGATCCAGGCGCTGCACGATGTCAGTGTCGAAGTCCGCCAGGGCGAGATCGTCACCCTGATCGGCGCCAACGGCGCCGGTAAATCGACCCTGCTGATGACGCTCTGCGGTTCGCCGCAAGCGGCCATGGGCAGCATCCGCTACCAGGGCGAGGAACTGGTCGGCCAGGAGACGCCGGAGATCATGCGCAAGAGCATCGCCGTGGTGCCGGAAGGCCGCCGCGTGTTCGCGCGCCTGACCGTGGAAGAAAACCTGGCGATGGGCGGCTTCTTCACCTCCAAGGACGAGTTCCAGGAGCAAATGGCCAAGGTCCTGCACCTGTTCCCGCGTTTGCAGGAGCGCCTGACTCAGCGTGCCGGCACCATGTCCGGCGGCGAACAGCAGATGCTCGCCATCGGCCGCGCGCTGATGAGCAAGCCCAAGCTGTTGCTGCTCGACGAGCCGTCCCTGGGTCTGGCACCGATCATTATCCAGCAGATCTTCGACATCATCGAACAGCTGCGCAAGGACGGCGTGACCGTGTTCCTGGTCGAGCAGAACGCCAACCAGGCGCTCAAGCTGGCCGACCGCGGCTATGTGCTGGAGAACGGCCGGATCGTCATGCAGGGCAGCGGCCACGATCTGTTGAACGATCCAAAAGTGCGCGACGCTTATCTGGGCGGTTAAAAGCCACCCATTCGTAGATCCTGTGTTTATGTGCAAGATCTATGAGGCCGTAGGGTGGATGGCGCTTCATCCATCCACCAAACCTCGATGGTGGATGAAAAAGCGTCAGCTACGCGCCCCGATCCACCCTACACGGCGGACGGCGATTAAGTGATGTAACCCGGATAAACCGCAAATGCGCTGCAACCTGGAGAACAATCCCGGATTACGCTGGCGCTTATCCGGGCTACGAGCGCGATAAATCCTATGTTCATCTGCAAGGTCTACGGACTCGTAGGGTGGACATGCCGAAGGCTTGTCCACCATGCGGATGCCAGCGGCTGACAAGGCTGAGCCATGTCAGCCCTACCAACGCGGGCTTTGTAGCCCGTATAAGCCTCGGCGCAATCCGGGATAGATGCGCGCACAGGCCTGATAGCCTGACGCGCCTTTATCCTCTCCCCCATCCATTGGGCCGGCCAGTTACAATGGCTGCCCTTTCAAATCGATGACCGCTTCCATGACCGAGCCGATACGCCTGTCCAAACGCCTGATAGAGATGACCGGCTGCTCGCGCCGCGAGGCCGAACTCTACATCGAGGGCGGCTGGGTGACGGTCGACGGCGAGGTCGTCGAGGCGCCGCAGTTCAAGGTACTGGATCAACGCGTCGAACTGCATCCCGATGCCGTGGCGGAGCCGCTCGAACCGGTCACCCTGTTGCTCCATGTACCCTCCGGGCACTTTCCCGATCGCGCCGCGGAGTCGGTCGGCCCTGCCAGCCACTGGCCGGAAGACGCTTCGGGCATCCGCACGCTGCGCAGCCACTTTCTCCGCCTGAACACCTGCATCCCGCTGCAAGCGGGTGCCGACGGTCTGCACGTGCTGACTCAGGATTGGCGCATCGAGCGCAAGCTCAAGGAAGACCTGAGCAAGCTGGAACAGGAATACGTGGTCGAGGTGATAGGCACGCTCAGCTCCAGCCAGCTGAAACGCCTCAACCACGGGCTGGTGTTCAACGGCACCGCCCTGCCGCCGTGCAAGGTCAGCTGGCAGAACGAAACCCGCCTGCGCTTCGCCTTGAAGAACCCGCTGCCCGGGCAGATCGTCTTCATGTGCAACAGCGTCGACCTCAAGGTGCTGGGCATGAAGCGCATCCGCATCGGCGGCGTGCCCTTGTCCAAGGTCCAGCCCGGCCAATGGCGCTATCTCGCCGGCAAAGAACGCTTCTAATCCCTTATTTTTCAAGCCGGCGTCTTAGCAGGCCGGCCCTTTCAGGACACTTCCATGCTCAACAACGATGTACTGCGCAGCCTGCGCTACACCCTCGACGTCAACGATGCGCAGTTGGCCGCGATCATTCAGCTCAGCGGTAAGGAGATCGAACTGGAAGCACTCGACGCCCTGCTGAAGAAGGAAGACGAGGACGGCTTCGTGGCCTGCGACGACGAGCTGATGGCGCACTTTCTCGACGGTCTGGTGTACTTCAAACGCGGTAAAGACGACAGCCGCCCGCCGCAGCCCTTCGAACTGCCGGTGACCAACAACATGGTGCTGAAAAAGCTGCGAGTGGCCTTCGAGCTGAAAGAAGACGACATGCACGCGATCATGCACAGCGTCGACTTTCCGGTATCCAAACCGGAGATGAGTGCGCTGTTCCGCAAGTTCGGCCACAGCAACTACCGCACCTGCGGCGATCAGTTTCTGCGCAATTTCCTTAAAGGGTTGACGTTGCGGGTACGCGGCTAAGTTCGCACGCGCCCCTACGCGAGCCCCGGTGCATAACCGCGTATTTCCAAACGCGATAATGACTGCCGGGCGGCCATCGGGCGATTAGGGTAATGGCACTCACCCGTCAAAAGGATTCGCCATGCACCCTTACTTCTCCCTGCAAGGCCGCACCGCCCTGGTCACCGGCGGCAGCCGCGGCATCGGCAAGATGATCGCCAAAGCCTTTCTCGAAGCCGGCGCCACTGTCTATGTCTGCGCTCGCGATGGCGAAGCCTGCGCGCAGACCGCCGCCGAACTCTCGGCCTTCGGCACCTGCCACGGCATGGCCGCCAACCTGGCCAGCGAAGAAGGCGTGCAGGTCCTGGCCGCGCAGCTGGCGGAAAAAATCGACAGCCTGGATATTCTGGTCAACAACGCCGGCACCACCTGGGGCGCGCCCCTGGAAAGCTACCCGGCAAAAGGCTGGGAAAAGGTCATGCAACTCAACGTGACCTCGGTGTTCAGCTGTATCCAGCAGTTGCTGCCGCTGCTGCGCAAGGCCGGCAGCGCCGCCAGCCCGGCGCGGGTGATCAACATCGGTTCGGTGGCCGGCATCACCTCCCACGGCGAAGACGCCTATGCCTACGGTCCGAGCAAGGCGGCACTGCATCAGCTCTCGCGCATGCTCGCCCGCGAGCTGGTCGGCCAGCACATCAACGTCAATGTGATCGCCCCCGGACGTTTCCCGAGCAAGATGACCCAGTTCATCGCCCAGGACGATGCGGCCATGGCCGAAGATTGCGCACTGATCCCGATGAAGCGCTGGGGCCGCGAGGAAGAAATGGCCGCCCTGGCGATCAGCCTGGCGAGCAGCGCCGGCGCCTATATGACGGGGACCATCATCCCCATCGATGGCGGCTTCCACCTCTGATGGCCAGCGCGGGCAGCCTGACCTTTGGTCGGCTGTCCGCTGCCTTTGCCTCCGTCGGCGTAAATTGGTTGAGCAGTAGTTCATTTCGTCACCGGGTGGACGGAGGTCGATCATGGCCATCGCTGACTGGCGCATGCAGGGCGTCGAATTCGTTTCCTGCAACTGCAACTGGGGCTGCCCCTGCCAATTCAGCTCGCCACCGACCCACGGCAACTGCCAGGCGGTCACGGCGATGCGCATAGAACACGGGCATTTCAAACAGGTGGCGCTCGATGGCCTGTGCTGGGCCGCGACCTTTTCCTGGCCGGAGGCCATTCATAAAGGCAATGGCAGCTGTCAGGTGTTTATCGACGAACGCGCCGACGAGGCGCAGCGCGAGGCGCTGCTGACGATCCTTTCCGGTCAGGAAAGCGACGTGGGCGCCAATGTATTCCAGGTTTTCAGCACCACCCTGAGCGAGGTGTTCGAGCCACTGTTCGTACCCATCACGCTCTCCCTCGACGTCGATCGACGCCTGGCCCACCTGGATATCCCAGGGGTGCTGCAGGCCAGCGGCGAACCTATCCGCAACCCCGTCAACGGTGCGCCCCAACGCGCCCGCATAACGCTGCCCGAGGGCTTCGAGTTCATCGAGGCGGAGGTGGCCAGTGGAACCTTCCAGACCCAGGCGGCGCTCAAGCTGCAGTCCCGCGACAGCCATAGCCATCTGGCCCATGTGAACTTTACCGGCCATGGCATAGAGTCCTGAGGATGAGCCTGTTGCCGATCACGGCAGCGCACAGGCGGCTGAGCGGCGAACAGCTGCTGTTGCTCATGTGTCTGCTCGCGCTGATCGCCCTGGCGTGGCTGGCATTGCAGCGGATGGCCAACAGCATGAGCGCCCCCGGCGGTATGGCCGACGCCGCGATGGCGGGCATGTCGATGCCCTGGAGCGCGGACGATGCCCTGCTGATGTTCGCCATGTGGGCGGTGATGATGGTCGGCATGATGTTGCCCAGCGCCCTGCCCATGCTGCTACTCTACCAGCAGATTCTGCGCAAGCGCCTACCGACGGCGCGCCGCCATCTGGCCTTGGCGTTGTTCTGCGCCGCCTATGTCTGCGTCTGGGTCGGTTTCGCTCTGCTGGCCACGGCGCTGCAGTGGGCCCTGGAACAGCTCGCCCTGCTCAACAGCCACGAGATGCGCAGCACCAGCACCGCGCTGGCTGCCGGCCTGCTGCTGGCTGCCGGCATCTACCAGTGGTTGCCGAACAAAGCGGCCTGCCTGGAGCACTGCCGCGGGCCGCTGCATTTTCTCCTCGGCTATTGGCAGTCCGGAATACTCGGCGGTTGGCGCATGGGTTTGGCCCACGGGGCTTATTGCCTGGGCTGCTGCTGGGCGCTGATGGGCCTGCTGTTCGTGGTCGGGGTGATGAACCTGCTCTGGGTGGCGCTGATCGCCGTCTATGTACTGCTGGAAAAGACCCTGCCCCTGGGCCCCTGGATCGGCCGCCTGACCGGGCTGTCGTTGATCGTCTGGAGCCTGTTGCTGCTTGGTCAGGTGCCATAGAACCCCTGACGTGTGGCGCAAGCCTTAAGGCCGGCAGCCAATGCGGGTAAGATGACCACCCCGCCATCGTCGACCGCCCCCCATGTCCTACTCCGTCTCGCCCATCGGTTTCGTCCGCTCCTGTTTCAAGGAGAAGTTCGCCATACCGCGCCAGCCGCAATTGGCACCGGCAGCCCGCGGCGTGTTGGAGCTGCTCCCGCCCTTCGACAGTGGCGAGGCAGTGCAGGGCCTGGATCAGGTCAGCCATGTCTGGCTGCTGTTCGTCTTTCACCAAGCCCTGGAAGACAAACCGCGGCTGAAAGTGCGCCCGCCGCGCTTGGGCGGCAACCAATCGGTCGGCGTATTCAGCACCCGCGCTACGCATCGGCCGAATGGCATCGGCCAATCGGTGGTCAAGCTGGACCAAGTCGAGCCCGGCAAACTCTGGCTCTCGGGTATCGACTTGCTCGACGGCACCCCGGTGCTGGATATCAAGCCTTACGTGCCTTATGCCGACAGCATCGCCGGCGCCTATAACCGCATCGCCGACAGCGCCCCGACGCTGATCGAAGTCACCTGGCAAGACGCCGCCCTGCGCCAGGCGCACAGCCATGGCCAGCGCCTGGGCGAGCCCCTGGTCGAACTGATCGAGCAGTGCCTGGCCCAGGACCCGCGCCCGGCCTATCAGCGCCCAAGCCCCGAACGCCACTATGGCGCGGATTTCTGGGATATCGATGTGCGTTGGCATTACCCGCAGCCGGGGCTGATTTGCGTACTGGAAGTGGTGGCGGCAACCTGACGCCGCGCCGCTCAACCAAGCGATCTTCAGCGGCCGGCCAAGCCCTGAGGGACGAGCCACGGGCGACGATGCGCTACGGGGATCGACGCAGCCGTGCCGATGCAGCAAAAAAATCACACGATTGTTTGCTCACGCATCATGGCGACAGGCTAAGGTAGGTTCATAAGCCTTGCTGGGAAGCGCCGTCGCCGCTCAGGCACCGCCAATAGAAGCATCCGAATGAAAAACAAGACTTACCTCCAACCAGGCAACCTTGTCGATCTGCTCCTCGATGCCATTTGCGTCGTCGACAAAGAAGGATATTTCGTCTTCGCCAGCCCGGCTTGCGAGCGCGTTTTTGGCTACAGCGCCGATGAAATGATCGGCCGCGTCATGATCGATATGGTCTACCCGCCGGACCGCGAAAGAACCCTGCAAGCCGCACGCGACATCATGTCGGGCAATAGCAAACCCAACTTCGAGAACCGCTACCTGCGCAAGGACGGCCAGATCGTGCATATCCTCTGGTCCGCACGCTGGTCGGAAGAGGACCAAGTACGGATTGCCGTGGCCCACGACATCAGCGAGCGCAAACGCAGCGAATCCTTGCAAGCCGCGCTCTTTGCGATTTCCGAAGCCGCGCACTCGACCACCGATCTACCTGGGCTGTTTCAACAGGTGCATATGATCGTCGGCGAGCTGCTGCCCGCGATCCATTTTTCCGTCGTGCTGCATAACCAGCAAACCGGTGAATTGAGCTTTCCCTACCGTGCAGACGAGCGCCAGCAAGCATCGGCGGCGTACGCCCCGGATGCGGAAGTCTTCGGTACTGAGGTGATTCGCAGCGGGAAAACCCTGCTGCTCTCGGCGGAAACCCTCGCGCAACAACCCGAACACCTGCGCAAGCTGCATTTCGACTCGCTCTATTGGCTGGGTGTGCCGCTCAATTCGCACCAGGGCACCATTGGCGCCTTGATCGTGCAAAGCCATTCGCTCGCAGAAAAGGACAAAGAGCTGCTGCAGTTCGTCTCCACCCAGGTGGCGACGGCCATCGAGCGCCAGCAGATGATCAGCCATCTGCAATTCATGGCGCAGTACGACCAGCTCACCGGCTTGCCCAATCGCGCGCTGCTGTCCGATCGCCTGCAACTCGCTCTGGCCAGGGCGCAACGCGAGCAGTTGCAGCTGGCCCTGCTGTTTCTCGATCTGGACAAGTTCAAGCAGGTCAACGATACCCTCGGCCACGCCGCCGGCGATCTGTTGCTGCAATTGGTCGCCGAGCGCATCCAGCAGTGCCTGCGCGCCATGGATACGGTCGCGCGCTTTGCCGGAGATGAGTTCGTGGTATTGCTCGAAGATTTCCGCTCGCCCGACCACGCCGCCATGATCGCCGAGAAAATCCGCAAGGCGCTCAACCAACCCTTCGACATTCAAGGCCAAAGCCAAAGGGTACTGCCGAGCATCGGCATCGCCCTCTACCCCCAACACGCCGCGGACTCGCAACAACTGCTCCACCAGGCCGACAACGCCATGTACCTGGCGAAGAAGAACGGCGGCAATCGCTATCAACTGGGGCAGGGACAATATCTGGACTGCGACGCCCCGTTGTAGCCCGCAGGCCGGCGATAAATCTTCCCGGATTGCAGTCGGGCTACGAGGCTGGCACGAACAAAAATGCCGCTCACTTTGTTCGAGTGAGCGGCATTCAGTTTTCTGCGAGTGGGGCTGGTTATTTTTCGACGAAGGCGCGCTCGATCAGGTAATCACCCGGCTCGCCCATGCGCGGGGAAACCTTCAGACCGAAACTGTCGAGTACCGCGCTGGTCTCGTCGAGCATGCTCGGGCTGCCGCAAATCATCGCGCGGTCGTCCTGCGGATTGATCGGCGGCAGGTCGATATCGCGGAACAGCTTGCCGCTGCGCATCAGGTCGGTCAGCCGGCCCTGGTTTTCGAACTCCTCGCGGGTCACCGTGGGGTAGTAGATCAGCTTGCTTTTCAGCGCTTCGCCGAAGTACTCGTTCTGCGGCAAGTGTTCAGTGATGAACTCGCGGTACGCCACTTCGTTGACATAGCGCACACCGTGCACCAGCACGACTTTCTCGTAGCGCTCGTAGGTTTCCGGGTCCTGGATCACGCTCATGAACGGCGCCAGGCCGGTACCGGTACTCAGCAGATACAGGTGCTTGCCCGGCAGAAGATCGTCGAGCACCAGGGTGCCGGTGGGCTTGCGGCTGACCATCAGCTCGTCGCCGGGCTTGAGGTGCTGCAGCTGCGAGGTCAGCGGACCGTCCTGCACCTTGATGCTGAAGAACTCCAGGTGCTCTTCGTAGTTCGGGCTGGCGATCGAATAGGCACGCATCAACGGACGACCATTCTCCTGCTGCAGGCCGATCATCACGAATTGACCGTTCTCGAAACGCAGCCCGGTGTTGCGGGTGGTTTTGAAGCTGAACAAGGTGTCGTTCCAGTGATGGACGCTGATTACACGCTCGACATTCAGGTTGCTCATGCGGGTTCCTCGAGAATTGCCAGGCTGTTCGGTTGGAGGAATTTTAAACGGGCGACTAATATCTGTTAAGTTGATTATCAAGATATGGGTTATCGGTTATATAGATATGAAATTTACCCTCAGACAACTGCAGGTCTTCGTCGCCGTGGCCCAGCAGGAAAGCGTCTCGCGCGCGGCGGATTCGCTGGCCTTGTCGCAATCGGCCACCAGCACTTCGCTCAGCGAATTGGAGCGGCAAACCGATTGCCAACTGTTCGACCGCGCCGGCAAGCGCCTGATTCTCAACGCCCTGGGCTCGCAACTACTGCCCCAGGCGGTGGCCCTGCTCGACCAGGCCAAGGAGATCGAGCGGCTGCTGGGCGGCAAGAGCGGCTTCGGCTCGCTCAACGTCGGCGCCACCCTGACGGTGGGCAACTACCTGGCGACCTTGCTGATCGGCAACTTCATGCAGCGCCACCCGGAGTGTCGGGTGCAACTGCAGGTGCACAACACCGCCTATGTGGTGCAGCAGGTCGCTCATTACGAGTTGGATATGGGCCTGATCGAGGGTGACTGTCAGCACCCGGACCTTGAGGTGCAGCCCTGGGTCGAGGACGAACTGGTGGTGTTCTGCGCCCCGCAACACGCCCTGGCCAAGCGTGGCGAAGCGACCTTGGACGAGTTGACCCGCGAGGCCTGGATTCTCCGTGAGCAAGGCTCGGGGACCCGCCTGACTTTCGATCAGGCCATGCGTCATCATCCGCGTGCGCTGAATATCCGCCTCGAGCTGGAACATACCGAAGCGATCAAACGTGCCGTGGAATCCGGCCTGGGGATCGGCTGCATCTCGCGCCTGGCGCTACGCGACGCCTTCCGCCGCGGCAGCCTGGTCGCCGTGGAAACGCCCGAACTGGATCTGCGCCGGCAGTTCTACTTCATCTGGCATAAACAGAAGTACCAGACCGCCGCCATGCGCGAATTCATCGAACTGTGCCGCGCACTGACCGCCAACGTCAGGCGCAGCGACGAAATCGTGTTGCCGACCATTGCCTGAGTCTGCGCGGCTCAGCTCGCCGGAACATCCAGCAGAATCACCAGCCAGACGCTGCCGATCAGGGTCAGGGAGACCAATTGTGCGGCGCTGCCCATGTCCTTGGCGGATTTCGACAAGGGGTGCAGGTCCAGGGAAATGCGGTCGATGGCCGCCTCGACGGCAGAGTTGAGCAACTCGACGATCAGCGCCAGCAAGCACACCGCGATCATCAGCGCGCGCTCGACCCGGCTGACGTCGCAATAGAACGCCAGGGGGATCAGCAACAGATTGATCAACAGCAATTGGCGAAAGGCGGCCTCGCCGGTAAAGGCGGCGCGCAAGCCATCCAGTGAATAGCCCGCGGCATTGAAGATGCGTTTAAGGCCGGTCTGGCCTTTGAATGGCGACATGAAATCGGACCCATTAAACATGAGGGGCGGCAGGCTACGCCATCACCGGGCTGCACTGCCAGATATTTCCATCAAGTCGCGGGTATCGATTCCAGGTGCTGCAACAGCAACGCCGCCTGCGTACGGGTACGCACCCCCAGCTTGCGGAAAATCGCCGTGACATGCGCCTTGACCGTCGCCTCGGAGACGCTCAGTTCATAGGCGATCTGCTTGTTCAACAGGCCGTCGCAGACCATGGTCAACACCCGGAACTGCTGCGGGGTCAGGCTGGCCAAACCGGCGCTCGCCGCCTTGGCCTCGGCGGAAACATTGGCGGTTTCCTCGGTCTGCCGCGGCCACCAGGCATCGCCATCGAGCACGCCCCGAACGGCCTGTTGAATGACTTCCAAGGTACTGGATTTGGGAATGAAGCCGCTGGCGCCGAACTCGCGCGAACGCGCCACCACGGCGGCGTCTTCCTGCGCCGAGACCATCACCACCGGCACCTGGGGATATTGCCCACGCAACAGCACCAAACCGGAAAAACCGTAGGCACCCGGCATATTCAAGTCGAGCAGCACCAGGTCCCAATCCGACTTCTGCGCCAGGCAGGTTTCCAGCTCGGCGATACTGGCGGCCTCCACCAAATTGACCTCGGGCCCCAACCCCAGGGTCAAGGCCTGCTGCAAGGCACTGCGAAACAGCGGATGATCGTCGGCAATCAGGATTTCGTAAACGGCCATGGCAGACCCTGTTGTTGTTATTAGATTAGCTACGACTGCGCTGCCGATACCGAACGGAGGCCAGTACCAACTCAGGTTAGTGCATCGTCATAAATGCGCCGTAGCAGGCCGTTGAAAAGCGTAGACGAGGCAGCCAGCGCAAGGCAAAAACAGGCGAAAAGGCGGAGTTTACGAGCTGTAAATGAGCATTTTGAGCCTGTTTTTAACGCCGCGATGGCAACGCAGGTAGTTTTTCAACAGCCTGCTAGTCGGCGCCAAGCATGCCGAGCCATGACCGAGTGGTCAAGCGCAACGCTTTGCTGCACAGTGCGCACCTTGGTTTTTCAGGAGTTGTTCGTATGCGGAGCCAAGCGTTACGCGCCGATCTGTTGATGCTGTCGACGGCGATGATCTGGGGCACGGTTTTTGTCGCCCAACGGCTGGGCATGGATTCGATCGGGCCGTTTCTCTACAGCGGTTTACGCTTCAGCTTGGCGGTCCTGGTTCTGTTGCCATTATTGCCGCTGCTCGAACAGCGCGGCTCGGCCGAGGCACCGCCGCCATTGAACCGCCACCTGTTGCTGGGCGGCGGCCTGATGGGCCTGGCGCTGGCATTGGGAATCAATTTGCAGCAAGTCGGCTTGCTGTTCACCAGCGTCACCAACTCCGGCTTCATCACCGGCCTGTACGTGATCATCGTGCCGCTGCTCGGCTTGTTTATCGGCCACAAGACCGGCTTGGGCATCTGGCTCGGCGCCTCGCTGGCAGTGGTCGGCATGTTTCTGCTCAGCGTCGGCGAAGATTTCCAGGTGGCCTCCGGCGATTGGTTGCAGTTGGCGGGCGCTTTCGTTTGGGGCGTGCATGTACTGATGGTCGGTTTCTTCGCCCGGCGCCACGACCCTCTGCGCCTGGCTATCGTGCAGTTCGTTACGTGCGCGCTGGTCAGCTTGCTGTTGGCGCTGTTCTTCGAAGAAATCCAATTGGCCATGATTCTCAGCGCCGCGCCGGCGATTCTTTATGGCGGCCTGTTCGGCGTGGCCATCGGCTTCACCCTGCAGGTGGTCGCGCAGAAGCATGCGATCGCCTCCCATGCGGCGATCATTCTCTCGCTCGAAGCGGTATTCGCCGCGTTGGCGGGGGCCTGGTTCCTCAGCGAAAGCCTGGATCTACGCGGCTATATCGGCTGCGCGCTGATGTTCGGCGGCATGCTGGTGGCGCAGCTATGGCCGAGAAAGGTGTCGTAGGACGGATAAGGCGAAGCCCTGTTCGACGCGCGCCTTTACTACAAGAAGGCCTGCAAACGACGATGCAACTCATCGTCCAAATCGATCGCACGGGGCGCCTTGGCGGCCAGGTAATGCTCACTGAACACATCCAGATAGGCATTCAGACCGTCGGCCGCGCGCTGATCGCCAGCCAGCTCCAGGCAGAGCGCGGCGACCTCCGCCGTGCATAGGTGATCGTCGCGCTTGGAGCGGCGCAGGCGGTAACGCGACAACTGCTCCGGCTGCAAACTGAGTACCGGCAGGCTATCGAGGTAGGGGCTCTTGCGGAACATCTTGCGCGCCTCGGACCAGGTCGCGTCGAGCAGCACGAACAACGGCCGCTTGCCGGGCGCAACCGCCACCTCGCTGACGACCCGTTCGGGCGCCGTATATTCGCCGGGGAACACCAGATAAGGCTGCCATTGCGGGTCGCCGAGTAGAGCCGGCAAGGCCGGATCCACCACCGTGCGCAGCCAGCCGAATGCCGAGGTATCGGCCACTACGTCGGCGATCAACCAGCCGGTATTGCTCGGTTTGAGCGCTTCGACATCGTGCATCAGCAGGCATACCGCCGATTGCGCGGCGATCCGCGGGCGCCAGGCGCACACGCAGTGGCTCGGCACCAGACGACAACCCTGGCACCTTAGGGCTCTGCAGCCACGGGCCAAAAACGGCTTTTTGCTGGTGGCAAGACGGCTTGCGCGTAAACGGGCGACGGCATGGCTCATGGCAAGGCTTCGCCTGGGAGAAGGGAGTGCATGGTTAATCCTGAAACGGCCAGCCGCGCAGTCTAACAAAGGCGCGCCGGCTGTGAGCATGCCATTCGGCGCACGCGATGGAATCGCAGCGTCTGTTTCCCGGCCCCGGAGTGTCATGGCCAATTACGGGCTACGATCTGCCCCGCCAGGCACGTAAGATGGCCCCCTGCTGAACCACGGCCGGGGCAACCCGGTCGAAGGTTCGAATTGATTACGGAGAGTCCCATGTTGCGCTTGATCGCCCTGCCCCTGGCCCTGAGCCTGCCGTTGTTCAGCCATGCCGAGTCATTGAAGGATTTCGAATTGAGCAAACTGCTCGAGCGAGTGGCGAAAGAAAGCAGCGTCGGCACGCCGCGCGCGATTAACGAGGATATTCTCGACCAGGGCTACAGCGTCGACGGCCATTCGCTGGTCAATCACCTGAGCGTACGCCCCCAGCACGCCGCGCAAATGCGCGGCAACCCGGATAGCGTGCGCGCCCAATTGGCCAAAAGCGTGTGCAGTAACCCGGGCTACCGCCAGCTATTGGCCCGCGGCGCGGTACTGCGCTACGAGTTCACCGAATACAAGACCAATCTGCCGGTAACCAACGAGCGTTTCGCCAGAAGCGACTGCGGCCAATAGTCGGCTTCAGCCTTCGCCCTGGGCTCGCCGCTGTGCCTCGCCCACCCGCAACTCGGCGAGCAGGGCTTCCATATGGCGCGATCGCCTGGTACCGCCCTCGAGGCGCCGCAAGCACTCGTTTTCCAGGCTCAATTGATTATTGCGCGCGGCCTGTTGCAGCAGGCGGTGCAGTGTCGGGTCGATCTCCAGTACCAACTTAGGCATACCTGCCCTCCCTTCCCGCCATCGGGGTTCGCCCCTTTGGCCTATCTTGTTGCAGAAGCCTGCACCGCGTGTTTCAGCGCAGGCATTCGGGGTTGCCTCGACCGGCCAATGCCGCCCGTTCATCGTCTTGCAACAGCGCCTGTGGCGCAACCGCCAGTACCTCGGCGACCGCTTGCAGGGCATGTGCCCAGGTCGCCTGGTTGGCGAACAACATGCCCGCCTCGTCCAAGGTACCGCCACGGTTGCGGTAACCCAAAACCCGGTTGCAACTCGCATCCCCCAGTATGGGCCAGAGATGCCCGCGCGCAACTTCAGGGCGCATATGAGTCAGCAACACACGTCGCCGATAGCGCGCTGGAAACAGACTGTCGCGCACCGCGGCGGGCGCTAGCGCCTGTGCTTCCCAGGCATCCCGCGGCTCGCGGAAACGCCCCGGTTCCTGTAAGTAAATCAGCTGCCAAGCGATGCCCAGGCTGCTCAGACGAACGGCAGCGCGGCGCATCTCGGTCAACTGATAGGCACCATTGGCGATCAACAGCACGGGATCGTCGCCTTCTCGACCGTCGAGCAGCAACGCGCCGTCGGCGGCTAACCGCTCGGCCTGCAGCCGATCGAATTGGCTCGGCTGCTCGCGCTTCGGGCTGACGACACAGGCCAATTGCCCGCGTGTTTGATAAATCGACGGCAGCAGCGCGAGCAGCGAGTTGTGATCGGCCGGAAACAACACGCGCATGACATCGCCCATTTCTCCCAACAAGGCCTCGCAGAAGCTGGTGTCCTGGTGCGATTGCTGGTTCTTGCCGTTCTCCCAGGTATGCGAGGTGGCCACCAATGGCCAACCCAACCAACCGGCAGGACGCCCGACCTCCTTCTGTTGGCGGGCGAAAATCAGGGTTTGTCGCACCGCACCGAGCATCTTCACGCAGAACGCCTCGTAGCTCGCCACCAGGTTCAAGCCCGCCTGGTTGGCCAGGCACGCGGATACCACGGCTTCTTCGTTGAGCGCGGTGATAATCGAGCCATGCAAGGATTCCGCTCGACCTTCCGGCTCGCAGACCCGGTGTTTCAAGGCATCGAGCACGCCGCCCAGGCGGTTGCTGGCCAGCTCATCGGGGTTGCCGACCCGCGGCCGCAGGTGCGGATTGGCTTGCACCAAGTCGACGAAAAAGCGGTCCAGCGCCGCCATCGGCGAGCAGGCATCGGCGCGGTAGTGCAACGCCGGCAACTGCGCCAACTGCGGCTGGCGCGTCGCCAATGGATGGTCGCGCTCCGCCGCACGCGAGCCACGTGCGGCGAACAGCGAGCAGGCTTCGGTCAATGCCTCGGGGGCGACCCACAGGGCTGCGACATGCTGATTGAACAATTCGCGGGCCTGCGCATCCTGCCGAGGGCTGGCCGGTAATGGCAGGTTGTGCGCGGCGTTGCTGCCGGCGCCATAAAATCCATAGCCTTTGACGGTTTCGGCGAGGCCATAAGGCATCGGAAGCGGGTAATGCAAAACGCCGTTGCGCAACTCGCTCAGGCGGCGCTCAAGACGCTGCTCCATTTCCCATAGCGCACAGACGAAGGCCGCCGGGTCGCGGCCATCGAAACTCAGCGGATCGAAGCCGCAACGGCGCAGATGCTGGCGAAAACCTTCGAGACCTTCGAGCGTGCCCAGTTCGGTGCGCTGTTCGATACGCCGGCCATTGGCGATCATCACCGGCAAGGCCACGCCACAGTCCTCGGCCCGCCACCAGCGCGGCATCCAATCGCTGCCGCGCTGCTCCTCGGCCGCGCCATCGGAGAGAAAGGCCACCAACTTCTCGCCAGGCAAGGGCAGATGACTGTACTGCAGCTCGGCGAATCCCAGGTAACCGCCTTCGGCAATGCCCCCCGCGGTATGCGGATTGACATGGCTGCCCAAGGGCACTCCCGGCGTACCGTCGGCAGCCTGGGCATAGCTGTAGAAATCCGCCACCAGACGGCTCATCCCCTGTTCGTCACAGCTGTAGCGTGCGGCTTGTTCGGGATGCTGATTGGCCGTGAGCAGGTTCAGTGCCTCGATCGCTGCCACGCAATGCCCCTGGCCCATCAGCCAGGCGCGAGTTTCCCCGGTCAGGGCATTCAAGGCCAGGTAACCGGCATAGGCCGGCACCATGTTCAGCGCGCCGCCGGTATGCCCCTCGGGCTTGGCCTTGAAATCCTCCGCCTCCAGGCTGCTGCCGTCGAGGCGCACGCGCTGGGCATAGGTCATATGCGCGACCAGCCAAAGTCCGGCGGCACTGAGCCGATCCAAGGCGCCGAACAAGCGGTAAACGCTGGCCAGATCGGGTTGCAACCCGGCCTGTACCAACTGATGAGCCAGGCGATACACCGCGGCGCAGGTCTGCGGGCTATGCTGCAAAGGGCCATGACCGCGCTGCCAATCGGCGAAGCTGGGCACGGCAAGGGCATGTTCGGCCAAATGGTCGGCATTGGGCAGTATCTGGGTCATGGGCTGGCTCCTTCTGAAGTGTCTCAGTCTAGGGCGGGCCGCGCCGTGGTCACGCTGACCTGCATCAAGGTCTATGACCCAAAAATCCGGCAATCTGCAAAAAACCTTGCCGTTATTAAAAGGATTTCAGCTATGGCCTTACTCAGCTTTCTTGGCGCCATTCAACAAGTGACGGGGTCTTGCTACCTGATCGAAAGCCGCGACGGCGCCAAAGTGCTGCTCGATTGCGGCATGCGTCAGGGCCGCCGTGAGGAGGAGGAAGGCAATCGCAGCGCCTTTGCCTTCGACCCGCAAAGCCTGGATGCCGTGGTGATCTCCCATGCGCATATCGACCACACCGGTCTGCTGCCCAAGCTGGTCAGCGCCGGCTATCGCGGGCCGATCTTCGCCACCGAGGCCAGCTGCGAGCTGATGGAATTGATGTTGCTCGACGCCGCCTTCATTCAGGAAAAGGACGCCGAGTGGGAAAACAAATGGCGCGCACGCCTCGGCAAGCCGCCTATCGCGCCGCTGTACACCATTGCCGATGCCGAACAGACGCTCAAACAGTGCCGGCCCGTGGCCTATACCGCGGTGCAAGAGGTGGCCACCGGGGTGCAGGTGACCTTCCACGATGCCGGGCATATTCTCGGTTCGGCGATCGTCGAGCTGGAAATCCAGGACCATCACCTGACCCGCCACCTGGTGTTCTCCGGCGACCTGGGCAATACCTGCTCGCCGTTGATGCATAACCCCAGCAACCTCAGCCGTGCGGATGTGCTGCTGCTCGAATCCACCTATGGTGACCGCGATCACCGCTGCGGCGAGGAAACCCTCGACGAACTGGCGGACATCCTGCAACAAGCCCACCGCGATGGCGGTAACGTGTTGATCCCCTCATTCGCCGTCGGCCGCACCCAGGATCTGATTTTCTACCTCGGACGCTTCTATCAGGAAGGTCGTCTGCCGCAGCAAGCGGTGTTTCTCGACAGCCCCATGGCGATCCGCGCCAACGCCATCTATTCGCGCTTCCAGCACCAGTTCAACTCGGAGGACCGGGCCTTGCTGGATGCCAAGAACGTCAAACGCATCGAAGATTGGCTGCCCATCCTGCGCTGCACTCCCTCCCCGGAGGACTCCATGGCGATCAATAGGATCAAAAGCGGTGCGATCATCATCGCCGGCAGCGGCATGTGCACCGGCGGACGTATCGCCCATCATTTCAAACACAACCTCTGGCGTAGCGAATGCCATGTGGTGTTCCCCGGCTTCCAGGCCAGGGGCACGCCGGGCCGGGCGATTGTCGATGGCGCCGACACGGTGAAGATGCTGCACCAACGGATAGCGGTAAAAGCCAAGATTCACACGCTCGGCGGCTTTTCCGCCCATGCCGGGCAGTCACAATTGCTCGACTGGGCCAGCCATTTCGAGCATCGCCCGGAGCTGTACCTGGTGCATGGCGAACTGGAAAAAATGCAGGTCCTGCAACAGGCGTTGCGCGAGCGCCTGAATTGGATCGCCAACATTCCAGAACCCGGCGAGCAAATCGCCCTCTAACAGGCCGTTGAAAAACGTAGGCGAGGCAGGCAAGACAATACCGATGGCGGCCCCACAAAAACAGGCGAGGAACGGTCGGAGTCGCGGGCGACTTTACTGCTGTAAATGAGCATTCCGACTGGGCTCGCATCCGAGCCTGTTTTTAACGCCCCTTTCTTTTATCAAGAGGGCCAACGTAGGTAGTTTTTCAACGGCCTGCTAAGCGGAGGCTCGTCGAAACCAAGGCGGCGATATAAACCACGGACTCGATCCGGCCGTACGACTATTTCCACCACTGCGCAGGAGCCCAGCCATACTCATAGCAAGGCTGGGCTCGCTATTGCACATGCCCGGCCGGCATCAGAAGGAGACGTTGTATGCCCTATGAAGCAGACGATTATCTATCCCGGCACGTACAAACCAGCGCTATCGACCTGGGCAGCAAGATAGCCGAGCTGGTCGCTTTGGTCGCTCCGCCGGAAAGCCCCAATACGCCGCTCTATCGCGACATGCTGACTACGGTGGCACGTATGGCCCAGGCCGACCGCAATCGCTGGGACGCCAAGATCATGCTGCAGACCTTGCGTGAAATGGAGCACGCCTTCAGTACCCTGGAGCAATTCAAGCGCCGACGCAAAGTCACCGTATTCGGTTCGGCGCGCACGCCCAGAGAGCATCCGTCCTATAGCCTGGCCCGCGAATTGGGCGAAGTCCTGGCACGGCTCGACCTTATGGTGATCACCGGCGCCGGTGGCGGCATCATGAACGCGGCCCATGAAGGCGCGGGGCGGGACAACAGCCTGGGTTTCAACATCACCCTGCCCTTCGAGCAAAAGGCCAATCCCATCGTCGGCGGCACCGACAATCTGCTGTCCTTCCATTTCTTCTTTCTGCGCAAGCTGTTCTTCGTCAAGGAAGCCGATGCTCTGGTGTTCTGCCCCGGCGGCTTCGGCACCCTGGACGAGGCATTGGAAGTCCTGACCCTGATCCAAACCGGCAAAAGCCCGCTGGTGCCGATCATTTTGCTCGACGAACCCGACAGCACCTATTGGCAGGAGGCGCTGCGCTTTATCCGCGAACAACTTCAGGGCCGACACTACATTCTGCCCAGCGATATGCAGCTGATGCGTCTGGTCCACAGCGCCGAAGAGGCAGGTGAGGAAATCGCCCGCTTCTACCGCAACTTTCATTCCACGCGCTGGCTCAACGGCAACCTGCTGATCCGTATGACCCATCCCCTGCACGATGGCGCCTTACAGACCCTCGACAAAGAGTTCGCCGACTTGTGCCTGAGCGGCAGCTACCAGCAACAGCCTTGCTGTGAAGCGGAAAACGACGAACCGGAGTTTCGCGATATGACGCGCCTGGCCTTCCACTTCAATGCCCGCGACCATGGTCGCCTGCGAGAGCTGGTGGATTTCCTCAATCTGCCGCAGAACTGGGCGGGCAATAGCTAACACAGCGGCTTAAACAGGATCTCTGCCGCCCGCACAATTTCAATGCCAAGGCGTTCCTACGAGAGCGCTACTCTATAAGCCGGATGTGATCGGATTATCCTGTCGCCGCACAGACCGCGCCCCGGATTGCATCCGGGCTACGAAACAACATGTGCTCGCAGGGCACAACCATGGCTTCCGTAGCCCAGATAAGCCTTGGCGCAATCCCGGGGGGATTACGCAAGAACCGGATTTCGCCGGCTATAACGGACGCATATGCTGTAGAAATTGCCTTGGAAGGAGCCAACTCGCTAGCGATATAAACCCAGAGGAACGCCACCAAAGGCCGCATAAAGAAGGCTATGTAGCCATGTGTTGCATGCAGCTACGCCCTGTAGGAGGCGCGCCCCCGCGGCGAATGCAGCCCGCAGGGCTGCCGACCGATTGCTTGATTTACAGCGAAAAGCTCGCCCCGAGGTCGGGCCTCCTGCCAACCGCAGGCATTCACGACGGGCTATCTGTCGGTGCTTAATCAGTGGCGCCGTAACCCACCAGCGGGACCAGTCCGAAGACCGCTTGGTGGGTTACGTGGCGCACAGATCCCGCAGTTACTTCGCCAACCCGGTTCCGCGCCACTAACCCACCCTACAAAAGCCGCCCGCAATACATGATTGGGACAGAGCCTAAAAGAAAGCCCACCGCTTGCGCTGTGGGCTTAAAGGGGAAATCAGTCGATGTCGATACCGCGCAGCAAACGCCCTATCAAATCCAGCGGATAACCACGGTAACTGAGGAAGCGCCCTTGCTGCGCCCGCTCCCTGGCGTCGCCCGGCAGCTGTCCGGCATATTTACGGCGCCAGGTCGCTTCCAATTGCTCCCGCCAATCGATGCCGCTGTCACATAGCGCCTGCTCGATATCCGCACGGGGCAGACCACGCTGCGTCAGCTCTTCACGGATGCGCAACGGTCCATAACCGGCGCGCGCGCGATAACTGACAAAACTCTCCAAATAGCGCGACTCGGACAGCAAGCCCTCTTGTGCCAAACACTCGAGGGCCGTTTCGATCAAATCGTCGGCAGCGCCACGCTTGCGTAACTTGCGGGCCAACTCGACCCGTCCATGCTCGCGCCGCGCCAGCAGATCCATGGCCGCCCGCCGCACCGCGACGGGGTTATCCAGAACAATGGACATGGGCGCGGGGATCAGGCGTCGGCGTCAGCCAGATCGTCGGCAGTCGAATTGGCCTTGACCGTCGGGCTAACGACCAGCAACTTCTCACGGATCAAGCCTTCGATGGTGCGTGCGACTTCGGGGTTGTCTTCCAGGTACTTGGCCGAGTTGGCCTTGCCCTGACCGATCTTGTTGCCCTGGTAGCTGTACCAGGCACCGGATTTTTCCAGCAGCCCCAGTTGCACGCCGAGGTCGATGATCTCGCCATTGCGGTAGATGCCCTTGCCGTAGAGGATCTGGAACTCGGCCTGGCGGAATGGCGGCGCCACCTTGTTCTTCACGACCTTGACCCGGGTTTCGCTGCCGACCACTTCGTCGCCTTCCTTCACCGCGCCGGTGCGGCGGATGTCCAGGCGAACCGAGGCGTAGAACTTCAGCGCGTTACCACCGGTAGTGGTTTCCGGGCTGCCGAACATCACACCGATCTTCATACGGATCTGGTTGATGAAAATCACCAAGCAGTTGGCGTTCTTGATGTTGCCGGTGATCTTGCGCAGCGCCTGGGACATCAAGCGCGCTTGCAGGCCCACGTGCATGTCGCCCATTTCGCCTTCGATTTCCGCCTTCGGCACCAAGGCCGCCACGGAGTCGACGACGATCACGTCGATGGCGTTGGAGCGCACCAGCATGTCGGTGATTTCCAGGGCTTGTTCGCCGGTGTCCGGCTGCGACACCAGCAGATCGTCGACATTCACGCCCAGTTTGCCGGCGTACTCCGGATCGAGCGCATGCTCGGCGTCGACGAAGGCGCAGGTCGCGCCGAGCTTCTGCGCTTCGGCGATGACCGACAAGGTCAGGGTGGTTTTACCGGAGGACTCCGGTCCGTAGATCTCGACGATCCGGCCTTTTGGCAAGCCGCCGATGCCCAGCGCGATGTCCAGACCGAGAGAGCCGGTGGAGATGGCCGGAATCGCCTGACGGTCGTGATCGCCCATGCGCATGACCGCGCCCTTGCCGAACTGCTTTTCGATCTGGCCCAAGGCTGCCGCCAAGGCGCGCTTCTTATTCTCGTCCATTTAAGTCCTCACGTAATAGAGAAGGGCCTGCTAGCGGCCATCAACAACTGTATATGTAGCCAGTATTATTCCACAGGGCAAGTCGCCCGCCTACCCCGCATTTGGATTTTCTTGCGCGATCAGGCGCAACAGCCCCGCCAGAGCGGCCTCGACCGTTTGTCGGCGAACCTCTGTTCGATCGCCGGGGAAGAGGCACCGCTCGCTGAACAACTGCTCGCCATCGCCCCAGGCCAACCAGACGGTGCCCACCGGCTTCTCCGGCGACCCGCCGTCCGGCCCCGCCACGCCACTGACCGCCACCGCATAGCGCGCCCCGCTCTGCGCCTGAGCGCCACGCACCATGGCCTCGACCACCTCGCGACTAACCGCACCGACCTGGCCGAACAACTGCGACGGCACCGCCAATTGCTTGGTTTTCTGCGCATTGGAATAGGTGACATAGCCGGCCTCGAACCAGGCCGAGCTTCCGGGAATCCGGGTAATCGCCTCGGCGATCCCACCACCGGTACAGGACTCCGCAGTGCTCACCTGCGCCTTGGCGCTGAGCAATTGCCGCCCCAACTCGGCCGCCAAACGGGTCAGGTCCTGTTCATTGACGATCATCTGCACTCCGGGGTTAAAGCCTACCAGGGGGATACCGTACACTAGGCGCTTTTGCGATTCAGCCGGACAGTTAAAACGATGAGCCAAAGCGACCTCAGTTCTCACACGCCGATGATGCAGCAGTACATGACTTAAACCGCCGCAAGCGGCGCCACAACTGGACCGCATACGGCAACCGTCTAAAACGAAACTGCCTGATAGCGCGTCTTCAGCCCAACAATGGCGAGATAGGCCGAGGCAGTATTAGACAGCAGATTTTCCCCTTCCATGCCCGTCCTGGGCGCGAATATAAATCCCGACAAGCGGTAACCCTGCAACATTGCGTTAGTTAACTAACGCTATTATATTAAGACCCATGGAAGGCAGAACGCCAACCCCTCGGAGTAGAAGAAATGACCATCACGTGCAATCTGAAAGCATCTGGCGTTTTCTCCATAATCGAAAACGCAGACGGCGGTTTTGATGTTCGCGACCCCTACGGGAAAATTGAATGCAATCGCAAATCAAAAGAAATCGCACAACGCATTGCGGATGCTGCGAATAAAGCGATGCGCGATTGGAACGATGGCGATCGTATTTCCCATGGTGGCGACATCTAAAGGAGAGGCATGTGACTACCATCAAGGCTCCGCGGGATATCAAGGGCTATGTCGGCAATCAACTCTGCCACCTCAAGAGGGGAACGGAGGTGATCGAAAATAGTGACGGCACATACACCATTGTTAGCGGCACCGTGATGCTGAACTGGATGGAAGGTGAACCGCTCCAGCAAAGCGCTAACCTTATTAACGTGCTGTTCACTCCATGCTCGCCAAAGAGCACCGCGGAGCGCGTCAATTCCCATGACGCGCGGTTGATCAATCAGGGCGGCCGCAAGCTATACGGCATCCGCCTGACCCCTGCGGCCGCTGCTGCGCTGGCAGAACTTGAGTCCCGCGGTGAGACTGCAACGGCTGCCATCAATCGACTGCTGACCGCTACGGACTAAGCGCATCATACGATCGCTCACAAGCCGTGCCAGCTATTCGGCTTCGGTCGGCTTGGTCAGCATAGAGTCCAGCCATCTTTCCCATCCCGCCGAGCAGCTCGGCACGCACTCTGGCGGCGGATTCTGCTGCCTGGCCGAGCTGGGTAGTGATGGTGTTGCCGGCTGCTCGGCTGCGTTGTTCGGCAGCGGTAAGGCGCTGTTGCAGGCGCTCAAGGGCAGCACCAGCACCAGCAGCATCAGCTCGGGCAGCTTCCAGTTGTTGTTCGGCATCCTTCTGCACCTCATCTATTGCCGCCATGCGGCGCTTTGTTTCCTGCAAGGCGGCCAGCGCTGCCTTGCGGTCACGCTCGCTCACCTCGGTTTTGTAGCCGGCCAGGGAGGCCACAGCGCCAGCAGCCTGCACCTGGGCACCGGCAACGCGCAGCTGCTGCACCCCGCCAACGGCAAGCAGTGCCAAGACCCACCACGCCCAGGACGGGACCAGCTTCAACCAGGCGGCCATTACGGCACGTCCTTGAAAAAGATGTGCCGGCCGATCTTGCAGGTGCGTGTTGCGGCCTTCGCCCATGGTGGTGGGGTTTTCATGGTGGTCGAGTAGTAGTGAGTGGCGCGGCCAGTAGGGTCAGGCTGATGGCCATCGACAACGGCAATGGCTGCCTCACGACACTGGATGAATTGAGCTGCCGGGATCTGCTTCTCGCCACGCAGGTAAGCCGAGTTCGGGTCATTGAGGTTCCAGCAGCTGAACTGCCACTTGGCTTTGCAGACGCCTTCATACCCCTCCCCCCACCAATCCGGCTTACCGTCACCACGCAGGTCAGTCTCAACCCTGTTGCGGATGCACCAGCCCACAGCAATCTGCCCGGCCAGGCCTTCGCCGCGGGCCTCGCCCCAGATCGTGCGGGCAAGCACATCAATGTCACGCTCACGCTGACTCATACTTTTCTCCAGGCAACAAAAAGCCCGCACGTGGCGGGCTGTGGTTTTTGCTACAGGCTGGTCATCACGCGATCGCCAGTTCCAGTGATAGCTACGGCAACAAACTGACTTAGACCGGGTGACCACGCGGCGCATCGCCAGTTGTTATCGGCGGCACTCGTTCGGATAGTCCAGTTGATGCCATCTGGGCTGGTCATGACCCTGTTGCCGGTGCCGGTGAGCGAGACCGCCACAAAGAGCGCCCCTTCCGGCGACCAGCAAACGTTAATCCAGTTGTTATCTGCCGGCGTAGTGCGAATCGTCCAGTTGATGCCATCTGGGCTGGTCATGACCCTGTTGCCGGTGCCGGTAAGCGAGACCGCCACAAAGAGCGATAACTCCGGTGACCAGGTGACTCCGAACCAGTTGTTATCGGCGGCACTCGTTCGGATAGTCCATGTAGTTCCATTAGAGCTAGTCATGACCCGGTTGCCAGTGCCGGTGGTGGCCACAGCCACGAACAAACTAAGAGATGGCGACCAGGCTACCGATGTCCACTGGTTATCGGCGGCACTCGTTCGGATAGTCCATGTAGTTCCATTAGAGCTAGTCATG
>NZ_CAMPHV010000017.1 GCF_946886105.1 uncultured Pseudomonas sp. | reverse complement strand
AGAACTTCGGCTTCTGCGCCGAGTTGGCGGAGAAGAACGCGGCGTTGTCGCTGCCTTTGCGCATGGTCAGGGCGATAAAGCCTTCTTCGGCCAGTTCGTATTCACGACGGTCGGAGACCAGCACTTCGGTCGGGATCTTGGTTTCGATCTCGCCCATGCTTTCGAAGTGGTGCAACGGCAGGTCTTCTACCGCGCCGCCGCTCTGTGGGCCGATGATGTTCGGGCACCAGCGGAACTTGGCGAAGCTGTCGGTCAGCTTGGAGGCGAAGGTGTAGGCGGTGTTGCCCCACAGGTAGTGCTCGTGGCTGTTGGCGACGTTCTCTTTGTAGACGAAGGTCTTGACCGGGTTGTCTTCCGGATCGTAGGGGTTGCGCAGCAGGAAGCGCGGTACGGTCAGGCCGACGTAACGGGCGTCTTCCTGTTCGCGGAAGCTCTGCCATTTGGCGAACTGCGGGCCTTCGAAGTGGTCTTTCAGATCTTTCAGATCCGGCAGGCCGGTGAAGCTTTCCAGGCCGAAGAATTTCGGGCCGGCGGCGGCGATGAAGGGCGCGTGGGACATGGTGGCGACGCTGGCAACGTATTGCAGGGTCTTGATGTCCGGGGCGCTCGGGTCGAAGAAGTAGTTGGCGATCAGGGCGCCGACCGGCTGGCCGCCGAACTGGCCGTATTCCGCGGTGTAGATGTGCTTGTACAGGCCGGACTGGGTGATTTCCGGGCTGTCTTCGAAATCGTCGAGCAGATCCTGTTTGGAGGCGTTGATGATCTCCAGCTTGATGTTCTCGCGGAAGTTGGTGCGATCCACTAGCAGCTTGAGGCCGCGCCAGGAGGATTCCAGGGCCTGGAACTCGGCATTGTGGAGGATTTCGTCCATCTGCCGGCTGAGCTTGGCGTCGATTTCCGCGATCATGCGGTCGACCATGGCCTTTTTCACCGGCTCGCTTTCGTTCTGCGGTTTCAGCAACTCTTCGATGAAGGCCGATACGCCGCGCTTGGCGATGTCGTAGGCTTCGTCGTCCGGAGTCAGTTTGGTCTCGGCAATGATGCGGTCGAGAATGCCGAGTTCGGCGGCGCTGCGACCGCTTTCTACTGCTGCACTAGTGCTCATGAATTAGCTTCCTTGTCAGTTGGGATCAGGAGTCCAGCTTGCCTTGGGCGGCCAGGCCGAGTTCGCCGAGTACGCGCTCGCGCGAGTCGTCGTCGGCGAGTACGCTTTCGATCGCCTTGCGGAAGGCCGGGGCATTGCCCAGTGGGCCTTTCAGGGCGACCAGGGCGTCGCGCAGTTCCATCAACTTCTTCAGTTCCGGCACTTGCTCGACCAGGTTGGCCGGGTTGAAGTCCTTCATCGAGTTGATGTTCAGCTGCACGGCCAACTCGTCGTCGGTCGGTTCGTCCTGCAGGCGGTTCGGCACGGCGAAGGTCAGGTTGAGTTCTTGCTTGGCCAATACTTCGTCGAAGCTGTTTTTATCGATGGCGATCGGCTTGCGGTCTTCGATCTTGCGATCGTCGGCGCGCTGGGTGAAATCACCGAGCACCATCAGTTTCAGTGGCAGTTCGATCTCTTCCTGGGCGCCGCCGGTAGCGGGTTTGAAAGTGACGTTGATGCGTTCCTTGGGGGCTACCGAGCCTTCTTTGGCCATGGTCATTCTCCGTTACGGTTATGGCCCGAGGGCCTAGTCCAGTACCACTTCGAGATCGAGGTGGCACAACCTGCGGTAGATCTCTTCCTTGTGTTCGCGTATCGCATGGTTCTGCGGCAGCAGCTCACAGCAGCTGTGCAGCATGCGCAGTACGTCCAGGGCGAGATCGGGTTCCCAGTCGCCGAGGCCGGAGGCCTTCAGCGTCTGGTCGAGCGATTCGAGTTGGGTTTTGGCCAGCTCGTACTTCTTGGCGCTGTAGCACAGGCGCGCCAGAGTCAATTGCCAGAAAAAGCGTTCGCGGCCGCCGCGTGCTTTTGCCAGGCCCTGCTTGAGTTGTTGCACGGCGGATTTCAGGCCGTCCTTGCGCAGCTTCGGCAGTACTTCCTGCAGCGCGAGCTCCCAGGCCGGCTGGCTACCGCCCTCGTTGGCCGCCGGGGCGCTGGTGGTGGCCGGGGCCTGCACATGCGGCATGACATGGGAGCTGAGCCAGGCGCGGGTCTGGGCATCGGCGAAGGCGCTGCCGTCATGGAAGCGCAGTTCTTCCAGACCGCTCATACGCTGCATGAACAGCGCCAATTGGATTTCCACTTCGCGCATCGCCTGTTCGGCGTCCAGGCCTTGCAGGCATTGCCAGACCAGATGCTGGCCGTCGAGCCAGAAGGGCGCACGGGCGATGCTGGCTTCCAGATCGACCAGCAGGTCGGCGTATTGGCCGTTCTGGTAGCGCTCCTGGTAGCTGGCCAGTTTGTCCACGGGCAGGCCGCGCAGGGCGGTGACCTGTTCGGCGTTGCGTTCCGGCAGGCTGTCGATCGGCAGCCACAACAGGGTGCGGGCCAGGCGCAGGGCGCGCAGATCGCTGGCTTTCTGTTTGAGCCAGTAGGCACAGAGCGGCCGCGCCTGATCCTGCAGGCTGCGCAGGCTCTTGTGCGCTTCCTTCTCGTTTTCGATCGGCGCGCCGGGGGTGAGCATCTGGCTGGCGGCCTGCTTGACCTGGGCCAGCGCGGCACCGACGCTGCCGGGTTCCGGCTGGCCCTGGCTGGCGCGGCTGACCAGCTCGTCGAGGCGGCGGCACAGTGGCAGCAGCAGCGGTGCCTCTTCGCCGAGGTGTTCGGACAGGCAGGCTTCGAGGGCGCGCAATTGCTCGGCCAGGCTGCGGAACAGCGCCAGTTGCTCACCAATCGGCACATGCTCGGCCAGCGCTTGTTCCAGGCGCGGGATCAACCAGCTGATGGCCGCGGCGCGGGTACGCGCCTTGCGCGGGTGCAGCTCGTTCCAGTGGTTGATGCAGAGGTAGTGCAGCAGGCTGAAGCCGGCTTGCAGGCCGGCGAAGGATTCACGCTGATAGAGGCCCCAGATCAGCCAGGCGGCAACGCGCAAATCCTTGGAATGGGCGCTGAGCAGGGTCTCGCTGTATTCGCGGACTTTCTGCCAGTCGATACCGCCGGTTTCGTGCAGGGCGGTGGCTTTGCCCAGCTCGTTTTCCAGTACTTCGTACTCGCTCGAATAGCGCACGTCGCTACCGGCAAAGTCCCCTTCGTTAATAGGGAGTTTAGCGAGTTCTAAATAATGAGCGGTGAGCTTATTTGAATAGGTCATTCCATGACTCGTTTATTGCGACGTACAACTTCGCGGATGTCTGTGCGGCTATGCAGTGGCCGTTTGGCATCGCGCCGAGTGCGCAACTTTTTGCGCAGCTCGATGTGCAACAAGTTGCGCATCTCCCTGATGAGGAGGGCATCCTAGACTCATGAGTCGCGCTGGGCAACCGCTGAAAGTGTGAAGTGGATAACAATGATGGTTATCGAGCGATTAATTACTGGAACGGGAGTTCCTTTTTAATCTGAGAACTAACGCACAAGTAATAAAGCTTGCCGTCGATGTAAGTGATGTAAATCCAAATATGTAAGAAATCACTTACTGGCAAATTAGTGGCGCATCACGAAACTGGATTTTCCTGATGGTAATTATGTGAGCGCCGCCCGGTTTTAAGTGCGCTATATATGCAACGCGAGGGATAGCTGTGCATATGACGCCGGTAGCGCCTGGCGCAAGAACCGCCGGCCCGCAGTCCGGGTGAAATCCGGGCTAACGGGGCCGGGTTGGCCTTTCAGCCCGGCAGCGTCTCCGCCCACAGGCTCAGCTCGAGGCGATGCTCTGCGCCAGGGGCCAGGGTCAGGATGTCGCTCATGACATTGGCGTGCTCGATGCAGAGCATGCCGGGCCAGGCGTCGTCGGCGAATTGCGACAGGCGCCGGGCTTTGTCGATCCAGGGATTCCACAGCACCGCCGAACCCGAGCCGCTGCTGTGCATGCGGATGCGCCGCTGCCAGAGCGGGTCGACGATGTCGAGCTGGGCGGGGGTGTCCAGGTAGATCCGGTCGGTCTCGCCGGCGAAACCGAGGGGGCCGTCCTGCACGCGCTGCTGCCAATCCTCCAGGGTTTCCAGATAACGGCAGCCTTGCAAGCCGTCGACCCTGACCTGGTGGATATCGCTCACCGCGAAGTAGCTGTGCAGCGCCTGGCTGATCGCCACGGGGGTGTCGCCGAGGTTGCGGTTGCTCAGTTGCAGATGCAGCTTGTCGTTGAGTTGAATGCGCAGTTTCAACTCGAGCGCATGGGGCCAGGTCGGCAGCGGCTGTTCGGCGCTGTTGAAGACGAATTCGAGGCTGACGCCGCCGTCCTGCTGGTCGATGCCGAGCAATTGCCAATCCAGGCCGCGCACCAGACCGTGGGCCGGCGCCGCTGCGCTGTCCCGGTACATGGCCTGTACCGCCTCGGGGTTGCGGCGCAGGTCGCCGAACCAGGGCCAGCACAGCGGCACGCCACCGCGCACGCTCTGGCCGCGGTTGAACTCGGCTTGCTCGCTCAGCCAGATCAGCGGCCGCTCGCCATGCCGTTGGTAACTGAGAATCTGCGCACCCTGCTGGGCAATCAGCAGTTCCGCACTGGCCGTGCGCACGCGCCAGCAGGCCAGTTCGTTCATATCCACCCGCTCGATCTGCGGGCGTTGTTCGGCGCCGTTCATGGTCGCTCCTTATCGGGGTTCGGCAGAAAGTGTGAACCGCCCTGGCGGCAAAGGCCAGGCAACGCTGTCATACACTGACCTGGCGCATTGTTGCGGTGTTCCCGGTGGCCTAGGCTGAAGGCGGATTGAAGGGAGAGATCGATGCGCAAATTACTGCTCGCGCTGCCGCTATTGCTGGGTCTGCTGGCGGCGTTCTGGTGGTGGAACCGGCCGCAGCCGCTGCCGGTGCCGCTGCTGACGGTGGAGCGCGGCCCGGTGGAAACCCTGGTGGCGAATACCCGCGCCGGTACGCTCAAGGCCTGCCGGCGGACGTTGTTGTCGTTCAATCAAGGCGGTCAGGTCAGCGAGCGTCTGGTCGAGGAGGGGCAGCGGGTCGAGGCCGGGCAAGTGCTGATGCGCCTGCGCCAGGACCAATTACAGGCGCGGGTGCGCGAAGTCGAGGCACGCTTGCAAGGGCTGGCCAACCAGCGCCAGCAGCGTTGCCTGCAGGCCGGGCTGGAGCAGCGCGACCACGAGCGTCTGGCGCGCCTGCAAGCCCGGCAACTGGTCGCCGAGGACCGGGTCGATCAGAGCGCCACCCGCGCCCGTCTGTCCGCGCTGGCCTGCGACGCCGCCGCATTGAGCGTGCGCGAAATCGAGGCCAGTCTGGCGCTGCAGCGGGCGCTGCTCGATCAGGCGACCCTGCGCGCACCTTTCGCCGGCATAGTCGCGGAGATCAATGGCGAGGTCGGCGAGTTCGTCACCCCCTCGCCGCCGGGCATTCCGACGCCGCCGGCGGTGGATCTGATCGACGACAGCTGCCTGTATGTCGAAGCCCCGATCGACGAGGTGGACGCCGCCCGGGTGCGCCCGGGCATGCCGGTGCGCATCGGTCTGGACGCTTTTCGCGGCCAGCATTTCAGTGGAAAGGTCAGTCGTATCGCGCCCTTCGTGCGCGACCTCGAGCGTCAGGCGCGCACCGTCGATATCGAAGTGCGCTTCGCCCCGGAACCAGCCGAGCTGGCGTTGTTGACCGGCTATAGCGCCGATGTGGAAATCATCATCGAAGAACACCCCGAGGCCCTGCGTATTCCCACCGAAAGCCTGTTGCAGGGCGGCCGGGTGCTGCGCTACGACGCCGCGGCCGGGGTGCTGCATGAGGTGCGTCTGGATACCGGCTTGGCCAATTGGCGCTGGACCGAGGTGCTGGCTGGGCTCGCCGAGGGCGAGCGGATCGTGGCGAATCTCGAGCAGGAGGAATTGGCCGATGGCGTGGCGGCGATCCCCGAGGACGAGGCCGCGCAATGATCCGGCTGAGTGCGGTGAGCCGTTGCTTCGTGCTCGGCGATCAGCAGGTCAAAGGCCTGGATGCGGTGGACCTGCAAGTCGCCGCCGGTGAATACCTGGCGGTGATGGGGCCGTCCGGTTCGGGCAAGTCGACCCTGCTGAATATCCTCGGCCTGCTCGATGCGCCGGACAGCGGCGAGTACTGGCTGAACGACGAAGCCACCGCGGCGCTGGACGAGAATCGCCGGGCCGAGCTGCGCAGCCGGCATATCGGTTTCGTGTTCCAGTCCTACCACCTGATTCCACGGCTGACCGCCCTGGAGAATATCGAACTGCCGATGCTCCTGGCCGGCATCGAGCCCGCCGAGCGGCAGCGGCGCAGCGCCCGCTTGGTCGAGCGCCTGAACCTCGGCGACCGGGTCCGCCATCGTCCCGGCGAACTCTCCGGCGGTCAGCGCCAGCGCGTCGCCATCGCCCGCGCCATGGCCATGCGCCCGGCCCTGCTGCTGGCCGACGAGCCCACCGGCAACCTCGACAGCCATACCGGCGCCGAGGTGGTGGCGCTGCTCGAGGAGCTCAACGGCGAGGGCCTGACCTTGCTGATCGTCACCCACGACGCCGCCCTCGGTGCGCGCGCCCGGCGTTGCTTGCGCATGCGCGACGGCAAGATCATCGAGGACCTTCGGCAAGGACCGGGCGATGCGCGCGGTTGATGCCCTCGGGCTGATGTTCGGCGCCCTGCGCGGGCACCGCTCGCGCAGCCTGATGTTGCTGCTCGCGATGGCCATCGGGGTGGTCGCGGTGAACCTGTTGACCGGCCTCGCCGAGGGCGCTCGGCAGTTCGTGATCGGCGAGTTCTCGATGCTCGGGCGCAACACCCTGATCGTGCTGCCGGGACGCAAGGAAACCACCGGCGGCATGCCGCCGCTCACCGGCCTGGCGACCCGCGACCTGACCTTGGGCGACACCGAAGCGATCGGTCGCTTGCCCAGCGTGCGCCGGGTGGCGCCGCTGCAGGCCGGCCAGGTCGAGGTCAGTGTCGGCAACCGCTCGCGCGAGGCCTTTACCCTGGGCACCAGCCGCGACTTTTTCGCCATCCGTCAGCTCGAGGTGGGCCAGGGGCAGATATTGCCGGCGCTGCCGCTGAACCAGGCCGAAGCGGTCTGCGTGATCGGCATCACCCTCAGGCGCGAGCTGTTCGGCACGGGCCCGGCACTGGGCGAGTGGCTGCGCGCCGGCGATCGGCGTTTCCGCGTGGTGGGCATCCTCGACGAGCGCGGCGAATCCCTCGGCATGGACTTCGGCGAGCTGCTGATCATCCCGGTGGCCAGCGCTCAGGTGCTGTTCAACCGCGAGGGTTTGTTCCGGGTGTTCGCCGAGCTGCGCGGGCCGCACTTTCTCGAGAGCGGCAAGCGGCAGATTCTCGACACCATCAAAGCCCGCCACGAGGGCAAGGAGGACGTCACCCTGATCAGCCAGGACAGCATGCTCGCCGCCTTCGACGACATCCTCGGCGCCCTCGGCCTGGCCCTGGCCGGGATCGCCGCGATCAGCCTGTTGGTCGCCGGCATCCTGATCATGAACGTGACCTGGATAGCGGTGAACCAGCGCACCGCCGAAATCGGCTTGCTCAAAGCCCTGGGCGCGCGGCCGGCGCAGGTGCGCCTGTTGTTCGTCGGCGAGGCGGCGCTGCTGGCCCTGGTCGGCGGCGCGATCGGCTTGGGGCTGAGCGAAGCCTTGCTCTGGTTCGCTCGCCAGCTGTGGGAGATTCCCCTGCAGACCCCGGTTTGGGCGCGCGTCGGCTCGCTGTTATTGGCCGGGTTGGCGGCGTTGCTGTTCGCCTGGCTGCCGGCCAATCAAGCGGCGCGCCTGGAGCCGCTGGCGGCGCTGCGTCCGCCGGGAGCCAGAGGATGAGCGGTCTTGGTGCACGCAGCCTGGGCGGCCCCGCGACACCCTACGGGTTGTGCGCATGGGTAGGGTGCGCCGTGCGCACCAATCAGGTGTCGCGGTCATGATGCGCTGGCAGGATGGCCTGCGGCTGACCGCCACGACCCTCATCAGTCGGCCGTTGCGCAGTCTGCTGACGCTGCTCGGGGTGGCCATCGGCATCGCCGCGGTGGCCTTGCTCACTGCCATGGGCGAGGGCCTGCGCCTGTACGTGCTGGACAACTTCTCGCAGTTCGGCACGCGGATCATCGCCGTTCACCCCGGTAAAACCCAGACCGGCGGCCTCGGCGGCATCCTCAGCAGTGTGCGCCCGCTGAGCCTGGCCGATGCCGATGCGCTGGCGCGTTTGCCGCATGTCGAGGCGGTGGTGCCGATCATTCAGGGCAGCGGCGAAATCCAGTTCGGGGTGCTCGGGCGACGCAGCGATATCATCGGCAGCGGCCATCAACTGGCCGACGCCTGGCGTTTTCGCGTGGCCCTCGGCCAGTTCCTGCCGGCGGCCCGCGACGGCCGCTCGCCGCCTTATGTGGTGCTCGGCCACAAGCTGCGCGAGGAACTGTTCGGCGCTGCCAATCCGTTGGGCGAACCGGTGCGGGTTGGCGGCGTGCGTTTTCGGGTGATCGGGGTGATCGAGGAAAAGGGTCAACTGCTCGGCTTCGATCTCGACGACATCGCCTATATCCCCGTGGATTGGGCGCAGAGCCTGTTCAACCGCGACGGCCTGATGGAAATCAACGTGATGTTCAGCGCCGGCACCGGCTCCAAGCAGCTGAGCGAGCGGATTCGCCAGCTGTTGATCGAGCGCCATGGCAGCGAGGATTTCAGCCTGACCACCCAGGACGACATGCTCGCCAGCCTCGACCGCATCCTCGGCACCCTGACCACCGCCGTCGCCGCCCTCGGCGGTATCTCGTTGCTGGTCGGTGCGGTGGGCATTCTCACCATCATGACCACCACAGTCGGCGAACGCACGGCGGAGATCGGTCTGTTGCGCGCGATAGGCGCGACCCCGCGGCAAGTGCTGGGTTTGTTTCTCGCGGAGGCGGCGTTGTTGTCGCTGGCCGGCGGTGTGCTGGGGTTGTTGCTGATGGCGCTGATGTTGCTGGCGATCCATTTCGGTGTGCCCGGTCTACCGCTGAGTGTCGCGCCCGCCTTCGTACTGATGGCGTTGGCACTATCGGCGCTTATCGGCCTGCTCGCCGGCATCGCCCCGGCCCGTCGCGCGGCGCGTCTGCACCCGGTCGATGCGTTACGCAGCGAGTAGCGCTTTTCATGCGCCACGGAGCGGACGGTTTTCCGCACCGCCGGCAAGGCACTGGATTAGCTGATCGACTCGTTGAGGCAGGGTGGATGACTACCCGCTATCCACCCTGGGCTGGATGGCTACTGATGATCGTAACTGCCCGACCGCTTGCGATGCTGCCGGGACTCCGACTCCTCAGATTCCGGCTGCCGGCCGGCGGCGGTCGGTTGGCGCTCGAGCGTTTCCGCGAAGCGTTCGCTTTCGCTGCCGCCGTCGGCGGAATCGTCGTGCTGCGATATCTGCCGCGCCAATGGGGTTTGATCGAAGCCATCCTCGGCCATGGCGGAGCTGCTCAGTAGCAGGGCCGATGCCATCAATGCGCACGTCAATAGTGTTTTCATCTTGGGATCCTCCGAAAATGAAGGCCTACTGCAATGGCATGGATAAGTTTAATTTTTCGCGACCCGCATGGCGCCTGGAGTGACCGGAGGCGCTGCATATTTATCTTTCAGAATCAAATGCTTGTGCTTTGACTATAGAGTTCCGCCGAATGGTAGCGGACAGCGAGGCAGCGCATTGCCGCAGGCGCGCTCCGCAGGTGCTGCAACAGGCAATGGGTACACGAAAAAAGCCCGGAGCGTGGTCCGGGCTAAGGTTTTAACGCCGCCGAAATGGATGCAACAGATCGGCGGCGCGCGACTGTTGTGGTCTTACAACAGCGGCAGGGTATAGCTGAGGATCAGGCGGTTCTCATCGATGTCGTTGGTGAAGTTCGAGCGCACCGTCGCATTGCGCCATTTCAGGCCGAGGTTCTTCAGCGGGCCGCTCTGGACCACATAGGCGAGGTCCATGTCGCGCTCCCACTCTTTGCCGTCACTAACATTGGTACCCAGGTCGACATTGTCACCGGTCAGGTAACGGGTCATAAAGGTCAGGCCGGGGATGCCGATCGAGGCGAAGTTGAAGTCGTAACGCGCCTGCCACGATTTTTCGTCCTTGTTGGCGAAGTCGCTGATCTGCACGTAGTTGACCAGGAACGGATCGGTGCCGTTGACATAGGCCGCGCCGGTATCGCCGCTCATGCTCTGGTAACCGAGGCCGAAGCTATGACCGCTCAGGGCATAGGTGACCATCGCACCGAAAGCCTTGTTGTCGACATTGCTGTGACCGTCGTCGGTGGAGCGCGCATAGCGCACGTCGGTCTTCAGCGATTGCTTGTCGCCCAGCGGCAGCACGTGCACCAGGTTGAAGGAGTGCTGCTTATACAGGTCTTCCAGGTTGCTGTAGTAGTAACCGCCGGTCAGGCTGTCGCTGAACTTGTAGGTGCCGCCAGCGAAGACGAAGTTGCTGCTTTGGTTGCCGTCTTCGAAGGCGATTCCGCGCCTGCCGCCAGAGGTCATGGTCAGGCCTTCGAAGTCGCCGGAATTGCGATGATTGACCTCATCCAGGTAACCGGCGTCGAGGGTCAAGCCGGCGATGTCCTTGGAGACCAGCTGGCCGCCGCTGAATACCTGCGGCAGCAGGCGGCCATCGCTGGAGCCGATGGCCATATTCTTCAGTTGCAGCGAGCCGACTTTGAGCACGGTCTCGGAGACCTTGGCCTTGGCGGCCAGGCCGAGGTCGCCGTAGTTGTCCTGGGAACCGCCCGACTCACGATCGGGAACCAGCAGGCCGCTGCCGGCGGTACCGTCACCGGAATCCAGTTTGAAGCCGAAAGTGCCCAGGGCATCGACGCCGAAGCCCACGGTGCCCTCGGTGTAACCGGATTCCAGACGCAGCAGAAAGCCCTGTGCCCATTCTTCCGACTTGGCCTGGGACGGGGTGGGGGTATCGGCCTGGCGGAAGTCGCGGTTGAAATAGAAGTTACGCGCTTCGATGCTGGCCGTGCTGTCTTTGATGAATTCAGCTTGAGCCATCAACGACACGCCGAATGTGCCGGCTGCGACAGCCAATGCAAGGGAGGTTTTTTTCATTGTGATTTTCTCCAGTGTTTTTATGGGTGTTGCTGCATCGGCGCGTAAAAGGCTACGAACCGAATTCGTGGGCGCGCTCCCGCTGCCCTGGCGTTGCGCGAAGCGGCGCCGGGCGATTGAGATAGCTAGCGGAGCGAGCGATGAACTAGGTCGGCGGACTTCGCCGTAAAGGCGTTACCGACAGGCGAGAGGCAAGAGTGCGAAGCGGATTGGTAAGCGTGAGCGACATGGAAGACCTCGACAGCTTTTGTTGTTATGGCCGAGCCAGGGGCACGGCAGCGCATTGCACTGGGCGCGTCACGGTCTGAAGGCCGCGATGCGCTTTACAACCGGGTGCCCACCGACGTTTTGCGGGCAAGGCTTCGCCGACCGCGCTGGCCGCGGTGCGAATACCGTTGAGGGATGCCCCGGCGCGGTGCAGGCGCCGGGGCGTTCGGGGTGTTACTTGCCGTATACCTGCTCAGGCAGCCAGGTGATCAGCCCGGGGAACTGGTAGGCGATGACCAGCAGGAGCAGCTGAATCAGGATAAATGGCACCACGCCTTTGTAGATGGTGCTGGTCGCTACCGACGGCGGGGTGACGCCGCGCAGGTAGAACAAGGCGAAACCGAACGGTGGGGTGAGGAAGGAGGTCTGCAGGTTCAGGGCGATCATCACCCCGAGCCATACCGGGTCCAGCCCCATGGCCAGCAATACCGGCCCGACGATCGGCACCACCACGAAGGTGATCTCGATGAAATCGAGGATAAAGCCGAGCAGGAAGATCACCAGCATCACCAGGAAGAAGGCGCCGAGCACGCCGCCGGGCAACTGGGCGAAGATGTCCTCGATCATCGCCTCGCCGCCGAAGCCGCGGAACACCAGGGAGAACAGCGAGGCGCCGATCAGGATCATGAACACCATGGCGCTGATTTCGGTGGTGCCGTAGGCCACTTCGCGCAGTTGGGCGAAGTTCAGCTTACGTTTGTACAAGGCCAGCACCATGGCGCCCAGCGCACCCAATGCCGCCGCCTCGGTAGGCGTGGCGTACCCGGCGAGGATCGAGCCGAGTACCGCACCGATCAGCAACAGTGGCGGCACCAGGGCGTTGATCAGCTTGTTCCACTCGATGGGGCCGAGTTCTTCCTGGGGCAGCGCCGGCAACTTCTTCGGCTGGAAGATCGCTACGCCGATTATGTAGAGGATATACAGCCCCACCAGCAACAGGCCGGGGATCAAGGCGCCGACGAACAAGTCGCCGACCGAGACGGTCTTCGGCGAGAAGATGCCCATTTTCAGCTGCGCCTGCTGATAGGCGCTGGACATCACGTCGCCGAGCAGCACCAGCACGATCGACGGCGGGATGATCTGGCCCAAGGTGCCGGTCGCGGCCAGGGTGCCGGTGGCGATCGCCGGATCATAGCCGCGCCGCAGCATGGTCGGTAAAGCCAGCAGACCCATGGTCACCACAGTAGCGCCGACGATGCCGGTCGAGGCGGCCAGCAAGGCGCCGACCACGCATACGGAAATCGCCAGGCCGCCACGCAGGGTGCCGAACAGTCGCGACATGGATTCGAGCAGGTCTTCGGCGACCCGCGACTTCTCCAACATCACGCCCATAAAGACGAACAATGGCACTGCCAGCATGGTCTGGTTGTTCATGATGCCGAACAGGCGGTTGGGCAGGGCACTGAGGTATCCGGCATCGAAGGTACCGGTCACGATGCCGATACCGGCGAAGACCAAGGACACGCCGCCGAGGGTGAAGGCGACCGGGTAACCGGCCATCAATGCTGCGCAGATGCAGACGAACAGCAGAATCGCCATTAACTCAACCATGCTTCACCTCCGGTGCGGACAGGCGGCCGGTCATGATGTAAGCGGCTTTGATCAAGTCGGCGATGCCTTGCAACACCAGGCTGACGACCAGTACCAGAATGATGCTCTTCTGCAGGTACACGAATGTCAGGCCGCCCGATTCGCTGGAGGCTTCCAGGGTTGCCCAGGAATTACTGACGTAATCCCAGCTGGCCCAACCGAGGAATAGGCACACCGGCAGCAGAAACAGCAGGGTGCCCATAGCGTCCACCAGGGCTTGCCGGCGACCGCTGAACTTCTGGTAGAAAATATCCACGCGGACATGGCCGTTGCGTTGCAGCACCCAGGCCGCAGCGCCCATGAACACCAGTGCGTGGGCGTAGAGCACGGCTTCTTGCAGGGCGGTGGCGCCGATGCCGAAGCCGTAGCGCAACACCACCACTATCGAGGTGCCGGTTACGAGAAACAGCGTCAGCCAAGCGCAGGCTTTACCCAGCCCGGAATTTATCGAGTCGATGAAGTGAGCGAGGCTCAGCAAAGGAGGGGAGGATGTCGTCATGGCAGATCCTTGTTGTTATGAGCCAAGAAGGCCTGGGATTCTAGGAGTCGGGTAAAACGCCTCGCAACTCGCAATACTACGTACGTAGTCACTGCGCTTGAGGGATGTGGGTGCCTATGATAGTCAGTATTAGCTGATTGCTGGCGATCCCAGTGCTCAGACCCTTAACAACAACAAGGAACCATTACATGAAACGTCGTCAAATTCTCGCAGCAGCGGGCGTAGGCCTTGCAGCTACGGCCTTGGCCGGTTGCAAAGACAAGGCTGAAACCGCAGCCAAGCCCCAAGAGGGTGCGGGTGCTCAAACCTTCAACTGGAAAATGGTCACCTCTTGGCCGAAGAATTTCCCAGGTGTCGGTGTGGGGGCCGAACGCTTCGCTAAATTGGTCGAAACGATGAGCAATGGCCGTCTCAAGGTCAAAATTTACGCTGCCGGCGAGCTGGTGCCCGCCCTGGAAGTGTTCGATGCTGTGTCCCGCGGCACTGCCGAAATGGGCCACGGTGCTCCGTATTACTGGAAGGGTAAGGTACCCGCGGCGCAATTCTTCTGCGCCTCGCCATTCGGCCCCAACGCTCAGGAAATGAACGCCTGGTTGCACCGTGGCGGCGGTATGCAACTCTGGGAGGAAGTTTACAAACCCTTCGGTGTATTGCCGATGGCATGCGGTTCCACCGGCGTACAGACTGCGGGCTGGTTCAACAAGGAAATCAACAGCGTCGAAGATTTCCAGGGCCTGAAAATGCGTACCCCGGGCCTCGGCGGCGAAGTGCTGACCAAGATGGGCGGCACCGTGGTCAACATGCCGGCGGGCGAGATTTTCACCGCACTGCAGACCGGTGCGATCGACGCCACCGAGTGGATCGGGCCATACAATGACCAGGCCCTGGGCCTGCACAAAGCCGCCAAGTACTACTACACCCCGGGTTGGCAAGAGCCGAACGTCACCTTCGAGCTGGACATCAACCTGAAGGCCTGGGAAACCCTGCCGGCCGACCTGCAAGCGATCGTCCGCGCGGCGGCACGCGATGTGAACGGCGACATGCTCGACGATTACAACGCCAAGAACATGGAAGCGCTGGAGCAGCTCAAGGCGGAAGGCGTGGAAGTCCGCCGCCTGCCTGACGAAGTACTGGCCAAGCTCAAGGAAGTGGCGGCCGAAGTGGTCGACACCAGCGCCGCCGCCGACCCGGTCGCGAGCAAGGTGTGGGAACAGCAGAAGGCCTACCTGAAGCGTATGTTCGAGTACGCCGAACTCAACGAGAAGGATATCTACAATATCCGCGGTTGATGTTCAGCCCATTTAAGACGCCGGCTTCGCGCCGGCGTTTTTATTGATAAAACCATCGTCCGGTGTTGTTCAATGGGTAGCAAAATCGAACTGTCTATTTAGGTCTGGATTGCCCTGGAGGATTCAGGAAGTGTCCCTGCATCCACTCATAGATGTAGGTCGAGAGCGCGGGAGAGGGGATGTTAAAGTTCTGTCGGATGACATGTAGCGACTGAGGGATTCTGATGAAGTTTTCCAGAACGATCCCGGTCGCTTTCATGATCTTGAGATCGGGACATTTATTGCCTGCCCAATGACGAGCCAGAAAACGTTTGGTGAGTTCGAAATGGCTTTTGAAGTCGGAATTCTTGATGCCGATGTATTGAGCAACGGCTTGGAATTTATAAAGCTCAACGCTTGAGTCCAATTGAAAAACCCGGTCGAAGGCTTCGAAGTTAAGGCTCACATGGCTATGGCGGTGTTGCGCCAGAGAGATGATGTAACCACTGTAATCATCCAGCGTCATGCCCAATGTCTCTGCGGCTACATCCAGGGCGGACTGAAGCCAAGCGCTGTTTTCCACCTGATGCAAAGCTTTAGCGTATTCCCGTGAGAAACCGTCGTCGGAAACGAATATCGCGTCCTTTTCTTTTGCAATGAAATAAGGCTCGAAGGGGGTTGAACCGGTGAGTTTGAATATTTGGCTAATGGTCGGATCGATACGTGCTGGAAACGCATAGGTGACGACTTCGCAGCACGCGTTGAGCGCATCGATGCAAGCCTGAATGGACTCCGGGCTGAGTATTATTTGCGCAGGGTCGGTTGCACCCCTACTGAACGAATCACTGTACCAATCCAGTGAAAGTTCATGCTCAAAAGCGCCGATTATCTCCACCGAAAGATGCCGGAGTTCCGTGATCGTGGAGCCGGATATATATACCCTGCCATAGAATTTCTGGAGTATTGGGAGAAGGCCGATAAACCCGGCTACGCTAGCCGTATAGGTATCCAGGACCAAACCGCGGCCCCTATTATGTTTAAGGATTTCATAGGCGCGATGCCTTTCCTCGATGTGCCCTAAGCATGTAAAGATCTCAGATCTATATTTTCTGATCATGCTTGCGACCTGGGAGACCTTTTTTTTCCAAATGGCCGCAATGATCTCAATAGGCACTCTGCGCTGAGTCAAGTCGCTGAACCTGGATTCGTCGTGCTCCGCCGCTTTCTTGATAAAGTCGAGTATCGGTCGTATATCGTTCTTTTCCATCTTCATGGCCCACGGTCCCTTGGCATCCGGGAACTCGGTCTCGAACGCCCTGAAGATGTACTGGAAAGTTCGCAAGTACTTGTGCTGTATCTCCTTAATGGTCCAGGTTGTATTCGAGTGTATTCCTTCTCTGCTAAAGGAATCCCCAACCTTCATGCCAAGAGATAATTTTATGAGTGTGTCGACTTCATCAGGGCTCAGCTCCAATAGGTCTTCGACGTTATCTGGTACGAGTCGTTCGACTAAATCACCTTCATTGCTTTCCAATATGAAAAACACGGATGCGGCGACGGTATCGGTTGCTTCGATGTCGATTTTATTTTCGGCGAGCAGGAATAAATGCGCATAGGCTAATGCGATAGCGACGGCTTTGGGGGTTTGCTGATAGATTCGATAGCCATAAGACAAGCCTTTGCTCGCATCGGTATACAAAATCATAAGCTTCGCCAAGTGCATTTTTTGCTCGGGGGTTCCCTCCAGCTCTTCGGGGTTATGCCGGTTCAATAACTCAACGATGAAAGCGGTGTCATTCTCTGAGTGGCATATGTCCGACAAAGCAAGCAGTGCGCTGGCATCTAGGCCGCCATGCTCGAAATATTGCGTCAGTGTAAGCTTGGCATTCTTAAAATCCTGCCTTTTCGTGAGGAACAGGCCGGACAATAGAAGGTGGTAATTTTCTGCGGTTCCTTTTACTGCAAAATGCTCAAAAAATTTTACGGCATCTTCTGTGATCGGGGATTCGTTGATGTATGCCAAAGCAAGCATTCTAACGCCTTCGCTATCCTCATCCGGGAGGACGCTGGCTTGCAGCAGGTCGATGATCGTTTGCCAATCGAAGACTCTTTTCGCGATGCGGCAAAATAAAATACGCTCATCGAGGTCACGTTCTTTTGGGGCTTGAGCGATACCGTACTCATAAGCGATTTGGATGATCGCTGGAAGTTCGGTTTTAATGGAAAGATCAAATAGAAGCGTTCTCGCTCGTTTGTTCAGAGAGGTCTCGGCCAAATATTTTTCAAGCTTTCTTTTTCCCTCTGCTTTACGCAGCACAGCCTGCGCTAGATAACAAGCGATGCGTATGGAAGGTTTCAAATCTGGGTCTGCTCTATTTAGCTTATAGTCCTGGATTTTTGCCAGCTCTGCCCAGTCAGCGTCTCGTACGTTTTTGACGAATTTATACTTATGGCGAAGGCTCTCGGTTTTTAAGTGAGGTAAGGAGTTTTTAAAAATATCGTCCAGGTCGAAATCAAGAGAAGACTGAACGACAAGCTCCATGGATTGGCCGTCATCTGCGCAATGAGCCAAAAGATACCTGCAGAGTTCGCTCGCTTTAATTCGATCTTTAAGGATGTTTTGGCAAATCAGAAGGTTGCATAAATTGGCGTGGTCCGAAGGGCGGACAGCCCGGCCGCTTTCTTTCAGCTCCTGCCATTCCGACTCGAATATTTCTTGCGCTTTGTTTATGAGAAGCAGACTTTTCTGATTTGTGGAGATCATGCTTCTGGCGTTGTAGTGTTGCACCACTTCATCCAGGTAGCTTTGTGCAGCCAAGCCCCTTATATGTCTTTCTTCGGGATGCCGATCAAGCGCTAACCTTGCAAGCGTCCGCCAGCCAATATCTCCTTTACTTTGCAGGAACTCTATATGCGCAGCCTGGACTATGGCCTCCCTTTTGATTTCCTCACAAAACTCCGAGTGTGGGTCCGGCAACTGTTGATTAACTCTGGCTGCTTGTAGAACGTATGCAGCGACAGTCTCGTTGGTCGGTGTCTCTTTTAATGTGGCTAGGCCGAGTCGATATGCCTGTTCTGACTTGTTTTCCAGAAGATAGGCCAGAACCTTGTTTGCCTTCGCCCTTGGCTCCTCCGGTGAGTAACTGCACGCTTCGTGCATTAATTCTGCCGCTTTGGCATTCATTCCTTGCAGGTGCAGGCAGATCGCTATATTGGCTTTCAGCCTATAAACCAGGTGTGCGGTGAGATTGGTTGCTTGGTTTGCAAGAAGACTCTCAAATAAGGCTTGTATGACTTTTACTTGTCCATGCTCTCGCTGGCTGGCGTACTCGTCGATCAGCCGCTCAATAGCTGAATGCCACTCGACCTTCTTAGTGTTCGGTAGTGCAGATACCAGTCCGCTGTCTGTTATCGCAATTTTTAATGCGGCGGCCAACTCGGCCTGGCTTGGGCCGTTCTGGTAGACAACGGTGACAGGGGAATTCACATTACCCCCTATCGCCAGGCTTTGATTCTCTGCTTTTACGTCATTACTTTCACTTATGTACGCCATGACTACCCCAATCAATCAGGAACTTTGTTTCCATGCTTGATAGTTATGGGAGCATTAGCGTCTCGGCCAACTGCTACAGAGCCTCCCTTGGCTTTCACACTGCTTTTCTTTTTTATAAATTTAATGGTGAAGCTGATCGTCAACATTATGCTCAGCGAGAGAGTTATCCAAAATTCAGGTTTGGCAAACAGCGAGATATCGGTATTCATAAAAAATCCTCATTTTTAGTGTTTTTTCCTTTAAAGGAACACATCCGTGTGCTGGTCATCCCTCTGGAGAGGCACAAGCTATTAGATAGCGCCGCTTCTTGATAAATCCGTAGGGATGTCTTCGCGAGTCGATGGGCCTGAATGAGTCGACATTTAGTGATGAAATATCCGCTATCGGTCGGCTTCTTCTTGTTGTAATCATCTACTTTGCGGTGTAGACGGCCATTGTCCCTTTCGTACCGCCTATCAGGCTGTTGAAAAAACTGCGTTGGCAATACGGCGTTAAAATTGTCCTGAAAGTGCGCATTTACAGCAGCGAAACGCTGCTTTCCGGCGGTTTTTGCGGGGGTCTTGTCCCTCCTAGATTTTTCAACGGCCCGCTATCCGTCCCCATTGCACCGAATGAACTCCACCTGGCTGTCGATGTCTGTCTGCTGTCGGCCTACCGGGTGGGTTGTATGGTCATTCGCCATCCGGGTGATTACGCGGACTCCATCCACCCTGGATTGCATTTCTGCTTACAACTCTTCGCCTGGCCGGCGTTATCGCGCCCATTTACCGGGTTTCGTTCTATCGCCATGTGAAGATTGCCCCATGTCCCCATTCCGTTATTCGCCCTCCCGCATTTCCCCGCTGCGTACTCGCGCCCTTGGTATCTGCCTGCTAGGTGGCCTGCTGCTGGCCGGTATGCCGGCGCAGGCCGAGGAGGCCGCCGGCAATGTGCGCTGGGTGAGCGATAGCTTGAATACTTATGTGCGTAGCGGCCCGACCGACGGCTACCGCATCGTCGGCACCCTCAGCTCCGGGCAGAAGGTCGAGCTGTTGCGAAACCAGGGGGGATTACAGCCAGGTGCGTGGCGAAAATGGCAGCGCCGTGTGGATTCCCAGTCGCGATCTGCAGGCGATGCCTGGTCAGGCTGAGCGGCTGCCTCAGTTGGAGCAGAAGGTGGCCGAACTCAGTGCCGAGCTGGAAGCTATCAACGACGGTTGGAAGGCTCGTGTGCAGGGCATGCAGGAGACCTTGGATGCGCGTAAGGCGCTGATCGACGAGTCGCAGGCGGCGCGCGCGGCGTTGGACGGCGAACTGAGCCGGGCGCGTTCGGAGTTGCGTGAGTTGCAGGCGCAGTTGGGCGAGGAGAATCAGCAGGTGCTGATGCGCTATATGGTGTATGGCGGCAGCATCGCTGGTGCCGGACTGTTCGCCGGACTGATCGTGCCGACCCTGTTGCGGGTGCGGCGCAAGCGTAACGATCAGTGGATCTGATGGCCGGCCATTTAAGGTTCTGTCGCACCCCTTCTCCAACCCGGGGAGCTACATTTCATGCGGCGCAGGCGGCTGGTTGAGCGAGGCCTCAGCGCCGTGCCGGTACCGGACGGGTGCGGCCGCTGCCGTCGATGGCGACGAAAACGAATACCGCCTCGGTGACCTTGCGCCATTCGCTGGATAGCGGATCGTCGCTCCACACTTCGACCAGCATTTGAATCGAGCTGCGGCCTACTTCCAGCGCCTGGGTATAGAAAGACAACTGCGCGCCCACCGAAACCGGTACCAGAAACGCCATCCGGTCGATGGCCACGGTCGCAACCCGCCCGCCGGCGACCTTGCTGGCCATGGCGGTGCCGGCCAAATCCATTTGCGATACCAACCAGCCGCCGTAGATATCGCCGAAACCGTTGGTTTCTCGTGGCAGCGCGGTGATCTGCAGCGCCAGATCGCCCTGCGGAATGGGATCGTCCTGTTCGTAATCATTCATCTAGGTACGGCTCGCAGTGCGGTTGTTGTTGTGGGGGCGAAACCCGCTAAGGAACGGGCCTTGCGAGTATAGCGACTGAATAGTCGACGGGCGACTGTGGCGCTCTGCCACCTTATCGAAGGGACAGGTTTGGGCAGTCATCTTACTGTCATATAGATTTCATACAGTCGTCATACGGCCTGAAGATACTTGGCCCCGTTCAATCCCAACACACACGTTTGCTAGGAGTAAGGCATGAAACTGAAGCGTTTGATGGCGGCCATGACATTTGTCGCCGCTGGCGTCGCCACCGCCAATGCGGTCGCTGCTGTCGATCCGGCTCTGCCGAGCTACGTAAAAACTTCCGGCGTGTCGGGCAACCTGTCCAGCGTCGGTTCCGACTCCCTGGCCAACTTGATGACCCTGTGGGCTGAAGAGTTCAAAAAGGAATACCCGAACGTCAATATCCAGATCCAGGCCGCCGGTTCTTCCACTGCGCCACCCGCGCTGACCGAAGGCACCGCCAGCATGGGGCCGATGAGCCGTGCGATGAAAGATGCCGAAATCCAGGCATTCGAAGAGAAATACGGCTACAAGCCGACCGCCGTACCGGTGGCCATCGACGCCCTGGCGGTATTCGTACACAAGGACAACCCGATCAAGAGCCTGGATATCGCGCAGGTCGACGCGATCTTCTCCAGCACCCGTCTGTGCGGTGGCGCCAGCGATATCAAAACCTGGGGCGACGTTGGTCTGACCGGCGAGTGGGCGAACAAGCCGATTCAATTGTTCGGCCGTAACTCGGTATCCGGCACCTATGGCTACTTCAAGGAAGAAGCCCTGTGCAAAGGCGACTACAAAGCCAACGTCAACGAGCAGCCGGGTTCGGCTTCCGTGGTGCAGTCGATCTCCAGCACCCTGAACGCCATCGGTTACTCGGGCATCGGTTACAAGACTTCCAGCGTGAAGACCGTGCCGCTGTCGAAGAAAGGCGGCGAGGCCTTTGATGCCAACGAAGAAAACGCCCTGGCTGGCAAGTTCCCGCTGGCACGCTTCTTCTACGTTTACGTCAACAAGGCGCCGAACAAGCCGCTGAGCCCGCTGGACGCGGAGTTCGTCAAGCTGGTGCTGTCCAAGCAAGGTCAGGAAGTGGTGGTGAAGGACGGTTACATCCCGCTGCCGAGCAAGGTCGCTGCGAAAACCCTCAAGGAGTTGGGTCTGGAGTAATCCGCTACAGGCAAGACGCCTACAGTAAGTCGCACGCCCGCCCTCGTTTACGAGAGGTGGGCGTTGCTTTGTCCGAGTGCTGTAACTTTTTTGTCATAAAGTCCGGCTAGAGTTAGCGGCTCGTATAACGACAGCATTAATCATGACGGGCTCATGGCCGCGCAGAGACGCTCTTACCTATGAATGATTTGTCTAGTGAAACCATGACCGCTCCGGGCAAGCCCTTCGGGCTGGATTTCAATACTCCGGCCTTGCGGCGCAAGCGGCGTATTCGCGCGTTCAAGGATCGCCTGGCGCGTTGGGCCGTGTCGATCGGCGGCTTGGCGGTGCTGGGCGCCATTACCCTGATCTTCTTCTATCTCGGCTACGTGGTGTTGCCGATGTTCCAGGGCGCCGACCTGGAAAGCCGCAAGCCGGTGCAGGCCGCTTGGTTGAGCGAAGCCGCTGCGCCCCTGCTGCTGACCCTGGAAGAGCAGAACCAGATGGCGATGCGTCTGGACCAAAGCGGCCAGGTGCAGTTCTTCGATGCCAAGAACATGCAGGCGCTGAGCACGGTCAGCCTGCCGATCCCCGCGGATGCGCAGATCGTTTCGGTCGGTCGCGATCAGCCGGGCAGCAATCGCGTGGCCCTGGGCTTGTCGAATGGCCAGGTGTTGGTATTCCAGCATGCCTACAAGCTCAGCTACCCGAACGATGTGCAGACCATTACGCCGAGTATCGAATACCCGTTCGGTGAGGCGCCTATCGTTCTCGATACCCAGGGCCGCGCGCTGGATCACGTCGGCATGAGCCTGAATGGCGGCACCCTGATGCTGACCGGCTCGACCGGCACCGAGCTGCACGTGCTGAGCCTGGGCCGCGAAGAAAACCTCATGACCGGCGAAGTCACCCTCAGCGAGGAGCGCCTGTCGCTGCCGCAGATCGCCGAGCCGATCAAAGCCTTGATCATCGATCCGCGCCATCTCTGGCTGTATGTGATCAACGGTCGCGCCACCGCCGATGTCTTCGACATGCGCAGCAACTCGCTGAACGGCCGCTACAAACTGCTCAAGGAAGGCAAGCTGGAAGTCAGCAACGCCACCTCTTTGCTCGGCGGCATTTCGCTGATGATCGGCGACAGCGGCGGCGGCATACAGCAGTGGTTCATGGTCCGCGAGGAGGACGGAAAATCGGTCCTCAAGGCCGTCCGCAGTTTCCAACTCGATGACAGCCCGATCATTCAGATTCTTCCGGAAGAGCGCCGCAAGGGTTTCATGGCCCTGGATGCCAAGGGCAATCTGGGGGTTTTCCACAGCACCGCGCACCGCACCCTGTTGATCGAGCAGGTCGCCGAAGGCCAGGCGCTCGCCGCCTTGTCGCCGCGCGCCAATCGGCTGCTGGTCGAGAGCGATGGGCAACTGCAGCGCTTGCTGCTCGACAACCCGCACCCGGAGATTTCCTGGAGCTCGTTGTGGGGCAAGGTCTGGTACGAAAACTACGATACGCCCAGCCATATCTGGCAATCGACGTCCGCCAGCACCGATAACGAACCCAAGCTGAGCCTCTCGCCGCTGGCCTTCGGTACCCTCAAGGCGGCGTTCTACGCGATGCTTCTGGCCGCCCCGCTGGCGATCGCCGCTGCGCTCTACACCGCCTATTTCATGGCGCCGGCGCTGCGTCGCAAGGTCAAGCCGGTGATCGAGCTGATGGAAGCGCTGCCGACGGTGATCCTCGGCTTCTTCGCCGGCCTGTTCCTGGCTCCTTATGTGGAAGGGCATCTGCCGGGCATTTTCAGCCTGCTGATCTTCACCCCGATCGGTATCCTGTTGGCCGCTTATGCCTGGAGCCGCCTGCCCGAATCGATCCGCCTGAGCGTGCCCGATGGTTGGGAATCGGCGCTGCTGATTCCGGTGATCCTGGTGGTCGCTTACATCTCGCTGGACATGAGCGGACACCTGGAGAACTGGATGTTCGACGGCAATATGCGCTTGTGGCTGAGCAATGACCTGGGCATTCCCTACGATCAGCGCAACGCCCTGGTGGTCGGTCTGGCGATGGGCTTCGCGGTGATCCCGACGATCTACTCGATTGCCGAAGACGCTGTGTTCAGCGTGCCCAAGAGCCTGACCTTCGGCTCCCTGGCGCTCGGCGCCACACCCTGGCAGACCCTGACGCGGGTGGTGATTCTGACCGCCAGCCCGGGGATCTTCTCGGCGGTGATGATCGGCATGGGCCGCGCCGTCGGCGAGACCATGATCGTGCTGATGGCCACCGGCAACACCGCGATCATGGACATGAGCATCTTCGAAGGCTTGCGCACCCTGGCCGCCAACGTGGCGGTGGAAATGCCGGAGTCGGAGGTCGGCGGCACCCATTACCGCGTGCTGTTCCTCTCGGCGCTGGTGCTGCTGGGCTTCACCTTCGTGATGAACACTCTGGCAGAGCTGGTGCGCCAGCGTCTGCGCGTCAAATACGCTTCGCTCTAAGGTTTGGGAAGGTAAATGTCCGTGAAACAGAACAACCTGAAGACCTGGTTCAAGAGCGGTACACCCTGGATCTGGATGAACGCCGGCGCGGTCTCCATCGCGGTGATCATGACCCTGGGACTGATGCTGGTGATCGCCGTGCGTGGTCTCGGTCACTTCTGGCCGGCGGATATCGTCGAGGCCGATTACCAGGTGCCCGGTCAGGAAGCCCGTGTGATGGCCGGTGAAATCACCCAGATCGAAGAGGTGCCACGTGCCCGCTTGGCGGCTTCCGGCTTGCCGGTGAACGCCGAGGGCGACGAGTTCATGACCCGCGAACTGTTCAAGGTGGGTAACCGCGATATCTACGGCGCGGATTTCACCTGGGTGGTCGGCGAGTGGCTGAGTAACCAGCGTACCCCGGAAAACCTCACGGCCTTCGAGCGCCGCGAGTGGGGCAACTTCTACGGCTACCTGGTCAACGTCAAGGAAAGCGGCGAGCTGGTTGCCGAGGGCGAGGCCAGCTGGCCGGCGCTGCAGGAGCGTCTCGAGCGCGTCGAGCAGCTGCACGAGCAACTGGTGCGCCTGGAGAAGAAGGACATCGGCCGGATCAACGCCGGGCTCGAACGCCTGCGCCTGCAAACCCGCAAGCTGGAATTGCAGGGCAAGCTGGATGCCGCCGCGCAGGCCGACCTGGACGCCGAACGGGCCAAGTGGGACGCCGAGTACAAGGTGCTCGAAGACCAATTGGTCGCGCTCAATCAGGCGTTCAACCGCGACAGCGTGACGGTCAAAACCGTCGACGGGCGCGAAGTCACCCTGAGCCTGGGCAAGGTGGTGCGGGCCTTCCAGCCCAACGCCATGGGCGGCTTCGATAAGCTGCGCTTCTACGGTGCCAAACTCTGGGAATTCGTCAGCGACGACCCGCGCGAGGCCAACACCGAGGGCGGCATCTTCCCGGCGATTTTCGGCACCATCATGATGACCCTGATCATGGCGGTGATCGTCACCCCGTTCGGCGTGGTCGCCGCCATCTACCTGCGCGAATACGCCAAGCAGGGACCGCTGACCCGGGTGATCCGCATCGCGGTGAACAACCTTGCCGGCGTCCCGGCGATCGTTTACGGCGTGTTCGGCCTGGGCTTCTTCGTCTATGTGCTGGGCGGCTCGCTGGACCGCATGTTCTTCCCCGAATCGGCGCCGGCACCGACCTTCGGTACCCCGGGCTTGCTCTGGGCCTCGCTGACCCTGGCGATTCTGACCCTGCCGGTGGTGATTGTCGCGACCGAGGAAGGCCTGTCGCGGATTCCCCGTGCGGTGCGCGAAGGTTCTCTGGCGCTGGGCGCGACCAAGGTCGAAACCCTGTGGCGTGTGGTGTTGCCGATGGCCAGCCCGGCGATGATGACCGGCCTGATTCTCGCCGTGGCCCGCGCCGCCGGCGAAGTGGCGCCGCTGATGCTGGTGGGGGTGGTCAAGCTGGCGCCGAGCCTGCCGCTGGATGGCAACTATCCCTATCTGCACCTGGATCAGAAGATCATGCACCTGGGCTTCCACATCTACGACGTCGGCTTCCAAAGCCCCAACGTCGAGGCCGCACGCCCCTTGGTATACGCCACGGCGCTGCTATTGGTGCTGGTGATCGTGGTACTGAACTTCAGTGCGGTGATGATCCGCAACCACCTGCGCGAAAAGTACAAGGCGCTGGATCATTGAATCTGAGCTGCAAGCCTCGAGCCGCAAGTTTCCAGTGGAAGCGACCGGCTGTTGACTTGCCGCTTATAGCTTGCAGCTCATAGCTGTGAACGGAGTGAAACCATGCAGCATGAAAGCCACGCCCACGGCATCGATATTTCCGCTCTGGGCCGCGACAAAAAGAGTTTCGACCTGGCGGCCGAAAACATCGCTATCGAAGTGCCGGGTCTGAACCTGTACTACGGTGAAAAGCAGGCGTTGTTCGATGTTCAGCTGAACATCCCCAGGCAGCGCGTGACCGCCTTTATCGGCCCGTCCGGTTGCGGCAAGTCGACCCTGCTGCGCACCCTCAACCGGATGAACGATCTGGTCGACGGTTGCCGCGTGGAAGGCGAGATCAACCTCGACGGCAAAAATATCTACCGCAAGGGCGAGGACGTCGCCGAGCTGCGCCGCCGCGTCGGCATGGTGTTCCAGAAGCCCAACCCGTTCCCCAAGAGCATCTACGAGAACGTGGTCTACGGCCTGCGTATCCAGGGCATCAAGCAGAAGCGTGTGCTCGACGAAGCGGTGGAGTGGGCGCTGAAAAGCGCGGCGCTGTGGGATGAGGTCAAGGACCGCCTGCACGAGTCCGCCCTCGGCCTGTCCGGCGGTCAGCAGCAGCGCCTGGTGATCGCCCGGACCGTGGCGGTGCAGCCGGAAGTGCTGCTGCTCGACGAACCCTGCTCGGCGCTGGATCCGATCTCGACGCTGAAAGTCGAAGAGCTGATCTACGAACTGAAATCCAAGTACACCATCGTCATCGTCACCCACAATATGCAGCAGGCGGCGCGGGTGTCGGATTACACGGCGTTCATGTACATGGGCAAGCTGATCGAGTACGGCGACACCGATACCCTGTTCACCAACCCGGCGAAGAAGCAGACAGAGGACTACATCACCGGCCGCTACGGCTGATGGCCATGTCAGAACGCGCCGGGCGGCGTTGGCGAAGCTTGCCGTACAAAATCGTACTGTCTGCGCTTCGCCGCCTTGCCCGACACGCTCTGGCAAAGCCCATCCTATGCAGAGACGTTTCGGTTAATTCAAGGGTTTGCACATGATCAACAAAGACAACCTCACCCAGCACATCTCCCAGCAGTTCAACTCCGAGCTGGAAGAGGTGCGCAGTCATCTTCTGGCCATGGGCGGCTTGGTCGAGAAACAGGTCAACGATGCGGTGACCGCGCTGATCGACGCCGATTCCGGGCTGGCCCAGCAAGTGCGCGAGATCGACGACCAGATCAACCAGATGGAGCGCAATATCGACGAGGAGTGCGTACGCATCCTCGCCCGTCGCCAACCGGCGGCGTCCGACCTGCGGCTGATCATCAGCATTTCCAAATCGGTGATCGACCTCGAGCGCATCGGCGACGAAGCGACCAAGATCGCCAAACGCGCGATTCTGCTCTGCGAAGAAGGCGAAGCGCCGCGCGGTTACGTCGAAGTGCGGCATATCGGCGACCAGGTGCGCAAGATGGTGCAAGAGGCACTGGATGCTTTCGCCCGTTTCGACGCCGACCTGGCGTTGTCGGTGGCGCAGTACGACAAGACCGTCGACCGCGAATACAAAACTGCGCTACGCGAACTGGTCACCTTCATGATGGAAGACCCGCGTTCGATTTCCCGCGTGCTCAACATCATCTGGGCCCTGCGCTCCCTGGAGCGTATCGGCGACCACGCGCGCAATATCGCCGAGCTGGTGATTTACCTGGTGCGCGGTACCGATGTGAAACACATAGGTCTGACCCGCATGAAGGAAGAAGTCGAGGGCAAGGAAAAGCGCTGACAGGCACAAAAGACGAGGAAAACGCTCAGCCTTAAATGGCCGGGCTTTTGTCGTCCGGCTTTCTTTGCGGCTATGCTTAGGCCATTACAATAGGAGTGGCCGATGAGCAAAGTCAGCGTGCTGGTGGTGGACGACGCAACCTTTATCCGTGATTTGGTGAAAAAGGGCCTGCGCGACCACTTTCCCGGCATCCGCATCGAGGAAGCCATCAACGGCCGCAAAGCGCAGCAATTGCTTAGCCGGCAGAGCATCGATCTGATTCTCTGCGACTGGGAAATGCCCGAACTGTCGGGGCTGGAACTGCTCAGTTGGTGCCGCGAGCAGGACAACCTGAAAACCACGCCTTTCATCATGGTCACCAGCCGCGGCGATAAAGAGAACGTGGTGCAGGCGATTCAGGCCGGCGTTTCCGACTTCATCGGCAAACCGTTTTCCAACGAGCAGCTGGTCACCAAGGTGAAAAAGGCCTTGCACCGTGCAGGCAAGTTGCAGGCCTTGATGGCCAGCGCCCCGGCGAAGATGCTCAGCAGCGGCGGCTTCGCCAACGATTCGTTAGCCGCGTTGACGGCCGGCAAGGCCGAAGTGATCACCCCTGCCGCTGCCTCATCCGCCAGTCCCGAAGCGATCAAAGCGCCTAAAGCCGCCAGCGCGCCGAGCGGCCGAGGTCAGGGCCAGTTGCGTCTGACCGCCGGCAGCATGGCCTGCGTGATCAAGTCGATCAGCCTCAAGGAAGCGCTGTTGGTGGTGAAAAGAGGCGAACAACTGCCTCAGGTGCTGGAGAGCGCCGTGCTCGATCTGGAGCAGGGCGAGGCATCGGAAACCGCGCGTCTGAATGGCTATCTGCACGCAGTCGCCGCCTTCGAGCCGAAACCCGACAGCGAATGGCTGCAATTGACCTTCAGGTTCGTCGACCGCGACCCGCAGAAGCTCGACTATATTTCCCGCCTGATCGCCCGTGGCACCGCGCAAAAGCATTTCAGCCCCGGGGCATAGGCTTAGCAGGTAGTTTTCCAACAGCCTGTTAGAGCCTCGTCACAGCCTGACGAACGTAGCCTCGCATAGCGCCGTAAGCGCTGCTAATCTCAAAAGCCCGGACACGCACATCATAAGATCCGAGTCACTATGCTAGGGCGTCTGATATTACTCTGCGGGTTGCTGGCCTTTGCCGGCCAGGTAGCCGCGCTGACCATCTATAAATACACCGATGCCAACGGTGTGGTGACCTATACCGACCAGGCGGCCCCCGGCGCCCAGGTGTTCGTGTTCCGTGACCGCATGATCGAGCGCCTGGACAATCAGGTGAAGCTGGAAACCAAGACCCACGAAGCGGGCGAGACCTTGCTGGTGCGCAATGACCTCTATGCCCCGGTACAGATCGAACTGCGCCTGGACAAGGTCGACAATGCCGTCGGTGCGCCGGCCAAACCGATCAATTGGGTGCTGCCGCCGCGTAGCGCCATCCGCTTGGCGACGCTCACGCGCCGCGATCCGGGCAAACCGCTCAGCTACACCCCCAAGCTGCGTTATGCCCTCGGCGATCCGCGCCTCGTGCCGACGCAAACCAAATACCCGCTGCCATGGCGTGGCGGACCGTTTCGCCTGACCCAGGGCGCCAACGGCCAGTACAGCCACTTCACCCCGAAAGGCCGTTACGCGATGGACATCGCCATGCCCGAAGGCACCTCGATAGTCGCGGCGCGCGGTGGTGTGGTGGTGAAGACCGAGAACCGCCAGAGCGGTCGTGGCAACAACCCGTCCGGCAACTACGTGCGCATCCTCCACGACGACGGCACCATGGGCGTTTACCTGCACCTGATGAAAGGCTCGGTCAGCGTTACCGAGGGCCAGCGGGTCGCCGCCGGCAGCTTTATCGCGCGCTCCGGCAATACCGGCAACAGCACCGGCCCGCATTTGCATTTCGTGGTTCAGCGCAATGTCGGTCTGGCCCTGGAATCCATTCCCTTCGACTTCTCTCGCCCGGTCAATAGCCTGCCGAATTTCGCCGTCGGCGGCGAATAAACCGCACTAACGCGGTACCTGTTGGCGGGTCGGCGCTGTAGCGGCCTTTTAGAATGCCAGGCCGACTTTCATGCCGATCTGTCTCTGCTTGACCTCGGAGATGTCGTTCTCGATCTGATAGTGGGTGTTCATGTAGTACAGGCTCGTCGAGATCGGCATGCCGTTCTTGTTCCACAGGACGCTCAGTTCGCCGTAAGGGTTGACCTTGTTCTCCAGGTCCACGCTTTCGCTGGGGCCGCCCAATTGCACCTCGACGCGTGGGTCGATCGAGTAGCGTGCGCCGACCTCCACACGTATGGTGTGGTTCGGTGTCAGGTAGCTGTAACCGAGGCCTGCCTTGGCGAATGGCGATTTGGTGGTCTGGTGGAGCTCTAAGGGGAGTCCGGAGAATTCCAGCTCAATGCGGTCCCTGCTGTAGCCGCCACCGAGAATGATGTCCACGTAGTTGTAGGTGCTCAGCGCCGCCCGTGCTCCGATGTCGAATTCGGCCTTGGCCGACTTGTAGGTCAACTCGTTATGCTGGCTGTACTGGCCCTCCACGCCGATCTGATAAATCAGGCCTCCATGGCCAGTGAGCTTGTTGCCGAAGGTGTAAAACAGACCGCCCTGAGTCCGCTTCAGGCCGGTGTCGTACTCAAAGCCATCCAACTCCACCGTGTACTTATTGTGTGAGGCGATGATGCCGAAGGTGTTAATCGGGTCGGTGACCGATTCCGCATAAGCGTGCGAGACGCCCCCGAGGCAGAGGGTCAGTGTGATTTTTGAAACGAGTCCATTTATTGACATGGTGGTTCTCCTGGGCGATCGATAGATGGAGTGCGCATACTGCGCAAGCGAAACGCACTCCTATCTGGACTTGGATGTCGCCAAGGAATTCTGGGCAGGCCGACGAGTGGTCTGGCCCCTTTAGCTCGGGGCTTAAGCCGATAAAAGTTGACTGATCGATCGATCAAAAAACCAATTGTTGCGGGTGGTCTCTCAGGACCGCGATAGGCGGGCACTGACGCCAGTCGGAGTGGCGCCAGTGCCCGAGGGGTTATTGCTGCTTCAGGACCTTGGCGAGCACGATTTTCGGTCCTTTCATCTTCTTGACGATGATCCTCAGACCGTCGACGTCCAGCACTTCTTCTTCCTCGGGCATGCGCTTGAGGGTTTCGTACACCAGGCCGGCGAGGGTTTCCGCGTCGATATGGTCGAGGTCGACGCCGAGCAGGCGCTCGACCTTGAACAGCGGTGTGTCGCCGCGCACCAGCAGTTTGCCCGGTTGATAGGCGAGAATGCCGCGCTCGGCCTTGCGGTGTTCGTCCTGGATATCGCCGACCAGAGCTTCGAGTACATCCTCCATGGTCAGGTAGCCGATCACTTTGCCGTCGGCTTCCTCGACCAGGGCGAAATGCGAGCCGCCCTGGCGGAACTGTTCGAGCAGGTTGGACAGCGGCATGTGCCGGCTCACTCGTTCGACCGGGTGCATCAACTCGCTGAGTTTGAGCGCCGAGGGCAGCATTTCGAGCAGCGATAGATGCAGCAGCAGATCCTTGATATGCAGCACGCCGACGAAGCTGCCGGCCTCTTCGTCGTACACCGGGTAGCGGCTGTACTTGTGTCGGCGGAATACGCTGAACACTTCGTCCAGGGCGGCACTCAGGTTCAGATAAACCAGATCCTCCCGGGAGTTGGCCCAGTCCACCACCTCCAGCTCGCCCAGCTCCACCGCCGAGGCCAGTACGCGCATGTCCTGATCGCTCGGGTCGGTGGCGCGGCTGGAGTGCAGGATCAGCTTGAGTTCGTCGCGGCTGTAGTGGTGTTCGTGATGCGGCCCGGGTTCGCCTTGACCGGCGATCCGCAGAATGGCGTTTGCGCTGGCGTTGAGCAGAAAGATCGCCGGGTACATGGCCCAGTAGAACAGGTACAGCGGTGCTGCCGTCCACAGCGAGAGCAGCTCGGGTTTGCGAATCGCCCAGGACTTCGGCGCCAATTCGCCAACCACGATATGCAAGTAGGAAATGATGAAGAAGGCGGTGAAGAAGGCGATGCCGTGCACCAGTTTCGGCGAGTCGATGCCGATGGCGCCGAGCAGCGGTTCCAGCAGGTGGGCGAAGGCCGGTTCGCCGACCCAGCCCAGGCCCAGGGAGGCGAGGGTGATACCCAGCTGGCAAGCCGACAGGTAGGCATCCAACTGGTTATGCACGGTACGCAGGATATGCCCGCGCCAGCCGTTTTTCGCGGCCAGGGCTTCCACCTTGGTCGCCCGTAGCTTGACGATGGCGAACTCGGCCGCCACGAAAAAGCCGTTGAGCAGAACCAGGAACAGGGCGAACAGGATGAGGCCGAAATCGGCGAAATAGCTGGCGGCGGAGTAACTCGTGGAAGGGTCCATAAGGGGTTCGGTTGACCAATGACGGCTAAGAGTGGCGGCAGATGGCGGGCTTTGCAAGTACGCCTATCCTGTTCGCCTAGCCCGGAGGCGATCCGGGGACGGCTGTGTGCGGGTCGATTCCCCGGATTGCATCCGGGCTAGAAGGGGTGGCCAGGGCGCGCGGGCGCGGCAAGTTGCGCGTTGCCCTAGCGGGAACCGCGCCGTACCGCCTGGGCGTTGGGGAAGTGGCAGGTGAAGGTGCTGCCATGGCCGAGGCGGCTGCTGATTTCCAAACGCGCGCGATGGCGCAGCAGGACGTGCTTGACGATGGCCAGGCCGAGACCGGTGCCGCCGGTGTTGCTGGCGCGGCTGGAGTCGACCCGATAGAAACGTTCGGTCAGGCGCGGCAAGTGTTTGGCCTCGATGCCCTGGCCGCTGTCCCGTACCTCAAGGTGCGCGCCCTGTTCGTCGCCCCACCAGCGGATGCGGATGTCGCCCTCGTCGTCGGTGTACTTCACCGCGTTGAACACCAGGTTGGAGAAGGCGCTGCGCAGCTCCGCCTCGCTGCCCTTGAGCTTGACCGCGGCGTCGGCCTCCAGGCTGATGCGATGGTTGCGCTCGGCGGACAAGGCCTGGGCATCGTTCTTGATCGACAGCAGCAGCAGGTCGACCGCCACCGGCTGATTGTCCGCGGGGTAATCGGTGGCTTCCAATTTGGCCAGCAGCAGCAGATCGTTCAGCAGCGCCTGCATGCGCCCGCCCTGTTGCTGCATCTGTTGCAGTGCGCGCAGCCAGCGCGGGTTTATCTGCTCGACATTGTCGAGCAGGGTTTCCAGGTAGCCGGAGATCACCGTCAGCGGTGTACGCAGTTCGTGGGAGACGTTGGCGACGAAGTCCTTGCGCATCTGTTCGAGCTGATTGATGCGCGTGACGTCGCGCACCAGCATCAGGTGTTCGCGGTTGCCGTATTGGGTGATATGGAACTGCAAGCGGCGCCGATCGTTGGTCGGCGATGGCAATTCCAGCGGTTCCGCGTAGTTGTTGCTTTCCAGGTACTCGCTGAAGCGCGGGTCGCGTACCAGGTTGGTGATCGGCTGACCGCCATCCTGCGGGGTCTTCAGGCCCAGCAGGTGCTCCGCGGCGAGGTTCCACCATTCCAGATTGCCGTCGCGGTCGAGCATGATCACCGCGTCTTTCAAGGCGGCCGTGGACTCCTGCACGCGATCGATCACCGCCTGCAGGCGGTCCCGGGCTTTCTGATCGCGGCGTTGCAGGTGGTAAATGCTGTCGAAGACCTCGCCCCAGAGGCCGTGGCTGTCAGGTGGCGGCTCGTTGATCTGGCGGTTGCGTAACCACTCGTGCAGGCGCAGCAGTTGCTTCAAATGCCAGGCCAGATAGCCGCTCAGGCCGATGACCAGCATCCAGGCGTATTGGCCCGTGGCCAGGCCCAGCAGCAGGCAGGCACCGAGCAACAGCAGCAAACGGCGTATCAGGTTGCCGCGCCAGTCTTGATTCACTTTAATGCTTGTCCTTTCAACCATCCGCCCCGCACGCATTAGCAGGCGGTTGAAAACTACCTGCTACCGTATTGGCGTCGCGACTAATTCTTGGTGGAGAAACGATAGCCGGTGCCACGAACGGTTTGTACCAGGTTCTCGTAGACCTCGCCGAGCGCTTTGCGCAGGCGGCGGATATGCACGTCCACGGTGCGCTCTTCGACGTAGACGTTACCGCCCCATACCTGGTCGAGCAATTGGCCGCGGGTATAGGCGCGTTCCTGGTGGGTCATGAAGAATTGCAACAAACGGTATTCGGTGGGGCCCATGTCGGCCGGTTTGCCGTCGATGGTCACCCGGTGGCTGATCGGGTCGAGCAGCAGGCCACCGACTTCGATCGGCCCTTCGTTCTCCACCGGCCCGGCGCGGCGCAGTACGGCTTTCAGGCGGGCAACCAGTTCGCGCGGGGAAAAGGGTTTGGTGATGTAGTCGTCGGCGCCGACTTCCAGGCCCTGGATTTTGTTGTCCTCTTCGCCCTTGGCGGTGAGCATGATGATCGGGATATCGCCGGTCAGCTCGTCGCGCTTGAGGCGCCGCGCCAGTTCGATACCCGAGGTGCCGGGGAGCATCCAATCGAGCAGGATCAGGTCCGGTTTACGGTCGACGATCATGGCGTGGGCTTGCTGGGTGTTTTCCGCTTCCAGGCAATCGTAGCCCGCCATTTCCAGGGCCACCGCGATCATTTCGCGGATCGGTGCTTCGTCGTCGACGATCAGGATGTTCTTGCCAACCATGGGTCCTGCCTCGGGTCATCACACTGTCATTGGCCTGCATTAGATAACGGAAATATTGCAGTGATATGACAGTAGCAAAGCTGCAGGCCTAGGCCCTTAGCGCGTAATCGATGACCAAACCGATAAAGATCGCCAGTCCGGCCCAGTGGTTGTGCAGGAAGGCGTTGAAGCAGGCCATGGGTTTGCGGTTGCGGGTTTTCTGGTATTCCCAGGCGAAACAAGCCGCGGCCACCAGCAGGCCGAGGTGGAAATAGATGCCCAGTTCGAAGCGCGTGCCGGCCAGCAGCAGGCACAGAAGCGCCAGGCCCTGGAGGATGACGATGATCAGGCGGTCGGCATCGCCGAACAGAATGGCAGTGGATTTCACCCCGATTTTCAAGTCGTCTTCGCGGTCGGCCATGGCGTAGTAGGTGTCGTAGGCCACCGTCCACAGCAGGTTGGCGATATACAACAGCCAGGCTTCCGGCGGCACGCTGCCGGTCTCGGCGGTGAAGGCCATCGGCATGCCCCAGGAGAAGGCCGCGCCCAGCACCACCTGCGGGTAGAAGGTGTAGCGCTTCATAAAGGGGTAGGTGGCCGCCAGCGCCAGGCCGCCGAACGACAGCCAGATGGTCGTGGCATTGGTGAACAGCACCAGGACAAAGGCCAGCGCCACCAGCACGGCGAACAGGATCAGCGCCTCGCGCGGCTGGATCTTGCCGCTGGCCAGCGGTCGTGCGCGGGTGCGGCTGACGTGGCCGTCGAACTCGCGGTCGGCGTAGTCGTTGATCACGCAGCCGGCGGCGCGCATCAGAATCACCCCGACCATGAAGATAATCAGGTTCTTCGCACTCGGCACACCCTCGGCCGCCACCCATAGCGCCCAGAGCGTCGGCCACAGCAGCAGATAGATGCCGATCGGCTTGTCCAGGCGCATCAACTGAATGAAGTCCCAGGCGCGTGGGTGCAGGCGATTGAGCGAGTGCAGCAGGCGGGTGTACATAGGCGCGTCTCCGTGCGGGGTGCAGGGATTATACGTAGGGAAGCCGGTATGGGCTTATCGATACGTTCCAGTGTGGCGATGCCGTTACCATCGCGGGCCTGTGGAGGCCGGAGCTCGGAATCGATCAGCCCCTGTCAGGACTCGACCCCCGTCGCCCGCCAGAACTCCGGCAGAAACACCTCGGCCACCAATACGCCCAGGGGGCCGCGGCTGAAGCAGGAGCGGCGGGCCCATAAACGTTCGGCGCGTGTTTCGCCGGGCAGCCAGGCGGCTGGATAGCGGCAAGCCTGCAGCGGGCCGCGGTCGAAGGCGCGGTCGCTGAACAGCAATTCGCCGAGCGAGCGGCTGCCGAGCTGGGCGAGTTCCAGGCCGGAGCCTTCCAGGGCGCTGCGTGCCGCCACGCTGCGGGCGAATACCCAGGGCGTACCGCAGCCGCGCAGATAGACCTCGCGCACCCAGCCCTGGCTGCCGTCGACCACCCCGAGCGCGGCGCATTCGTCGTTGCGCAAGCGTTGCCAGCCCTCGACCAGCGGGGTGACGCTGAAACCGTCGTTGGACAAGGCGCTCAGGCGGCGGGTCAGCGAATCCTCGTTGAACAGCCAGTCGCGCACCCCGGCAGCGGGGGCCGGGTGCAATTGGCTGGCGCTGAGCCAGCGTGGCGGATGGGCGAGGGCGGCGTGGGGCACGGAAAGGTCGTCGGTTGAGTCGAGCGCGCGAGTCTAGCACGGTCGTTCGCGCGGATCAGGCGCGGCGCGTTCGTCGCCGCGCGGCTTGGCGCACATGCGCATTTACGGTAGTTTGCCCGGCGCACTCTTTATGGGATTCATCTGAGGTCGTTATGAAAAAGTGGCAATGTGTGGTCTGCGGGCTGGTCTACGATGAAAGCCTGGGCTGGCCCGACGAAGGCATCGCCGCCGGGACCCTCTGGCAGGATGTTCCGCAAGATTGGTTATGCCCGGACTGCGGTGTCGGCAAATTGGATTTCGAGATGATCGAAATCGGCTGATCGCAACCCGCCAGCGGCGCCAGCGGCGCGGTCTGGCCGAATCTGAGCGAGGGGACGCATGCGTAAGTGGCAGTGTGTGGTATGCGGTTTCATCTATGACGAGGCCGTTGGTCTGCCCGACGAAGGCATCGCCCCCGGTACCCGTTGGGAAGATATTCCCGCCGATTGGCAGTGCCCCGATTGCGGTGTGGGCAAGGTCGACTTCGAGATGATCGAGATCGTCTGAGTGCCCTGAGGCCCGCCGGCAGGTGCAATCGAGCGAAACCTCCGCATGCAGCCGGCGGTTCAGCCGGCAATACCCTCGCCATGCTCCAGCGCGCCTGTATCTTCAGGCAAATTCCACGGCGCCGTGCCGCCATCCCTGGGAGTGAAAGATGACTGCCCCGCTATCCGCACCTGTCGTGATAATCGGCACCGGCCTGGCCGGTTACAACCTGGCGCGCGAGTTCCGCAAGCTGGACGGCGACACCCCGTTGCTGCTGATCAGCGCCGACGACGGCCGTTCCTATTCCAAACCGATGCTCTCCACCGGTTTCGCCAAAAACAAGGATGCGGATGCCCTGAGCATGGCCGAGCCGGGCGCGATGGCCGAACAGCTGAAGGCGGAGATCCGCACCCACACCCACATCAGCGGCATCGATCCCGGCCACCGACAGCTGTGGATCGGCGAAGAGGCGGTGCCTTATCGCGACCTGGTCCTGGCCTGGGGCGCGGAGCCGATCCGTGTGCCGGTCGCCGGCAATGCCGCCGATAGCATCCTGTCGATCAACGACCTGGAAGACTATGCGCGCTTTCGCGCGGCCGCCGCCGGCAAGCGCCGCGTGCTGATCCTCGGGGTCGGTCTGATCGGTTGCGAATTCGCCAACGACCTCAGTCTCGGTGGTTATCAGGTCGAACTGGTCGCGCCCTGCGAACAGTTGATGCCCGCTTTGCTGCACCCCGCCGCTGCGTCTGCGTTGCAGGCCGGTCTTGAGAGCCTGGGCGTGCGTTTCCATCTGGGACCGCTGCTGACCAGCCTCGAGCACGCGGACGACGGCCTGCGCGCGCAGCTGTCGGACGGCACGCTGATCGCCTGCGACCTGGTGTTGTCGGCGATCGGCCTGCGCCCGCGCATCGATCTCGCCGCCGCCGCGGGCCTGGCGGTCAACCGCGGAGTCATGGTCGACCGCGAACTGCGCAGCTCCCACGCCAATATCTATGCCTTGGGCGACTGCGCGGAAGTCGACGGCCTCAGTCTGCTGTATGTCATGCCGCTGATGAGTTGCGCCCGTGCCCTGGCGAAAACCCTGGCTGGTGAGCCGACCGCGGTCGGCTACGGACCTATGCCGGTGACGGTGAAAACCCCGGCCTGTCCTTTGGTCGTATCGCCGCCGCCGCGCGGCTTGACGGGCGAGTGGACGGTGCATGGCAGTGGCGGCGATATCAAGGCGCTCTGCCACGATGCTGGCGGCGCGCTGCTGGGTTACGTCCTCACCGGCACTGCAGTGCAGGAGAAGTTCGGCTTGAATAAGGAGCTTCCGGCATTATTGGCGTAAATAGCGGCTGTTCTGGCTAATATGCCGCGAAATTGACCAATTAAACTGCTGGCCAAGACTGGCGCAGCTCCACGCCACATGCCATTCTCCATGGGGTCTGCCGCAGCGCAGAGCTGTTGCAGCGCCTTGGGCGCTGTTCTTGAACGAGCAGCACGGATACAACAACAAAAACCGTCAAAGAGGCATTTATGCGTAAACCGGAACTCGCCGCCGCCATTGCCGATAAGGCAGATCTGACCAAAGATCAGGCTAATCGCGTACTCAACGCCGTGCTCGAAGAAATCACTGGTGCACTGAACCGCAAGGACAGTGTGACGCTCGTGGGCTTCGGCACTTTCGTTCAACGTCACCGAGGTGCCCGCACCGGCAAAAACCCGCAAACCGGCGAACCGGTGAAGATCAAAGCCAGCAACACGGTCGCCTTCAAGCCGGGTAAATCCCTGAAAGACGCCGTTAACTGAGTGATCCGGCCCGGAGCCGTTAGTGGCCTGTACGGCTAGTCGGTTTACTCAGGTTCGGATGGTAGAAGTTCCGAACAGCATTGCTGAATCGGGTTTTCGAGCGTCGAAGTTGACTAATTGAACTAGCCATACACGCCACCCGTGCTCCGGGCGCCCCACCGCCCGTGCCGACCATCCCTTAGGTTGGCTGTGGTCTCTGTCACAACTCGCTACAATGCGCCGCCGTTTTAACTCCCCCCCGAGGCCATGCGCATGAAATTTCGTTTTCTCCTGTGGATGCTGGGCCGCCTGATGGCCAAAGCCAGCCGCGAAAACCCCGCTTTCCAGCAACAGCTGGTCGACCGCGATATGACCTTCCAGTTGCACACGCTCGATGGCAAGATCGCCCGTCATTTCATCGTCAAAGACCAGCGCATCGTCAGCAAACGCGGCCCGGCCAGCGCACCGGCCTTCGCTATCGGCTTCAAGGACGGCGCCTACGGTTTCGCCACCATGAGCGCGAAGAACAAGCAGCTGGCCTTTATGCAGGGTATCCAGAACAAAGAGATTCAGATCCAGGGCAACCCGGCCTTGGTGATGTGGTTCCAGGGGCTGACCAAATACCTGATGCCGAAAAAGCCCGGCAGCGATAAAAAAGCCGCCTGATAGACAAGCTTGCACAAGGGCGCTGGCCGACACTCGCCGCGTTCGCTAGGCTGGGCAGAGTTATCCGGGAAGCCCAGCCATGCGTTTTTTCCTCCTACTACCGCTGTTACTCGCGAGCGCCCTGACGCTCGCCGCCCCGCCTAAAGCCGACGCCTTCGTTGCGGTGTTCGAACTGTCCGGTATCCGTTTGCTCTGCGAGCAAAGTGCACCCCTGTTGCGGCGTGGCCTCGATGCCAAGCAGCAGGCGGCCTTGGGCGAGGCTTTTAGCGCCGATGCCCTGTGCGGGGATCTGGCCGCACGTTTGAGCGGCAAATTCGATCAGGGACAACTGGAAAGCGCCCGGCAGCTGCTCGACAGCCCGCTGGCGCAGCGTTTTACCGCCGCCGAACGGGCGGTTGGCGAGAAGGATGCAAAGAACCTGGCGGACTACCGCGTACAACTGAAGGAGCGCCCGCCGCGCCAGGATCGTCTGGACCTGGTCAAGCGCCTGGACACAGCGGCCCACACCACCGAACTGGCCGCCGTGCTGCGTTATGAAGTGGGCAAGACCCAGGCGCTGTTGGCGCTCAGGGCTCGCGGCGACAACCTCGACGAGCAGGCGCTGAGCAGCCAGACCCGCGCCCAGGAAGAAGCCCTGCGCGTGTCCAGCGCCAAGGCGGTGGAGTCCTTCATGCTCTATGCCTATCGGCAGATTCCCAGCGACCAGTTGGCCGAGTATGCGGCCATTTACGAACAACCCGCCGTTGCGCTGTTGCTGAAAAGCAGCGTCGAAGCGCTACCGCAGTTGTTCGCCGAGCGGCGCGCGGCGCTGCGATAAAGCCGGCGGAAAAACGCTGCAAAAGCAAAGGGGCCTGTTCGGCCCCTTTTGCATTTTCGTGTCATCGCGCTCAATGAGTGGGATGGAACTGCGAAGCCAGTTCGCGCAGCGCCACTTCGGCGGCCAACACTTTATCCACCGCGTCGGCGGCTTTCTCGCGGCTGAGGCCGAGGTTGTCGAGCAGGCTTTGCGGGATTTCGTTGGTGGGCCCGGCACCGATCCCGCGGTTGCGCAGCAGGCTGACCGCCAGGCACACCAGATTCGGGTAAGCGGCATGGGCGCCGTCGTAGTCTGGGTCGTGCTGGAAGCGCAAAGCGCTGGCCAGCTCCTCCGGCATATCCCAGAAGCGCATCAGCCAGGCGCCGATCTGTTCGCGGGTGATGCCCAGCAGGTGTTGCTCGACATAGCTGGCCGACAGATGCGGGTTGGCTTCCAGATGACGGCAGATCAGCGAGAAATGCGGCGGGAACACGTGCGCCAAAACCAGGTAGCCGAAGTTGTGCAGCAGCCCGGCGAGGTAGGTCAGCCCGGCCTCCGGGCGCTGCGCGCGCGGCATGGCGCGGGTCAGGCCCTCGATCACCGCAGCGGTGTAGATCGACTGCTGCCAATAGGGCGTGGCGTGCTGCGGTTGGTCTTTGGGCAGGCTCAGGGTCTTGCCCAGGGCCAGTCCCAGGGCCAGGTTGATCACCAGGTCGAAGCCCAGCACGCGGACGATGGCGTCTTCCACCGAACGGATCTTGCCGGGTGCGGCGTAATAGGGCGACGCGGCCCAGCTGACCACTTGCGCGGCCAGGGCCGGATCGGTTTCCACCACCCCGGTGATGTCGTCGACGGTGGCATCCGGATCGACGCGGAAGCGGATGATCTTCTGCGCGGTTTCCGGCAGCGGCGGGATCTCGATGGTCTCCTCCAGCCGCTGCTGGATGCGCCGTGCGGTAAAGGTCTGCACCGCCAGGGTGATCTCGGCGCGGTCGTCGTCGGGACGGTCGAGGTTCGGCTGGATATTGCTGATCAGCTCACCGAAACGCGCGGCGCTGGCCTTGGTCAGCACCTTCTTGTAGGCCTCGCTGGGGATTTCCAGCAGCACACCCGGCTGGCCGGATTCGACGAGCAGGCTGGGCACTTGCAACAGGCGTTCGTCGTACAGGCAGGGCGAGCTGGTCAACGGCGGCAGGCCGGGCAATACGCTGAGGTTGTGCTTGCCGAGCATGCGTTCCAGGCGTTCGGCCTTGACCGCGGTGAGCTGGCGCCCGGTCAGTTCGGCCAGGCGGTTGAGGTCGAGCAGCTGATTCTGCGGGTAGAGCACCAGCAGTGCGCCGACCGCATCGTCGAGCAGCACCGCTTGTACGCGCTGCGCCGCGGGCAGGCCGGGTTGTTCGTTACGCACCTGATGCGGCAGGCCGAGCTTCTCCAGCAACTGCAGAATCATCGCAGGCGCCTGCGGTGTGTTGTCGGCTTCGAGGGCTGCATCGGTCATGGCGACATCCGTTTGTGGGGCGTTTTTCGAAGTATAACCAGCAGGCTAGCAGCCTGGCGGCTCAGGCGACAGACGCCCGTGCAGTGGATCATACTTGGCCATACTGCTGGCCGTGACGCAACCAGCGCTGCAACAACGGGCTGACGTGTTGCGGCCACTGCGAGAGTAGAGCTTGCGCCGCATCGCGTACCGCCGGCAACAGGTCCGCATCGCGCATCAGGTCGGCGACTTTGAATTGCAGCAAACCGGTCTGGCGCGTACCGAGCATTTCCCCGGGGCCGCGCAATTCCAGGTCCTTTTCGGCGATGACGAAACCGTCGCAGGTTTCGCGCATGATGCCCAGGCGCTCACGACCGATCTGCGACAGCGGCGGGTGATAGAGCAGCACGCAATGGCTGGCGGCGCTGCCACGGCCGACCCGGCCGCGCAGCTGGTGCAGTTGGGCCAGACCCAGGCGCTCGGGGTTCTCGATGATCATCAAACTGGCGTTGGGCACATCGACGCCGACCTCGATCACCGTGGTGGCGACCAGCAGCTGCAACTGGCCGTCCTTGAACTGCTGCATCACCGCGGCTTTTTCCGCCGGTTTCATGCGCCCGTGGATCAGGCCGACATTGAGCCCGCCGAGCGCCGCCGCGAGGTCCTCGAAGGTGGTTTCCGCGGCCTGGCAGGTGAGTTCTTCGGACTCCTCGATCAGGGTGCAGACCCAATAGGCCTGGCGCCCCTCGTTGCAGGCCGAGCGCACCCGCTCGATCACTTCCAGGCGGCGGCTGTCGGCCACCAGCACGGTATTGACCGGGGTGCGTCCGGGCGGCAGTTCGTCGAGGATCGAGGTATCGAGATCGGCATAGGCGCTCATCGCCAGGGTCCGCGGGATCGGCGTGGCAGTCATGATCAGCTGGTGCGGGCATAGGCGCCCGCCCATGCCTTTCTGGCGTAGCGCCAGACGCTGCTGCACGCCGAAGCGGTGTTGCTCGTCGATGATCGCCAGGGCCAGATGCTTGAACTGCACCTCCTCCTGAAACAGCGCATGGGTGCCGACCACCATCGGCACGCCGCTGGCGATCTGCTCCAGCGCCGTGACGCGAGCCTTGCCCTTGAGCTTGCCGGCCAGCCAGGCGACTTCGATGCCGAGCGGCGCCAGCCATTTGCTGAAGGTGATGAAGTGCTGCTCGGCGAGGATTTCGGTCGGCGCCATCAAGGCCACCTGATAGCCCGCTTCCAGCACTTGCAGGGCGGCGAAGGCGGCGACCACGGTCTTGCCGGCGCCGACATCGCCCTGCACCAGACGCAGCATGGGTTCGTCCTGGCTCAGGTCGTAGGCGATTTCGGCGCCGACCCGCTGCTGCGCGCCCGTGGGGGCGAAGCCCAGGTTGGCCAGAAATTGCTGCGGCAGCCGCTTGGCCGGTGGCACGGCGGGCGCCTGCTGGGCGCGCACGCTTTCGCGCAGGCGCTGCAACGACAGCTGATGGGTCAGCAGTTCCTCGAAGGCCAGGCGGTGCTGGGCCCAATGCCGGCCTTCGGCGAGCTCTTCGAGGTCGGCGTCCGGTGGTGGCCGGTGCAGGTAGCGCAGCGCCTGATCCAGCGGGCTGAGGCGATAGTCGCGGGCCAGTTCGGCGGGCAGCCAATCCGGCAGGCTGTGCGGGCCGAGGCGCGCCAGGGCCTGCTCGCTGAGCTGGCGCAGGCGTTGCTGGGTCAGGCCCTCGGTGCTCGGGTAGATCGGCGTCAGGGTCTGTTCCACGGCGATCGGCTCGCCGCCCGAGAGCGCGCGGTATTCCGGATGGTAGATTTCCAGGCCCGAGGAGCCGGGGCGCACCTCGCCGTAGCAACGCACCAGGGTGCCGCGCTTGAGGCCTTCTTTCTGCGCCTGGCTGAAGTGGTAGAAGCGCAGGCTGAGCGTGCCGCTGCCGTCCTGCAAGCGCACCAGCAGGCTGCGCCTACGGCCCATGACCACATCGGCGCCGGCCACGGTGCCTTCGACCACCGCGTCCTGACCGGGGCGCAGCGCGCCGATCGGCACGATGCGGGTGCGGTCCTGATAACGCAGCGGCAGGTGAAACAGCACATCCTGCAGGGTTTCCAGACCGACCTTGGCGAGTTTCTCGGCCAGGGCCGCGCCCACCCCTTTGAGCGCGGTAACGGATACCTCGGCCAGTTCAGTCATCGCCCTGCCTTAGGCCGCGGGTTTCGGTGCCTGGCTTACCGAGCACAGACGGATCGAATCGGCCAGCACTTCGATGGCCTTTGGCCGCGGGAAGCTGGCGCGCCAGGCGATGGCCACGGTGCGGAACGGCGTCGGTGCGCTGAGCGGGCGCACCTCGATCACCCCGGGGGCGTAGTGGTGGCTGTCCACCGCCGAGAACGGCAGGATCGACACGCCGAGGCCGGAGGCGACCATATGGCGGATGGTTTCCAGCGAGCTGGATTCCACGGTGGTGTGCTTGGCGTTGTCTTCGCCGCCTTTACGCAGGGTCGGGCAGGCCTCGAGCACCTGGTCGCGGAAGCAATGGCCCTCGCCGAGCAGCAACAGGCTCTTGTCGTTGAGCAGCTTGCTGTCGATGGTTTTCATCTCGGCCCAGGGATGGCCGGCAGGGAGCAGGGCGTAGAAAGGTTCGTCGTACAGCGGCTTGGTCAGCACATCGGCTTCCTGGAACGGCAGGGCGATGATGATCGCGTCCAGCTCGCCGGTGCGCAGCTTGTCGCGCAGCACGTGGGTGAAGTTCTCTTCGATATACAGCGGCATCTGCGCGGCGACCCGGTGCAGCTGCGGAATCAAATGCGGGAACAGGTAAGGGCCGACCGTATAGATCGCGCCGATCTTCAGCGGCGCCGCCAGTTGGTTCTTGCCGGCCTGGGCCAGCTCGCGGATGCCCTGGGCCTGCTCCAGCACCTTGTGCGCCTGGGTGACGATGCCCTCGCCGACCGGGGTCAGGCGTACCGCGCTCTTGCTGCGCTCGAAAATCATCACGCCGAGCTCGTCCTCGAGCTTCTTCACCCCCACCGACAGGGTCGGCTGGCTGACATGGCAGCGCTCGGCGGCGCGACCGAAGTGTTGTTCCTGGGCCAGGGTGACGATGTAGCGCAGTTCGGTGAGGGTCATAGTGTCTATCCATTGATGTGCCGCCAAGCATAGCCTTTGCATTGCAATCAACCAACCGGGCTAGACTGCGCTTTTGCGAAATTCTGGAGTGAGCCATGACCACCACCGTTTTGCTCGCCGGTTGCGGCGATCTGGGCAGCCGCCTCGGCTTACGTCTGGCGGCTGCGGGCTGGGACGTGCATGGCTTGCGCCGCTCGGTCGAGCAATTGCCCGCGGCGATCTTGCCGGTGGCCGGCGATCTTGAAGTGGATACCTGCCCGGCCGCCTGGCCGACGGGTGAGCTGGACTATCTGGTGTATTGCGCGGCGGCCAACAGCTCCGATGAAGCCGGTTATCGCGCCGCTTATGTCGAGGGCTTGCGCCGGGTGCTCGGTTGGCTGGCGCAGCACGGGCAAAGGCCCAAGCGCCTGCTGTTCGTTTCCAGCAGCAGCGTTTATGGCCAGCAGAACGGCGAATGGGTCGACGAGGCTTCGCCGGCCGAGGCCCAGGGTTATTCTGGGCGAGTGATGCGCGAGGCCGAGCAGCTTGCCCTGAGCAGCGGCATCCCTTCCAGCGTGGTACGCCTGACCGGGCTGTACGGGCCGGGTCGGCAATGGCTGCTCAATCAGGTGCGCGAGGGCTATCGGGTGGCGGTTGAGCCGCCGTTGTACGGCAACCGTATCCATATCGACGATGCCGCTGGCTTGCTGGCGTTTCTGCTGCAGGCTGATGCCCGAGGCGTGGCGTTGGACGACTGCTATATCGGCGTCGACGACCAGCCTGCGCCGTTGCATGAGGTGGTGGCCTGGCTGCGCGAACAGCTCGGCGTCAGCCACTGGGCCGAGCAGGCGACGGTGCGCCGCGCCGGCAGCAAGCGCTGCAGCAACGCCCGCGCCAGAGCCCTCGGCTGGGCGCCGCAGTATCCGAGTTATCGCGAGGGCTATGCAGCGATTTTGCGGGGCAGTTAGAGCCGTAGCCCGGATAAGCCTTGGCGCAATCCGGGAGCGGTTTTGCGGCGGAGATCGCTCCCCGGATTTCATCCGGGCTACGGTGAGGCAGCGCCGACTGGCGTTGGCTTTACTCGAGGACCAGAATCGCGTCCATTTCCACCTGCGCGCCACGTGGCAGGGAGGCGACGCCGATGGCGGCGCGGGCCGGATAAGGCTGCTCGAAGTAACGGCCCATGACCTCGTTGACCTTGGCGAAGTGCGACAGGTCGGTGAGGAAGATGTTCAGCTTGACGATGTCCTTGAACGAACCGCCGGCCGCTTCGGCTACCGCCTTGAGGTTTTCGAAGACCTGCACGGTCTGGGCTTCGAAGCCTTCCACCAGTTCCATGGTCTTGGGGTCCAGCGGAATCTGCCCGGACATATAGACGGTGTTGCCCGCCTTGATCGCCTGGGAATAGGTGCCGATGGCGGCCGGGGCCTGGTCGCTGCTGATAACGCTCTTGCTCATGGGAGCTCCTTGATTAGGGTGTTGAGAATGACGCACGCCGCGGGTCGCGGCCTGCCGTCATGCCTTGTACGCTTCGTGCGCCCAAGGTCAGGCTGCATAGGGTGGTCGATAGCCGGGGGCGCTGTCAAAGCGACAGGCAATGTAAAAGATATTTACCGTGACTGTTCGGTCATTCGTCGGCACCAGTTTTTTGCGGAGGAAACCTTGGCGCTGTCTGTCGAGCGGCAACCGGCTTCAATCTTCGACTATCGCCACCAATGGCTGGCCCATGGGCTGAGGCTGCAACGACAGGCGCGCGGTGCTGCGTCGGGCGATCTCGCGGTAGGCCTGGGCCAGGTTGCCCTCGGGCGCGCTGACCATGATCGGCAGGCCATCGTCGGCACCGAGGCGGATGCGTATATCCAGCGGCAGTTCGCCGAGTACCTGGCTGCCGTACTGCTCGGCCATACGCCGCGCACCGCCGTGGCCGAAGATGGGTTCCTCGTGGCCGCACTGGCTGCAGACATGCAGGCTCATGTTTTCGACGATGCCGAGTACCGGTACATCGACCTTTTCGAACATCCGCAGGCCTTTGCGCGCGTCGAGCAGGGCGATGTCCTGGGGCGTGGTGACGATCAGCGCGGCGGATACCGGCATGCGCTGGGCCAGGGTCAGGTGGATATCGCCGGTGCCCGGCGGCAGATCGACGATCAGGTAGTCCAGATCGTCCCAGGCGGTTTCGTTGAGCAGGCGGGTCAGCGCCTGGCTGATCATCGGCCCGCGCCAGATCACCGGGGCCTCTTCGTCGACCAGAAAACCGATCGACATGCATTGCAGGCCATGGCCGAGCAGCGGTTGCAGCTTGCCGTCGCGGCTCTCTGGCAAGCCGGACAGACCGAGCAGCCGCGGCTGGCTGGGGCCGTAGAGATCGGCGTCGAGCATGCCGACCCGCGCGCCGTCGGCGGCCAGCGCCAAGGCCAGATTGGTAGCGGTAGTGGACTTGCCCACTCCACCCTTGCCCGAGGCCACTGCGAGCAGTTGCTTGACCGCGGGCAGGGCCTGAACGGTAGCGGGCGCCGCCTCGACGGCCCAGTCCACTCGAATCGCCACCGCCTCGGCGTCGGTCTGCGCCAGCAAATGGTCGCGTAGTTGCTCAGCCAGAATTTGCCGATAACCCTCAGCCGGAAAGCCCAGCTGGATCGCCAGGCGCAATTGCCCGCCCGTTGCATCCAGGCTGCGCACGGCATTGGCCGAAATTAGATCGCAGCCCAGGTAGGGATCTATCCACTGGCCGAGGGCCAGCTCGGCCTGTTGCAGCAGTGGATTTGACGCAAGCTTCGCGGCGCAAGGGCTCATAGCGGGTTCCTTAGGGTCAAAGGCGGCCGAGCAGGGCGAGTAGGGTCATGCTCGTCAGCAACAGTCCGGCGCTCAGCAGCACCAGCAGGAGAAAGGGTTTCCAGCCCTGGGCCAGTAGTTCGCCGAGGCTGGTGCGCATGCCCAGCGCGGCCATCGCCAGCAGCAGGCAGATCTGCGAGGCGGCGACCAGCGCCTCGCGCAATCCGGCCGGCAGCCAGCCCAGGCTGTTGAGGCCGAACAGCGCGAGAAAGCCCAGCAGGAAATAGGGGAACTCACCGCCGCCGTTGTCGCGATTGCGCAGCAGCACGCCGAGCAACAGCACCAGTGGCGCCAGTAGGGCGACCCGCAGCAGCTTGGTCAGGGTGGCGACATCGCCGGCGCTGTCCGACACCAGATAACCGGCCGCGGCGGCCTGGGCCACGTCGTGAATGCTCGCGCCGAGCAGCAAGCCGCTGTCGATGGCGCTGTAGCCAAGGGCCGCCAGCAGCGGTGGATAGACCAGCAACGACAGGGTGCCGAGGGCGGTCACGCCGACCACCACGCCGAGCAGGCGGCGTTCTTCCAGGCGCCCGGCGGGAATGATCGCGGCCACCGCGATGGCCGCCGACACCCCGCAGATCGCCACCGCGACGCCGGCCACCAGACTGTGCAGGGTCGGCAAACGCAGCCAGCGGCCGAGGGCCAGGGCCGCCCCAATCACCAACGGCACGCTGCCGAGCACCACCAGCAGCGGTAGGCTGCCGACCGTCAGCACTTGTTCGAAACCGATGCGCGCGCCGAGCAGGGCCACGCCGATACGCAGCACTTGGCGGCTGCAAAATCCCACCCCCGGTTGCAGACGCGTATCGCCGGCCTGGCTGGCGAAACCGAAGCCGAGCAGCAGCACCAACAGCAGCGCAGGTGCGCCGTAATGCTCGGCGAGAAAACTGCCGGCCAGGGTCAGCACCACGCCCAGGGCGATGCCGGGGTACAAGCGGCGCAGGCTGGCGAACGGTGGCGCCAGCAGTTGCAGGGCGCGCGCGTGCATCACAGGCGCTCGCCCAGTTCACGCAGATAGGCCCAGGGGTAGAGCCCGCGATAGTGGCCGTCGCTGAAGAACAGTTGCAGCCCGCTGATGCCGGAGACCTGCAGCTTGTCGACGCCGACATCGGCGTCGATCAAGATCAGCGCGCCGCGCTGACGGGCCTGGACGCAGCTCGAGCAGGCGCAGCTTTTGCGCAGGGCCAGGCAGCTCAGGCGGCTGAACTGACCGTCCGGCCAGAGCACTTCGAGGGTTTTCTGCGCCTTGCGCAGGCGGATTTCGCTGGGGGCGGCGGTCAGGATCTGGGTGCTCATGGTTATCTCCAGTAGACGCTATTTCGTCGGCAGCGGCGGTTCGCCGTTGGGCACCAGCAGAGTCGGCACTTCCGGCGGTTTGACCTGGCGTTGTTCGCTGTCCAGCGGGCGCGCGCTGCCGGTCGCCGCGGCGCTGGCGATCAGCGCTGCCAGCAGGGCGCGTTCGAACCAGGGTTTAAGGCGCTCGGGCACGGTCAGCGCTCCAGAAATTGCAGTTTGTCGACCTGGTCGACCCAGGTATCGGCCTCGGCCAGGGGAGCATTGGTCTGGGTGATGACCGGCCAGAGCTGGGCGAGGTCGGCATTCAACTCGATGAAGTGGCTTTGCTCGGGTGGCACGTCCTTGTCGGCGAAGATCGCATTGGCCGGGCATTCCGGCCCGCACAGGCTGCAATCGATGCAGGCTTCGGGATTGATCACCAGAAAGTTCGGGCCTTCGTGGAAGCAATCGGTCGGGCACACCTCGACGCAGTCGGTGTATTTGCAGCGGATGCAGTTTTCGGTCACTACGTAGGTCATGGTTTTGCTCCTCGCTGATTGGGCGGCGTGGCATTTCCCTCACCCCCAGCCCCTCTCCCGGAGGGAGAGGGGAGCCATTCGCGCCGGCCTTAAGCGGCGGCATCCAGTTTCGACAGGGCCCAGCGCGCCAGCTTGCGTACGTCCGGGTCGGGGTCGTCCATGGCGCTTTCGACGAAGGGCCGGCCGGCACTGTGGCCGATGCTGCCGAGGGCGCCGATCGCCGCCTTGCGCAGGTTGCTCATGGGGTCGCGGGCACACACGCCGAGGGCCGGGATGGCGCCCACCGCGGCGAGTTTGCCGAGGGCGTCGACGGCTTTCTCGCGAACCTGCCAGAAGCTGTCGTGGGTGGCGTCGACCAACGGCTGCAATGCCGCCTGGCAATCCAGTTTGCCGAGGCTGACGGCGGCTTCGACGCGCACCTGCCAGTGTTCGTCCTGGAGGATCTCTATCAGGGTCGGGCCGACCTGCTCGGCTTCGGCGTAGACCAGGGCGCCGGCCGCGGCGCGGCGCACCTCGGCATCCGGGTCCTGCTGGGCGCGCTGCATCAGCGCCGGCAGGTTCTGCGGCTGCTTGAGCCAGCCGATCACCGCCACCGCCTCGCGCCGTACCTGGGCGTCGGCGTCGTTCAGGCGGGCCAGCGCCGGGGCCTGGGCTGCCGGGTTGCGCAGCGGTTTCAGCGCCCGCAGGATGCCGGCGACGACGAAGCCGTCCTGGCTCTGCTCCAGGGCCGCAAGCAGTGGCGTGGCAGCGGCAGGGTCCTTGAGGTCGGCCAGCGCGTGGGCGGCGGCGTTGCGCACCACTTCGTCGCTGTCGCCGAGGGCGGCGATCAGCGCGTCAGCGATATCCGCGGCATCGAATTCGTCGACGACCTTGGCCGCCTCCTGGCGCACCGAGGGATCGGGGTCGTTGAGCGCGAGGATCAGCAGCTCGGCCGCTTCAGGCTCGCCGCAATCGACCAGTTCCAGCACCGCCACCCGGCGGATGCCCGGATCGGCCGAGGCGAGGTTTTCGGCGAGGGCCTGCAGTTGAGGGTCGTCATAGTGTTTCATGGGCAATTCCTTGATCAGCGCAGCAAATAGGGAATGTTCACTTTCACTGCATCGGTCGGGCAGTCGGTTTCGCAGGGCATGCAGTACCAGCATTCGTCGTACTTCATATGGGCCTTGCCGCTGTCCGGGTTGATCCACAGGACATCCAGCGGGCAGACGTCGATGCACACGCGACAGCCCTTGTCGGCGATGCATTTGTCCTCGTCGACGACGACGGGAACGCTGGAACGGTGGTTGGCTACGGGCATGGTGGTTTCCTCATCCAAACAATTTTCGTGGGAGGGGCTTTAGCCGCGATGTGCCTCAGACGCTTTCGCGGCTAAAGCGGAGCGCCGCCCGGCCCCTCCCACAGGGATCAGTTATTCCGGCTATCAGGCATTGGCGGCTTTCTTTACGCGCAGCTTGCTGTAGGCGTCCTTCTCGTCGCCGAGGGCCACCACGTAGTCGGCGACCGGGCGCTTGCCGTGGGCCATCTGGCCGTTTTCGTCTTTGAACAGGCGGCTGTGGTAGAACCACTCGGCGTCGTTCTGCTCGGGGAAATCGACCCGGTAGTGGTACAGGCCCCAGCGCGATTCGGTGCGGTACAGCGAGGCGCGGGCAGCCATCTCGGCGCAGTCGATGATCGATTGCACCTCGAGGGCACGCAGCAGTTCGTGAGGGTCGGCAGCGCAGAGTTTGGGTAGGTCCGCGCGCACGGCGAGGATGCGTTCCAGGCCGATTTCCAGCTTCTTGGTGACCTTCGGCGGCTGCAGGTAATCGTTCACCAGGCGGCGTACCTTGTATTCCATCTGCTCCGGCGGGATGCCGTCCTTGACCAGTAGCGGCGCCTGAATGCGCGCCAGCTCCGCGGCGATAAATGCCTCGTCGAGCTGGATGTCGCCGCGCGCCTGGGCGAAGGCGGTGGCGCTCTCGCCGCAGATCTGCCCGTAGACGAAGGCGCCGAGCATATAGTTGTGCGCCACCGAGGCCATGTCGCCGGCGCCGTACAGACCCGGCACCGTGGTTGCGCCGGTTTCGTCAGTCCACACCCCGGAAGCGGAATGGCCGGAGCAGAAGCCGATTTCGGAGATGTGCATCTCGACCATGCGCTGGCGATAGTCGACCTGCCGGCCTTCGTGGAAGCGCCCGCGGGTCGGCCGCTCGTTGGTGTGCAGCACGGTCTCGATTTCCTGGATGGTTTCCTCGGCCAGGTGGTCGAGCTTGAGGAACACCGGGCCGGTGCCGGATTCCAGCTCCTTGAAGAACTCCAGCATCATCTGCCCGGACCAGTAATCGCACTCGATAAAGCGCTCGCCATAAGCGTTGGCGGTGAAGCCGCCGAGCGGGCCGGTGACGTAGGCGCAGGCTGGGCCGTTGTAGTCCTTGAGCAGCGGGTTGACCTGGAAGCACTCCAGGTTCACCAGATCGGCGCCGACGTGGTAGGCCATGGCGTGGCCGTCGCCGCAGTTGGCCGGGTTCTCATAGGTGCCGAACAGGTAGCCGGAGTTCGGCAGGCCGATGCGCCCGGCGGCGCCGGTGGCCATGATCACCGCCTTGGCGCGGATGATGATCGGCTCGGCGGTGCGGGTATTCACCCCGATCATCCCGGCGATCTTGCCGTCGGCGTCCTTGAGCAGGCGGGTGGCCTGGAAACGGTTTTCGATCTCCACCCGCACCCGGCGCAGGCGGCGGTAGAGGATCTTCTTGACGTTGTGGCCCTCGGGCATCGGCAGCACGTAGGTGCCGAGGTGATGGACCTTCTTCATGTCGTAGTCGCCGGTCTCGTCCTTCTGGAAGTGCACGCCCCAGGAGTCGAGCTTCTCGATCATCGGAAACGAGCGCTGGGCGTAGGCCAGCAGCGCCGGTTGATGAACGATGCCGTCGTTGGCGATGGTGATCTCCTTGACGTACTGCTCGGGCGTGGCGTGGCCGGGGACCACGGCGTTGTTGAGGCCGTCCATGCCCATGCAGATGGCGCCGGAGCGCTTGACGTTGGCTTTCTCTAACAGGATCACCTTGAGCGTCGGGTCCAGCTCCTTGACGGTCACAGCGGCCATCGGGCCGGCGGTGCCGCCGCCGATGACCAGCACGTCGGTGTCGATCACCGGGATGCCATTGATATGGGTGGTAGTCATAGTCGTCTCCTATTTCCGATCCACTCGGAACTGGTATTTGAATGAGTCGCCGCGGTAGCACAGGTATTCGAAGTCGATCGGCCGGCCGCCGCGGTCGTGGGTCAGGCGCTCGACCCGCAGAATTGCCTCGCCGGCCTTGAGGCCGAGCAGGTGCTGCACCTCGTCGTCGGCAAGCACGGCGTCGAGGCCGATATCGGCGCGGCCGAGGGCGATGCCGAAGAGGTTCTCCAGCATCGGGAAGATGTCGCCGGAGAGGTCCTGGCCGAACAGGCGGCGGCCGATATCCAGGGGGAAGTAGCTGTTCTCCACGCACACCGCCTCGCGGTTGAGGTAGCGCACGCGCTTGACCTCGACCACATCCTCGCCGGGAGCCAGGTGCAGGGCGGCGACCACCGCCTTAGGCGCCTTGCGCTGCTGGATCGACAGCAGCCGCGCGGTGGCCTCGTAGCCCTGGGCCGCCATGGCTTCGCCGAAGCCCTGCAGGCGCTGCACGTTCTGTACCGCCTTGGGCTTGCTGACGTAGGTGCCCTTGCCCTGGGCGCTGAACACCAGGCCCTCGTTGTGCAGGTCGCGCAGCGCCTGGCGGATGGTGATGCGGCTGACGCCGTAGGCCTGCATCAGCTGGTTCTCCGAGGGCAGGCGGGCATGCACCGCGTAGCTGCCTTCGAGAATCTGCTGGCGCAGGCTGTCGCGGATCTGCACATACAGCGGCAGCGGCGACTGCCCGGGGGCGAGCTGTTGGATACCGTTCACGGAGGGAGCCTCCAGCCTGTCATGACAGGTCATGTCGAGCGCGGACGTGAGTAAAGGCTGTGCGTTCATGGCTCAGCCCACCTGGTTCTGTTGCTGGAAGGCGCACAGGGTTTCCTGACGGATCAGCTCCATGCATTGGCGTTTGAGGGCGATGAACTCGGGGCTGGTCAGCAGGTTCTGCTCGCGCGGGCGCGGCAGTGGCACCGGGATGTCGGCGATGATCCGGCCGGGACCGGCGCTCATCACCACGATGCGGTCGGAGAGGAACACCGCCTCGTCGATATCGTGGGTGACAAACACCAGGGTGTTGCGGAACTCACGCCAGATCTGCAGCAGGTTCTCCTGCATCATGATCCGCGTCTGCGCATCCAGGGCACCGAACGGCTCGTCCATCAGCAGCACACTGGGGTAGTTGGCCAGGGCGCGGGCAATGCCGACGCGCTGCTGCATGCCGCCGGACAGGGTGCTCGGGTAGGCCTCCTCGAATGCCGCCAACCCCACCAGGGAAAGGAAGGTACGCGCCACGCTCATCGCCTCGTTGCGCCCGACCCCGGCCATCAGCGGGCCGAAGGCCACGTTGTCGCGCACGGTTTTCCAGGGGAACAACGAGTGCTGCTGGAACACCATGCCGCGATCCGGGCCGGGCTCGGTAACGGCCAAACCGTCGATGCTCAAGCTGCCCCGGGTCGGCTGGACGAAGCCGGCGATGGCGTTGAGCAGGGTCGACTTGCCGCAGCCGGAAGGGCCGAGCAGGCAGACGAACTCGCCGGGTTTGATCTCCAATTGCGCGTTCTGCACCGCGGCGCGCTTGCCGCCGTTGTGCTCGAACTCGATATGCACGTCGTCCACGCGGATATGCCCGCGTCCGCTGGTCTCGGCCTGGGCGCGCTGGCGGCTGTGGTCGAGCACGGCCAGGCGGTTGTCGATAACGGCGCTGTTCATGGTCGGCCTCCTTTGGCTTGCCAGCGCAGCAGCGGGGTGCAGGCCTTACGCACAAGCAGGGTGCAGAGGGTGCCGAGACCGCCGATGGTGAGCATGCCGATGATGATTTGCGGGTACTGGATCAGCGTGTAGGAGGTCCAGGTGAAGTAGCCGATGCCGTACTGGCCGCTGATGATTTCCCCGGCCAGCAGGGAGAACCAGGCCACGCCCATGCCGATCGCCAGGCCCGCGACTATGCTCGGCATGGCGCCGGGAATGACCACGTGCCAGAGGATCGCGCGCTTGCTCGCGCCCAGGCTGCGGGCGGCGCGCACCAGCACATCGGGGGTCTGTTCGACGCCGTGCACGGTGTTCAGCACGATGGGAAACAACGCGCCGAGAAAGGTGATAAAGACGATGCTCGACTGTTCGCTCGGCAGCATCAGGATCGCCAGGGGAATCCAGGCCACCGCCGGGATCGGCCGCAGCAGCTCGATATACGGCAGGATGATGTCCTCGGCCCAGCGCGAACGGCCCATCAGAACTCCGAGCAACACGCCCAGCACCACTGCCATGCCGTAGGCGATGGCGATGCGTTCCAGGCTGTGGCCGATATGCAGGTAGAACTCCTGGCTGGCCAGTTGCACCAGCAGGGCTTCGCCGACCACCAGCGGGGTGGGGATGTTTTCGAAATTCAGCAACAGGTTGAAGTCGTTGCTCGCGGCCAAATGCCAGAGCAGCACGGCCATCACCAGGGCGCCGGTGCGCACCAGGTAGTGGGCGAAATTGGCCGGCAGGCGCCGCCGGCGTGGTGCCGGCGGGCTCTGGCTCTGGCTCTGGCTCGGACTTGGGCTCGGCGGCACCTGCAGCAGCGCTGGGCTGACCGCATCCGCGGGCTGCAACGCAAGGTTCTGTTTAACGCTCATGGTCAATCCTCGGCTCAGGCGCGCCCCGCGCCCCGCGCCCCGCGTTCTGCGGCGCGTAGGGCGCTCAGGCGGATCAGGGCAACATGGCCAGCGGTTCGGCGCTCAGCAGCGCAGTGCCGCCGTGCTGGGCGATGTGCTGCTGCGAGTCGGCTTTCTTCATAAAGGCCAGCACTTCGCCGTTCTTGTCCTTGACCAGGTAGGCGGCCTTGCCGAACAGCTTGAGCCCCGTGAGGTTGTCGTAGACGTAGGTGCTGTTGATCGCCTGGCCGCCGGCCTTGGCGACCTCGGCCGCGGCGAGCATGGCGGCGACGCTGTCGTAGGCGACCACACCCTTGTCCTTGAACCATATTTCCGCCGGTTTCAGCGCCGGGTTGCGCGGCTCTGACGTCACTACACTGGCGACCATGGCGTCGTAGTCCAGACCGCTGGCGGCATAGGCTTTCTTCAGGTAGCTGGCGTCGATCCAGGTGGCGAAATCCAGGTCGGGAATCTTCATTTCTTTCTGTAGCAGTGCATGGTCGTACTTCAGCGCCTCGACCCATTGCGGCTTGATACTGGCTTCCATGGTGGAAATGCCGCCGTTGCTGAAGTAGAGGTAGAGCACCTCCTTCTCCGCGCCGGTCCATTCGGCGACCTGGGTCGCAGCGCGCATCGGGTCGTCCTGAATCCAGCGCTGCGCTTCCAGGGTGGCCATCAGCACCGCCTCGACCACTTCCGGGTACTGCTTGGCGAATTCGTCGCGCACCACGATGCCGTGGAAGGTCGGCACGCCGGCCTCGCTGCCGTCGAAGATTTTTCGCGCGGTGCCGCGGAATTCCATGATCTCCGACCAGGGGCAGAAATCGGCGTGGGCGTCGATCTTGCCGGAGGCGATATTGGCCGCGCCCACTGGCGGGCTCTGGTTGGCGATGCTGACCTTGTCGAACAGGTCGGCGTCGCGCAGCGCCTTGAGCGTCATGCCCCAGGCGGCGCTGCCCACCGGCACCGAGATGGTCTTGCCGGCGAGGTCCGCCAGCGACTGCACCGAAGACGCGGCCGGTACTACGATGGCGTTGCCGGTGCCCTTGAGGTTGTAGCCGGTTACCGCGATAAGGCGGCTCTGCTGCTTGCCGGTTTCCTGGAACTTGGCGCCGTTGACGATCAGCGGGTAATCGCCCATCACGCCGAAATCCAACTTGCCGGCGAGCATCTGGTTGGTGATCGGCGGGCCGGAATCGTAGTCGCGGAATTCGAGGGTATAGCTGGCGTCGGCGTACTTGCCGGTGGTTGGCAGGTATTTTTCGATCAGCTTGAGTTTCTCCAGCACGATGCCGCCGGAAACGGTGTTGGTGACCATGCTCTGATGGCCGATGCCAATGGTGATTTTTTCCGCGGCGGCCGGGCCGCCGAACAACAGAATCGAGCCGAAGAGCAGGGTGGTGAACAGGCTGTTTGGGTTGTGCATAGTCTTCCCCTTGTCGGTTGGGCAACTTGTACTAACAGGACATAACGCCTGCTTTGAAAGGTGCACCGGCCGTGCCAGGGAACGCGGAAATCGCCATAGGCGACTGTTTTTAAACGGCAAATCGCGGGCGTTTATGACCCAGTGGTCAAGCCTGTTTTCCCCGCCAATCGCCCTTCGCTGGTGCGTTGCGCGCACGCAAGGGCCAAGCCGGCGCAAGCGCTGGCGCGGGGTTTAGGACAAGTAAGGCAAGTGGCGGGAGAGATGCGGGGTGCGTTTTATAGGGTGGACGTGGCGAAGCCTTGTCCACCGAGGGATGGCAGATTTAATAGAAGAGGGCAGGGGCTTAGCAGGTAGTTTTCAGCGGTCTTCCGCTAGGCGCGTACGCGGGAGATGTGCACGACGCCTTTGATCGCCCGCAGCTTCTTGATCACCCGCGCCAGGTGTACGCGGTCATGCACGCTGACCACCAGTTGCACGACGCTGATCCGGCCGTCGCGCTCGTCCATGCTGATCTTCTCGATATTGCCGTCGGCGGCGTTGACGCTGCCGGCCAGCAGGGCGATCAGGCCGCGTTGGTGTTCCAGCTCGATGCGCAGTTCGACATTGAACTCGCCGACCACGTCCTTGGCCCAGGACAACTGGATGCATTTTTCCGGGTTGTGCCGCACTTCGCCGATATTGCGACAGGTATCCAGGTGCACGACCATGCCCTTGCCGGCCGACAGATGGCCGACGATGGGGTCGCCGGGAATCGGCGTGCAGCACTTGGCGTAACTCAGTACCAAACCTTCAGTGCCGCGAATCGCCAACGGGCCTTCCGGGCTCGGCAGCTCTTCGCCACTTTCGCTGAGCAACCGACGCGCGACCACATAGGCCATGCGATTGCCCAGGCCGATATCTTCGAGCAGGTCTTCCAGCGCGCTCTGCCGATACTCGGCGAGCACCGCTTGCACCCGCTCGGGCGAGAGCTTGTCGATATGGCTGTCGAAGCCGCCGAGGACCTTGTTCAGCAGGCGCTCGCCGAGGCTGATCGACTCCGAACGGCGCTGCAGCTTGAGCGCGTGACGGATATGCGTGCGCGCCTTGCCGGTGACCACGAAATTCAGCCAGGCCGGATTCGGCCGGGCGCCGGGGGCGCTGACGATTTCCACGGTGGCGCCGCTTTGCAGCGGTTCGGAGAGCGGCGCCAGGCGCCGGTTGATGCGGCAGGCGATGCAGGTATTGCCGACGTCGGTGTGCACCGCATAGGCGAAATCGACCGCGGTGGAACCCTTCGGCAGCTCCATGATGCGGCCCTTGGGCGTGAACACGTAGACCTCGTCGGGGAACAGGTCGATCTTCACGCTCTCGATGAATTCCAGCGAGTTGCCGGCGCGCTGCTGCATTTCCAGCACGCCCTTAACCCATTGCCGGGCGCGGGCGTGGGTGCCCTTGGGCTGGTCTTCTTCGTTGGATTTGTACAGCCAGTGCGCGGCGATGCCGTTGTTGGCCATCTCTTCCATTTCGCGGGTGCGGATCTGGATCTCGATCGGCACGCCGTGCATGCCGAACAGCGTGGTGTGCAGCGACTGGTAGCCGTTTGCCTTGGGAATCGCGATGTAATCCTTGAAGCGCCCCGGCAGTGGCTTGTACAGGTTGTGCACGGCGCCGAGCACGCGGTAGCAGGTATCGACCTTGTCGACGATGATGCGGAAGCCGTAGACATCCATTATTTCGTTGAAGGCGCGGCGCTTGCCGCGCATCTTCTGGTAAATCCCGTAGATGTGCTTCTCGCGGCCGAGCACTTCGCCTTCCAGGCCTTCGCGGGCCAGGCAATGGGTCAGCGACTCTTCGATCTTGTTGACGATCTCCTTGCGATTGCCGCGGGCGCGTTTCACCGCGGCGCGGATGTGCTCGGAGCGCATCGGGTGCATCGCCTTGAAACCCAGGTCCTCGAATTCCACATGCATGCTGTGCATGCCCAGGCGGTTGGCGATGGGCGCGTAGATTTCCAGGGTTTCCTTGGCGATGCGCCGGCGCTTCTCGCCGGACAGCACCTCGAGGGTGCGCATGTTGTGCAGGCGGTCGGCCAGCTTGACCAGGATCACGCGGATATCGCGGGCCATGGCCATGGCCATCTTCTGGAAGTTCTCGGCTTGCGCCTCGGCTTTGGTCTCGAAGTTCATCTGGGTCAGCTTGCTGACCCCGTCGACCAGTTCGGCCACGGTTTCGCCGAACTGCGCGTTGAGCGCTTCCTTGGCGATGCCGGTGTCTTCGATCACGTCATGCAGCATCGCGGCCATCAGGCTCTGATGGTCCATGTGCATGTCGGCAAGGATGCTCGCCACCGCCAGGGGATGGGTGACGTAGGCTTCGCCGCTACGGCGGCGCTGGCCGTCGTGGGCTTGTTCGGCGTAGAAATAGGCGCGGCGGACCAGGTTGACCTGGTCGCTATCGAGGTAATCGGCAAGTCGATCGGCGAGGGCATCTATGCTCGGCATGGGCGATCCCCCTGCCGATTCCGATGGTCCTGCGCCGCGCGGCTTCGACCGGCCATAAACTTACAGAGGCTCGTTGGCCTCTTCCTCGAATGCGGCGAACAGCGGTTCTTCTTCGACGATGTCTTCTTCGGCGATGACATCGTAGTTCATCAGGCCAGCGGCGATTTCGCGCAGGGCGACCACGGTCGGCTTGTCGTTCTCCCAGGCGAGCTTCGGCTCTTTGCCGCCGGTGGCGAGTTGGCGCGAGCGCTTGGTAGCGAGCATGACCAGCTCGAAGCGGTTATCAACGTGGTCCAGGCAATCTTCGACGGTAACGCGGGCCATGGTGTTCCTCGTAACAAATGCGTAATAAAACTGGGCCCGAATGGGCGAGCGGACTGGATAGTCTAGTTAAGCCCGTGGGGCAGCCGCAAGCTTTAAGCTACAAGCGGCAAGAAAATACACCGCCGATGTAGGTTGGCGCTGAGCGCAGCGAAGCCCAACGGACAGAACCGGAGCCGCAGTTGGGCTTCGCGGAGCTCAGCCGCAACCTACGCCAACAACTCGCTGAGCAAACCTGCATGACGCTGCTGTTGCGAGCCTTGCAGCAATTGGTTGGCGCGGAAGATCGCCTTCAGGTCGCTGAGTGCGTGGACGAAATCGTCGTTGATCAGCAGGTAGTCGTACTCGACGTAGTGGCTCATCTCGCTGACCGCTTCGCGCATGCGCCGCTCGATGATCTCGCCGCTGTCCTGGCCGCGGTTGGTCAGACGATGACGCAGGGCTTCCTGGGTCGGCGGCAGAATGAAGATGGACTTCGCCTGCGGCATCAGGCGGCGTACCTGCTGGGCGCCTTGCCAGTCGATTTCCAGGATCAGGTCGTAGCCGTCGGCCAGGGTCTGCTCGACCCAGGCCTGCGAGGTGCCGTAGAGATTGCCGAAGACTTCGGCGTGCTCGAGGAATTCGCTGTTGTCGAGCATCTTGTGGAACTGCTCGTGGCTGGTGAAATGGTAGTTGACCCCGTCGACTTCCCCCGGGCGCATGGCGCGGGTGGTATGCGAAACCGAGACGCGGATCAGCGCCTCGCTGTCGATCAGCGCCTTGACCAGGCTGGTTTTACCCGCGCCGGACGGGGCGGAGATGATATAGAGGGTGCCGGTGGTAAGGGTCATAGCGGTTCCGAGGGCCTTTGTTACATGTCTTGAAAGCGTAGCGAGGGAGTGAGCCTGGCGCAGCAGTTTTATTCGATGTTCTGCACCTGTTCGCGCATCTGCTCGATCAGCACTTTCAAGTTCACGGCGGTCTGGGTGCTGCGGGTGTCGAACGCCTTGGAGCCGAGCGTGTTGGCCTCGCGGTTGAGTTCCTGCATCAGGAAATCCAGGCGTCTGCCGGCAGCGCCGCCGCTTTTCAGCACGCGACGCACTTCTGCGACATGGGTGACCAGTCGATCGAGCTCTTCGGCGACATCGCTTTTCTGCGCGAGCAGCACCAGTTCCTGTTCCAGACGTTGCGGGTCGAGGTCGGCCTGCATCTCGGCGCAGCGGTCGAGAATCTTCTGCCGCTGCGCGGCGAGCATCTGCGGCACCAGCTCGCGCAGGGCGACGACTTCGGCGGCGATGCTGTCCAGGCGTTCGTTGAGCAGCTTGGCGAGCTCCTCGCCTTCGCGCGCGCGGCCATGCTTCAGTTCGCCGAGCGCCTCGGCGAACAGCTTCAACGCTGCGGCATTCAGTGCCTTGGGATCGGCGGCGTCGGCCACCAGCACACCCGGCCAGCCGAGCATTTCCAGGGGGTTGAGCGGCGCCGGCTGCTGGATCAGCTTGGCCACGCTTTCGGCGGCGGCGACCAGCTGCGCGGCGCGCTCCAGATCGACCTGCAGCGGCTTGCCGGCGCTGTCGTCGGCGAAGCGCAGGGTGCATTCGACTTTGCCGCGCGACAAACCGTTACGCAGCGCTTCGCGTACCGGGCCTTCGAGATCGCGGAACGCTTCCGGCAGGCGCAGGTGCGGTTCCAGGTAACGGTGGTTGACCGAGCGCAGCTCCCAGCTCAGGGTGCCATTGGCGCCGGCCTGCTCGACGCGGGCGAAGGCCGTCATGCTGTGGATCATGGGGCTAACCTCTCGTGACGGGTATACCTTAAAGGGCATGCGGACTCATGAAAACCGGCGCCGATCGGCGATTGCTCCGGCCCGGCGCTAAGCCCGCTGGAAAAGGCGCTGCGGCGCGACTTTCATGGATAAAGGGTGCAGGATTGTAGCGCAGTGCGTCGGTCGCTCCCAATTGGTCGTGTCGTGGCCGAGCGGGGCGCCCTATAATGCGCGGCAGATTTTTTCCCGAGAACAGGTATTTTTTGATGAAACGTCCCAGTGGCCGCGCCGCCGATCAGTTGCGTTCGATCCGCATTACTCGCAACTACACCAAGCATGCCGAGGGCTCGGTATTGGTGGAGTTCGGCGACACCAAGGTGATTTGCACGGTCAGTGTCGAGTCCGGGGTGCCGCGCTTCCTCAAGGGCCAGGGGCAGGGCTGGTTGACCGCCGAGTACGGCATGCTGCCGCGCGCTACCGGCGAGCGCAATCAGCGCGAGGCCAGCCGCGGCAAGCAGGGCGGCCGCACCTTGGAGATCCAGCGTCTGATCGGCCGTTCGCTGCGCGCCGCGCTGGACATGTCCAAACTCGGCGAAAACACGCTGTATGTCGACTGCGATGTGATCCAGGCCGACGGCGGCACCCGTACCGCGTCCATCACCGGCGCCATGGTGGCGTTGATCGACGCGCTGAAAGTGATCAAGAAACGTGGCGGCCTGAAAGGCGGCGACCCGCTCAAGCAAATGATCGCCGCCGTTTCGGTGGGCATGTATCAAGGCGAGCCGGTACTCGACCTGGATTACCTGGAAGACTCGGCCGCGGAAACCGACCTCAATGTGGTGATGACCAGCGCCGGTGGCTTTATCGAAGTGCAGGGCACCGCCGAAGGCGCGCCCTTCCAGCCGCTGGAGTTGAATGCCATGCTGGCCTTGGCGCAGAAGGGCATGGCCGAACTGTTCGAGTTGCAACAGGCGGCATTGGCGGACTGATTGCCTTCGGGTCGTCCGTCCCGCAAGGCGACGCAACCTTTGTCGTTCGCCTGCTCTGTCGCAGTGATTTTCAATGGATCCCAAGGAGAGACAGCGTGACTGACGACTCGCAAACCCCGCAGCCGATGCCCAGCCAGGAAGCCCGGCAATGGGCGATGTTCTGCCATTTCGCGGCCTTTTTCGGTCTGGTGTTCCCGTTCGGCAACCTGCTCGGCCCGCTGATCGTTTGGCAGATCAAGAAGGACCTCGATCCTTTCATCGACGAGCAGGGCAAGGAAGCGCTGAACTTTCAGATCAGCGTGGCGCTGGCGATGGTCCTGTGCTTCGTGCTGATGGCCGTCCTGATCGGCTTCCCGCTGTTGCTGCTGGTCGGCATCGGGGCGCTGGTGCTGACGATAATCGCCGGGATCAAGGCCAATGAAGGCCAAGCGTATCGCTACCCTTTCGCCTGGCGTTTGATCAAGTAAGCAAAAGCGTTATGTGCAGCGGCAACACCCGAACTTTCGGGCCATAAGGCGGTCTTGAGAGAACGGGTGATATTTCTGTGCAGGCAACCCCGTTGCCCTTATCACCCATATTCTCCTGGCGGTGATTATGGATGAGCTCAGCGAAGTGCCGCATGAGTTGGAAGAACTGACCCTGGCGTTGCTGCACAGTCGTGCAGAGGTCACGCGTTTGCGAGAGCGCGAGCAACTGTTCAGCAGCTTGCTCGGCAGCGTCAACGCGGTGCTCTGGGCCTTCGATTGGCAAGAGCAACGGGTGATTTACGTCAGCCCCGCCTACGAACATATCTTTGGCCATTCCGCGGCCCTGCTGCTCGCCGGCTACGACGAGTGGCGCAACAGCATTTACCCCGATGACATGGAATATGCCGCCGAGAGCTTTGCCAAGGTGCTGGAAACCGGCGCCGTTGAAGCGCGCGAGTACCGCATTATCCGCGCCGACGGACAACTGCGCTGGTTGAGCGATAAATGCTTCGTCAGCCGGCGCAACGCCGACAAAGAGGTGCAGATCGTCGTCGGAATCGCCGAGGACATCACCGAAAAGAAACAGCTGGAGGGCGAGTTGCAGCGCCTGGCCACCGTCGATGTGCTGACTCAGAGCAGCAACCGGCGGTATTTTTTCGAGTGTGCCCAGCGCGAGTTCGAGCATGCCCACAAGTTTGGTGGACCGCTGGCCTTCCTCCTGCTCGACGTCGACGACTTCAAATTGATCAACGACCGATATGGCCACCAGATGGGCGACCAGGTATTGCAGCGCCTGGCCTATTGCGCCGCGGCGGTGCTACGCCGCAACGATCTGTTCGGTCGGGTGGGTGGCGAAGAGTTCGCCGCGGTCTTCCCCAGTTGCGAGTCCGAACTGGCCATGTTGATCGCCGAGCGTCTGCAGCGCGAGGTGCAGCGCCTGAGCTTCACTCATGAAGGCAAGACCTTCGGCGTTACCGTTAGCCAGGGGTTGGCTAATCTGCGTGGCGACGATGCCAGCCTGGATAGCCTGTTCGCCCGCGCCGATGCCGCCATGTACAAGGCCAAGCGGCAAGGCAAGAACCAGATCGTACTCGGCTGACCGAACGGTCAGGCTGGTCGAAAGCCGTTGGCGAAAATCCGCCGTTGGCCTTTTTCAGCTCGGCTGAAATCCGCCTATTCCTGGGCTGGACGAACATCTCTTCAAATCCTTCTGATCTGTCCAGTTGCTTGAAATAAAAGAAGTTTTTTCTCGCCTAAAGCACTTGGCACAGTCTCTGCCTAAGGCTCTTCAACGCAACCGGCCGCCTTGGCCGGTACAGAATAAAAACGAAGAGACCGCACCCATGACATTCATCCGCCTCCGTCGTTGCCTTGCCGACACTTGCACCTCGCTTCCCGCCCGGCGCTCCGCCCCTTAGCCCTGATTCCCGTTCGCCCACCGATGCCCGATGGCGTTGGCGCTAATGCGCCGGCCGCTTGGCGTGTGTCCGGGCGAACCGACGAATTCGGTCCGCGCGTGGGCCTCTGTTTTCTTGGAGGCGCGCCAGAACCGATGCAACGCCCATAAAAAAACACTGGAGAAAAACCACAATGAAAAAGACCTCCCTTGCACTGGCTATCGCGGCCAGCACGCTCGGTGTTTCCCTGAGCCAGATTGCCCAGGCCGAGTTCATCAAGGACAGCAAGGCCAGCATCGAAGCGCGTAACTTCTATTTCAACCGTGATTTCCGCGAAGGCGACGGTCAGGCCAAGCAGGAAGAATGGGCGCAGGGCTTCCTGCTGCGTTTGGAGTCCGGTTACACCGAGGGCACTGTGGGCTTCGGTGTCGACGCGCTCGGCACCTTCGGCTTCAAGCTGGATTCCGGCGACGGCACCGCCGGCAGCGGCCTGCTGGTGCCCGACCTCGAATCGGGCGGCTCCCAGGACAACTACGGCGACCTCGGCCTGGCTGCCAAGGCCAAGATTTCCGAGACCGTGCTCAAAGTCGGCTCGCTGCAGTTGAAGAATATGGCCATCGGTTCCAGCGACGGCCGTCTGTTGCCGCAGGTGTTCCGTGGTGGTCAGCTGGTTTCCAAGGACATCGCCGGCTTGACCCTGGATGCCGGTTATCTGGATGAGGTCAACCACCGCAATTCCGGCGACTACGAAGACCTGAAACTGAACACCTACACCCACAGCGGTATCACTTTCAAAGGTGGTAGCGCAGCGAACGTTTCCAACGAGTTCGTCTTCGCCGGCGGTAGCTACAAGCTCAGCGACAGCCTGACCGGCGGTTACTACTACAGCAACCTGGAGGACCTGTATAAGCAGCACTCCTTCAACCTGGTGCATGTGCTGCCGCTGGGCGACAAGCAATCGCTGAAGACCGATCTGCGCTACGCGCGCTCGACCGACGACGGTCACAGCAATGTCGACAACAAGGCCTTCGGCGCTATGGTTACCTATGCCCTGAGCGGCCACAGCTTCGGCCTTGGCTACCAGAGCATGAGCGGCGACACCGGCTTCGCCTATGTCAACGGTACCGATCCGTTCCTGGTCAACTACGTGCAGATCGGCAACTTCGCCGCCAAGGACGAAAAGTCCTGGCAGGCGCGTTACGACTTCAACTTCGCCTCGATCGGCATCCCCGGCTTGACCTTTATGACCCGCTACCTGACCGGCGACAACATTGACCGCGGCGACGGGGTATCCGACGGCCGCGAGTGGGAGCGCGATATGGACCTCGCCTATGTGGTCCAGACCGGCCCGCTGAAGAACCTCGGCCTGAAATGGCGCAACGCCATGGTGCGCAACAACTTCAGTCGCGACATCGACGAGAATCGCCTGATCGTCAGCTATACCCTGCCACTGTTCTGATAGCGCCAGCGCAGTACGGCGTCGATCTGTTGCATCCATTTCGACGTTGAGCACAATTGAGCCCGGGCCCTGGTCCGGGCTTTTTTAGGCTATGTACCAGCAGTGTGTTGCGTTCAGACTTGGGCGTTTCAGTGTGAGGATCTGACCTCGTAGGGTGACGCGGGGCCGCCTAGGCTGTGCGCACCAGCCCATCACGCCAGCGCTGGTTGCGGACTCTTGGTGCGCATGGCGCACCCTACCTATTGCGGCCCTTGCAAGCAGGTCCACTCTCCCCCGAACACCCCATGCAACCTATGGCGCGCCTGGGCGAATGCAACTAGCGGATCGTGGCAGTTCGCACGGCGGTGGTACGCGCCTGGTTGGGGCGGGCCAAACATAGGAGACGGCAGGCTGTTGTTCAACAATATACAAAGTAATATATTGTCTTTGTATTAATTGAGTGAGCCGGTATGAATCCGCCAGAAACCATCCTCGATATCCAGCGACTGCGGGCCAATGCCGATGCGGCGGGCCAGTTGCTCAAGGCGTTGAGCAACCCGGATCGTCTGCTGCTGCTCTGTCAGCTGTCTCAGGGCGAGCGCAATGTTAGCGAGCTGGAAACCCTGCTGGGCATCCAGCAGCCGACCTTGTCGCAACAATTGGCCGTGCTGCGCCGCGAAGGTCTGGTCGATACCCGGCGCGAGGGCAAGCAGATCTATTACCGCATCTGCAGCCCGGCCGCCCTGGCGGTGATCGACACGCTCTACCAATTGTTCTGTGCGCAGGAGGGCTAGATGGCTATCGCATCGGTTGCTATCGACTGGCAGCAGTTCAGCCCCTGGAGCGCGTTGGCCGGTGGCGCCTTGATCGGCCTGGCGGCCAGTCTGTTCGTGCTGCTCAACGGGCGCATCGCCGGTATCAGCGGCTTGCTCGGCAGCGTGCTGGAAAGCGGCGAGGGGCGCGGCGAGAAAGCCTTGTTCCTGCTCGGGCTTTTGCTCGCCCCGCTGCTTTGGCGGCTGTTCGGCGAGCTGCCGCCGATCAAGTTCCACAACGGTTGGCTGGGTCTGGGCGTGGCCGGTTTGCTGGTCGGCGTCGGCACCCGCTATGGCGCCGGCTGTACCAGCGGTCATGGGGTGTGTGGCATCTCGCGGCTGTCGCTGCGTTCGTGGGTGGCCACGCTGGTGTTTATGGCCGCCGGTTTCTGCACGGTGTTTGTCCTGCGTCATCTGTTGCGGGGGTGAATATGCGCAAACTGACTGCGTTGCTGGCCGGTCTGCTGTTCGGCTTCGGCCTATTGCTGGCGGGGATGGCCAACCCGGCCAAGGTGCTGGGCTTTCTCGACCTGGCGGGCGCTTGGGATCCGTCACTGGCGCTGGTAATGGCCGCGGCCGTCGCCACCGCCGTGCTGCCGTTCACCTGGGCGCGCAAGCACGAGCGCTCGTTGCTCGATGCGCCCATGCAGTTGCCGCAGAACACGCGGCTGGATCGTCGGCTGATCGGCGGCAGTTTGTTGTTCGGCATCGGCTGGGGCATCGCCGGGATTTGTCCGGGCCCGGCATTGGCGCTGCTGCTGAGCGGTTACTGGCAGGCGATTGTGTTCGTTCTGGCCATGTTGGCCGGGATGGGGCTGTTCAACGCGCTGGAACGCCGGCGCATCGGGAGATCGTTATGAAAAGCAACCTTGGCACCCTCGACCGCGGCCTGCGCATCGCCGTCGGTTTGGTCCTGATTGGCCTGAGCCTCAGCGGAGTGATCGGCCTGTGGGGCTGGATCGGCCTGGTAGCAGTGGCTACCGGGCTGTTCAGCTTCTGCCCGGCCTATCGATTGTTGGGTATCAGTACCTGCAAGATCAAGCAGTAATGCTCGAAGTCCTGGCGACAGGTCGCCAGGACTTCGGGCTTGCGTGCCGGATCAGCGCCGTTGCGGCGCCGGCTGCTGCTGGGTGATGCAATGGATATTGCCGCCGCCGAGAAGAATCTCGCGGCCCGGCACCATCACCACACGGCGCTCGGGGAACAGGCGCTGCAGAATCGCCAGCGCCTCGGCATCCTTGGGGTCGTCGAAGCTCGGCGCGATGATGCCGCCGTTGACGATCAGGAAGTTGACGTAGGAGCCGGCCAGGCGGATCGACGGATCGCGTGCCTGGCTGCCGGCGACCAGATCCACGTCGGCGCATTCCTCGGCCGTGGCGTGCAGCGGGCCGGGAATCGGCATCTTGTGCACGATCAGCTGGCGGCCCTTGGCATCGCGGGCATTTTCCAGCACTCGCATGGCAGCCTGGCAACGCGGGTAGTTGGGGTTCTGCGGATCGTCGGTCCAGGCCAGCAGCACTTCGCCGGGGCGCACGTAGCAGCAGAAGTTGTCGACATGGCCATCGGTCTCGTCGTTGAACAAGCCGTCCGGCAGCCAGATCACCGTGTCGACGGCCAGGTGGCTGCGCAGCATGCCTTCGATTTCTTCGCGGCTCAGTTGCGGGTTGCGGTTGCGATTGAGCAGGCATTCCTCGGTGGTGATCAAGGTGCCTTCGCCATCGACGTGGATGGAGCCGCCTTCGAGGATGAAGTCCTCGGTGCGATAGCCCGCGCAGCGTTCGATCTCGAGGATCTTGCCGGCGACCTGGTCGTCACGCACCCAGTTGGCATAGAGGCCGCCGTCGAGGCCGCCCCAGGCGTTGAAGCGCCAGTCGACGCCGCGCACCTGGCCGTTGCCGTCGGTGACGAAGGTCGGGCCGGTGTCGCGCACCCAGGCGTCGTCGGTGGTCATTTCGACGATACGGATATTGTCCTGGGCGAGGCGGGCGCGGGCGTTTTCGTACTGGCCGGCGGAGACGCAGACGGTCACCGGCTCGAACTCGGCGATGGCCTTGGCCACGGCGCTGAAGGCGGCCTGCGCCGGCTTGCCGCCGAGGCGCCAGTTATCCGGACGCTCGGGCCAGACCATCCAGGTCTGGCTGTGCGGTTCCCATTCCGCCGGCATGCGGAAACCGTCCGCGCGTGGGGTGCTGATAAGGGTGGTCATGATTCACCTGTAGCCCGGATGTAATCCGGGGCAATGTTCCAAAGGATTCCCGGATTGCCTCCGGGCTACGCGATCAGGACTCCAGCGAGCCATCCAGGGTCTTGATCGGCCCGTAGAGGTTCGGTCGGCGGTCGCGGAAACTGCCCCAGGCGCTGCGGATATGTTCCAACTGGTCCAGGTCGAAGGTGTGCATCAGCACCGCCTCGTCGGTTTCGTTGGCTTCCTGCACCTTGGCGCCGAACTGGTCGGCGATAAACGAGGAGCCGTAGAAGTTGATGTGGTAGTCGCCCTGGTCTTCGCGGCCGATGCGGTTGCTGGCGATCAGCGGCATCAGGTTGGCGCCGGCATGGCCCTGCTGCACGCGCTGCCAATGGTCGCGCGAACTGATGTTCGGGTCGTGCGGTTCGCTGCCGATCGCGGTCGGGTAGAAGAGGATTTCCGCACCGAGCAGCGCCATGCTGCGCGCGCACTCAGGGAACCACTGGTCCCAGCAGATGCCCACGCCGATCTTGGCGTAGCGGGTGTTCCACACCTTGAAACCGGTGTCGCCGGGGTTGAAGTAATACTTCTCGTGATAGCCGGGGCCGTCCGGAATATGGCTCTTGCGATAAATCCCCAGGTTGCTGCCGTCGGCATCGATGATCGCGATGCTGTTGAAGCGCGCCCGCCCGGCCAGCTCGAAAAAGCTGATCGGCAGCACCACTTGCAGCTCGGCCGCGACTTTCTGGAAGTGCGCGATGGCCTCGTTGGCCTCCACCGTGGTGGCCAGCTGCAGGTAGTCCGGGTTGGGCTTCTGGCAGAAGTACGGGGTTTCGAACAGTTCCTGGATCAGGATGATCTGCGCGCCTTTGGCGGCAGCTTGTCGAACCAGCCGCTCGGCATTGGCGATATTGCTGGCGCGATCCCAGGAACAGGCCATCTGGGTGGCGGCGACGGTAACGATACGGGACATGAATCACCTCGTGAGAGCAATGAGCGGTGGCCGTTACAGGCTAGCAGGCAAGGCGCCGGGTTGCCGTGCGGGTAGCTACGCCTGTGTGCGATGGGTGACTTTATAGTCGATAAAAATCCGTATTAAAAGCAGAAAATATCTATTGAATGATATTTATCGATTTATATCCGGATAAATATCGATAAATATTCGTAGAGACGCGTGCGGCTTTCAGTGCGTGGAGCGGTGGCCCGGTCAGGGCGCGGTTGGCCGTTTGGGCAGATACGGCGGCAAATACAGCCCGAGGTAGGCATCGAAGACGCGCATGCCTTCCTCGGCCATGCGCGGGGTGATGGTGCCGTGCAGCTGCACCGAGCGCGCGTAGACGCGGTCGCCCAGCTCCATGGCCAGGGCGAACACGTCGACGTCGTCGGGTAGTGCGGGCAGGGCGAAGTGACGTTCGAACAGGGCCTGCATCAGCTTGCCCAGTTCGATGTCGTGCTGGCGGTCGGCCTGGGTCACCTCGGTCAACCCGTGTTGGGCCAGGATCAGCTGCCGGGCGGCGGCGTCCTCGGCATAGATCGCCAGCATGCGCAGCTCGACGATGCGCGACAGGTCGCGCCAGTCGTGCAGTTCGGCATGCTCGATCGGCTGTTGCAGGCAGGCGCGAAAGGCGCCGTGGATATCCGCGGTCAGCCCTTCGAGCAGCGCCGGTACGCTGGCGAAGAAGTGGTACACCGAGGAGGGTGGAATGCCGGCGCGCTCGGCAACGCTGTAAATCGACAGACCGGCCACGCCCTGTTCGGCGAGCAGCGCGCGCGCGGCGGCGAGGATCACGGCAATGCGGGCCTGGCTGCTGGCGCGGGGTTTGCGGGCGAGGGCGGGATTCGACATAACGAACTTCTCGGCGTGGGAAAGGCTATTGGACGACAGCCGACGGCCTCCAGGCAAGGCGCGCGGCCAGGCAATCCCGGGCGGCCAGTCGAGCGCGCCCGGGGCGAAGCGTTAACCGGCGCTCAGGGTGCCAGGCGCACCTTGGCGAAGTCCTGGCGACCGAACGGGTTGACCCGGTAGCCGCTGACCTCTTTGCGGGTCAGCGCATAGGCGGTCGGGTGGGCCAGCGGCAGCCACAGCGCCTGCTCCTGGATGATCCGCTGCGCGTCTTTATACAACTGGCTGCGTTGCGCCTGGTCGCTGTTGCGCTTGCCGTCAGCGATCAGCTTATCCAGTTGCGGGTCGCAGTAGCGGGCGAAGTTCAGCCCCGATTCCAGCGAGGCGCAGGCGAACTGCGGGGTGAGAAAATTATCCGGGTCGCCATTGTCGCCGGCCCAGCCCATAAACAGCAGATCGTGTTCGCCGGCCTTGGCGCGGCGGATCAGCTCGCCCCATTCGATCACGCGGATTTCGGCCTGAATGCCGACCTTGGCCAGGTCGGCCTGGAGCATCTGCGCGCCCTGGCTGGGGTTGGGGTTGAGCAGGCTGCCGGAAGGGCGGGTCCAGATCGTGGTCTTGAAGCCGTCCGGCAAGCCCGCCTCGGCCAGCAGTGCCCGGGCTTTGGCCGGGTCGTGGGCATAGCCCGGCAGCTCGCTGGCGTAGCTCCAGGTGTTCGGAGGGTAAGGGCCGTTGGCCGCTTCGGCGCTGCTCTCGAAGACCGCCTTGAGGTAGCTGGCTTTATCGAACGCCAGGTTGATCGCCTGGCGTACCGCCGCTTTATCCAGCGGCGGGTGCTGGCTGTTCAGCGCGACGAAGGCGGTCATAAAGGCCGCGGTGCTCTGCGCTTGGAGTGCGGTGTCGCCAGCACTGCTACGTACGTCCTGGGGCTTGGGCGAGAGGGCGATATGGCATTCGCCGCGGCGCAGCTTCTGCAGGCGCACATTGGCGTCCGGGGCGATGGCGAAAACCAGTTCGTCCACCGCCGGCGCGCCAGCGAAGTAGGTCGGGTTGGCGCTGTAGCGGACCACCGCGTCCTTCTGGAAACGCTTGAACACGAAGGGGCCGGTGCCGATCGGCTGGCTGTTGAGCCGTTGCGGCTCGCCGGCGGCCAACAATTGCTCGGCATATTCGGCGGAATAGATGGAGGCGAAGCCCATGCTCAGGGTGGCGAGAAAGGTCGCGTCGGGGTGGGCGAGGGTTATCCGCAGCCGCTGTTCGTCGAGTTTGTCGATGCTCGCGATCAGGCTGGGCAAGCGCATCGACTGCGCATGCGGGTAGCCGCTCGCCGCGACCTTGTGCCAGGGATGGTTCGAATCGAGCATGCGCTGCAAGCTGAACAGCACATCGTCGGCGTTCAGCGGGCGGCTGGGGCTGAAATAGTCGGTGCTGTGAAACCGCACATCCGGGCGCAGGGTGAAGGTGTAGCTCAAACCGTCGTCGCTGACCTCCCAGCTTGCGGCCAGGCTCGGCAGCAGCTTGCCGCTGTCGGCATCGAACTCCACCAGGCGGTTCATCAATACATCGGCCGAGGCGTTGGTGGTGGTCAGCGAGTTGTACTGCACGACATCGAAGCCATCCGGACTGGCCTCGGTGCATACGCTGAGGGTACTGGCCTGGGCCAGCAAAGGGGCGAGCAGCAGCGGTAGGGCGGCAAGGCGCATGGGCAACTCCTGTAGGCGACTTTCGGCAAAGGCCTAATCCTAGACCCAAATGCATCGACGGTTAATAAAAACCCGGCGACGAGCGGTCGATGGCCGCCGCCGCCCATGGCCACGCCATCGCCTCGTGATGCGGTGGCACGGCTCCGCGGCGAAAGTGCGTTTTGCCTTGTTGCGGCTAGGGCTTTCTGGTATAAAGCAGCGCTCTTTTGTAGGGGCCCGGTACTTGCGCATTCAGGTGTCGCCGGTAAGACCCTCGAGAAACGCGGCGCAGAGCGCCATGAGATTAAGTTAAGCGGCCAACCCATGCCGGGTTGGGCATGTGGTTTTAGAGGGCTGAGGCATGTCGAGAGTCTGTCAAGTTACCGGTAAGGGTCCGGTAACCGGGAACAATATTTCCCACGCGAACAACAAAACCCGTCGTCGTTTCCTGCCGAACCTGCAGCATCATCGCTTCTGGGTCGAGTCCGAGAAGCGTTTCGTGCGTCTGCGCGTTACCGCCAAGGGCATGCGTATCATCGACAAGCGCGGCATCGACGTGGTGCTGGCTGAAATCCGCAACCGCGGCGAAAAGGTTTAAGGAGCAAATCATGCGCGAATTGATCCGTTTGATATCCAGTGCCGGTACCGGTCACTTCTACACCACCGACAAGAACAAGCGCACCACTCCGGACAAAATCGAAATCAAAAAATTCGATCCGGTCGTACGCAAGCACGTGATCTACAAGGAAGGCAAGATCAAGTAGTTGATCGCGCCCCTTGTCGAAAGAGCCCGCCTTTATGGCGGGCTTTTTCTTGCCCGGGATTTATCCGAGCCGGCCCTCAGGGCTCAACGCGCAGCCATAAAAAAGCCCGCTCGGGGCGGGCAAGGGGTGACACAGGAGAATGGGCTCAGGCGGGCGCCTGTTCGAAGATCACATAGACCTTGCGGCAGGCTTCCAGGACTTCCCAGGTGCCGGAGAAGCCGGCTGGGATAACGAAGCGGTCGCCGGTGTGTACCGTCTTGGCGTTGCCGTTCTGGTCGCGCAGTACCGAGACGCCCTGAAGGATTTCGCAGTATTCGTGCTCGGTGTAGTTGATCGTCCACTGGCCGACCGCGCCCTCCCAGATGCCCGCATTGAACTGGCCGCAAGGGCTGCCGTAATGGTTGCGCACGCTTTGCTCGGGGTCGCCCTTGAGTACTTTTTCCGCCGCCGGGCGGTAATGTTCGGGCGCGCTGGTGGCTTGAGCGAAGTCGACGATCTGTTCGATATTCATGGCTGGGGTCCGTCAGTGGTCGAGCTGAAATCTTGCGGTGTGTGGGTTTTACTGTTCACCGCTGGCATTGATCGGTTTTTTCTGCGGATGCGGCGGGCCGGCGAAGAATGGGGCCTACGGCACGATCTGGCGCAGTCTATGTTTAATAAAACGAACATGACAAGGGCTTTGTGCGCTCTTTGTAAAAAATATTGAAAAGGTGCGGTCCGCTGGTTTAGTGTTGCCAGCAGAATTTGGCGCTCCATGGCCTTGCAGAATTATTGACAGTGCGCGGGTCGATCCCGCGGCACTTTTCCACTGACAGAGGATGCTCGAATGACTAGCCCGACCCGCGCCGACTGGGAACAGCGCGCCAAGACCCTGAAGATCGAAACCCGTGCGTTCGTGCATGGCGAGTATGTCGCGGCGCAATCCGGCGCGACCTTCGACTGCATCAGCCCGATCGACGGCCGCGTGCTGGGTCAGGTCGCCAGCTGCGATCTGGCCGATGCCGAGATCGCCGTGGCCGATGCCCGCCGCACCTTCGACTCCGGCGTTTGGTCGCGTATGGCGCCGGTGGCGCGCAAGCAAGTGATGATCCGTTTCGCCGATCTGATCGAGCAGCACGGCGAGGAGCTGGCGCTGCTGGAAACCCTCGACATGGGCAAGCCGATCGGCGATTCGCTGAGCATCGATGTGTCCAGCGCCGCGCGTTCGATCCGCTGGAGCGGTGAGGCGATCGACAAGATCTACGACGAAGTGGCCGCCACCCCGCACAACGAATTGGGCCTGGTGACGCGCGAGCCGATCGGCGTGGTCGCGGCCATAGTGCCGTGGAACTTCCCGCTGCTGATGAGCTGCTGGAAGCTCGGCCCGGCCCTGGCCACCGGCAACTCGGTGATCCTCAAACCGTCCGAGAAGTCGCCGCTGACCGGCATCCGTATCGCCCAGTTGGCCATCGAAGCCGGCATCCCGGTTGGCGTGTTCAACGTCCTGCCGGGCTTCGGCCATACCGTGGGCAAGGCCCTGGCCCTGCACATGGATGTCGACACCCTGGTGTTCACCGGTTCGACCAAGATCGCCAAGCAGCTGATGGTCTACGCCGGCGAGTCGAATATGAAGCGCGTCTGGCTGGAAGCCGGCGGCAAGAGCCCGAATATCGTCTTCGCCGACGCCCCTGACCTGCAGGCCGCCGCCGAGGCCGCCGCCGGCGCCATCGCCTTCAACCAGGGCGAGGTGTGCACCGCGGGCTCGCGCCTGCTGGTGGAAAATTCGATCAAGGCGCAGTTCGTGCCGCTGGTGGTCGAGGCGATCAAGGGCTGGAAGCCGGGCAACCCGCTGGACCCGGCGACCAACGTCGGCGCCTTGGTCGACACCACCCAGATGAACAACGTGCTGGCCTATATTCAGGCCGGTCACGACGGCGGCGCCAAACTGGTCGCTGGCGGCAAGCGGGTGTTGGAGGAAACCGGCGGCACCTACGTCGAGCCGACCATCTTCGACGGCGTCGACAACGCCATGCGCATCGCCCAGGAAGAGATCTTCGGCCCGGTACTGTCGGTGATCGGCTTCGACACGGCCGAAGAGGCGGTTGCCATCGCCAACGACACGCCCTACGGCCTGGCCGCGGCGGTGTGGACCAGCAACCTGTCCAAGGCCCACCTGACCGCCAAGGCGTTGCGTGCCGGCAGCGTCTGGGTCAACCAGTACGACGGCGGCGACATGACCGCGCCGTTTGGCGGCTTCAAGCAATCGGGCAATGGCCGCGACAAGTCGCTGCACGCGTTCGACAAGTACACCGAGCTGAAGGCCACCTGGATCAAGCTGTAACGGTAGCGGGACGATCTCCTGGTCGTCGGCCATACGGCGTTGCGTCCTCGCTTTTAATGCTCACGTACTGCAGTACGCTGCGCTTAAAAGCTCCGGGGCGCCTTGTCTGGCCTTAGCCCAGGAGATCTTTGTCGGTGTTGGTTTCGGTCGATAATCTATTTTTAGGAGAGCGTTTTTGTTCTCCCTTGAGGTCCGCCCCCTGAGTTGAGGGGCCGGCTCTTTGCGAGCCACACCTGCGGCCGGGTTTCTCACAGAAACCCGGCCGTTCTGTTTTTTCACGGCCAGACATAAAGGAGTCCGGCATGCGTTGGGGAAGTTATTTCGCGGTTTGCGCGGCGGTGATCAGCATCGGTCTGGCCCTGGGCGTGACCATGCCGCTGGTGTCGCTGCGCCTGGAGGGCTGGGGCTATGGCTCCTTCGCCATCGGCGTGATGGCGGCGACGCCGGCGGTCGGCGTATTGCTCGGCGCCTCGCTGGCTGGCCGTTTGGCGGGGTACTTCGGCACCGTCCGGCTGATGCAGCTGTGTCTGCTGGCGGGCGCCTTCTCGGTGGCGTTGCTCGCCCTCGTGCAGAATTACGGGGTGTGGCTGCTGTTGCGCCTGCTGATCGGTGTGGCGCTGACTGTGGTGTTTATCCTCGGCGAAAGCTGGATCAACCAACTGGCCGTGGAGCAATGGCGCGGGCGCCTGGTGGCGCTGTATGGCACCGGTTACGCGCTGAGCCAGCTGTGCGGCCCGCTGCTGCTGACCGCCCTGGGCACCACCGGCGACCTGGGGTTCTGGGTCGGCACCGGCCTGCTGATCGGCGGTTCGCTGCTGCTTCTGGGGCGCAGCGGCGCACCCGCGGTGGATGGTCATAGCGCTTCGGGACGCGGTCTGGCGGCGTTCTGCCGCAAGCTGCCGGCCATCGCCTGGGCGGTAATGCTGTTCGCCGCCTTCGAGGCGATGATGCTGACCCTGTTGCCGATCTATGGTCTGCGCCAGGGTTTTACCCAGGACGTCGCGCTGCTGATGGTCAGCGTCGTGGTGGTGGGCGATGCGGCGCTGCAATTGCCGATCGGTCTGCTCTCCGATCGTGTCTCCCGGCGCGATCTGTTTCGCGCCTGCGGGGTGGTGTTGCTGCTTTCCAGCCTGGGCATTCCGCTGCTGCTGCATTCGCCGCTGATCTGGCCGGTGTTGGTGCTGTTCGGCGCCAGCGCCGGCGGCCTGTTCACCCTGTCGTTGATCCTGATCGGCGAGCGCTACCGCGACGACGAGCTGGTCCGCGCCAACGCGCATATCGCCCAGCTGTGGGGGCTGGGTTGCCTGTTCGGTCCATTGCTCACCGGGGCGGCCAGCCAATGGATCAGCGGGCATGCCTTGCCGTTGCTGATGGCGCTTGGCGCCGGGGTGTTCATCTGGCTGGCGTTTCGTCGCGACGCCTTCGCCGGGGTCGCGCCAGTCTCGCCCTGATTGCCGTTCGGCGGCGCTTCTGGCGCCGGTCGCGGTTGCCGGCTAGCGTTGCCTTGGCGGGCGCGGGCGCTTCCGCCTGGGCGGACAACGGCCGGTGGGGCCGATGGAGAAGGACGATGCGAACTATCGGTGTGGCGGGGCTGGGCATGGTGCTGACGTTCGCCGGGCAAGCGGCGGATCTGGCGGGCAGCAACGATCACCCGCTGATTCCGCGTTACGAGGGCGCGGAGATCATCGCCCAGGAAACCCAGGCGTTTACCGACAAGGCTTTTCTGATCGCTCCGGCCAAGGCCTATGGCGGCCTGGCGAAAAACCTCGAGGCGAGCCAGACCCTGGAAGGCAAACTGACCCGCCTGACCTACCGTGCGCCGCCCGAGCGCACGCCGCTGGAGGTTTACCGCAACTACCGTCAGGCCATGCAGGACGCCGGCTTCGAGATGCGCTTCGAGTGCGAGCGCGAGCAGTGCGGCGGGCGTAATTTCAACCATGCGGTGATCAACACCTCGGCATTTCGCGAATACCACCAGGAACAACGCTACCTGCTGGGTAAATTGGCCCGGCCCGAGGGCGATGTCTACGCCGCGCTCTATGTGGTGTTGAACAAGGACGGCGGCGGGCCGAACCGTGGGCGCAGCATGGTCCAGCTCGACGTGCTCGAGCAGCAGGCCATGGAGCAGCGCATGACCGTGCTCGAAGCGCCGGTGATGCAGGCGGATATCGACGCCCAGGGCCGGGTCGCGCTGTACGGCATCCTCTTCGATTTCGACCAGGCCAGCCTGCGCGAGGATTCCGCGGCGCAACTGGAGGAAATCGCCAAGCTGCTCAAGGCCCGTCCCGCGCTCAAAGTGCTTGTGGTCGGCCACAGCGATGGCAAGGGCGCGCTGGACTACAACCGCGACCTGTCGCAGCGCCGTGCCGAGGCGATAGTCGCGAGGCTGGCCAGCAAATACGGCATCGCCGCCGGGCGTATGACCGCGCTGGGGGTCGGCATGGCGGCGCCGGTGGCGAGCAATCGCGACGAGGCGGGGCGGGCGCTGAACAGGCGCGTCGAGTTGGTCGAACGCAGCGAGTGAGCATGCCGCTCAGAGCATGCGCTCCAGGCCGATGAAGCGCACTAGCCAGGCGTTCAGGCGGCGCCACGGGTCGCCGGGTTCGCGGGTCAGACGGTAGGCCTTGCCGTTATCGTCGACGGCGCGCCAAACCAACCTGGAACGGCCGGCGGTATTGTCCAGAAGGACCTCGTAGCTGATCGTCGGTGCCATGCCTTCGAGGGCCAGCTCGCGTACCTGTCCGGCCAGTTCGCGGCTGTCGACGAGAACGCCGACTTCGGTATTCCAGAGCACCGAGCGCGGGTCGAAATTCAACGAGCCGATAAACACCTTCTGTCGATCGATGATCGCGGCTTTGCTGTGCAGGCTGGATTCCGAAGAGCCGCTGAGGCCCAGGTTGTGTCTGGATTCTTCGTCGGGCTGGCGGCGCAGTTCGAAAAGACGCACGCCGTGCTCCAGCAACGCTTCGCGGTAGGGCGCATACCCGCCGTGCACCGCCGGTACGTCGGTGGCTTCCAGGGAGTTGGTCAGCAGGCTGATATCGACGCCGGCATCGGCGCGCTCGGTCAGGTAGGCGAGGCCCTCGTCGGCGGGCACGAAATAGGCGGAAATCAGCAGCAACTCCTCGCTGACCGCCGCCAGCTCCGGGGCCAGTTGGGTGGCCAGCAGCAGGTGCGCATCGGGAACACCGGGGTCGAGGACTTTGTGTGGCGAATCCCATAGCGCCTGGCCATGGGCCCAGATCAACTCGTTGCTCAGCCAATCGTGCAGGCGTGGTGCGTGCTCATAGCTCATCAGGTGCTCGTAGAGTTCGGGACGCTGCCGGCGTGTGCGTTGCAGATCCCGGTGCAGCGCGTCGCGCCGCCGCTCGAGGTCGTCGAGGTCCGGAGTGAGCCAGAGAAAGCGCTCTATCGGTTGGCTCAGCGCGCTGTTCCAGTATTGGTCGAAGCTGTGCGCCAACTGCTCGGCCACCGGGCCGGCGGCGAGCAGGTCGATATCGGTGAAGTTGAGGGTGCGCTTGGCGTCGAAATATTCGTCGCCCAGGTTGCGCCCGCCGACGATGGCCACGCTGCTATCGGCCAGCCACAGCTTGTTGTGCATGCGTCGGTGTTGCCGCGACAGATTGAACAGGCGCCCCAACGCGCGTGTCAGCGGATTGCTGCGGCCCAGGTGCAGGGGATTGAAGACTCGTATATGCACCTGCGGGTGGGCGCTGAGCAGGGCGATTTCCGGGTCTCTGCCGTCGCTCGCGGTGTCGTCCAGCAAGATGCGGATGCGCACGCCGCGGTCGGCTGCGCGCAGCAGTTCGTAGACCAGGGCACGGGTGCTGAGGCTGTCATGCACGATGTAGTACTGCAGATCGAGGCTGTGTTCGGCGGCACGGATCAATTCCGCGCGTGCGCTAAAGGCATCGTCGCTTGCCGACAGCAGGCGGAAACCCGATTGACCCACGCCTGCTTTGCGGGCCTGGGAAAAGATCGCGGCGCCCAGCGCCGAGGCCTGAGCCGGTAAGGCCTGGGACGGTTGATTGGGAGGGAAGCTGGAACAACCTATCAGGCACCACGAAGCCAACGACAGTAGGTAGGCGCGCACGCGGCCTCCTTATGGATGTTGTCCTGTCGTTATTGGACGCTATCCGCGTACTAAAAATTCAGCCTCAGCGTTCCTCCAGCATCGTCTTAACCGTCTCGCCGACGATTTTCACCGCCTGCTCCACGCAGCTGGACTTGTTCGCGTAGTTCATGCGCAGGCAATTGCGGTACTTGCCCGCGGCGGAAAAGATGCTGCCCGGGGCTATCTGGATCTTCTGCGGTTGCAGTTCGCGGTTCAGGCGCTGGCTGTCGAAGCCGGCCTCCAGCTCCACCCAGAGCATAAAGCTGCCCTGCGGCCGGCTGACCCGTGTGCCGGCGGGGAAATAGCGGCTGACCCAATCGATCATCACATCGCGTCCGCGCAGGTATTGGCCGCGCATGCGCCGCAGGTGCGGTTCGTAGTGCCCGGCCTCGATATATTCGGCGAGCGCCAGCTGGGGCAATTGCGCGGTGGTGCCGGTGCCCATGTATTTCATGTGCAGCACCCGTTGCAGGTAGCGTCCGGGGACGATCCAGCCGATGCGCAAACCCGGCGCCAGGGTTTTGGAGAACGAGCTGCAGAGCAGCACGCGGCCGTCGTCGTCGTAGGATTTGATGGTGCGTGGACGCGGGTAGCTGTAGGCCAGGTCGCCGTAGACATCGTCCTCGATGATCGCCACGTCGTAGCGCTGCGCCAGGGCCAGCAGGGCGCGCTTATTGGCGTCCGGCATGATATAGCCGAGCGGATTATTGCAGGTCGGGGTCAGCTGTATGGCTTTGATCGGCCATTGCTCGAGGGCCAGTTCCAGCGCCTCCAGGCTGATCCCGGTCAGCGGGTCGGTGGGCAGTTCCAGGGCCTTCATGCCGTAGCCTTTCAGCGCCTGCATCACCCCGTGGAAGCTCGGCGAGTCCACCGCGACTATGTCGCCGGGTTGGCAGATCGCGCGAATCGCCACCGACAGCGCTTCGTGGCAACCGGTGGTGACGACTATGTCCTGGTAGGGGATCTGACAGCCCGAGTCGAGCATCAGCCGCGAGATCTGTTCGCGCAGGCCCTGGTCGCCATGGATACAGCCGTAGGTCAGGCTCTCCAGATCCTGCTTGCGGCTCAGGCGCGACAGCGAGCGCAGCAGCGGTTTGAGCGTCGGGCTGTCGATATCCGGGCGGCCGCGGCCGAGTTGAATCACCCCGGCGCGGCTGGGCGGCAGGCTGATCAACTCCAGCACCTGATCCCACTGCGAGACTTCCACCGGACGCTGCGCCATACGGCTGACCATCGGCAGGGCCGGCGCCTCCCGGCCGGCTGGCACGAAGTAGCCGGACTTCGGTCGCGGTATCGCCAGGCCCTGGTCTTCCAGATGGCGATAAGCCTGCTGCACGGTGCTCAGGCTGACGCCATGTTCGACGCTCAGGGCGCGCACCGAGGGCAGGCGGTCGCCGGGGCGGTACAGGCCTTGCTCGATGCGTTCGCCGAGCAATTCGGCGAGATTCAGGTACAAGGTCATGACAGCTGCCTCGTGTTTGCCACTTCTAGATGGCGATCAGTACAGATGCGTTACGAAACGACAATTCAGCTGTCGATTCGGTAAATCTGTATGTATTTAATTTGTATTTTTTGAATCTGTCATGCTTTTTCTCGGGCGCGCATGATGATCTCCCATAAGCCTCGAAACGGGAGAACGAGATGAACGGGCTTAGCGACGTAAGACTGACCTTGACTCAGCAGGAGTTGGCGGAGCAGGAGTGCCGGCAGGTATCCGGCTGCGGGCTGCCGGGCAAAACGCCGTGGCAGCGTTTCTGGCTGCGCTTGCATACGCGCCGGGCGCTGCTCCGGCTCAATGCCGACCAGCTCAAGGACATCGGCCTGACCCGCCAGCAGGCGCTCGACGAAGCCTTGCGGCCGTTCTGGAAGCTGTGAGCGATAGGGCGGGCGTAGCCCGGACAAGCCTTGGCGCAATCCGGGAACGGTTTAGCGCCATGCCCAGCCCCGGACTGCGGTTGTCCGGGGTACGGGATTGTGCTCTCCGGTAGCCCGGATGAAATCCGGGGAAACTTGGCGCCTTGCAAAGCGCTCCCGGATTGCATCCGGGCTACCAGAGCTATGCGATCAAACCACTGACCTGCTGTAGGAGCGGCCTCGGTCGCGATTGGCCTGGGGCCCGCGTTACACCAGCTCCTTGAGCCGATGCCAGAGCATGCCCAGGGCCAGCAGCGGCGAGCGCAGGTGCTTGCCGCCGGGGAAGGTCATGTGCGGCACCCGGGCGAACAGGTCGAAATCGCTGCTGGCGCGGCCGGCGATGGCTTCGCCGAGCAGCTTGCCGGCGAGGTGGGTGGCGTTCACCCCGTGGCCCGAGTAGGCCTGGGCGTAGTAGACGTTGGGTTGATCCTTGAGCCGGCCGATCTGCGGCAGGCGGTTGGCGCCGATGCCGATCATACCGCCCCACTGGTAGTCGATTTTCACGTCCTGCAACTGCGGGAACACCGCCAGCATCTTCGGCCGCATATAGCCGGCGATATCCGCCGGGTCGCGGCCCGAATAATGGCAGGCGCCGCCGAATAGCAGGCGGCGGTCGGCCGAGAGGCGGTAGTAGTCCAGGGCCACGCGCTGGTCGCAGAGCGCCATGTCCCGTGGGATCAGATCGCGGGCCTGGGCTGCGGACAGCGGCTCGGTGGCGATCACGTAACTGCCGGCGGGCAGCACCTTGCCACCCAGGTTCGAGTTCAGGCCGTTGAGGTAGGCGTTGCAGCCGAGCACCAGATGCGCGGCGCGCACCAGGCCGTGGGCGGTGTGCACCTTGACTTCATTGCCGTAGTCGATGCGCGTTACCGCGGAATCTTCATACAGCCGCACGCCCAGGGCCTGGGCGGCCGCGGCCTCGCCGAGGGCCAGGTTGAGCGGGTGCAGGTGGCCCGAGCCCATATCGATCAGGCCGCCGACATAGCGCTGCGAGCCGACCACCTCGTGCATCTGTTCGGGTTGCAGCAGGCGCATCTCATGGGCGTAGCCGAGCTCCTTGAGTTCCGCCATGTCCTCGGCGAAGCCGTCGAGGTGACTGGGCTTGTTGGCCAGATCGCAATAGCCCCACTTGAGGTCGCAGTCGATCTGGAACTGCTCGACCCGCTGGCGCACGATCTCCACCGCCTCCAGGCCCATCAGCTTGAGTTCGCGCACGCCTTGCTTGCCGATGGTCGGTTCGAACCGCTCGACATCGTGGCCGACCCCGCGGATCAGCTGACCGCCGTTGCGCCCGCTGGCGCCCCAGCCGATCTTGTGGGCTTCCAGCAGCACCACCGAGAAACCCTTCTGCGCCAGTTCGATGGCGGTGTTCAACCCGGAAAAGCCGCCGCCGACCACGCAGACATCGGCACGCTGCTCGCCGGCCAAGGCCGGGAAGCTCAGGTGCCGATTGGCGCTGGCGGCGTAATAGGAAGGGGCATGCTGGGCGCTGTGAACGGGCTGGCGAGCGCGGGCGTTCATGTGTGGAATCCTGATTGTTATGTTTGGAAAATTTTACGCAGGATAAGCGCGGGTCACGCCGCTCGCCAAGGGGGGCAAGGGAAAAACTCGGACTTTCGTTGGCCTGCTACCATGCGCGGGATTTTTTCAGGACCCCGCCCATGAGTTGTAACAGCCGCAAGATCGACCACCTGCGCCGGCAGATTCCCAGCTTCGACTGTGTCCCGGGCTGTCACGATTGCTGTGGCCCGGTCACCGCGTCCTCCGAGGAAATGGCCCGTTTGCCGGTGAAAAGCGACGCCGCCCACGAGGCCGCGCTGGCCGAGTTCAACTGCGTGCACCTGGGGCCGCAGGGCTGCGAGGTATACGACCAGCGCCCGTTGATCTGCCGCCTGTTCGGCACCACGCCACGTCTGCCCTGTCCGCGCGGGCGCGGCCCGGAACAGATGATCGAGGAGCGGGTGGAACGGCAGGTGCACCAGTTGATCGCCAGCACCCGCCAGCGTTTGGTGTAGGGTGCGCCATGCGCACCGACGTGAGTTGGTGAGCGCGACCTAGGCGGTCCCGCGACACCCCAGGGGCGGTTCACTCCGGCACCGGCAAACTCAGCGATTCCTTGACCTCTTCCATGACGATATAGCTCTTCGACTCGCGCACATGGGGCAGCTTGAGCAGGATGTCGCCGAGCAGCTTGCGGTAGCTGGCCATCTCGTTGATCCGCGCCTTGACCAGGTAATCGAAGTCGCCCGACACCAGATGGCATTCCAGCACGTGGGGCAGTTTCAGCACGGCGCGGCGGAATTCCTCGAAGGTGTCGCCGGACTTGTAGTCCAGGCTGATCTCGACGAACACCAGTAGGCTGGCCTTGAGGTTCTGCGGGTTGAGCCGGGCGTGGTAGCCCATGATGATGCCTTCGCGCTCCAGGCGGCGGACCCGTTCGGTGCAGGGCGTGGTCGACAGGCCGACCCTTTCGCCCAGTTCGGTGAAGCTGATGCGCCCATCCTCCTGCAGAATGCGCAGGATATTGCGGTCGATCTTGTCCAGTTCACGGCGGCTTTGGTGCTGGGTACGCATGGTGGATCCCCCTCTGCGAAAGGCGTTTTCGCCAATAATTGTCGCCAAATATAGCTATATATATAGTGAAATGCACTGGCCATAGCTCCATATACTGCGCGCATCGTCTCTCGGGTCAACAAGCGCCAGTGCATAGTCGCGGCGAGGAGAAAAACATGCGGGTTCTGGTATTGGGGAGTGGTGTCATCGGTACGGCCAGTGCCTATTACTTGGCCCGCCAGGGGTTCGAAGTGGTGGTGGTCGACCGTCAGGACGGCCCCGCCATGGAAACCAGCTTCGCCAACGCCGGCCAGGTCTCTCCCGGCTATGCCTCGCCCTGGGCCGCACCGGGCGTGCCGTTGAAAGCGATCAAGTGGTTGCTGCAGAAGCACGCGCCGCTGGCGATCAAGGCCACCGCCGATATCGACCAATACCTGTGGATGGCGCAGATGCTGCGCAACTGCACCGCCAGCCGTTATGCGGTGAACAAGGAACGCATGGTGCGCCTGTCCGAATACAGCCGCGACTGCCTCGACGAGCTGCGCGCCGAAACCGGTATCGCCTATGAAGGCCGTCGCCTGGGTACCACCCAGCTGTTCCGCACCCAGGCGCAAGTGGACAACGCGGCCAAGGACATCGCCGTGCTCAAGCAGTCCGGCGTGCCCTTCGAACTGCTCGATCGCGACGCCATCGCCCGCGTCGAACCGGCCCTGGCCGGGGTCAAGCACAAGCTCGCCGGCGCCCTGCGTCTGCCCAACGACCAGACCGGCGACTGTCAGATGTTCACCAGCAAGCTGGCGGAGATGGCCAAGCAGCTGGGCGTCGAATTCCGCTTCGGGCAGAACATCCAGCGCCTGGATTTCGCCGGCGACCGGATCAATGGCGTGTGGATCGACGGCAAGCTGGAAACCGCCGACCGCTACGTGCTCGCGCTGGGCAGCTATAGCCCGCAACTGCTCAAACCGCTGGGCATTCGCGCACCGGTCTACCCGCTCAAGGGCTATTCGCTGACCGTGCCGATCACCAATGGCGAGATGGCGCCGAATTCGACCATTCTCGACGAGACCTACAAAGTTGCGATCACCCGTTTCGACAACCGCATCCGCGTCGGCGGCATGGCCGAGATCGCCGGTTTTGACCTGAGCCTCAACCCGCGTCGTCGCGCTACCCTGGAGATGATCACCGCCGACCTCTACCCGCAGGGCGGCGATCTCAAACAGGCCGAGTTCTGGACCGGTCTGCGCCCGGCCACCCCGGACGGCACGCCGATCGTCGGCGCCACGACGTTCCGTAACCTGTTCCTCAACACCGGCCATGGCACTCTGGGCTGGACCATGGCCTGCGGCTCCGGGCGTTTCCTCGCCGACCTGCTGGCTAACAAGCGTCCGCAGATCAGCGCCGAGGGCCTGGATATTTCACGTTACTCGAGCAAGCCGCGGGCGATTCAGCCTGCCCCGCAGCCGCTGCGCACCTGATAGGCTACGCGGCCCGTTTTCCAGGAGATTCGCAACATGTCCATCCAGCGCCTGCATGTGGAAAAGCGTTACAGCGAAGTGGTCATCCACAATGGCACGGTTTATTTGGCCGGCCAGCTGGCCGATGACTACAGCGGCGATATCCGCCAGCAGACCCGCGAAACCCTGGCCAATATCGACCGCATGCTGGCCGAGGCCGGTAGCGACAAGAGCAAGATTCTCTCCGTGACCATCTATCTAAAGGACATGGACGCCCATTACGACGGCCTCAACGCCGAGTACGACGCCTGGGTCGCCGAGGGCGCCGCGCCGGCCCGCGCCTGTGTCGAGGCGAAAATGTACAAGCCCGAAGTGCTGGTGGAAATGACCGTGGTCGCCGCCCAGGCCTGATTTATTTGCCCGGACACTGCCGGGCTTTTTTATTGCCGCGCTACCCTGTCCGGTAGTGCAATTCATCCTCCGAAGCGTGAAAGCCATGCGTCCAGCCCGTGCCCTGATCGACCTGCAAGCCCTGCGTCACAACTACCAACTGGCCCGCGATGTGTCCGGCGCGCGGGCGCTCGCGGTGGTCAAGGCGGATGGTTACGGGCATGGCGCGGTGCGTTGTGCCCAGGCCCTGGCGGAGCAGGCCGATGGCTTCGCGGTGGCCTGTATCGAGGAAGCGCTGCAACTGCGCGACGCCGGTATCGGTGCGCCTATCCTGCTGCTCGAAGGTTTTTTCGAGGCCGACGAGTTGCCGCTGATCGAACAGCACGGGCTCTGGTGCGTGGTGCATTCGCTGTGGCAGCTGGAAGCCATCGAGCGCAGCACCGTAACCACGCCGTTGCAGGTCTGGCTGAAGTTGGACAGCGGTATGCATCGCGTCGGCCTGCACCCGGCCGATTATCAGGAGGCCTACCGGCGTCTGCTGGCCAGCGGCAAGGTGGCGAAGATCGTCTTGATGAGCCACTTCGCCCGCGCCGACGAGCTGGATTGCCCGCGCAGCGCCGAGCAACTCGCGGTATTCGAGCAGGCGCGCCAGGGTCTGGCCGCCGAGGTCAGTCTGCGCAATTCCCCCGCCGTGCTCGGTTGGCCCGAGCTGTTCCCGCAGCAGCGCCCCAGCGATTGGGTGCGCCCCGGCATCATGCTTTACGGTGCCACGCCCTTCGAACAGGCGCAGGCCACCGCCGCGCGGCTGCAACCGGTGATGACCCTGGAGTCGAAAATCATCGCCGTCCGCGACTTGCCGGCCGGCGAACCCGTGGGTTACGGCGCGCGCTTCGTCAGCGAGCGGCCGACCCGCGTCGGCGTGGTCGCCATGGGCTATGCCGACGGCTACCCGCGGCATGCGCCGACGGGGACGCCGGTCGCGGTGGACGGCCAGCTGACCCGGCTGATCGGCCGCGTATCGATGGACATGCTCACCGTCGACCTCAGCGATCTACCCGGCGCCGGCCTCGGCAGCCGGGTCGAGTTCTGGGGCAAGCAGGTGCTGGCCAGCGATGTCGCGGCCCGCGCCGAGACCATTCCTTATCAGTTGTTCTGCAACCTGCGGCGCGTACGGATGCACTATCTCGGCGGCTAAAGGGTCGCTTGGAAGAATCTGTGGGTGAGCTGTTGTAAATACTGAACACTGTTGCGATGATACGGCCACTTTCATCCGTATCTTCCCGAGGGGGACTCCAGCATTGGACGTCGGTGTTCGACTGCAATCCATTCGCAAACTCAAAGGCCTTTCCCAGCGCGAACTCGCCAAGCGGGCAGGCGTCACTAACAGCACCATTTCGATGATCGAGAAGAACAGCGTGAGCCCCTCGATCAGCTCGTTGAAAAAGGTGCTGGCGGGTATTCCCATGTCGTTGGTCGAGTTCTTCTCCCTCGAAGTGGAGCAGGACAACCACACCCAGGTCGTCTACAAGGCCGGCGATCTGATCGATATTTCCGACGGTGCGGTGACCATGAAACTGGTCGGCAAGGCCCATCCCAGTCGTGCTATCGCCTTCCTTTCCGAAACCTATCCGCCTGGCGCCGGCACCGGTGACGACATGCTCACGCATGAGGGCGAAGAGGCCGGCATGCTGGTCGAAGGCCGCCTCGAGCTGACCGTGGGCAACGAGACCTATACGCTCGAAACCGGCGACAGTTATTACTTCGAAAGCAGCAAGCCGCATTGCTTTCGCAATCCGTTCGACGTGCCGGCGAAATTGATCAGCGCCACCACGCCGGCGAATTTCTAAGAAGCAGCTACAAACCGCAAGCCACAAGCTGCAAGTGAGAGCATTGCGCACGCGCCTTTCACTTGCAGCTTGTGGCTGCGCTCCTGCGACATATGGGCTGTTTCGGCCGGCCGGGCTTCCCGTTATACTGGCGCCCGCTCGCGAATCCGTGGCCGCGGGCGTGACTAGCCACGATGAGGGTGTACCGTGAACCTGATTAAAAAAATCCTGGTAGCACAGGCTACCGTATTGGCCCTGTGGGCAGTGACTGCTCAGGCCACGACCGACGAAGCCATTGCCGAGCGCTTGAAGCCGGTGGGTGAAGTCTGCGTGATGGGTGAGGAATGCAAAGGCGTCGGCGAAGTCGCCGTCGCTGCCGGCGGTGCTGCACGCACCGCCGACGATATCGTCGCCAAGCACTGCGGCGCCTGCCACGTCGCCGGCGTCCTGGGCGCGCCGAAAGTCGGCGACACCGCCGCTTGGCAAGCCCGCGCCAGCAATGGCCTGGATGGCCTCCTGGCCAACGCCATTTCGGGCATCAACGCCATGCCGCCGAAAGGCACCTGTGCCGATTGCAGCGACGACGAGCTGCGCGCCGCGATTCAGAAGATGTCCGGCCTGTAAGCGCTGTCATGCTTCAAAGAAAACCGCCTTCGGGCGGTTTTTCGTTTTCCGGGCGGTGCCCCGTGCTGGCCGCGCCGCTAGCTTGCTATTCGAGAAAGCTTACCCGCCCGTCGGTCAGTGAGCGGATGCGCGCCAGGGATTCGACCCGGTAGCCCTGGGCGTCCAGTTCGGCGCGGCCGCTCTGGAAGGATTTCTCGATAACCACGCCGATTCCGGCGATGCTCGCGCCAGCCTGCTTGATCAGGTCGATCAGCGCCTGGGCGGCATGGCCGTTGGCGAGGAAGTCGTCGATCAACAGCACATGGTCGCTGGCCGTCAGGTGCTTGGCGGAAATCGCGATGGTGCTCTCGGTCTGCTTGGTAAAGGAAAACACCTTGGAGATATAGAGGTCGTCCTTGAGCGTCAACGACTGGTATTTGCGCGCGAAGATCACCGGCACGCCCAGCTCCAGACCTGCCATCACCGCCGGAGCGATCCCCGAGGCTTCGATGGTGACGATCTTAGTGATGCCCTGGCGGGCGAAGCGTTCGGCGAACTCATGGCCGATGCGCTGCATCAGCACGGGGTCGATCTGGTGGTTGAGAAAGGCATCGACCTTGAGCACCTGCTCCGAAAGCACGATGCCGGATTGGCGAATGTACTGCTTGAGTAATTCCACAGGCTTATCCCGTTACGTCGAAAGCGCTTGAGGGTACGTCGGCCGCTCTCCGAAGCAAAATTATTTTCCTGCCGCGCCTCGCGGCCACGGCCACTGCGCGGTCGTCAGCTCGCGCGGGAAAAGAGGGAAACCTCTGCGCCGACACGTCGTCAAGACAAGAACCAGGCATTTCCAGCGGGCCCCGTCAGGCCGGATATGCAAACCACAGCGAGCGAGGCATGCCCATGGCCACCACCGTCAGCGACTTTTTCGTCGAGCGTCTTTACCAGTGGGGCGTGCGGCGTATGTACGGCTATCCGGGCGACGGTATCAACGGGGTGTTCGGCGCGCTCAACCGGGCCAACGGCAAGATCAAATTCATCCAGGCGCGGCATGAGGAAATGGCCGCGTTCATGGCTTCGGCGGACGCCAAGTTCAGCGGCGAGCTGGGCGTCTGTATCGCCACCTCGGGTCCCGGCGCGGCGCACTTGCTGACCGGGCTGTACGACGCCCGGCTGGACCATATGCCGGTGCTGGCGATCACCGGCCAGCAGGCGCGCACCGCGATGGGCGCGCATTACCAGCAGGAGATCGATCTGCCGGCGATGTTCAAGGACGTCGCCGGCGCTTTCGTCCAGCAGGCCAGTGCACCGGCCCAGGTGCGCCATCTGGTCGATCGTGCGATCCGCACTGCGCTCGGTGAGCGGCGGGTGACCGCGATTATCTTGCCCAACGACTTGCAGGAGGAAGAGTACAGCGAGCCGCCGCGCTCCCACGGCGCGGTGCTCTCGGGGGTGGGCTACAGCAAGCCGCAGGTAATACCCTACGAGAAGGACCTACGCCGCGCGGCCGAGGTGCTAAATGCCGGGAAGAAAGTCGCGATTCTGGTCGGCGCCGGCGCCTTGAATGCCACCGACGAAGTCATCGAGGTCGCCGACAAGCTCGGCGCCGGGGCGGCCAAGGCGCTGCTCGGCAAAGCCGCACTGCCGGATACCTTGCCCTGGGTCACCGGCTCCATCGGCCTGCTCGGCACCGAGCCGAGCTACAAGCTGATGACCGAGTGCGACACCCTGTTGATGATCGGCTCGGGCTTTCCCTATTCCGAATTCCTGCCCGAGGAAGGCCAGGCGCGCGGCGTGCAGATCGACCTGAAGGCCGACATGCTCAGCCTGCGCTACCCGATGGAGGTCAACCTGCAGGGCGATGCCGCAGAAACCCTGCGCGTGTTGCTGCCGCTGCTCGACGAGAAGACCGAGCGCGGCTGGCGCCAGGACGTTGAAAGCTGGCGCGCCGAGTGGGACGTGATCCTGGAAAAACGCGCGCTGCTCAGCGCCGAGCCGATCAACCCGCAACGGGTCGCGTTCGAGCTGTCGCCGCGCCTGCCGGAGCGGGCGATCATCACCTGCGACTCCGGCTCCTGCGCCAACTGGTTCGCCCGCGACCTGAAAATCCGCCGCGGCATGATGTGCTCGCTGTCCGGCGGTCTGGCCTCGATGGGCGCTGGCGTGCCCTATGCGATCGCCGCCAAGTTCGCCCACCCGGGCCGCCCGGTGATCGCCATGGTCGGCGACGGTGCCATGCAGATGAACAACATGGCCGAGCTGATCACCGTGGCCAAGTATTGGCAGGAGTGGGAAAACCCGCAGCTGATCTGCTGCGTGTTCAATAACCAGGATCTCAACCAGGTGACCTGGGAGCAGCGGGTGATGGCCGGCGACCCGAAGTTCGAGGCCTCGCAGAATATCCCCGATGTGCCTTACCACCGCTTCGCCGAGTCCATTGGCCTGCGCGGCATTTACGTCGACCGCGAGGATGCCGTCGCCGGCGCCTGGGAAGAGGCGCTGGCGGCCGATCGACCGGTGCTGATCGAATTCAAGACCGACCCCGATGTGCCGCCGCTGCCGCCGCATATCAAGTTCGAACAGGCGAAGAAGTTCGCCTCGGTGTTGCTGCATGGCGACCCCGACGAGCGCGGCGTTCTGGTGCAGTCGGCCAAGCAGGTGCTGGGGGCAATTCTGCCGGGGCATCGCAAGAACAAGGACAAGTCGTGAAGGCGCCCCCGCAAGCGCCGGTCGACGAGCTGCGGGTATCGGCCTACCGGGTGCCGACCGACGCGCCCGAGGCCGACGGCACCTTGCGCTGGGAGGCCACCACCTTGGTGCTGGTGGAGTTGACGGGCGGCGGCCATAGCGGCCTCGGTTACACCTACGCCGATGCGTCCTTGGTGCCTTTGCTCGGCGAGCGTCTGCGCGTATGCGTCGAGGGTGCCGACGCGCTGGCCATTGGCGAGATCGGCCAGCGCCTCTGGCAGGGCGTGCGCAACCTCGGCCGCGCCGGGCTCGCCGCCTGCGCCATTTCCGCGGTGGACGCCGCGTTGTGGGACCTCAAGGCCAAACTGCTCGACCAGCCCTTGGCGGTGCTGCTTGGCCTGCGCCGCGAGCGGGTGCCGCTGTACGGCAGCGGCGGCGTCACCAGCTACGACGACGAGCGCCTGGCCCGGCAGCTTGGCGATTGGGTGGCCGAGGCCGGCTGCCGTTGGGTGAAGATGAAGGTCGGCACCGACAGCCGGCGCGATGCCGAGCGGGTCGCCCGGGCGCGTGCGGCGATTGGCGATGCCGGCCTGTTTATCGATGCCAACGGCGCGCACAGCGTACGCAGCGCGATCGCTTTCGCCCGGCAGGTGGCCGAGCAGCAGGTGGCCTGGTTCGAAGAACCGGTCAGCTCGGACGACCTGGCGGGCCTGCGCGAGGTACGCGCGGCGCTCGGCGCTCGGCGCGGCGGGCCAGGCGATGGACATTGCCGCCGGCGAATACGCCTACAACCTCGACGACTTTCGCCATTTGCTCGAGCAGCGCGCGGTCGATGTGCTGCAGGCCGACCTGACCCGTTGTGGCGGGGTCAGCGGTTTCCTGCAGGCGGCGACCCTGTGCGAGGCTCATCACCTCGACCTCTCGGCGCACTGCGCGCCGGCGCTGCACCGGCATGTCGCCTGCGCCGCGCCGCAGCTGCGCCATCAGGAATGGTTCCACGATCACGTGCGTCTGGAAAGCCTGTTGTTCGACGGCGCACCGCTGGCGGTGGCCGGCGCCATGGTCCCGGACCTGAGCCGGCCCGGTCATGGCCTGGAATTCAGGCACCTGGACGCGCGGCGTTACGCGGTGTGAAGCGAATGTATTAAAGAAGGTTATGCCCCAGTTGGCGGTTGCAATGGGCACCTAGCCAAAGGTGGTTTGGGGAAGAGTGGCGCTGCTCGCAGGGGCCGCAATACGTAGGGTGCGCCGTGCGCACCAAGAGTCCGCGGTCAGGGCTGGTGCGCATGGCGCACCCTACGAGACTGCGAATAAACCAAGCAAGAAGGGGGCAGGATGGCGACTCAAAGCCAACTGACATGGCTCGCCCTGGGGGCCACGACGGCGCTGGGGGCGGCCTCGTTGTGCTGGCAGAAGCATGAGAAGCGCGGGCGCGGCCTGTTGCTCAGCCCGTCGCGCGGCAGCCTGGTCGATGCGGCGCGTACGCTCAACCGCGGCGCCGGATTGCTGGCCTTCTCCGTAGCCCTCGATAGCGCGCTGGAACATTACCGCGGCGACTTCGCGAACCGCGCCATGTACACGCCGTTGCTCACCGCCAGCCTGTCGCTGTTGGCCAGCGCACAGGGCCAGCAGGACCGTTCAACGCGCGCCAATCGCCTGCGCCACACGATCTACCTGGGCGCCGGGGCCAGCGGTCTGGCGGGCACTGCCTTCCACCTCTACAACCTGGGCAAGCGTCCCGGCGGCCTGTGTTGGAGCAACCTGTTCTACGGCGCTCCACTCGGTGCGCCTTCGGCGTTGCTGCTGTCCGGGCTGCTCGGCTATTACTCGGAGCGTTTGCGCGGCGCCTGCGACGAGGGCAGGCCCCAGGTGTTCGGCCTGCCGGTCGGCGAGGCGGTGGCGCTGATGGCTACCGGCGGTCTGCTCGGCACCTGCGCGGAGGTCGCCTTGCTGCATTTTCGCGGCTCGTTCCAGAACCCGGCGATGTACCTGCCGGTGGTGGCGCCGCCGGTCGCTGCCGGTTTGCTGGCCAGCACGGTGGTAGCGGGGCCGGGGTACCCGCGATTGCGTTGGCTGTCGCGCTTGTGGCTACGCTTCACCGCCTTTATGGGGCTCGCCGGCGCGGGCTTTCATGCCCTCGGCATCGCCCGCAACCATGGCGGCTGGCGCAACTGGCGGCAGAACCTGCAAGTCGGGCCGCCGTTGCCGGCTCCGCCGAGTTTCACCGGCCTGGCCTTGGCGGGCCTCGCCGCCCATACCTTGCTCGACGAGGAAAACGACCCCGCGCGCTATCCCCGGAGGCCTGGATGAGTGCGCGCTATCCCGGCTATGACGTGATGCGCAAGCGTCAGGGGCCGTCCTGGAACGAGCCGACCCGGCGGGCGGTCGACGAGCGTCTGGCGCTGGCGCCCGAACCGCGCTTCTTCGACCGGGATCAATGGCGCACGCTGAACGCCGTCTGCGCGCGCATCCTGCCGCAGCCGATTGATCGCCCACCGGTACCGGTGGCGGCACTGGTCGACGCCAAGGTGTTCGGCCAGCGCGGCGACGGTTACCGCGATGCGCGCCTGCCGCCGCTGCAGCAGGCCTGGCGGCTTGGCCTGGCCGCGCTGGACGCCGAAGCGCGCGGGCATTACCAGCAGCCGTTCAGCGAACTCGCAGCCTATCGCCAGGACGCGCTGCTCGGCGCCATGCAGCGTGGTCAACTGAACGATGGCGCCTGGTGCGGCATGCCGGCCGCGCTATTTTTCGCCGAGCGCCTGGTGCACGACATCACCGCGGTCTATTACGCCCACCCCACGGCCTGGAACGAGATCGGTTTCGGTGGCCCCGCCGGCCCGCGCGGCTACGTGCGCCTGGACAGCGACAAGCGCGATGCCTGGGAGGCGGCCGAAGCGACGCCGCAGCACGCCGATAAAGCGCAGGAGTTGAATCGGCGTGTCCGCTGAGGCGTTTCTCCAGGCGCTCGACAGCCCGCGCGGATGCGATGGCCGCGCGCCCGATGTGCTGCGTCCCGGTGGCTGGATGCCGATGCGTGATTTCCCGTGCAACCAGGCGGTGGATTTCGTCATCGTCGGCACCGGCGCCGGTGGTGCGCCCCTGGCCTGCAAGCTCGCTCGCGCGGGCTTTTCGGTGGTGGCCCTGGACGCCGGCGCCTGGTGGCGGCCGCTCGAGGAATTCGCCTCCGACGAGATGCATCAGCAGAAGCTTTATTGGACCGACGAACGCATCTGCGACGGCGACAATCCGCTCAAGCTCGGCAGCAACAACAGCGGCAAGGCGGTCGGCGGCAGCATGGTACACTTCGCCATGGTCTCGCTGCGCTTTCGCCCGGAGTGGTTCAAGTCGCGTTCGCTGCTGGGTTACGGCCACGACTGGCCATTGCCGTGGCAGGAGATGTGGCGTTACTACGCCGAGGTCGAGCAGGCGCTGAAGATTTCCGGGCCGCTCGATTACCCCTGGGGACCGACGCGGCCGCGCTACCCGTACCGACCTCACCAGATTAACGGCGCCGGCCTGGCCCTGGCGCGAGCATGTGAGGCCATGGGCGTGAAGTGGACGGCGACTCCGCTGGCCACCCTGTCGGCGCCGCGGGGCGAGGTGCCGCCCTGCGTGTACCGCGGTTTCTGCGTGATCGGCTGCTCGACCAACGCCAAGCAAAGCGCGCTGAACACCTGGATCCCCTGGGCGGTGCGTGCTGGCGCCGAGGTTCGCGACCTGGCCATGGTCGGGCGCATCGAAGTCGGCACCGACGGCCTGGCCAGCGGTGTGCACTATCAGCGCGACGGCGAATGGCGCTTCCAGCGCGCGCGGCATGTGGTGGTCGCCGGTTACGCCATCGAAACCCCGCGCCTGCTGCTCAACTCGGCCAACGCCCGTTACCCCGACGGCCTGGCCAATAGCAGCGGGCTGGTCGGCAAGAATTTGATGGTGCACAGCAATCAGGCGGTCTGGGGCCGGCTGGCGGAAGAGGTGCGCTGGTACAAGGGGCCGCCGTCCCTGGCTCTTTGCGAGCACTGGAATTACCAGGACCGCGGCAAGGACTTCCATGGCGGCTACGCGATTATGAGCCAGGGCCCGCTGCCCGCCGCCTGGGTCGCCACGCAAACCGGTAACCGCGGCCTGTGGGGCCAGGCGTTGCTCGACGAAATGGCCCACTACAACCATCAGGTCGGCCTGAAAATCGTCGGCGAAACCCTGCCGTATGAGCACAACCGCGTGACCCTGGCCGACGAGCGCGACCGTTATGGCCTGCCGATCGCGCGGGTCAGCTTTTCGCTGGGCGATAACGACCGGCGTCTGCTGGAGCATGCGACCGACTTTATGCGCCGCGGGCTGGAGTGCATCGGCGCCAAGGACATCTGGGCCGAGGCCGAAGGCACCGCGCACTTGCTGGGTACCGCGCGGATGGGCAGTGATCCGCGCAGCAGTGTGGTCGACGCCGATTGCCGCAGCTGGGATCACCGCAACCTGTGGATCTGCGACGGCTCGGTATTCCCGACCTCGGGCGGGGTCAACCCGTCCCTGACCATCCAGGCGATCGCCTGTCGCACCGCCGACCGCATAGTCGCGCTAGCGCGCCGGGGCGAGCTATGAGTCAGCGCTTGAGCAGGGCGCGCATATTGGCCAGCGCCGAGTTGCCGGTAGCCGCTTTGACTTCCGCGGGGGCGTCTTCGAGACCTTCCCAGATCAGGTCTTCGGGCGGCAGTTCATCGAGAAAGCGGCTTGGCGAGCAGTCGATGATTTCGCCGTATTGCTTGCGCTTGGCGGCGAAGGTCATGGTCAGGTTGCGCTTGGCGCGGGTGATGCCGACGTAGGCCAGACGCCGTTCTTCCTCGACCGTGTCGGCCTCGATGCTGGAGCGGTGCGGGAGAATCTCTTCCTCCACGCCGAGGATGTACACCGAGGGATATTCCAGGCCTTTGGACGCGTGCAGGGTGAGCATCTGCACGCCCTCGGCGCCTTCCTCTTCTTCCTGCTGGCGCTCGAGCATGTCGCGCAGCACCAGTTTGCCGATGGCGTCCTCGATGGTCATGTCGCCGTCTTCGTCGCGCTCCAGGGTATTCTTCAGCGCATCGACGAGGAACCAGACGTTGCCCATGCGCGCATCGGCAACCTTGTCGTTGGAGGCGTTCTGGCGTAGCCAGTTTTCGTAGTCGATATCCATCACCATGCTGCGCAGCGCGGCGATCGGGTCGTTCTGCGCGCACTCCGTGCGCACCCCGTCCATCCAGCGCTTGAAGCGCGCCAGGCGCTCGGTGAAGCGGCTATCCAGCACTTCCTGCAAGCCCAGTTCGCCGGCGGCGGCGTACATGCTGATCTTGCGTTCGGTGGCGTAGTTGCCGAGCTTTTCCAGGGTCGCCGAGCCGATCTCGCGGCGCGGCACGTTGATCACCCGGAGGAAGGCGTTGTCGTCGTCCGGGTTGACCAGCAGGCGGAAGTAGCTCATCAGATCCTTCACTTCCTGGCGGGCGAAAAAGCTGGTGCCGCCGCTCAGACGATAGGGAATCTGATGGTGCTGCAACTTCAGTTCCATCAGCTTGGCCTGGTAGTTGCCGCGGTAGAGGATCGCGTAGTCGCTATAGGGGCGTTGGGTGCGCAGGTGCTCGGTGAGGATTTCCAGGGCCACCCGCTCGCACTCGGCGTCTTCGTTCTTGCAGCGGATCACGCGGATTTCGTCGCCCATGCCCATCTCGCTCCACAGCTGCTTTTCGAAGGCATGGGGGTTGTTGGCGATCAGCACGTTGGCGCATTTGAGGATGCGACTGGTGGAGCGGTAGTTCTGCTCGAGCATCACCACCTTCAGCGAGGGGTAATCCTCCTTCAGCAGCATCAGGTTTTCCGGGCGGGCGCCGCGCCAGGCGTAGATCGACTGATCGTCGTCGCCGACCACGGTGAACTGGTTGCGCATGCCGACCAGCAGCTTGACCAGCAGATACTGGCTGGCGTTGGTGTCCTGGTATTCGTCGACCAGCAGGTAGCGGATGCGGTTCTGCCACTTCTCCAGGATGTCGGCGTGCTCCTGGAACAGCTTCACCGGCAGCAGGATCAGGTCGTCGAAATCCACCGCGTTATACGCCTTGAGCGTGCGCTGGTAGTGCAGGTAGACGATGGCCGCGGTCTGCTCCTTGGGCCCGCGCGCCTCGGCCAGGGCCTGGTCGGGAAGGATCAGGTCGTTCTTCCAGGAACCGATGTAGTTCTTGATTTCGTCGATGCCGTCGTCGCCGGCGTACTCCTTCTGCATGATGTCGCTGAGTAGCGCCTTGATATCGCCCTCGTCGAAAATCGAGAAGCCCGGCTTGTAACCCAGGCGCGCATACTCCTTGCGGATGATGTTCATGCCCAGGTTATGGAAGGTCGAGACGGTCAGACCGCGGCCTTCGGCGCCCTTGAGCAGGGTGCCGACACGCTCCTTCATCTCGCGCGCGGCCTTGTTGGTAAAGGTCATGGCGACGATATGTCGCGCCTGGATGCCGCAGTTCTGCACCAGGTGGGCGATCTTGCGGGTGATCACGCTGGTCTTGCCGGAGCCGGCGCCGGCGAGCACCAAAAGAGGGCCGCCGACGTAGTTCACGGCTTCCTGCTGCCGGGGGTTCAGTCGGGACATTGCATCGATCGTCAGGGGAAATGGCCGCGCATTTTAGCAGGACTGGGCGCTTGTGCCGCGACCGTCTGAAACTGTGGTGCAGCGCACGTAATGGCCGTGCGCCATGCTTGGCTAATTTCAGTTATCCAGTACTCTGGTGGCTCCTAGAGTTTATTTATCGTCGCTGCAGGATAAGCACCACTCACACACGGATGTGCCTGACTAGACGCCGAAAACGGCGCATCCGGGCGGTCGAACCGCCAGCTTTTGTGTTTGGGGAGGTTGTTTGTCCGCGCTCGTCGAACCTTTACGATTGGTGCTTTTGGCTGAAACGCCTAATTGGGGCGAGCGCCTGCGCGAGTGCCTGGGCACCCTGGCCGGCTCCTTTCCGCTGATCACCGCGCCTTCCTGGGAAGCCGCCAGCGGGCTATTTGATAGCGAAGGCGGCGGCCTACTGCTGACCACCATCGGGCGCCAACCGGTCCCCGGCAACTGCCCGTTACCCATTATTTTGTTGCTCGAACAGGAGCCGGACGAGGCGCCTGAGGATGTCTGCGACTGGCTGGTGCGCGATCGGCTGAACGCCGACGTACTGCGCCGTTGCCTGCGTTACGCCCGTGAGCAGGGCAGCCTGAAGCAGACCCTGACCCGCCTGGCGGAACAGGACGCGCTGACCGGCATCGCCAATCGCCAGGGCCTGCACACCTTGCTCGCCGCGCGCCTGGCCGCCACCGAAGGCCGCGGCCTGACCCTCGGCCATCTGGACCTGGACAACTTCCGCCATGCCAACGATGCGCTCGGCTACCAGGCCGGCGACCATCTGATCCTGCAAGTGGTGGCGCGGCTCAAGGCGCAACTGCACGGCGACGATCAACTGGCGCGCCTGGGCAGCGACGAGTTCGCCTTGCTTCTGGACACCCGCCGCGACCCGCAGCGCGTCGAACGTCTGGCCGAGCGCATCACCGAAGCCCTGGCCGAACCCTATTGGGTCGACGGCGAAAGCCTGTTGATCGGCTGCAGCCTGGGGCTGGCCCATGCCCGCGTCGGCGAGGGCGCCGATTCCTTGCTGTGGCATGCGCATATCGCCATGCAACAGGCCAAGAGCCAGCAGGGTTGCACCTTCCATGTGTATGACGAACGCCTCAATAGCGGCGCGCGCAACCTGGTGGACCTGGAAAGCGAATTGCGCCGGGCGCTGCGCCGCGACGAGCTGGAGCTGCATTACCAGCCGCGCCTGTGCCTGGACAGTGGACGCATCGTCGGCCTGGAAGCCCTGGTACGTTGGTGTCACAGCGAACGCGGCCTGCTTTCGCCGAATCATTTCGTGCCCTTGGCCGAAGAAAGCGGACTGATCGTGCCGCTCGGCTATTGGGTGATTTCCCGCGCCTTGCGCGATATGCAATGGCTGCGCGGACGCGGCCTGCCGTCATTGCACATGGCGGTCAACCTGTCGTTCCGTCAGTTCCAGGACAGCCAATTGCTGCCGACCCTCAGTCGGCTGATCGAGGAGCGTGGCGTCGATGCGCAATGGCTGGAGTTCGAATTGACCGAAACCGCGGTGATGCGCCGCAGCGAACAGGTGCAGAAGACCATGCTGGCCCTCGGCAAGCTCGGCGTGCGCTTTTCCCTCGACGATTTCGGCACCGGCTTCTCCTCCTTCGTGCACCTCAACAACCTGCCGATCACCCTGTTGAAAATCGATAAAAGCTTCGTCGGCGGCATGGACAGCCGTGCGGAGAACCGCCAATTGGTCAAGGCGATGATCAACCTGGCGCACAACCTCAATCTGGAAGTGGTCGCCGAAGGTGTGGAAAACGCCGAGCAGTTGTCGCTATTGCGCCAGTTCGGTTGCGATCAGGTGCAGGGCTTCCTGATCAGCAAGGCCCTGCCGTTGAACGAACTAGCGCGTTTTCTGGTGTTCGGCCAGCGCCAACCGCTGCTTGGATTGCTGCAACCCTGATAAGGCTTTTGTAGCCTGGATAAGCGCAGCGCAATCTGGGAGCGGTCTTATGGCCACCCCAATGCCCCGGATTTCATCCGGGCTACAACGACGCTTACGCCAAGCACGCCTGTTTCGCGGCGCGCGCCGGGCGCAGCAGGCGCGCGGTCTTCCACTCGAAGCCCAAGGTCAGGCCGATCGCCGCACACGCCAGGCCGCAGGCCATGCCCCACCACACCCCTTGCGCGCCCCAGCCCAGCGGGAACGCCAGCAGCCAGGCCAGCGGCACGCCGATCGACCAGTAGCAGACGAGGCCGACGACGAAGGTGGTCTTGGCGTCCTTCAGGCCACGGATCGCGCCCATGGCGATGGTCTGGATGCCATCGAAGAACTCGAACCAGGCGGCAATCGCCAGCAGACCGATCGCCAAGCTGACGATATCCGCATAGGCCGGGTCGAAACGGTCGAGAAACAGCCCCACCACCCACTCCGGTGCGAGCCAGAACAACCCGGCAAAACCCAGCATGCAGCAGGCACCGAGGCCGATACCCAGGCGCCCGGCGCGTTGTGCGTCGAGCAGACGCCCAGCGCCGAAATGCTGGCCGATGCGGAAGGTCACCGCATAGGAAATGCCCACCGGCACCATAAAGGCCACATAGACCGACATGATCGCGATCTGATGCGCCGCCAGTTCGACGCTGCCGAGGGCGCCCATGCACAGCGCGGCGAAAGCGAACAGCCCGGACTCCACCGCGTAGGTGCCGCCGATTGGCAGGCCCAGGCGCAGCAGTTCTTTCAATTCGCGCCAGTCCGGACGCAGCAGGCCGCGCCATAGCGGGTAGCCGGCGTAGGCGCTGTGGCGCAGCACATGCCAGGCCAGCAGCAGTGCCATGACGTTCATCACCAGCGCGGTGACCAGGCCGATACCGGCCAGGCCCAGGTACGGCAGGCCGAACCAGCCCTCGATCAACGCATAGTTGAGCACCCCGTTGGCCGCTGCGCCGCCGATGCTGATGGTCATCACCGGGCCGGGGCGGCCGATGGCGCTGGTAAAACCGCGTAGCGCCATAAAACTCATATAGCCGGGCAGGGCGAACAACAGGGTGGCGAGAAACTGCATGGCACCGTCGACGTTCGCCGGCAACTGGCCGAATTGCAGTAGCACCGGTTGCAGGTTCCATAACCCCAGGCCGGCCAGCAAGGCCAGGCCCCAGCCCAACCACAGGCCGTTCTGGGTCAGGCGAGTGACCCCGGCGGCGTCCGCGGCGCCATGACGAATGGCGACTAGATTGCCGACCGCGGCGATCACCCCGACGCAAAAAATCGATACGAAGGAATAGCTGGCTGCGCCCAGGCCGCCGCCGGCCAGAGCCGCGGGGCCGAGCAGGCCCATCATTACGGTGTCGGTGAACACCATCACGACATGCGCCAGCTGTGCGGCGATCAGCGGGCCGGCGAGGCGCAGGATGGCCCGCAGCTCGCTTCTAACGGGTTGCTTCATGATGAGTAGCGCTCAGTAATTGAGCTTGCCCGAGGTTTCCCGGCAAGCGGAGAATGGGGCCATTCTCGGGAGATGCACGGGCCGTCACAAAGGGAAAAAAGCGATGTATGGCATGAGTCTAACTAATGGATAAAAATCGCCGACTGGCGCCCTTGTATGCGCTGCGCGCGTTCGAAGCCGCGGCGCGTCACCGCTCCTTCACCCGCGCGGCGGACGAGTTGGCGATCAGCCAGAGCGCGGTGAGCCATCACGTGCGCACCCTGGAAGAGCACTTCGCCTGCCGCCTGTTCGAGCGCCAGGGCCGCAACCTGCAGCTGACCGAACCGGCGCGCCTGCTGCTGCCGGGCCTGCGCGACGGCTTCGATGCGCTGGAGCGTGCTTGCACCACCCTGCGTGCGGACGATGGGGTGCTGCGTCTGAAAGCGCCTTCGACCCTGACCATGCGCTGGCTGTTGGCGCGCTTGTCGCGCTTCCGCTTGCAGAACGACGACATCGAAGTGCAGCTGACCAGCGCCTGGATGGACGTCGACAAGGTGGATTTCCAGCACGAGCCGTTCGACTGTGCGGTGTTGCTGGGCAACGGCGAATTCCCGGACGAGTGGGGCAGCACGCTGCTGTTCGCCGAATGGCTGATCCCGGTCTGCGCCCCCGAGGCGGCGCGCGACGGACCTTGGGATCTGATCCGTTTGCAAGGCGCCGAACTGGTGCACCCGACCCCGGACCGCCGCGATTGGCGCCAATGGTTGCAGGCCATGGGCCTGGCCGAGCAGGTGCCACTCAAGGGCGGCCAGGTGTTCGATACCCTGGAACTGGGCATGGTCGCCGCGGCTAGGGGCTATGGCGTGTCGATCGGTGATCTGGTGCTGGTCGCCGAAGACGTCGCCCAGGGCCGTCTCGGCCTGCCCTGGCCCTGTGCGGTGCCCAGCGGTTGCAGCTATTACCTGGTCTGGCCCAAGGCGCGGCGCGGCCAGGAACGCTACCTGCGCTTGCGCGATTACCTGGTCGGCGAAGTGGCGGCGATGCAGTTGCCTGAGGTGCGGCGCGTCTGAGGCGGGTGTCGGCCGCTCAGCCCTGCGGGTTGCCGCGGTACTGCAAGGCTTCGGCCAGATGGCTGCGGGCGATTTGCTCGGTCTGTTCGAGGTCGGCGAGGGTGCGCGCGACCTTGAGGATGCGGTGGGCGGCGCGCAGCGACAGGCCGAGGCGCTCGCAGGCGCTTTCCAGCCAACTCTGGTCGGCCGCGTGAAGCGCACAATGTTGGCGCAGGCCGGGCAAGTCGAGAAAAGCATTGGCCACGCCCTGGCGCAGCACCTGGCGCTGCCGGGCGCACGCGACCAGGGCCGCGCTGCTCGCGGTGTCGGCGCCATCGCTGGGTTGCACATGCAGGGCGGTGGTCTCGCGCGCCACCGTCACATGCAAGTCGATGCGGTCGAGCAGCGGTCCGGACAGCTTGCCGCGATAGCGCTGGATCTGTTCCGGGGTGCAACGGCAGCGCCCGCTGGGGTCGCCGAGAAAACCGCAGGGGCAAGGATTCATCGCCGCGACCAGTTGGAACCGGGCCGGGAAACGCACCTTGTCGCGCGCCCGGGCAATCACGATCTGCCCGCTTTCCAGCGGCTCGCGCAGTACCTCCAGGACCTTGCGGTCGAATTCGGGCAGTTCGTCTAAAAATAAAACACCCTGATGGGCCAATGTAATCTCGCCAGGCTGCGGGCGACTGCCGCCACCGACCAATGCAGGGCCGGAAGCGCTGTGATGTGGATTTCTAAAAGGCCTTTGCGGCCAGGCCTCGAGCGGTGCATGGCTGGCCACCGAATGGATGGCGGCGACTTCCAGGGCTTCCTGTTCCTCCAGCGGTGGCAACAAACCGGGCAGGCGGCTGGCCAGCAGGGTTTTGCCGGTGCCGGGTGGGCCGCTGAACAATAGATTGTGCGAGCCGGCCGCGGCCACCAGGAGTGCGCGCTTGGCGGCGGCTTGCCCCTGGACCTCGGAAAGATCCGGGTAAGGCAGGGTTTGACGTAATAAGCCTTGGGCCTGGTAAGGCGCGATCGGCGTCTGGCCGTTGAGGTGGGCGGCCAGTTCGAGCAAATGACCGACGGCGATCACCGTCAACCCGGAGGCCAGGCTGGCTTCCTCGGCATTGGCCTTAGGCACCACTAAGGTGCGTCCGCTGGCGCGGGCGGCCAGGGCGGCGGGCAGAACGCCCTGCACCGGTCGCACCTCGCCGGACAGCGCCAGTTCGCCGAGGCATTCGAGCTGCTCCAGGGCGGTGGCGGGCACCTGGCCACTGGCGGCGAGAATCCCCAGGGCGATGGCCAGATCGAAGCGCCCGCCGTCCTTCGGCAGGTCGGCCGGGGCCAGGTTCAAAGTAATGCGTCTGGGTGGAAAATCGAAGGCGCAGTTGAGGATGGCGCTGCGCACGCGGTCCTTGCTTTCCTTGACTGCGGTTTCCGGCAAACCGACCAGCGCCAACGACGGCAAGCCGTTGGCCAGGTGGGCTTCGACGGTGACGGCGGGGGCTTCGACGCCGACTTGGGCGCGGCTGTGGACTATGGCCAGGGACATCGATCGCTCCTTGATCGTCGCTCGGCCGAGCGAACTATTCGGCGGGTGGCGTTGGCTCTGCGGCGCTGCGTGCTTCCATTTCGGCGACCTTGGCTTCCAACGCTTCGAGGCGTGCACGGGTGCGGGCGAGGACGGCCATCTGGCTGTCGAACTCTTCCCGGCTGACCAGATCGAGTTTGCTGAAACCGCTCTGCAGCAAGGCTTTGAACTGCGCTTCGAATTCACTGCGGGGCAGCGGCGTTTCGCCGTTGAACAGGCGCGAGGCGTGGGTGCTGAGGGCGTCTAACAGGGCTTTAGGCGGCAACATGAAGGGGCTCCGGAAGCAAACGAGCGGCAGTGTAGCACGCGCCCCCGGGCCTGAAGGCGCGAGCGATCGGTGCACGGTTTTCGCGCGCGCGTACCAGGTTGGGCGCAGCGTTATGCACTGTTTTGGTGCTTTGCTGTTTGGTGGAGGCGAGCAGAATCCACGTATTTGTTATCTAAATATATGAATAAAAAAGGATTTTTATATTTTGGCAAGCTTTCTGCTTGTTCGCCCTTGACCCAAGCACCGATGCGGTTCCGGTGCATCAGGCGAGGCGGGGAAGTGTTTCGTCGGGAGCGGTTGGTGGGTATCGGTGTGATCGAGATAGCTCGGCCGATGCATTACAAAAGCCAGACACTGCGCTTAGACTTGAGCCGGGTTAGTAATTCCTGGGGCAAGTCCACCTTACACGGGAGAGAGTTTCATGAAGCTAGTCACTGCCATCATCAAGCCGTTCAAGCTGGACGACGTCCGTGAGTCACTGTCGGAGATCGGCGTGCAGGGCATTACCGTTACCGAGGTCAAAGGCTTCGGTCGGCAAAAAGGTCACACCGAGCTGTACCGCGGCGCTGAGTATGTCGTCGATTTTCTGCCGAAGGTAAAGATCGACGTGGCTATCGCTGACGATCAACTGGATCGCGTTATCGAGGCCATCACCAAGGCGGCCAACACCGGCAAGATCGGCGACGGCAAGATTTTCGTCGTCAATCTGGAACAGGCGATTCGTATCCGTACCGGCGAAACCGATACCGACGCAATCTAAGCCCAGCTAACCCCACGCCCCAGGAGTAACCCCCCATGACTCTGCGAAAAATCGCAGGGCTAGGAGCCCTTTTGTCTCTCGTTCCTGGCCTGGCCATGGCCGACGAGGCAGTTTTAAACGGTGGCGATACGGCTTGGATGCTGGTCGCGACCGTGTTGGTGCTGTTTATGACCATCCCCGGTCTGGCGCTGTTCTACGCCGGTATGGTGCGTTCCAAGAACGTGCTGTCGGTGCTGATGCAGTGCTTCGCCATTACCGGTCTGATCAGTGTGCTTTGGGTGCTCTACGGTTACAGCCTGGCCTTTGACACCACCGGCATGGAGCAGGGTGTGGTCAATCTCAACTCCTTCGTCGGCGGCTTTTCCAAGGCGTTTCTCAGCGGTCTGACCCTGGACAGCCTGGTGGCCGGTATCCCTGAAAGCGTGTTCGTCACCTTCCAGATGACCTTCGCCATCATCACCCCCGCGCTGATCGTCGGTGCGTTCGCCGAACGCATGAAGTTTTCCGCGATGCTGATCTTCATGGCGGTCTGGTTCACCCTCGTTTACGCCCCCATCGCTCATATGGTGTGGAGCGGCGACGGTGCGCTGATGTGGGACTGGGGCGTACTGGACTTCGCCGGCGGCACCGTGGTGCACATCAATGCCGGTATCGCCGGTCTGGTGGCTTGCCTGGTGCTGGGCAAGCGCAAAGGTTTCCCGACCACCGCCATGCCACCGCATAACCTGGGCTACACCCTGATCGGTGCGAGCATGCTCTGGGTTGGCTGGTTCGGCTTCAACGCCGGTTCCGCACTGGCGGCCAACGGCAGCGCCGGGATGGCCATGCTGGTCACCCAAATCGCTACCGCTACCGCGGCGCTGAGCTGGATGTTCGCCGAATGGATCACCCACCGTAAGCCGAGCGTACTGGGCATCGCCTCCGGTGCGGTCGCGGGCCTGGTGGCCATCACCCCGGCGTGCGGCACTGCCGGGCCGATGGGGGCGCTGGTTATCGGTCTGGCGTCGGGGGTGATCTGTTTCCTCTGCGCCACCAGCCTCAAGCGCAAGCTGGGCTATGACGACTCCCTGGACGTTTTCGGCGTGCATGCCGTGGGCGGTATCGTCGGCGCGATCCTCACCGGGGCCTTTGCGGCACCGGCGCTGGGTGGTTTCGGCGCGGTGGAGGACATTCCCGGGCAGTTGTGGGTGCAGTTCCAGGGCGTGGCGTTCACGGCGGTTTACACGGCTGTATTGACCTTCGTGATCCTGAAAGTGATTGACCTAGTAATGGGCCTGCGTGTCAGCGACGAGGAGGAGACCATCGGTCTCGACCTTGCCCAGCACAACGAGCGTGGCTACAACCTGTAAGCACACGGAGTACGCCCGGAGCCAACCCGGGCGTCTTAACCGAACAGCGCTATATAAAGCGCGCCGGCAAGAGGTGAACCATGGATAACACAGCATTGACTGCATTGCAGTACGGCTTCGATACCTTCTATTTTCTAGTTTGCGGTGCTCTGGTGATGTGGATGGCAGCGGGTTTTGCCATGCTCGAAGCCGGCCTGGTACGGGCGAAGAACACCACTGAAATCCTTACCAAGAACATTGCCCTGTACGCTGTCGCCAGCGTCATGTACCTGGTGATCGGCTATCACATCATGTACTCCAGCCCGGAAGGCGGCATCCTGCCGAGCCTGGGCTTCCTGCTGGGTGACGAGAACAGCGTCGAGTCGGTACTGGCCGGCGGCGACGACGCGCCTTACTACTCGGCGCGCTCGGACTTCTTCTTCCAGGTGGTGTTCGCCGCGACCTGCATGTCGATCGTTTCCGGTGCCGTGGCAGAACGTATGAAGCTGTGGGCTTTCCTCGCCTTCGCCGTGGTCATGACCGGTTTCATCTACCCGGTTCAGGGTTTCTGGAAGTGGGGTTCGGGCTTCCTCAACTCGGCCGGTTTCCTCGACTTCGCCGGTTCCGGCGTGGTGCACATGGCTGGCGCCGCCGCCGCTCTGGCTGGTGTGCTGCTGCTCGGTGCGCGTAAAGGCAAGTACGGCTCCAACGGTCAGGTCAACGCCATTCCGGGCGCCAACCTGCCGATGGCTGCCCTGGGTACCTTTATCCTGTGGATGGGCTGGTTCGGCTTCAACGGTGGCTCGCAGCTGAAGATGAGCACCATCGAAGACGCCAACGCCGTCGCCAACGTGTTCGTCAACACCAACATGGCGGCTGCCGGTGGCCTGATCGCCGCGCTGATCGTGGCGCGCATCCTGTTCGGCAAGGCCGACCTGACCATGGCCCTGAACGGCGCTCTGGCCGGTCTGGTGGCGATTACCGCTGAACCTCTGACCCCGACCGCGCTGCAAGCGACCCTGATCGGCGGCGTCGGTGGCGTGCTGGTGGTGTTCTCCATCCTGGGCCTGGACAAGCTCAAGCTCGACGATCCGGTCGGCGCCATTTCGGTGCACGGTGTGGTCGGTATCTGGGGCTTGCTGGCGGTCTGCCTGACCAACGGTGACGCCAGCCTCGGCGCTCAGTTGCTCGGCATCGGCTCGATCTTCGCCTGGGTGTTCGTTGCCAGTCTGATCGTTTGGTCCATCATCAAGCTGGTGATCGGCCTGCGGGTAACCGAGGAAGAAGAATACGAAGGCGTGGATATCGCCGAATGCGGTATGGAAGCCTATCCGGAGTTCACCAAGAACTGATTACCGGAGTTTCGACGAGGGCGCCTTTATGGCGCCCTTTGTTTTTTCTGACAGCGCGCTAGAATGCGCGCCGTTGAGCGTATTTTCCTTTTCAGGGGGTGTTCGCTCCAGTCAGCACATGGAGGCGCTGGTGGTATAGGCCAGGCACGGTCATTTGAATTTTTTCCGGCGACGTTCGAAAGATCACGCAGCTGGGCTATAACTAACCTGCTTTTCGCAAGTCATGAGGCTGAACATGAGCGACGAAGAACTGGAACAAGACGAGCTGGAAGGGGCTGACGAGGACGACGGCGAGGAGCTGGCGTCGGCCGCCGATGACGCGGGCGATGACGGCGACGATGGTGACGATGAGGTCGTCGCCACCGGCAAGAGCAAAACCAAGGCCAAGGCCGCGGTCGATGTCGACGAGTTGCCCAGCATCGAAGCCAAGCAGAAGGAGCGCGACGCCCTGGCCCGTGCCATGGAAGAGTTTCTCTCGCGTGGCGGCAAGGTGCAGGAAGTCGAGCCCAATGTGGTTTCCGACCCGCCCAAGAAGCCCGATAGCAAGTACGGTAGCCGCCCCATCTAAGGGGCCGGTTGCAAATGAAAAAGCCCGCACGCCAAAAGCGTGCGGGCTTTTTTTCGACTGGTCATAGCCGAGGGGTGGGCCACCTGGGCTAGTGGCTGCGGCGGTGTTCCTGAACCTCAGTGCGCGTGGTCGCCGTGCGTCCTCGGCTCAGCTCCAGCTGTGCAGCAACGCCGGCAGCTCGGCCAGGCTGCGGATCTGCCCGTCCGGCGATTGCGCGGCTTCCCAGGGCTTGCCCAGGGGGTTGAACCAGATCGCCCGCAGACCGGCGGCCTGGGCGCCGGCGATGTCGTCGCTGGGATGATCACCGATATGCACGGCATGCTCGGCGCCGATGCCGGCCCGCTTGAGCGCTTCCTGGAAGGGTTTAGGGTCGGGTTTGCCGACCCCGAGCTCTTCGGCGCAGAGGCTGAAGCGGAAGTAGTCGGCCAGGCCCAGGCGACGTACATCGGCATTGCCGTTGGTAATCACCCCGAGCTGGAAGCGGTTAGCAAGAATTTCCAGGGTGGGGTGTACTTCGGCGAACAGTTCGATTTGATGGCGGGCGGTGAGGAATACCTGAAAACCGCCCTCCGCGAGGATTTCGGCTTCATGGCGGGTATATCCGGCGTCTTCCAGGGCGTGCAGCAGGATGCGCCGCCGCAGCTCGCTGAGGCGATGCTTGAGGCTGGGTTCGGCCTGCAGCAAGCCGGCGCGGATCGTCCACAAATGCTCTACCGACACCGGTCCCAGGCGCGGGGCATGCATGGCCAGCCAGTTGCGTAGCGCGGCTTCGGCGTCCTGCATCACCGGGGTGACGTCCCACAGGGTGTCGTCGAGATCGAAAGTGATCAGCTTGATGGTCATTCGTCGTTGCCTTTGCGTTTGGCCCGCGGGTGGGCGCTGTCGTACACCGTGGCCAGGTGCTGGAAGTCCAGGTGGGTATAGATCTGCGTGGTGGCGATATCGGCGTGGCCGAGCAACTCCTGCACCGCGCGCAGGTCTTGCGAAGACTCCAGCATATGACTGGCGAACGAGTGACGCAGCATATGCGGATGGAGATTTTGCCCGAGTTCGCGCACGCCGGCTTGGCGCACCCGTAGTTGCACCGCCCGCGGCCCGATACGTCGGCCCTGTTGGCTGACGAACACTGCGCCGTCGCCCGGTTTGGCCAGGGCGCGCAAAGGCAGCCAGTGTTCCAGGGCTTGGCGTGCCATGCGACCGATCGGCAGTTCGCGGGTTTTGTTGCCCTTGCCGCGCACCCGCACCAATCCGGCCGGCAGGTCGAGGCCGTCGAGATCGAGGCCGACCAGCTCGGACAGGCGCAGCCCGGAGGAGTAGAAGAGTTCGAGCATGGCCTGGTCGCGGCGGGCGATAAAGTCGTCTTCCAGGGCGCCATCGAGCAGTTGCGCGGTACGATCGGCGTCCAGGGTTTTCGGCAGGCGGCGCTCGCCTTTCGGCGGCGTCAGGCCGCTGGCCGGGTCGTTTTGGCAATGCCCTTCACGGATCAGGTAACGATACAGCCCGCGGGTCGCCGAAAGCAGGCGAGCGAGGCTGCGGCTGGACTGGCCTTCGAGGTTGAGCCGGGCGACCAGGCGGCGCAGGCGCTGCGTATCCAGGGCGGACCAGGAGGCCAGTTGCTCGCGCTCGCAGTAGGCCAGCAGCTTGCTCAGGTCGCGGTTGTAGCCATCGAGGGTATGCACCGACACCTGACGCTCGCTGCGCAGGTGTTCGAGGTAGGCGTCCAGTTGGTCTTGCATGGAAGCTCCCTGCAGGCGCGGCGCTAGGCTAGGTAATGCGTAGGGTGGATGAAAACGGCGTCATCCACCCTACACCTTGCCATTGGCGTACGGCTATCTCACCGAACGCAGCGGGGTTGCGAAGCGCGGCAGCACACGGGCCAGGACTTCGGCGATATAACCGAGGAACAGGGTGCCCAGGGAGCTCTTGTAGTGCTGCGGGTCGGCGCTGCCGATCGCCAGGACACCATGCAGGCCTTGGTAGGTGAGGGCAACCACGGCGGCCGAGCCGACCTGCGCGCCTGCTTCCTCGCCGAAGAGGAATTTCAGCTCGTGCTCGCGCAGTACGCCGCAAATGGTCTTGCCGCCGGCGAGCAGGCCGCCGATGGCCTGATGGGCTTCGGCGCTGCTGACCGAGCGGCCCACCGGCAAGGGCGCATCGCTGAACAGGATCAGGCCGACGAATGGCACCTGGAATTCCCGGCGCAAGCTGTCTTCCACCGCGCTGACCACTTCCTCCAGGCTGGTGGCATCGAGCAGGTCGAGCACCAGGCGGCGGGTTTTGTCGAACAGGCGGTCGTTGTCGCGGGCGACGTCCATCAATTGCGAGAGGCGATGGCGCATCTCGATATTGCGTTCGCGCAGCAGCTTGACCTGGCGCTCCACCAGCGACACGGTATCGCCGCGTTGGTGCGGGATGCGCAGCTCGGGGATCAGCTCGTCGTGATCAATAAAGAATTCCGGATGCAGGCGCAAATACGCGGCAACCGTTTCCGAGTCGAGCGGCTTGGGCGAATCCTGCTGATCAGTCATAAGCGAACCTGTCCCTCGTACACGCGCATTGCGGGCCCGGTCATCATAACGGGCTGATCGGTGCCTGCCCACTCGATGGTCAGCTTGCCGCCCGGCAGTTCCAGCTGTACCGGCGAGTCCATCCAACCCTGGCTGATCGCCGCCACGGCCGCGGCGCAAGCACCGGTACCGCAGGCCTGGGTTTCCCCGGCGCCACGCTCCCAAACGCGCAGCTTGGCGCGCTGACGGTCGAGCACCTGCAAAAAGCCGACATTGACCCGCTGCGGGAAGCGCGGATGCTGTTCCAGCTTCGGCCCCAGGCTGTGCACCGGTGCGCTGGCAACGTCGTCGACGCGCAGCACCGCATGGGGGTTGCCCATCGACACGGCGGCGAGCTCGACTTTCACGCCGTCGACGTCGACGGCATAGCTCAGCGCCTGCTGCTCGGCCTGGAACGGAATCTGCGCCGGGCTCAGGCGCGGTGGGCCCATATTTACCCGCACCTGGCCGTCTGCGCGCACGTCCAGCTCGATGATGCCGCCCTTGGTTTCCACGCGGATCTGCTTCTTCACCGTCAGGCGCTTGTCCAGCACGAAACGGGCGAAGCAGCGCGCGCCGTTACCGCACTGCTCCACCTCCGAGCCGTCGGCGTTGAAGATGCGGTAGCGGAAGTCGACGTCCGGGTTACTCGGCGGCTCGACGATCAGCAACTGATCGAAGCCGATGCCGGTGTGGCGATCGCCCCACTGTTTGGCGTTTTTCGGCTGGATATGCGCGTGCTGGCTGACCAGGTCGAGGACCATGAAGTCGTTGCCGAGGCCGTGCATTTTGGTAAAACGCAATAACATCTGCATCACTCCGGCAGGCGGCTTTCGCCCGCGAAGAGTTCGCTGAGGGTCTCGCGGCGGCGCACTTCGTTGGCCTGCTCACCATCCACCATCACCTCGGCGGCGCGGCCGCGGGTGTTGTAGTTGGAGCTCATGACGAAGCCGTAGGCGCCGGCAGAACGAACCGCCAGCAAATCGCCTTCGGCCAGCGCCAGCGGGCGATCCTTGGCCAGGAAGTCGCCGGTTTCGCAGATCGGCCCGACGATGTCGTAGTTGCGGGTGGCGCCGTCGCGCGGCTGCACCGCGGCGACGTCCATCCAGGCCTGGTACAGCGCCGGGCGGATCAGGTCGTTCATCGCCGCGTCGACGATGGCGAAATCCTTGTGCTCGGTGTGCTTGAGGTATTCGACCCGGGTCAGCAGCACCCCGGCGTTGGCGACGATGGAGCGGCCCGGCTCGAACACCAGGGCCAAGTCGCGGCCGGCAATGCGCTGGCGCACCGCCTGGATATAGTCACCGGCCAGCGGTGGCTGCTCGTCGCGGTACTGCACGCCGAGGCCACCGCCCAGGTCCAGATGCTTGATCGGGATGCCGTTCTCGGCCAGTTGGTCGATCAGCGCCAGCAGGCGGTCGAGGGCGTCGAGGAACGGCGGCAGGGTGGTCAGTTGCGAGCCGATATGGCAATCCACGCCGACCACCTGCAGGTTCGCCAATGCCGCGGCGCGGGCATAGACCGCCGGTGCCTGCTCGATGTCGATGCCGAACTTGTTCTCTTTCAGGCCGGTGGAGATATAGGGGTGGGTGCCTGCGTCGACATCGGGGTTGACCCGCAGCGATACGGCCGCGGTCTTGCCGAGTTCGGCGGCGACCAGTTGCAGGCGCTCCAATTCGTCGGTGGACTCGACGTTGAAGCAGTGCACGCCGACTTCCAGGGCGCGGCGCATGTCGTCGCGGCTCTTGCCGACGCCGGAGAAAACGATCTTGTCAGGCGCGCCGCCGGCGGCCAGAACACGCTCCAGCTCGCCGCGCGAGACGATATCGAAACCCGCGCCGAGACGCGCCAGGACATTCAGCACGCCGATATTGGAGTTGGCTTTGACGGCGAAGCAGACCAGGTGCGGAACGCCTTGCAGGGCATCGGCATAGGCACGGTACTGCGCCTCGATATGCGCGCGCGAGTAAACGTAGGTCGGCGTGCCGAAGCGTTGGGCGATGGCGGACAAGGCCACGCCTTCCGCGAACAGCTCGCCGTCGCGGTAGTTGAAGGCGTTCATCAGCTGTCCTTATTCGGTTTGCGCGGGCGCGGGCTGGCTTTCTTCCGGCAGGTACAGCGGGCCTTTCTGGCCGCAGCCGGCAAGCAGGGTGCTGATGGCGACAAGCGCGATAAGGGCAGTAAACAACCGCTTCATGGTGGAATCCTTGTAAAAAAGCATAATTGCGCCGGAGTATACCGGCCCCCCGGCGCCTTGCCTATGCGCCAGGATTCCCGTCCGACGGGGCTTTGCCCCAGGAGGCAGGGGCGCGCATGTCAGCTGTAGGAGCCAGCTTGCTGGCGATCAGGACGCATAGTCCTTGCACCTGGCCGCGGCCTCAGGCGAAGTGCGGTTATCCTTGCCGCCCTGGGCGAGTGAAGCGGGCGATGCCCATACAGTTGTACACTGGGCTCTGCATCTGCTTGCACTGAACCACCAGTGCTTTCGCCGCGTCAGAAAACCATATTCTTGCAGTCGCCGAATTTGAGGACACCCGTAATGAGTTTGACCGAAGCCCGCTTTCATGACCTGGTCGATGCCGTGCAGCAAGCGGTGGAGGACATCTTCGATGACAGCGACCTGGATCTCGACCTGGAAAATTCGGCGGGCGTGCTCACGGTACGTTTCGAGAACGGCTCGCAGTTGATTTTCAGCCGCCAGGAGCCGATCCGTCAGCTCTGGCTGGCGGCGCGTTCGGGCGGTTTCCACTTCGATTACGACGAGGCCAGCGAGCGTTGGATCTGCGACAGCAGCGACGAGCAATTGGGCGAAATGCTCGCGCGCATCACCCTCGAGCAGTCGGGTGCCGATCTTGAGTTCGAAGAGCTCTGAACCGCCCCAGGCGCCGGCCGCTGCGGTAGCGTCGCCGTGTCGGCGGCAATGCTGCCTGGACGACCGGGATATCTGTATCGGCTGTGGCCGCACGCTCGCTGAAATCCTCGAGTGGGGCCAAGCCGACGAGACGCGCCGCCAGTTGATCTGTCAGAGCGCCCGGGAACGTCTGCAAGGGCGCCCCTGACCCGCCGGTCTTGTATATTTGTTTGGCTGTGATACGGTCGGCTCAATGACTGCAAAACCCCATCTCCGCGATGGGGTTTTTGCTTTTTCCGCGTTATACCCTTTTCGGCAAACAAGCTCATACGCCACGAGCTTCGCGTTATAGAGGTTTGCGTTCCACCCAGGAGAGTGTCTTTCACCATGACCAATACCCCGCCAATCATCATCACCCGCCTCGATTTACAGCGTTTGGAGCGTTTGCTCGACAGCCTGGAGGATTCCGGTTCGGGCGTCGCCACGTCGGGCGCGGTGGCGTTGCAAGCCGAACTGGACCGCGCCGAAGTCGTCGGCCATGACCAGGTGCCGGCCGGTGTGGTGACCATGAATTCGCGGGTGCATTGCCGTGAGGAAAGCAGCGGCAAGGACTATCATCTCAAGCTGGTCTACCCGCAGGACGCTGGCGGCGAGGGTTGCGTGTCGATTCTGGCGCCGGTCGGCAGCGCATTGCTGGGGCTGACCGTGGGCCAGCACATCGACTGGAAAACGCCCGGCGGCAAGGTTCTACAATTGACCTTGCTGGCGGTCGAATACCAGCCGGAGGCGGCCGGCGAATACAACCGCTAACCCGCTCCTATCTGGTGGGCCGCTGAAAACCTAGGTGGTTTTTCAACAGCCCGCTAAGGCTGAGCGCAGCATTTTCGGCAAGGAGGTCCGTATGCCCAGTCTACCCCTGTATTTTCCCCAGGGCTTTGCCCTGAACCAAGCCTTGTTGTGCGCGCAGATGGTCGAACTGGCCTATGCGCAGTACGACCAATGGCAAGCCCAGAAGCGCCCGCGCCGGCCCCAGGATTTCCATTGGCAGAAACCTCAGATGGAGGGTTGGAGCTTTTCCGATCCGATCTGGAGCGTGCTCAGCGAGCTGCATTTTCTCAACGAATCCGAGCCCTTCGGTTTCGCCGCGCGCGATCCCCAGGGCGAGCTGTATCTGGTGTTTCGCGGTACCGACACGGTGCAAGACTGGTTGGACGACCTGGATGCAGATCAGTGCGAGTATCCCTGGCAGGCCGGGGTAGGGCATGTCCACCACGGCTTCCTGAAGCTCTATACCTCGCTGCGCGACCTGGCGCTGCTCGCGGTGGACGGGCTGAAACCGAGCGGCCCGCTGTGGGTCTGCGGGCATAGCCTGGGTTGTACGCTGTCGAGTCTGGCGGTACTGGATTTACGCGAGCGCTGGCCGGATCTGCCGCTGCAACATTACAACTTCGCCAGCCCACGCCTGGCCGCGCCGGATTTCGCCGCCTACTACAACGGTCTGAGCGTGCCGACCTACCGGGTGGTCAACGACAGCGATCTGGTGCCGCAGGTGCCGCCCGGGGCCGTGGACGGTTTGCTGTATCAACACCTGGGGCTGGCCGTGACCTTCACCGCCAGCTATGCCGGGGTGGCGGCCAATCACAGCCTGGCCGACTGCTACCTGTACGCGTTGCAAAATCCGCAGGCACCGATGCGCGGCTGAGTCTTACCGGGCCCCGGCGTCGTACGTCGGTGGCCCGGTA
>NZ_CAMPHV010000016.1 GCF_946886105.1 uncultured Pseudomonas sp. | reverse complement strand
TTGTTCCAAATGAGCGTCGAGAAACGCAGCATCGCGCTAAAACAGGCCCGGCCCTTCGGGTTGCGCGGAAAATCTCGCCATGCGTTGTTGTAGGACTTGGCAAGGGAACAACCATTACCTGCGTCCTACGCCTAGCCTGGCGAGATTTTTCGCGGCAACGCGGCTTGCGCTGAAACGGCAACAGACCCTAGTTACAGAGCCCCCGATGCTACCGATTCTCCCGCTGATTCTGCTTCTGCTCGCCGGCGCCGTTCAGGCCACGCCGACCGTCAGCAGCCAACGGCCGATCGACCTGCCTACCGAGCACGGCACTTTGCACGGCACACTACTGCAGCCGCGCAGCAGCGAGCCCTTGCCGGTGGTCTTGCTGATTGCCGGCTCCGGGCCGACCGACCGCGACGGCAATAATCCAGCCGGCGGCCATAACGACAGCCTCAAACGTCTGGCCCAGGCCCTGGCCAAGCACGGTATCGCCAGCCTGCGCTACGACAAACGCGGCGTAGCGGCCAGCCGCGCCGCCACCCCGGACGAGCGCGACCTCAGCGTCGAGCGTTACGTCGCCGATGCGGTGGCCTGGGGCCGTTTACTCGAAGCCGACCCGGCCTTCGACCGACTGATCCTGCTCGGCCACAGCGAAGGCGCACTGATCGCCAGCCTGGCGGCACCTGAGGCCCGCGCCGATGCGCTGGTCTCCATCGCCGGTAGCGCCCGCCCCATCGATCAGGTGCTGCGCGAGCAACTGCACTATCGCCTACCGCCCCGGCTGCTGCGACAAAGCCATGAGCTGCTCGATGCCCTGCTCGCCGGGCAACAGCGCAACGACGTGCCCGATGAACTCAAGGTGCTGTTTCGCCCCAGCGTGCAGCCGTACCTGATCTCGCTGTTCCGGCAGAACCCCGGCGAGGCCTTCGCCCGTCTGCGGATACCGGCGCTGATCGTCCAGGGCACCCACGACATCCAGGTCGGCGTCGCCGATGCCCGTGCGCTCAAGGCCTACAAGGCGGATGCCGAGTTGGTCCTGGTTGAGGGCATGAACCATGCGTTACGCATCGTGCCCCTGGATTTGAGGGCGCAACTGGCGTCCTATGACAACCCTCGGCTACCGCTGGCCAGTACGCTGATCGAGCAGGTCGTAAGCTTTATTCAGCGCACCGCCTCCAGCACGGCGCAAATCGGCCGATAATCAATGCACCAGCGGTAATAGTGCTGGGAGTGCGTACAGGACAGCCGCAAATGACCGACCCTCAAGCCCCGCACGCCGACGCTACGGCCGAAACCGCCGAACCGCAGCCCGCGGCGGTGCCCCACGCCTGGGCGGACCTCGAGCCCGAGCAGTTCCGCCTGCTGCGTTTGGCGCCCTTGCCGGTGGACCGGCATACCGGCGCACGGCCGCTGCGTTTCGTACAGTTGGGCCGGGTGACGCGGCACAGCAAGGAACAGAGCCTGTTGCGCCTGAGCATTCAGATCCCCGGGCAGCGCGTGCGCAAAGAGCAGAACCTGCTGGAAGTCTGGCTCGATCACCGCCTCAAGGAAGCGCGCTTCGGTCCCGACCAGGGCTTGTCCATCGAACCGGGCAATCGCGGGCTCGGGCGTTTCCTGCTCGCCCAAGGCATCGCCTGGGCCCGGCAACAGTGCGCGCACTATACGGTGGAAGGCGGCGCCCTGCCGGCCAAGGATGCGCTCGCCGAGGAAGCCCGCCTGCGCCGCGACCATTGCCTGCAAGCCCAGGGATTCGTCGTCGAATACCTCGACCCGCTGCAGCTCAAGGCACGCTACGGCGCCGCGCGGGTGAGTTCGCTGCACAGCGACTGGCACACGGAAAAGGTGCAGATCGTCGGCCTGCTCGACGCTGCCAATATGCTGCAACAGGCCGACCAGAACCTGCGCGAGCAGGACGTGAAAATCCGCAAACTGGAAGAACGCCTCAAGCTGTTCAAGCGCGAAGACGGTAGCTTGCGCTTTACCATCGCCTGCCTGGTGGCGTTCTGCTTATTCCAAGCCGCCTTGCTGATCTGGATCGCCACGCGCTAGGGCAAGAGCTACCGAGCGCGATTAGCGGCGCCAAATGCCGGTCCTCGAGGCGCAGGTGAAGGTCGTGCGCCGCGTAACCCACCAGGCGATGGATGGTGGTTACGCCGATGGTGGGTTACGCCGCACCAGGCATAAGAAGTCGACCGACACACGCAACAGGCGGCTACCCCCCCCTACGAAGCTGGCAGAAGGCAATTCGGACCGCACGACAACCTGTTAGCCGTTGAGCCGCTCGCGGAACAGCGCCTGATGCTCGCGACACTGTTGGGCTGCGAGCAGGAATACACCGTGGCCACCGCGTTCGAACTCCAGCCAGGTGAAGTCCACCTCCGGATACAGCGCCTCGACATGCACCTGGCTGTTACCCACTTCGACAATCAGCGCGCCCTTCTCGGTCAGATGATCCGCCGCTTCAGCGAGCATGCGCCGCACCAGATTCAGGCCATCGTCGCCACAAGCCAAACCCAGAGCAGGTTCGTGCTGATATTCGGCGGGCATGTCGGCGAAATCCTCGGCATCGACATAAGGCGGGTTGGACACGATCAAATCGAAACGCTGTCCGGGCAAGCCATCGAACCCGTCGCCTTGCACGCTGTACACCCGCTCCTCCAGCCCGTGCCGTTCGATATTCCGGTTAGCCACTTCCAGCGCCTCGAACGACAGGTCGGCCAGCACCACCTCGGCCTCGGGAAACTCATAGGCGCAGGCGATGCCGATACAACCCGACCCCGTGCACAAGTCGAGAATTCGCGCGGGCTCTTGCGCCAACCAGGGTTGCAGATGCTGTTCGATCAATTCGCCGATCGGCGAGCGCGGCACCAGCACCCGTTCATCGACGATAAAAGGCAGCCCGCAGAACCAGGCCTCGCCGAGCAGATAGGCGGTCGGCACGCGCTCCTCGATACGCCGCGCGAGCAACGACTGCAGATGGGCGTGCTCGTCGTCCTCCAGGCGACAGTCGAGATAACTGTCGGCTATCTGCCAGGGCAGATGCAGGGCGCCGAGCACCAGCTGACGGGCTTCATCCCAGGCGTTGTCGGTGCCATGACCGAAAAACAGCTCCTCACCCTGAAAACGACTGACCGCCCAACGAATGTAATCGCGCAAGGTGCGCAAGCGGGTGGTGCGGGCAGGTATGAGGTCGGTCACGGGGCGTCTCCTAGGCGAAAGTGCGGCGCATTTTAGCCTATCCAATGGACCCGACCCACAACGAAAAAATAACTCGACAGCCCCCGAAAGTAGCGCTGCCAAAGCGCAGGGCGCGCAGATATAATTTTGTTACCAATTACTAACCCTTCCGATTCCCCCCCTTTACCGAGTATTCCCCCCAATGCTTATAGAACCCTTCTCGCTCACGGGCTTGCTCGTGCTGGCGATATTCCTCGTTGGCATGACCCTTATCGTTTTCGAAGCACAACTGGAGATGGATAAGTTCAAACCGGCCATGTTCATGATGTCCGGCTTGATCGTTATCGGCCTGCACTACGCGCTGACCGACCCTAACGGCTTCCAGTACTTTCTGCATACGCAGGAGGAAACCAAAAGCGAACTGTTCGGCCTGATCGCCTTCATGGCCTTTATGTGGATGATCGTCGAGCTGCTCAACGAGCGGAACGTGTTCACCGCACTGAACGGCTACCTGCTGCGCAAAGGTCTGGGCGCCAAGGGCATGTTCTGGGCCACGGGCGCACTCTCGGCAACGCTCTCGCCCTTCATCAACAACTTCACCACGGCGATGATTTTCGGCAATTCGGTGAAGAACATTTCGGTCAACCAGCGCTATACCCACGTCGCCCTGTGCAACATTGTGGTCGCCTCCAACAGCGGCGTGTGGTTCCTCGGCACCTCCACCAGCTTGATGGTGCTGCTGGCGGGCAAGATCAGCATCGCCGGTCTGTTACTGCTGTTCCCCTCGGCATTCATCGGCTGGCTACTGTTTGCCGCCACCCTGCATTTTTTCTACCTGCGCGGCGTCGACGGCAAAGAGCTGATCCGTGTCGCCAACCAGGAAGATTCGGCGCTCAAACCGGGCGGTGCGGGGCTCGCAGTGGTCGGCTTCTTCGCCGTACTCGGCGCGGTGCTGTGCAACATTCTGCTGAAGGTCGGCATCGAGTTCGCCATCGGCATCGGCTTGGGCATGGTCGCACTCTATGCCTGGCTGCTGACCCACCGCGGCATCGAACTGCCCTGGCAGGACCAATTGCAGAAGGTGGAATGGAACGCCTTGTTGTTCTTCATCGGCATCATCACCTCGGTGGCCGCGCTCAACCATGTCGGCTGGTTGTCCTATATCTCCCGACTGTTCGAGCTGCTCGACCCGACCCTGGTCAACATCATTCTAGGGGGGATTTCCGGAGTGATGGATAACGTGCCGGTGGAAGCCGCGGCGTTGCTGTCCAATCCAGACCTGAGTGGCGATCAATGGGCGCTGAACGCGCTGATGGTCGGTATCGGTGGTTCGCTGACCGTGGTGGGCTCGGCGGCCGGGGTCATGGCCATGACGCTGGACAAGAGCTATAGCTTCGGCGTGCACCTGCGCTTTCTGCCGGCAATTCTGGTCAACTTCTTCGGCTCGCTGGGCGTGTGGTACCTGCAGTACCAGGTCCTGGGTCTCTACTGATGCGGTCAGCGCCCGGTGCCGAACCGGGCGCACCGGGATCAATCCCGGCGACGCGTGAGGCGCACGGGCGGCTCCTCGGGTTGACGCACGAGTTCGCGTACCACCGCGATGGATACCGCGATGGCGAACAGCAACCAGAAATGGGCGGACAACTGCGCTAACAAGGTCATAGGCAACTCCTTTGCGTCGATTTTGCGTAGGACTCCAACCCTGCGCAGTGGTTCGATTCTGCGCGTACCGCGCATCGGCTGCAACAATGGACACAGAGGTTCACAGCAGCGCCTCAGGGGCGGACAATGGCCGACGCCGTCCGCCATCCGCGAGGAGTTCCTTATGCCCCACCCGCACACGCTTTTCCAACTGACCGGTCGCGGCCATGCGCCGGCCAGCCTGGCGCAAGCAACCCTGCTGATCATCGACGCCCAGGAGGAATACCGCAGCGGCGTCTTGCAACTGCCGGGGCTGAACGCGGCGCTCGAAGAGATCGCCCAACTGCTGGCCCGCGCACGCGCCATCGGCGCCTCGATCATCCATGTGAAACACTTGGGCATTCCCGGCGGCCTGCTCGACCCCAGCGGCCCACGCGGCGCGCATTTGCCCGAAGCAGCACCGTTACCAGGGGAAGTCATTGTGCAAAAGCGTTTGCCGAACGCCTTCGCCGGCACCGACTTGCACGATCGCCTACAAGCCATGGGCCATTTGGATGTGATCGTTTGCGGCTTTATGAGCCACTCCAGCGTCAGCTCCACCGTGCGCGCCTGCAAGGACTACGGTTATCGCTGCACGGTGGTCGACGCGGCCTGCGCCACCCGCGATCTGCCGACCCCGGAAGGTGACGTGATCGACGCCCGGGACATGCACCGGGCAGAGATGGCCGCCCTAGCCGACAACTTTGCTACCCTAGTAGCGCACGCCAGCGTCTTGGGCTGAGATATCCGGGGGTGAATGCACAGGCAGTTCGCGGCCGATGGAGTGATCCGCATCGCCAGGAACCCCCGTTCGACCCGCTGGTCATACCGCCGATACCACTAAGGAAATCGGAATAATGAAGTTATCCGATGGTTTTGATGCACGCCGCCTACGCCCACGAGGTCCCGGCACCTGGCGCACTCGCCTGGCGGCTGCGCTGGCGGCGTTGTTCGCCTGTTTTGGCATCCTCCTGGCAATGGCCGGAGTCGCATCGCTGCTCGGTCGCCCCGTCTCGCTCGGCGCCCTCAACGATTCCCCGGGCGCAGCCGTGGTACTGGTGCTCCTCGGCTTGTTTTTGCTCTGGGCCGGGATATTCGCCTGGCGCCTGTTCCGCCGGCGCCTGCGTCGCCCCAGCGACCTGAGCATGTCGCCGCACCTGATGAAGAAACGTAACTGAGCGACAAGGCAGCACTCAAGCCGCGGCCTTGGTTACACTAGCGGCCTTCGCGGAGGCCTTTATGCAAGACGACCCTAGAGACGATAACGAAAGCGCCCTGTTCAAAGCCGAACTGCGCGGCGTCAAACCGCTCAAGCACGACCGCGCCGATACTGGCAAAGCCAAATCCGACCGCCAACGCCTGGCCACTCTGCGCCAAGCCGCCACCGTGCGTACGGACTCGGTCAAGGTCGACGGCCTGTCCGATCAGTTCGTCATCGATGTCGGCGCCGAAGACCCGCTGTACTGGGCCGGCAACGGCGTGCAGGAAGGCCAGATGCGCAAGCTCAAGCTCGGCCAGATCAGCTTCGAAGGCAGCCTCGACCTGCATGGCATGAGCGTGGAAAAAGCCCGCGACACCCTCTGGGAATTCATCGCCGAGGCCAACAAACTCGAGGTGCGTTGCGTGCGCATCACCCATGGCAAAGCGGTGCGCATGGACGGCCGCAAACCCATGATCAAAAGCCACGTCAACACCTGGCTGCGCCAGCACCCGCAGGTGCTGGGCTTCACCTCCTGCCTGGCCAAACATGGAGGCACCGGCGCGGTTTACGTGCTGCTCAAACGCACCATGATGGACGGGCGCGACGACTAGGGTCTGCTGTCGTTTCATCGCACCGCGCCGGAGCCTGTTTTAGCGCGAGGTAAGGCACGAGACGCTCGTTTGTTCAGCACATCCATGTGCTTCACCCCTTCGGGGCTGCGCGCAAAAACGCTCCTGGCGTTTTTGTGGTTGTTCCAAATGAGCGTCGAGAAACGCAGCATCGCGCTAAAACAGGCCCGGCCCTTCGGGTTGCGCGGAAAATCTCGCCATGCGTTGTTGTAGGACTTGGCAAGGGAACGACCATTACCGGCGTCCTACGCCTCTAGGCATTTCAGGCCGGAAAACGCGGCGCAAAGGCTTCGAGCTCGACACGCAGGCCGTTCACCATGAACGACACCGCATGATAGAAGCCGACCAACAACAGGCACTCGATCAACTGCTCATCGCGGTAATGCTCGCTTAGCCGCCGCCACAACTCGTCGTCCACCGTCGAACTACCATGCAGGCTGTCAGCCAGCGCCAACAGCGCCTGTTCCTCATCGCTCCACAAGCTTGCGTCGGTATTGGCGGCACAGGTATCGGCGAGTTGCTGCGGAGTGAAATCGGCTTTGCCGTTATAGCCCGCGACATGCACGCCCCACTCGTACTCGGCGCCGCAGATTGCGGTGGTCCGCAGGATCAGCAACTCACGCTCGCGCAGGCCGATGCTACCGCGGTCGAGCAAGCCACCGGCCAGAAAGCGCTGCAGCACCCGAGGGTTATGCGCCATGCTGCTGAACAGCTTCAGGGGTGGCATACCCGGCGGCATTATCCGATCGAGCGCCGCCTGGGTTTCCGGGGCATAAGGAGGTGGAGCGGGTTGGATACGCGGGCTGCTCATGGCAAATCTCCTGTAGGACGGTTAAGCTACTGAAAACGTAGCAAGCCCAACATAAACCGCTACTAAAAAAGAAGCAATAGTGCCGATGAGTACAGCAAAACCAGGTGAAAAAGTTCGTGGCTCCACCACCGGCAGGCCGATCATGGCCTTGCTCGATCTGCTCGGCAGGCGCTGGAGCCTGCGCATACTCTGGGAACTTCGGCAGTCGCCGGCCAACTTTCGCGAACTGCAAAGCCGCTGCGAAGGCTTGTCGCCGTCGGTGCTCAATACCCGCTTGAGCGAGCTACGCGAGGCGCGGTTGCTGGAGAACGGCGAGCTGGGCTACCAGCTATCGCCGCTGGGCGTGGGCCTGGTCGAACAATTCTTGCCGCTGACCCAATGGGCCGAAAACTGGGCCCGCGATCTGCAGTCGCCGGAGTAAAACCGAGCGCTGCTCTTGCCAGCCCGGCAGCGCCGCCCTACCCTGCGCATCTGTTTTATCTATATCCGTTTCATAGCCGTTAGTGCCACAGGAAGATCATGTCCCTGGAACAGAACTACACCGCGATTCTCGGCCAACTCGGCGAGGACGTTTCCCGCGAAGGCCTGCTCGACACGCCCAAACGTGCCGCCAAAGCCATGCAGTACCTCTGCCGCGGCTACCAGCAAACCCTGGAAGAAGTCACCAACGGCGCACTGTTCAGCTCCGACGCCAGTGAGATGGTGCTGGTTAAGAACATCGAGCTGTACTCGCTGTGCGAGCATCACCTGCTGCCATTCATCGGCAAGGCCCATGTCGCCTATATCCCCAACGGCAAGGTGCTCGGCCTGTCGAAAGTCGCACGCATCGTCGACATGTATGCGCGTCGCCTGCAGATCCAGGAGAACCTCAGCCGGCAGATCGCCGAGGCGATCCAGCAAGTGACCGGTGCCCTCGGCGTGGCCGTGGTGATCGAAGCCCAGCACATGTGCATGATGATGCGCGGCGTGGAGAAGCAGAACTCCTCGATGGTCACCTCGGTGATGCTCGGCGAATTCCGCGAAAACGCCGCCACCCGCAGCGAATTCCTCAGCCTGGTCAATAACTGAGCAACCGCTGAGCATTAAAAAACCGGTCTTGCGCCGGTTTTTTTATAGCGCTCGATACTAGACCTGGATGAAATCCGGAAGCGCTCCGACACCTGGTACCGCTCAGGCCCGCGGTCGCGCTACTGCTGGCTGACCGCGCTAGGTACGAAATTGCGCGACCAAGCCCTGCAGCTCCACGCCCAGGCGCGCCAATTCGGCACTCGAGGCTGCCGTCTGCTCGGCGGCACTGGCGCTTTGTTCGCCGATATCGCGCACCCGCGTCACGCTTTCATTGATGTTCTCGGCCACTGCGCTCTGCTCTTCCGCGGCAGCGGCGATCTGCTGGTTCATCTGCTCGATGGTGCTCACCGACTGGGTGATGCGCCGTAGCGCATCGCCCGCTTCGGCCGCCAAGCCGACGGTACGCTGAGTCAGGCTGCGGCTGCCTTCCATTTTCGTCACCGCCCCTTGGGCCATGCGCTGTAAGCCGGCGATCAGCGTTTCGATCTCCTGGGTCGACTCCTGGGCGCGCTTGGCCAGGGCGCGCACTTCATCGGCGACCACGGCGAAACCGCGGCCCTGCTCGCCCGCGCGTGCCGCTTCGATCGCCGCGTTCAGCGCCAGCAGATTGGTCTGCTCGGCGACGCTGCGGATGACCTCCAGCACACTGCCGATGCGCCCGCTCTCCTTGTTCAGTTCCTGAATTGCCTCGGCGGATTGCTCGACATCGGCGGCCAGGGTGCCGATCTGGGAAACCGCCTGCTGTACCACATGATTGCCCTGTTGGGCTTCTCGATCCGCGGTCTGCGCGGCCTGGGAAGCTTGTTCGGCGTTATGCGCCACTTCCTGCACGGTGGCAGCCATTTCGTGGATCGCGGTAGCGGTCTGCTCGGTCTCCAGTTTTTGGCTCTGCACGCCGGCGCTGGTTTGCGCCGTGATAGTCGACAACTGTTCAGCCGCCGCGGCGATCTGGCCGACACCGCCGCCGATACGTCCAACCAGGTTGCGCAGGCTGGCGGTCATGCTCTGCATCGCGGCCATCAGTTGGCCGAGTTCGTCCTTGCGTTGCAACAGCAAATCCTGGCTCAGATCGCCGTCGGCGATACGCTTGGCGTAGGCGACGCTCTGGCGCAGCGGGATGACGATCGACCGCGAGATCAACAAGGCGGCCAGCAAACCAAGCACCACGGCCCCGGCCCCCATGCCTCCGAGCATCAGCATGGCCCGGCGGCTAACATCATGCATTTGCTGCTCGGCGTTGGCTTTCGCGGCGTCGGCCAGTTCCAGAGCCGAGCGCGCCCGTTCGACCATGGCCTTTTCCGTGGCCAGACGCTGTTCGCGAACTAGCTGGTAGTAACCGAAAGAGCGCTGATACAAGGTCAAGGATTGCAAGGCGGTATCGATGGCGGATTTCTGCGCATCGTCCAGCCAAACCTTCAAACTGCTGGCCACGGTTTGCAGGTCTTCGCTGACGTAGTTCCACTCTTCCAGCGCCTTGTCCGAACTGTCGATGATGTACAGGCTTTCGTGGCCGCGCAGATCGAGCATGCGCTTGCTCAGGCCGGATGCGGTTTCCGCCAGGGTCAAGGGGTCGCTCCCGCGTAGGCGATCGCCCTGCAAGCGCAACTCGCGGACGGCGTCGTACATGTCCAGTTCGATCACCTCGAACTGATCGCGCGCCTCGCCCGCCGCCTCGCGCATGTCCTTACGCGCTTCGCGCGCCTTTTCCTGCACCTCGACATAGCTGTCGAACTGGCTCAGGTAATCGGTAATCGCCTGGCTCATGCTTTGATAGCGCTTCACCTCGATTGCCGAGGCGGCGTTCTGCAATTGCGTCAGCAGCTCTTGTACGCCGATCAAGCTTTCGCGTACCCGGGTGGCACTCTCCGGGCTTTGTTCGAGGGCGAAGTTGCGCTCCAGACGGCGTGCCTGAAGTATCGCCAGATTGACTGCCAGCAGCCTCCCGCTCAGCTCGTGCCCTTGCATGACCGTCTTGATCGCGACGAAACCAATGCCGGTCATCGCAACCGTCAGCAATAGCACCAGGCTGAAACCAAAAAATAACTTCTTACCCACGGCAAGGTCGGCGAACAGGCGGGTGGCGGATTGCAACATAAGCACTACTCCATTTCTTATTGTTCTAGATGCCAGCCATGGTGGGCATGGGCTCGGCGGACAAATCTACGCAACCGCTGTGCCAGCATTGCAAACGACTCTACCCATATAGTCGACAGGTATTGACTAGAGCTTAGGCCAAAGAGGCTGGGCAGCCTGAGTTTGCGCGTGTTTCAGATTGGGTTGGCGCGCCTGCCGCAACAAAAACAGGCGGTTTTCCGCCGCCACGACAGCACCTATCGGCGAATTTCCGCCTAAAAAATGCAGGGCACACGATTGGTGCCCTGCATTCGTATCGAGCGGCATCGAAAGTGCCGCTGCGGGGGTCAGCGTCCGGCGAGTGCCGGCACCACACGCGGTCTCAGCAGCTCGCCGAGAATGGCCAGCAGACCGATGACGCCGGCGATCCAGTACCACTTGGCGATGGGGTCGAAACCCAACCAGCCGAGGGCATGCAGGAACACCATCATGATCAGCACCGGGCATACGTAGCGCACCATGAACAGCCAGAGCGCATAGCCCAGCGGCGGCAGGTTCAGCTCGTCGCGCATGATCTCGCCACGCAGCGCGTAACCGGCCAGCAGCACCATGAAGATTCCGCCGAGCGGCATCATCCAGCGCGAGGTCAGATAATCCAGCCAGTCGAACAGGTTCTTGCCCAGCGGCGTCCAGCCGGCCATCAGGTTGAACGAGAGCATCGCCAGCAGGCTGAGCAGTAACAACACCACCCCGGCCGCGACTGCGCCCTTGAAGCGGCTGATGCCATATTTCTCGTTGAGATAGGCAACCGTGGCCTCGGCCAGGGAGATCGCCGAAGTCAGCGCGGCAATCGAGACCATGGCGAAGAATAGCGCACCAAAGGCCGTACCGAACGGCATCTGCTGGAAGGCCAGCGGCAGGCTCATGAAGATCAATCCGGGGCCAGAGCTCGGGCTCAGGCCATTGGCGAAGATCACCGGAAAAATCGCCAACCCCGCAAGCAGCGCCACACAGGTGTCGCAGATCGCCACGATAAAGGTGGTGCGGGCGATCGACTGGCCATCGGGGATGTAGGAGCCGTAAACCAGAATCGCTCCGGAGGCTAGGCTGAGGGTGAAGAACGCATGGCCGAGGGCCGCGAGCAACGCTTCGCCGGTGATCTTCGAGGCATCGAAGGTGAACAGGAAGTCGAAGCCGGCGGCGAAGCTGCCGCTGGTAAAGGCGTAGCCGACCAGCACCAGAAGCATCAGCGCCAGGCCCGGCATCATCCAGCGCACCGCGCTCTCGATGCCCTTCTGCACGCCCTTGGCGACTATCCACATCGTCAGCAACGATACCAGCACGCTCCAGCCACCGAGCTGCCAAGGGTTGGCGTTGTGCGCCGCGAATACCTCGCCGAGCGCTTCGACGCTGTTCGCCGTGAGCGAGCCGTCGAGCATTTTCCAGGTGTAGGCGAAGGCCCAACCGGCCACCACCACGTAGAAGCATAGGATCAGAAAACCGCAGAGCATGGCCATGATGCCGACCGTCTTCCACAGCGGGTTGCCGTTGTTCTCCTTGACCACCCGGGCAATCGCGTCGATCGGGCTGCCGCGGCCGCGCCGGCCCAGGGCGATCTCGGTCATCATCACCGGAATGCCGATCGACAGGATGCAGGCGAGGTACATCAGCACAAAGGCGCCGCCGCCGTACTCACCGGTGATATAGGGGAATTTCCAGATATTGCCCAGGCCAACGGCCGAGCCGGTTGCAGCGAGGATGAACCCCCAGCGCGAGAGCCAGAGATTCTTCGGTTTTTCACGGGTCATGCGTCACCTTTTGTTGTTGTCTGTGACGGGAACGAACCCGCCGCGCTTATGGCGTGGCGGAGCTAGGCAAGACAGCTAGGGTAAAGCCGCTTACAACTGGGCGTCGGGTTGCGCCTCCGGGGCAGCCTGTTTGAAGGCATCCAGGGCTTCGCAACGCGCGACCATGCAGAGGATGCGCGGGTAAGCCTCGAGGTCACAGTTGAAACGCCGTGCGTTGTAAATTTGCGGAACCAGACAGGCCTCGAGGTAGCCGGGACGCTCGCCGAGCGACAAGCGCTCATCGAATACAGCGAGGCCCTGCTCCACCGCGGCCAGACCGGTGTGTAGCCAATGCCGATACCAGGCGTTTTTCGCTTCGTCCGAGACGCCCAATTCGGCGGACAGGTATTGCAAAACACGCAGGTTGTTCAGCGGGTGCAGGTCGCAAGCGATATGCAGTGCCAGCGCCCGCACCTGGGCGCGTCGCACCGGATCGCTGGGCAACAAAGCCGGCACCGGAAACACCTCGTCGAGGTATTCGAGAATCGCCAGGGACTGAGCGATGCGCACCTCACCCTGGTCGGTGCCGGCGTCGACCAACAGCGGCACCAACTCCTGGGGGTTCAGGGTCTTGTACGCATCCGCATGCTGCTGCCCGCCCTCCTTGACCAGGTGTACCGGCACCTGCCGATAGGCCAGGCCTTTGAGGTTAAGGGCGATACGTACGCGGTAAGCCGCGCTGGAGCGCCAGTAGCCATAGAGCGTCAGCATGGCGTACCTCCCATTCGAAGCTCTGCGCAAGCGTTCCTGTACGCACTTCCTGCGACTACGTAGGGTGGATGACGCTCCACCCATCCACCAATTGCAATGGTGGATGAAAAAGGCGTCATCCACCCTACCCGAGTCTTGTAGCCCGGATGAAATCCGGGAAGCTTAAAACCTCCCCCGGATTCCATCCGGGCTACCGAAAACCAGCCCCCGCCTGCGGCTTTCGACTTACCGCTCATAGCGCTCCACCACCTGATCGATGGCACCAAACAGGCTGTGCCCGGCCTCGTCGAACATCTCGATGCGCACCCGGTCGCCGAACTTGAGAAACGGCGTCTTCGCCTCGCCCTCGGCGATCACTTCGAGCATGCGTTTCTCCGCCAGACACGAAGACCCGGCGCTGCGGTCGTAGTTGGACACGGTGCCGGAACCGATAATGGTGCCGCTGCCCAGCGGTCGGGTCTTGGCGGCATGGGCCACCAGGGTCGGGAAGTTGAAGGTCATGTCGACGCCAGCATCCGGCTGGCCGAACAGCGCATCGTTGATATGTGACACCAATGGCCGGTGCACTTTGCCGTCGCGCCATGCATCGCCCAACTCGTCCGGAGTAATGGCCACCGGCGAAAAACTCGAGGACGGCTTGCTCTGGTAGAAGCCGAAGCCCTTGGCCAGTTCGCCGGGAATCAGGTTCCGCAGCGACACATCGTTGACCAACATCAGCAACTGGATATGCCCGGCGGCCTCGGCAGGCGTGGCGCCCATGGGCACGTCGTCGGTGATCACCGCGATCTCGGCCTCCAGGTCGATGCCCCAGGCCTCATCGGCCATCTGAATCGGCGCGTGGGGTGGGATAAAGCTGTCGGCGCCGCCCTGGTACATCAGCGGATCGTGCCAGAAGCTCTCCGGGATCTCCGCGCCGCGGGCCTTGCGCACCAGCTCCACGTGGTTGACGTAGGCGCTGCCATCGGCCCAGTGATAGGCGCGCGGCAGCGGGCTGTGGCAATCGGCCTGGTCGAAGACGAAGGCGTCCTCGCACAGGCCATCGTTGAGGCGCTGATACATGGCCTCGAGATGCGAACGTTTGATCTGCCAATCATCCAGCGCGGCCTGCAAGGTAGCTGCGATCTGCGGCACCTTGACGGCATGGCGCAGGTCTCGGGAGACCACCAGCAGTACGCCATCGCGGCCTTGATTCAGTGATGCGAGTTTCATGCTCAACCCTCGTAGGGTGCGCCATGCGCACCGCAGCTGTTCTTCAGGGTAGTGGGGCGCGCGACCTGGGCGGCCCCGCTTACCTATTTCAAGTTGTCTTTGCCCGGCGCCCGCCAGGAGTTCACGTATTCGGGTACATCGACCGCCGTAGCGGCGTCGCCGACTTCCAGGGCGCGACGGGTATCGATCATCACCGCCACTTCCTCGACGAAGGTCGCCGGGCTTTCCTGGCTCTTCTTCAGCGCCTTGGGGTGCGGACCATGGGGGAAGCCGCACGGGTGCAGCGTGACCATCCCGGCCTCGATATTGTCGCGGCTGAAGAAGTTGCCGCGGTGGTAGAACAGCACTTCGTCGTAGTCGTCGTTGTTGTGATAGAAGGGCACTTTCAGCGCACCCGGATCGCTTTCCACCGGCCGCGGCGTGAAGGTGCAGACCACAAAGCCATTAGCCACGAAGGTGGTATGGGCCGATGGCGGCAGGTGATAACGATGGCTCATCAGCGGGCGGATATCCCGCCAGTTGAGGCGCACCACAGTGTTGTCGCCATGCCAGCCGACCACATCCAGCGGGTTGTAGGGGTAGGTCACGGCGCTGATCTGGTTGCGCCGTTTGATGCGAATCTGCCAGGTGTTTTCGTCCTGCTGCGCCTTGAAGGCATCGTCCAGTTTCGGGTGATCGAGCACCGCCGGATCGAAGATCGCCTGGGGGCCGAGCAAGCCCTTATCCGGCAGTTGGTAAGCGCCGTCGCTGTTCTCGATCAGCAGCATAAAGGTCGGCTCGCTGGCTTCGATGCGCCAGGCGGTGCCGCGAGGTATCACCAGATAATCGCCATCGCGATAGGTCAGGTGACCGAAGTCGCAATAGAAGTGCCCTGCCCCTTCGTGGATAAACAGCAAGTCGTCACCATCGGCATTACGCACCAGATGGCGCATGGCGCCGTGTGTCTTCCAGATGCGCAGTTGCACATCGGCGTTATGCAGGCACAGCGGAGCCTCCAGCGGGCAGTCGCGCTCGCTGGCGATCGCGTTGAAGTCGAACGCATGGGGGCGCAACGGCCCTTCCCAGTCGATCCAACCGGTCGGCGGGTGCTTGTGGTGCAAGTGCGCGGTGGGACCGAAAAAGCCCTCGCGGCCCATCTCGCGCTCGTAGGTACCTTCGGGAAAATCGCAGTGCGCCTGACGCGAACACTCGCCCTCGCGCAGGGGAAAGCTGATCCAGTTACGGCTCATGGCCGGTGTCTCCTCGATGCGGCGTTTTCGTAGGGTGGGTTAGGCGCGCGTCCACCGTTTTGCAAGCACCCTGCTGATTCTTGCGCGCCGTAACCCACCATGGGTGATCGACCTGCCAGCGCATGGCGGGTTACGCGGCGCATTACACCGCGCTGCTTATACGCTTGGTGTAATGCGCCGCTAACCCACCCTACGATTAGGCTTTCAGCCTAGTCGGCTTTGATCACGCCCCGCTTGATCTGGTCTTCCTCGATCGACTCGAACAACGCCTTGAAGTTGCCTTCGCCAAAGCCCTGGTTGCCCTTGCGCTGAATGATCTCGAAGAAGATCGGACCGATCACCGTGTTGGTGAAAATCTGCAGCAGGATGCCGTCGTCCTCGGGCGCCCCGTCGATCAGGATATTCAGCTCGCGCAGCAACTCGGTTGGCTCGCCATGGCCGGCGACGCGGCTGTCGACCTTATCGTAGTAGGTGCCCGGGGTGAGCATGAACTCCACACCGTTGGCGCGCAGCTTGCGCACGGTGTCGTAGATGTCCTCGCTGCTCAGGGCGATATGCTGGATGCCTTCCCCGTGGTACTCGCGGATGAATTCCTCGATCTGCGACTTGTCGTCGGCCGACTCGTTGATCGGAATACGGATCTTGCCGCAGGGCGCGGTCATCGCCCGCGACAGCAGGCCGGTGAGCTTGCCTTCGATATCGAAGTAGCGGATTTCGCGGAAACCGGCGATGCGCTCGTAGAAGCCCGACCAGACATCCATCTGCCCGCGCTTGACGTTGTGGGTCAGGTGATCCAGCGCTTGCAGGCCCACTGCGTTGTCGTTCGGGGTGCGCCCTTCGATGAACTCGAAGTCGACGTCGTAGATGCTCTTGTCGCCGTAGCGATCGACCAGATAAAGCAGCGAACCGCCAATGCCCTCGACACAAGGAATGTTCAGCTCGCCGAAGTTGGCGTGGCTACCGACCAGGGTTGCACCCTGGGACTCGACATAGGCCGCCGCCTGCGCCGCATTCTTCACCCGAAAGGCCATCGCGCAGGCGCTCGGGCCGTGCTTCAGACCGAACTCGCGCACGTGGCCGGTGGGACTGCCGTTGAGCACGAAATTGATATCGTTCTGCTGGAACAGCCAGACTTCCTTGGTGCGATGCTTGGCGGTTTCGGTAAAGCCCATGGCGGTGAACAGCTCGCGCAACTGCTGAATGCCTTCGGCGGTCGGCGCGGTGTACTCGACGAACTCGAAGCCGTCGGTGCCTATGGGATTATGTTGTTCGATCTTGCTCACGGCGTTCATTGCACCTCCTCGATTGTTATTCTGGCCACGCCACGAGGGGTAGTACCCGCAGCGGCTGGATAGAGCCAATAACAACCGAGGGCCGATGCTGTTACAACACGCCTCCAGAGCGCCTCCGCGCCATATTCCTCTCGGCACCGGCAAAAAAACGTTACACAACTAAAAGACAGCCAAAATACGTCGAAACGCTACTCGATAGCCCGCCACGACGTAACGTTTAATTTACAATCCGGCCCATTTAGCTGCCAAACATGCGGACTGCAGAGGCGGCACTGCTGCGCTAATGCCTTGCAGGAGGTACGAGCCCACGGCGAATGCCGTCCGCTTTTCCTCTGGGCACATAACAGTTCCGCAACAATCCGGTAACGATTTTCCCTGGCCTGTGCCACCATCAGCCAAGATCGCTTATAAAGAGTGGCTATCAGCCATCAAGCAACCATACTAGCGATAAACCCAGCCAGGGAAACATGCGCCATGAGCAGCGACACCCGCGAAGAAAGCACTGAAGCCGTCAGCGACGAATCGCGTTTAGGCGTACTGGAGAAAGGTCAAAAACTCGATCGCATACTGATCTTCGCACTGACCGCAGTGCTCGTCGTGGTCCTAGCCAGTTGGCTGACTTCCGGCTTGATGAGCCTGCTCAGCGAAGAAGAGCCCAGTGTCAGCCCCGGTCAAATAGAAGCGCTGCAAGCCAAGAGCTCAACCCTGGAGCAACAGATCGCAGACCTCGAACGTCAACTCAGGGAGCAAAAGGCCATGCTCGCCACCTTGCAAAACCGCAAGACCGAAGCAGCGCCGGCTAGCGTCGACAACTCCGCGCAGACGCAGCAGCTCACCGAGACGCTAATCGGTCAGGAGCAAAGCTTTCAGGAAAGCCTGCTCGCCCTCAAAGCCGGAATGCGCGACCTGGCCGGCATGATCGCCGGCTCGCGCAGCTGGCTGGCCGATTACAACGAAGCGCTGGACAAGCAACTGACCGCGAGCCGGGAGCGGGTTAAGCGGTTGCAGGCGGAGTAGCAGGAAGAGTCAGCGCTAAGCAGTACCTGCTTGAAGAACGGAAGCCATGCTAGGGCTCAATCCGCCGCTGCTGATGAATCCAGTCGACAATCTCACCTTCAGGCTTGTAGCCACTGACGGTTTCACGCAGCAGTTGGCGCACCCGGTCATAATCATCGCGCTCGACAGCCGTCAGCAGATCGCCCAATACGCGCTTAAACGAATCCCAAGGCAAATGCTCCTCACTGGCCCGCATGATCATCGGATGCTCGGTCGGGCTGACGTTGTCACCGATCAACAATTCCTCATACAACTTCTCACCAGGGCGTAGTCCGGTGAATTCAATGGCGATATCGCCATGGGGATTCGTATCCGAGCGCACGCTCAAGCCACTGAGGTGAATCATCTTCTCGGCCAGTACGGCGATTTTCACCGGTTTGCCCATATCCAGCACGAACACATCCCCGCCCTGCCCCATGGCCCCGGCCTGAATCACCAACTGGGCCGCTTCAGGGATGGTCATGAAGTAACGGGTGATATTCGGATGGGTGACAGTGACCGGGCCACCCTTGCGAATCTGCTCATGGAACAGCGGAATCACCGAACCCGAAGAACCCAATACATTGCCGAATCGCACCATGGTGAAGCGAGTTTTATTGAGCTGATGCAAGCTTTCATCATCGCGAAATAACACCGGAGCCGACTCGCGACTCAATGCCTGCAGTACCATTTCCGCCAAGCGCTTGGTGCTACCCATTACATTGGTCGGGCGCACGGCCTTGTCGGTTGAGATAAGTACAAAATGCTCAACCCCGGCCTTCACCGCAGCCTGGGCGGTAAAAACAGAGCCCAGCACATTATTCAAAACCCCCTCGGCGATATTGTGCTCAACCATGGGTACATGCTTATAGGCTGCGGCGTGATAAACCGTATTCACTCCCCAGGTACGCATCACATCCAGCAAGCGACCCGCATTACGGATCGAACCCAGGATAGGTACCAGGCGCACAGGCAAAGACTCGCGGCGAATACGCTGTTCCAGCTCACTGTGAATACTGTAGAGATTGAACTCACTATGCTCGAACAGCAGCAGGGTAGTTGGCCCGGTCGCGATAATCTGCCGACACAATTCAGAACCGATGGAACCACCGGCACCCGTTACCATTACCACTTGGCCGCGAATGCAGCGCTCGAACAAATCCTGTTGCGGCGGCACAGCATCGCGACCGAGCAAATCGCCGATATCTACTTCCTGTACATCGTCGACCTTGACCCGCCCGCTGGCCAAATCCATAAAACCCGGCACGCTGCGCACATGCAACGGGTAAGGCTCAAGGTTCTCCAAAACCTCTCGGCGGCGCGCCCGTGTAGCTGAAGGAATCGCCAGCAGAACCTGGTCGGCACCCGTCTCATCGATCATCTGCTGAATATGCTTGGGGGTATAAACCCGCAGCCCCGCGATCACCCGATTGGCGATCCCAGAGTCGTCGTCAATGAATGCTACTGGGCGCATGCCACGCCCCATTCGCAGCGCAGCGACCAACTGGTTGCCAGCCGCGCCGGCGCCGTACACTGCGACCTTCGGTAAACCGGCATCACGCCCTTGCAAGCGAAACGGCTGATCCGAGGAATACCAGTCACCCATAAAATACTGGCGCATCAGCAAGCGTAAGCCACCGATCATCACCAAGCTCAACCACCAATAATTGAACACCATGGAACGAGGGATCAGCTTGGGGGCTTCTTGATACCAATACACGGCCAATGCCAGCAACAACGCCGAGAACGTGACCGCTTTACCAATGGCAAGCAGCGCATCGTTACCGAGATAACGCATCACCGCCCGGTACATGCCGAAACGGATGAATAAAGGAATGCCTATCAATGGCGCGACGCCAAATAACCAGGCATGCCCTGCGAATGGCTCAACAAAATGGGCATCGCCAAGACGTACAAAAAACGCCAGCCATAGCGCGGCCCATACCAGCACCACATCCATGGTGAGCTGAATCAAGCGCTTGTGGCGTCGTGGCATTACCACCAGACGGCTGCGTAGTTTTTCGGCAAGCCTTAACACTTAAGAACCTCACTCTCGGAAATCAATGAGTTATTGCGCAATCTATTCCAACGCGCCGGCCTTGAACTTCACCGCCAGCCAAATCAATGGGACATAGGCAATTCCGACACCCAGCAAACCGTCCAGTTCTCCCGCCCCCACCCACAATGCAATTGGCAATAACCAAAGAAGATTGATCGCGCCAACGATCAAGGTCACAGGCAGGTGTCGACCGTATTGGCGCGAAGCATGCTGATATGCATGACTGCAATGGGCTTCGTACACCTTATCACCACGCCACAATCGGCATAACAATGTAAAGGTGGCGTCGACGATAAACACTCCCAGTAAAATCAACCAACTCCACAACAACTGCGAGGCTGTCCAAGCGGCTTGCAAAGACAGCACACCGAGGGTAATACCAAGAAAACCGCTGCCGGCATCCCCCATAAAAATACGTGCCGGCGGGAAGTTCCAATAGAGAAACCCAAACACTGCGGCCGCCAGCAATAACACCAGCAATTCAGTGGATAGTGTCGAACTGGCTCTATCCTGCAGGGCATACAACAATGCCCCGCCTAAACAGACACAAATAGCCTCGACACTGGCAATACCGTCGATGCCATCCATAAAGTTATAGAGATTGAGCAGCCAAACCAGGTACACAGCGGCCAGCGCATGACCGATCCACCCCATATCGACCGTTAAACCGAACAAAGTCACAGGCGGTAAGCCGCCAAGCCAGAACAATGCCCAACTGGCAGCACAAAAATGGCCAAGCAACCGCCAACGTGCAGCGATATGCCCGTGATCATCGAGAAAGCCCAGTACTGCAATACCGCCACCCGCGCCAAGCAATGCACAGGCCAAAGGCCACGTGAGAAATCCACCCCCAGCCATCAATGGCAGAGAAAGCAAAAAACTCACGACAATCGCCACACCACCGCCACGTGGTGTAGGCACCGAGTGCGAACTACGTGCATTGGGAATATCGATCAGACTGCGGGCCAGGGCGTAACGGCGTAATGCACCCGTTAGAAAAAGCGAAACGCCGGCGACAGCCGGCAATATCCACCAGATACTCATTTGGCGTGTTGTTCCAGAAAGTGCTGGGCCGTTTTACACAGCGCATCATCAACGCAGACCGGCGGGGCCCAGTTAAGTAGCTCACGAGTTTTACTGATATCCACTTGTAGCGAGCCGCACAAACGCTGTGACAGCTCCTTCTTCCCAAGCAGCGCCGCCCCCGTTTCCAGCAACCAGCTCGGTACCGGCAACAAGCGCGCCGGCTTACCTAAGGCGGTCCCCATACGGCGCAACAACTCGCTAGTCGACAAATCCTCGCCATCGCTGACCAGGAAGGTTTGGTTGCAGGCGGCCGGGTGATCGATACAGGTCACGATCAAATCCACCAAATTATCCAGAGCAACTAGGCTGCGCCGGTTATGGATAGCGCCAAACGGCAAGGGCACGCCCTTATACAGCCAGCGCATCATGCTCAGGAAGTTGGCTTTCACTCCTGGCCCATACACCAGTACCGGGCGGATAATCACCACCTCCATCCCGGTTTCGGCAGCGAGTGCACGCAAGCCCTGCTCGGCTTCCATCTTGGAGATGCCATAAGGGTCCGCTGGGGCCGGCTGAGCATCGGCGAGGTAAGGGGCACCTGAAGCGGTGCGTTCACCGTTGACCTTGATCGAGCTGATAAAGATAAAACGGCGCACACCCGCTGTCGCAGCCTGGCACGCAAGATTCAATGTGCCCTCAACATTAACCCTACGGAACTCAGCGAGCGGATCAAACGACGTATCGTGCATAACGTGAACGCGAGCGGCACTGTGGATAACGGCATCGATTCCCTCCAACCCTTTTTCCCAGTCGGTATAAGGGTCTATTCCAGGAATCTGCAGGCTCACAATGGGCTCGGGGAACCCTGGTACTGGTCTACGCAATGTGGCGACCAGCTCCAGGTTAGCCAGAGCCGACATCCTTTCCAGTACTCCCCGGCCAACGAAACCGGTAGCGCCAGTCAACAAAACACGCATTGATATGCCTCGGGATTACTCAGGCTTTCGACCAGACAGTACGGTTGATGTAGTCGGTGTAGCTGAGTACCACCCTGACAACCTGCTTCGATACCGGTCCAGCCTGGTAGTCCCTCACCACCGGGATTACCCGTCGCTTCCGCTCATGCTGGCTGGTCACCACGCGCACCGCATCCAGCACCCGTTCTTTTTTCAGGCCGCTCATGATCAGCGTGCCCTCGTCCATGCCCTCAGGCCGCTCATGCGCGTTGCGGATGGTGATTGCTGGCAAACTCAGCAGCGAAGCCTCTTCGGTGATAGTTCCGCTATCGGAAAGCACACAAAACGCCGACATCTGCAGCTTGATGTAATCCAGCAAACCAAAAGGTTTGACGAAGCGAATCAGCGGATGTTCCAGCGATTCACCCAATGCTTCAAGACGCTTTCGCGTACGCGGGTGAGTGGAAACAATGATCGGGTACTGATACGTATCAGCGAGCGCCCTTAGAGTTTCCAGTAAATCACGGAGGTTCTCCGGCATGTCGACGTTTTCTTCCCGGTGGGTACTGACGATAAAGAACTTGTCTTCGTGTAAACCCTCTCGCTGCAGTACATCGGAAGCTTCGATACCCGGCATGTAGTAATCCAGCACTTCCTCCATATGTGAACCGGTCTTGATGATGGTTTCCGGGCGGATACCCTCAGCAATAAGGTAGCGACGTGCATGCTCGGTCAAGACCATATTGATATCACTCAAATGGTCGAGCACCTTGCGGTTCAGCTCCTCTGGTACGCGCTGATCGAAACAGCGGTTGCCTGCCTCCATATGAAAGACAGGAATTTTCCGGCGCTTGGCCGCAATAATCGCCAAGCAGGTGTTGGTGTCGCCATACAACAAGAGCGCATCGGGCTTTTCCAACTCGAACACCGCATCGGCCTTGGCAATCACCTCGGCGATGGTCTGCGCAGCAGTCTCGCCTGCTGCACCGAGGAAGTGATCCGGCTTTCGGATTTCCAGATCATCGAAAAACACCTGGTTCAGCTCAAAATCATAATTCTGCCCCGAATGCACCAGAACGTGCTGAACCTGCTTATCCAACTCCGCGATCACCCGGCTCATCTTGATCAGCTCCGGGCGGGTGCCAACCAGGGTCATGACCTTAAGCATCGAGCTGCTCCTTGATGTAATCGAGTTTGAGCAGCAACCGCTTGATACCTGGCACATCAAGGCGCTCTGTGTTGTGCGAGGTGTAGTCGTCGAACTCGGAGATCTTCTCCTCGCCTTCGACGAAGTATTTCTTGTAGTTCAGGTCACGGTTGTCCGCTGGGATGCGGTAGTAGCGGCCCATGTCCTCAGCCTTGGCCATTTCCTCGCGAGACACCAGCGACTCGTAGAGCTTCTCGCCATGACGGGTGCCGATAACCCGCACCGGGTTGTTATGACCGAACAGCTCCTTGAGCGCCTGGGCCAGATCACCGACGGTGGAGGCCGGCGCCTTCTGCACGAACAAATCGCCCTGCTCGCCATGCTCGAACGCATGCAGCACCAAGTCAACGGAGTCTTCCAGCGACATCAGAAAACGCGTCATCTGCGGATCGGTTACAGTCAGTGGCTCACCGCTACGCAGTTGCTCGATGAACAACGGAATCACCGAACCGCGCGAGGCCATCACGTTGCCGTAGCGAGTCGCACAGACCACGGTGCCCCCCACAGGGATCATGCGCGACTTGGCCACCATTAGCTTCTCGGCCATGGCCTTGGAGATGCCCATGGCATTGATCGGATACACCGCCTTGTCGGTCGACAACACCACCACGCGCTTTACGCCGCTGGCAATGGCCGCGTTGAGCACGTTCTCTGTGCCGTTGACGTTCGTGCGCACCGCCTCCATCGGGTAGAACTCGCAGGACGGCACCTGCTTGAGCGCCGCGGCATGAAAGATGTAATCCACACCGACCATGGCCTGCTTAAGGCTGTCATAGTCGCGCACATCACCGATGTAAAACTTGACCTTGTCGTTGGCCAGGGCGATGCGCATATCCTCCTGCTTCTTCTCGTCACGGGAGAAAATGCGGATTTCGCGCACGTCGGTATCGAGGAAGCGCCGTAGCACCGTATGGCCAAAGGAACCGGTGCCGCCGGTGATCATCAATACCTTGTCGTCGAACATAAAAACTTCCAGATCATGGGTGCACAGCCCGCTAAGGCCATCTATATATTTCCCTATCCTTAGGAAAGGGCTGGCTAGGGGCTTCCCCCCTTCACAACTTTACTGCTCTGTGGTTAACGATTCGCATGCATGCGGCGAATCAGCTCCGGCCATTTTGGAGCAACGTAACCGGTCGCACCGCGAAAACGCGAGCCATCCAAAGAGCGATCGATCACCAGAGCATCATCAGGTCGGATCTCGATCTGCTTACCGTACGCGGCAGCGACCAGTCGCAGCAGATCAAGCTTGGCAATCGGCTCGGCTGCGACATGATACAGACCATTAAGCTGCGGGTGCGGAACAACAAAGTCTTTCATCACCCGCGCTAGCTCGACTGTGGGCAGGCCGGAAAAGATCGCTTTGGCGAAGCCCTTCACCCCGCCCTGCTGAGAAAGAAACCAATCCACGAGCGCATAGTTCGAACCCAGTTCATGGCCAATGATTGAAGTGCGCAGGGTGATAGCGTTAGGCAGGTCATGCAACTCGCCGATGTACTTGGACTTGCCGTACAGGTCCTCGGCATCCGACAAGTCGGTCTCCCGGTACGCACCCTGACGCCCGGAAAACACACAGTCGGTACTTACATGAATCAATCGCGCACCAACCAGTTCGCAAAGACGCGCCAGACGGTGCGGCAGCATTGCGTTGATCGGCAGCACCGTGAGCGGGTCCTTGGCATCAGCCAACTGCTTGATCAGCCCGATGCAGTTGATCACCACATCCGGCCTTACCTTGGCTAGCACCGCAACAAGGGTGTCCTGGTCGAGGACATCGACACCGGACAGCATTCGCACCTGCGCCTGCTCAGGGAAGTGCCGCAGCGCCGCGCCACTGCGCAGCGTACCCCAGGTTTCATGCTCCGCATCCGCGTCAAAAACCCGGAAAACCGTATTCCCCAGCATGCCGGTAACACCCAGAACCAGAACCTTCATCTGCTATTACCCTTGTTCGCTAGCGTGCAACGCAAGTGTTCCACCAGAAGCTGTACTTGCCGATTCATCTCGAAATTCGTTTCAAAATACACTCTGCCCGACCGTCCCATCGCTGTCCGTTCCGCGGCCTCAAGGGATTTCATATAACGGATATTTGCCACCAACGGCAGCACCTGCTCCGCTGGAGAAGCCAAGCCAGCTTTTGCCTCACATACAACACGAGCCCCCTCGCCATTCATGCAAGCGATAATCGGTCGGCCAGCCGCTAGGTAAGCCTGGATCTTGCTCGGAATCGTCTGCGCGAAGGCCTCTTCATCGTTCAGCGATACCAATAAGGCCGAGGAGCGTCCAAATATCTGCGGCATCACCTCCATTGGAAAGCGGCCCGGCATAACCAGATTATCCAACCCATGCGCCTGTTGCTGGACTTTGAGCCAGGCCAGGCGGCTGCCGCTGCCGACCAGTATCAGGCGAATCTGCGGATCGTCACGCAGATGCACTGCGGCCTGAACGAGAGTTTCCAGCGCCTGCGCAGTCCCCAAATTACCGGCAAAGACCACACAGAAATACCGTTCAAGCAAATCGCTTAGCTCCTGTGGAATAAGCACAGCCGTAGATGGTTTTCGCACATCCATGGAGTTGGGGTAATAGACGATCTTTTCGCGAATAGCATAACGAGCCACCGGCTCGATGAAGGCACGGGACTGTACAAGCAGGGTATCGCAACAGCGGTAAATGCCCTTCACCATCCACTCGACTGCCTTGAGTAAATGTGGGTGTTTGACGAAGCCGGTCGCTGCGAGGCTTTCAGGCCAGAGGTCCTGCACCCATAGAGCCAGCTTGGCTTTCTTCAGCCACTTGAGCGGGATAGCCGGAATCGCCTGGGTGATCGGCGACGGCGCGAAGACCAGGATTGCATCGAACTCGCGCTTACGTAGCATCCACGGCAGAAAGAGCAGACCAGCGAGAACGAACGATAGGTAATTGAGTATCAGGTTTCTGGCGCCGCCTTCGCCACGCGGCCAGAGCGGTACACGCAGCACCTCTACCTTGCCCTGGTATTGCTCGCGCTGGGTGCCCCATAGACGATAACCCTCGAACAGTTCGCCGTCCGGGTAGTTGGGCTTGCCGGTAGCGACGACAACCTCGTGCCCCTGTTCATGAAGGGTGAGTACCACGTCATTGATGATGAAGCTTTCAGGCCAGAAATACTGTGAGAGCACGAGAACCTTCATAGGTATGACACACTATGTTTTTGCACCTGATCCATCAGAAAAGCCGCCTGCACACTCCGCCGGAACTGGTTCAAATACTCCATGTTCGGCTGCACCTTAACCGCATCACCATTTAGCGCCGCAAGCAGTCGCTGCCTGATCTTGTCCACATCTGCCGCGTAATGCGTTCCCACCCTGGCCTGGCTGATCATTTCGGCAACTAACATTTCGTCGGTAACGCCTACCGCAAGTATTTCGGTACCCGAAATCAGGTATTCGAAGATCTTTCCGCTCACTACTCCGGTGGTAGACCCCACCCCCCGGGAAACTGGTTGTGAACCGAGAAAAAGCAGGAACTGGGCACTCTTTTGAACCGCCAGAATTTCCTGCCTGGAAACCTTTCCGCATAAATTTATAAAGGGTGTCACCAAGGGATCGCGAGCGACGGGAAAATCGTCCAGCGCGGCATAATCACCATAGAAAGACACACAGAGGTCTCCTGTGCGGATCGCGCCGGAAACTGCCAGGTCCCGGATTGCCAGCAGCAGTGGTGTCGGGTTCTGCAAGCCAGGAAGGATACTGCCGGCGTACACGATATTCACTCGCGCAGGCAGCGGCTGCCACCCCGCGTCCCGAAACACCTCTACCTCCCGATCTTCGAACCCGTTCGGCAGCACCAGAAACTCGCGCTCCCCGTGCACCTCGCACAACTCATCCACAAGTGGCTGATTGATCGAGCAGATCAGGTCAGCGCTGGCCAATACTTTCCGCTCGTGCCAGCGCTCGAACACACGCACCGGGGCACAGCCGGGAAATATCGGATTACCCGACCACAGATCACGGTAGTCAGCGACCCAGAAGAGTTTTCTATTCGACCGTTTTATCAGCGCAGCAGCGGAATGGGCCGTATAGGACGGCACAGTGGAATACAGAAGATCAAAGCTCTCGGTATTCAGCAGCTTCCGCCCCAATAGACTCGCTCGCGGCCACCAGAGCAAACGCGGGTCCAGATAATTGCTAAGCAGCTTGCGCTTGAGCCAGTACTGAAAGGATAGCAGCGCCTTGCGCCCCCCCGTAACACCTTTCGAATAGCCCTGGACTCCCCCGGCCTGACCGCCACGAATGAACCACGGAGCGACTTGATGCACCTTGACCAGTGGGTTATCCCTGAGGCCCTCAGGCAGAATTCCGCTATAGGGCATGGTCAGAACATGCACCTCATGCCCCATCCGCGACCAATGATTGGCGAAAGCGTTGACCCTGAGCACGCCAACCGAGGTCTCGGGGCCGAAGTAACTGGAAACGATGAGAATCTTCAAGCAAAACGCCCAACTAATGACTACAACCTACGGAAAAACTGGGCAACTCGCGCTCGTGCGAACAACCCAACTAGCCCAGGAATTGCTGGTACCAACGACAGAAGTTGATCCAGCGCCAGATCTGCCAGGAGAACGGCTGCCGACCGGCAACAACTTCGTCGAATTGTGCCAAGACCGCCTCCTGGTCGAAAAACGGAAGCCCCAGATCCTGGGCCAGCCAGTCTCGAGCCATCTGCGACATCCCCATAAGCCATTCTTTCTCTGGCGTCGCAAAGCCAATCTTGTCGCGGCGGGCGAGGATATCATCTGGAACTATTCCCCGCATGGCCGCGCGGAAAATGTGCTTGGTTTCGCCTTCGGGCGAGATCAGATAGGGCTCGGGCAGGGATAGTGCCAGTTCGACCATGTCCAGGGTCAGGAACGGCACCCGGCTTTCCACCGAGAAACACATCGAGTTGCGATCACCGTGCCGCAACAAAGCTGGCAATCCGCGCTGGGTCAGCGACAACGCAAGCTCGGCCACAACCCGCCTGCCCGCGCTGCCCATCGCGGTTCTCTGCCGAGGGTAGCGGCGGATGATGCCGCGCTCGTGCAAAGGATCGGCTTTGATCCAGGCCGGTAGGCTGTCCATTCCGTTCATACGGCGTAGTGCACCGTACAGCGCGCCCTGGCTCAGTTCGGCCACCGCACGCTTGGCCCCCGCCAGGCGACTGCGTCCTGGCCAGCGGGCCCACTCGTTGAGGAAATGCAGCGCTTCGGCGGCGCGCCCCTTCTCCAACAGGCTGCGAATGCGCTGCCCCGGATAGCCGTTGTAGCCAGCGAACATTTCATCGGAGCCCTGCCCGTCGAGGGTAACCGTGACCCCATGCTCCTTAGCAAGCTGGAAGACGCGATACTGGGCATAGATGCTGGTACTACCGAACGGCTCACCCTGGGCCACGATCATGTCATTCAGATCGCGGACCAGCTCCTCGCCGCTGACCACCACCTTGTGCGGTATTGCCCCTACATGCTGATTGACCCGATCGACCCATACTTCTTCGGACATCGCGTTACCTCGGGCGATGTAGCTGAAAGTACTGATCGGAAGGTCCGGCGCGACATGGCGCATCGCACACACCACTGCGGATGAGTCGATCCCGCCGGAGAGCGCCGCTCCCAGAGGCACATCACTACGCAGGTGCAGGCGAATGCTGCTCAGGAACTGCTCGCGCACAAGGTCGGCTGCCTGCATGAAGCTGAGATCACTGCGCTCTTCAATCCGCGGCGTCCACCAGCGCTGTGGCTCTCCTAGCGTTCCGGAGGCCAGGTCCAGCTCGACCAGATGACCAGGCAACAGATGAAGCACGCCATCAAGGAAGCTGCGCGCGCCGCTGTCGTAGTCCGCATGCACCAGGTAGTCATAGGCACGCTGCCAGTCCAGCTCAGCCCGCTCCTGCTTGAGAGCCTTGATCGCCAAAACTTCCGAGGCAAACAGAAAGCTGCCCTGTTCCTGCGTGTAGAAAAACGGCTTGATTCCGAAGGCATCACGCACGCAAGTCAACCTACCCTGTGCGCGATCGAACACCACGAAAGCGAACATCCCCACCAGCCGGCGCAGACTGTCCCGGCCCCATTGGCGCCACGCTGCCAGCAGAACCTCGGTATCAGAACCGGAAACGAATCTGTGCCCGAGCGGCTCCAGCTCTGCACGCAGTTCGCGATAGTTGTAGATCTCACCGTTGAAGACGATGGACACCACTGCATCCAGCGAATGCATGGGTTGATGCCCCGCAGCGGACAGATCGATGATCGACAGCCGGGTATGTCCCAATGCCGCCGTCCCGCTCACCGTCTGGTACAGCTCGTAGCCCCGATCATCCGGCCCACGGCGCTGCATGGCCGTCAACGCCTGTGCCAGCTTGTCATCCAGCGCAGCTGGCCTGCCCGGCCACCATCCGCCCGTGATACCGCACATGACTATCTCCTAAAGCAGAACCCTCGGGCCCTGCGTATCAAACTCGCGGGGACGCCCCGAAGCGCCGCAGAAGCTGCACCAGCAGCGCTCGCAGATCCGTCACGGGCAAAAGCCCTACAGCCACCACCATCACCAGCAAACCCAGCAGCAGCAGCGACTTGAGCAGCAATGCCAACAGCATCGTCAGCCCCGCTTCATCCACTTCCGCACCCAGCAGCGCGCAACCAACAAAAACCGCCAGCGCCAGCAAACATCCTCGCCACGCGTAGGGAATCCGGTACAGCCGCTGACTGAGCCGCAACCAGCTCAGGAAAAACACCAGCGAGGCCAGCAGGGTTGAGACCGCCGCACCCCAGATGCCCCACAGGGGCACCAGCAGCCAGTTAGCGGCACCACTCACTGCCGCCGACAGCAGCGTGACCCACAGCTGCCAGTGGGTCTTCTTGGCGATGGCGATTCCGGGCGCAAAAATATACATTTGGGACAACAGCAGAGCAGGCGCCAGCACAGCTACCAATGCCGCCCCCGCCATGTACTCCGGCGTGGCGAAGATGGTCAGCAGCTCTCGGGAGAACAAGGCGAGGAACAGGCAGCCAGCGAGAGCCACAGCCATGAACCAGGCAAACAGCCGCGCAATCTGCGCTGGCGTCTCCGCTTCGCGGTAGTGCTGGTAGACCAACGGAGTCAGAGCAGCCTGCACACCCAAAATCAGCAAGGTTGAAAGCCCGGCGATCCGGCTGCCAATACCGTAGAGCCCCACCTCTTCCAGGCTGGCGAAATGATTCAGCGCGAAGCGGTTGATATAAAGGCTGACGAATACCGCCAGCCCCGCCGGCACCAGTGGTGCCGAGAACCTGAGCATGGCTGCCAATTGCCGGACATCGAACGCGAATCCGAAAGTACCACGCAGGAGCCCGATACAGAGCAGAGCGGAACACGAGGCCGCCAACAACTGCGCCAGCATAACGCCCTCCAGCCCCATGTCCAGCAGCAGGCAGAAAGTCGCGGCGAACAGCAGCGTCAGCAGTGCATAGGCAAGACTGACCAGCGCGTAGGCCTTGCTGCGCAACTCCCAGCGAAACTGATTGAGCAGCAGGTAGTACACACCGTTCGCTGCTATGAAACCGATCCCCAGGCGGAGGGCGTCCAGATAAATCTCGCTTCCAAGAATCAAGGCGTTCAACTGCGGCGCCGCCAGCGACCCGCAAAGCAGAAACAGACCGTACATCAGGACGGTGAACCACAAACTGGTGCTGGCCAGACGTACCCGAGCAGCCTGTTCCTTTGTATCAGCCCAGTGCCGCGCCAACCCCTGGGAAATCTCCAGGGCCACCGCCAAATTGGCCAACGCCCCCAGGGCGATCAGCAGATCGTAGGCACCGTAATCGCCTGGAGAAAGAACGCGGGTATAAAGCGGCAGCAGAAAGATCGCCAGCCCCTTGGAAAGCACCGATGCCAAGCCGTAGACGAGGCTATCGCGCAGCGCAGCCTTAAGCATCGACCAGCTCCTCGCTCTTGTCCGCAAACTCGACCAGAGCGGCTTCCAGCATTGGCTTGTCCTTCAGCTGCAAGGCGCTAGCACCAAACTGACCGACCAGCAAGCCAACTAGCCGCCTGATACGTTCTGCAGGAAGCCCGCATCCGCTCAGATACCGCACCGCAGCCGGATCGCACCACCACTGGCTGGGAATATCGTCATTGAGCAGCTGCAGATAACGCCCTGCCACGCCTGCCAGGCTCCAGCGAGACAAGACGAACTGGCGCGCCTGCTCACCCAGTTGCTGACGAAACTCGAAATCCACCACAAGCCGCTCGATGGCCATTTCAAGGTTGCCAGGCACAACAAACAGGCTGGGCGGAATATCGTCTGACTGCATGCACTGCCTTATCGACTCGGCAAAGTAGCCACCGACAACAGCCGGTTTGCCAAAGAAGGCCGCTTCGGTAGCAAAGGCTGCCAGGGGAGTGTCTGCATATAACTGGTCAACGATGAAGTCGCAGCGAGCCAACTCCTGTAGCACAACCTCATTTGGCATGCCCTGGACTTTAACCAGTTCAATCGAATGACCTTTTCGCCGCAGCCTGTCCAGCACATCAAGAATCTCAGCCGTACCTTTAACCAGAGGATTCGACGGACCATGTAGAACTCTCACAGGCCCTGGCCTACAAGCCTCCGATGACGAAACCTGCTGACAGACGGGCAAGACCTTTGGAATCCCCAAGGCAAACCAGTTGATGTACGGGCGCTCATGGAAGTGTGCTGTCGCAGGCGAGTTGATCAAATAATCGGCATACCGCTCATGCAAGAGGATCTTGTGTTTGCAACGTCGGGCAGCGCTCAGCAACGTTGAAGCCGAAGGCAGGTCATCCATGGCTAAGCCGGGAAACCAGCCGCCATCCATGTATGGCGGACGACTGTCGCTGCCGGTGTAAACGAAGACTATCTTTCGCCCCAAGCACCTGAGTAGCCACAGCTCAAAGGCAGAGTTGGTGATGGTCTGGCCATAGATGAAAATGAAGGCATCAAATCTGGCGATGACACGCAGAAGAACGAGCCAGCCCCACAGATCATGTGCAGCCACCAGCAGCAATTTGCGCAGCAGTCGATCCCGCGATGTTGCATTGCGGGCCGCACCGATCTTCTGCCATACCCTTACCAGCCATGAGCGGGATTCATCGCCGTATTTGAATGGATGCGCGACAGACAGCATGGCGTGCGCATCGACCCGCAGCGCACACAACCCTTCCACCAACGCCTCAGTGATGCCAGCGATCTCTACAGGCCCGACAAAGACCCGCGGCGCCCCTGATCCAGCAGAGTTCAAGAGCGCCCTACCACCCGACAGGGTGTACCGAACGCCTTGCTACCTGAGGGAATGTCTTCTAGCACCAGACTGTTCGCGCCAATGACGACTCTATCACCGATGCAGACGCCTTTCACGATCACGGTATTCGGCCCGATGTAGCAGTTGGAGCCAATGTGAGTAGGCGCCATGACTATCGGTGCGGTACCGCCACTCAACGAGCGCTCGACGGTGTCGTGGGTATATATCTGCACCCCAGCCGAAATGGAGCAGTGCGAACCTATCTCCAGCCCACCACCAGAGCCGTCCAGGAGAGTGAAAGGACCTATCCAGGTGTGCTCACCAACGCGAACATCACCGAATACCAGGCTGCTGTCATAGATGGAAGTACCTTCACCGAAGCCGAGTTCGCGAGCCTTTTCCCAGCGATCCACGATGTAATCGGCCAACGGCAGCGTCCGTTTGAAACGCTCATTAACCTCATGCCGGCGCTCCAACCAGAGACGCTTCAACTGACTCAGCAGCTCCACCACTCGCCCTCCTCTAACGTAGAACGGCGTGCACGGCAGCGGCCACCGCGTCCACGTCCAGGCCGGTAAAACAGGGGAAGGTGATGGTGTTTGCCTCAAGCTCAGCGGCAACGGGCTGGGGTTCGTGATATTTGCTCAGAAAGTAGCTGCCCGAGCTCAATGCATAGGTACCGATAGTGGTTTCCACCTTGCCTCGCAGATCAGCAATCAGTCGATCACGATCACATCCTGCCGGCACACGAAACACCATCGACTGCACGTTGTAGGTAACGTCGCCACCCACCTTCTGCGCGGTAAACCCCAGCGCGCCGAGTTGTCCCACATACTGGTCGCGTACCGCGTTGCGCTCACGGACAATCGCGTCGATCTTCGCCAACTGCTTGCGTCCCATCACGGCCTGAAGCTCCGAAAGACGGAAGTTGTAGCCATAGTCGACGAAGTCCAGCGCTACGCCCTTCATACCGCTGGCACCGTGCGCCAACTTGGTGGTCAGCCAGTTTGCCCACTCATCACTGTTGGTAGTGATGGCGCCGCCCTCGCCAGTACTGATCAGCTTGCGCGGATGAAAGCTGAAGCAACTCAGATCGGCTATGGCGCCACAACGAACACCGTTCTCCGAGCTGCCAATAGCGCAAGCGGCGTCTTCGATCAAAGGTATACCGCGGGACGAACAGATGCGCTTGATCTCGGTGATGCCAGTCGGATTGCCGAGCGCATCCACGAACATGACGGCCTTGGTACGCGGTCCGATCAGCGCGTCCAGTACCTCGGGACGCATATTGAAAGTTTCCGGGCAGACGTCGGCGAAGACAGGCCGAGCACCCAGATCCTCAACTACGTTCGCGGATGCCGGGAAGGAGAAGTCGGAGACGATCACCTCATCTCCCGGCCCAACCCCCAATAGCTTGAGGCACACCCACAGCGACGTGGTCGCCGAGGTTGTCAGAAAGGCATGCTTGGCGCCGGTATAGGCAGCCAGCTCCGCGCGGAACGCCTCGACATGCTGACCGCGGGTGAAGATTCCATTGTCGAACACTTCGCGGAACTCGGCCTCGACCTCATCGAAGTTGATGTAAGGCCTCATCAAGCGGATCTGGCTCATGCGCGCGCTCCGATCTGGCTGGTATACCACTCCAGGGTATCCGCCAGTCCCTTATCGAAAGGCGTCAGCGAATACTGAATTAACCCTTTCACCTTCTCATTGCTGGCGTTGTGTGACAGCACGTCGGAATGGCGCGCAGGCTTACGTAGAATTTCGCCGGTGTAGCCGTAATGGGCGCAGATGCGCGGAATCAGCTCGTTGATCGATATCTGGTTGTCGGTGGAGATGTTCACCGTTTCGCCGGACGGCAGCACCGTGTGCAGCTTGACCACGGCGTCCACGGTGTCATGCACATAGATGAAGTCGCGGCTCTGAGTACCTTCGCCATGAATTTCCGGAGTGCCATCGGTAAGCAGGCGCACGGCAGTGATGGGAATAACGCCCGCTAGCATACCCTTGTGGTTCTGGCGCGGGCCGTAGTTGTTGAACGGCCGGACGAGGTAGGCATCCAGGCCGAACATGCGTACGTAGCTTTCCACCGCCAGGTCGGCCGCGGCTTTACCGGCGGCGTAGGTGGTGGTGGGGTTGCGCGGATGCGATTCGTCCATGGGCTCATACACCGCCGAGCCGTAGACCTCGGAGGTGGAGAAGTGGCACAAAGTCTTGAACAGGCCGCGACGCTGCAGCTCGAGCAGGTTCAGCACCACCTTGACGTTGGTATCGAACGCATTGGCCGGATTGAGGAAGGAGTAATTCAACGCCTTGGTCGCGCAGTTGAACACCAGGTCGATGGCATGATTGGCGAAGACATATTCCAGGCTAGTGTTCAGCTCGGCATCGTCGCGATAGAAGGTTACCTTGCCAGTAGCCAGAGCCTCAGCGAGGTTGTCCTCGGATCCGACAAATAAGTTGTCGATCACCACTACATGCGCGGCACCCTCGGCCAGCAGTCGGTCGACCAGATGGCTGCCGATGAAGCCAGCACCGCCGGTGACCAGAATGTTCTTGCCAGAAAAACCGTCACGAATCGTCATGCCTGCACCGCCGCTTGAATTTGTGCACAGATCTTCATTGCATCGACGCCGGCATCGACACCGGGCACCAATCCGGCAGCAGGCTGGCGACAGCTCGCCATAAAGGCCTGTAGTTCGGTTAGCAAGGCTTCCTGAGGCGGAACGGCAACAGCTTCCTGAATCGCCGAGATCGCATAGGGCAGGCTTCCGCTAGCGCGCGTCTCGGACTGACGGTTGATCAGGATTTCCTTACGCAGCAGATCGCAGTCGACGAACATATCGACACAGGTCCCTTCAATCTGCCGGATCTTCTTGTCCGTCACCCGGCTGGCCTGGATGCGAGAAAATTGGCCGTTTTCGTGAGTGATCAACGCGGATGCGAAGTCGATCATACTGCCGTGGGCGAAGCCGTGGGCTGCCACACACTTAGCAGGCCCATTCAGGTACAGCGCCAGATCGATGTCGTGGATCATCAAGTCGGTAATCACGTCTACATCGGCGATACGCGCGCTTACCTTGTTGGTGCGGGTGAAGTCGAGGCTGATGACCCGCTCGGTCTTGTCCAGCACCATCTTGAGCGCCTGCACCGCCGGATTGAAACGCTCGATGAAGCCGACCTGAACGTTCAGACCCTTTTTCTTCGCGAAGGCAGCGATCTCTTGCGCCTCCTCCAGAGTGGCGGCCAGCGGCTTTTCGACGAAGATGTTCTTCACATGCGCGGCGGCCAGGCGAATGTAGTCCGCGTGAGTCACGGTGGGCGTGCAGATCACCACAGCGTCCACCCCCGCCAGCAGCGCTGTCGGATCGACCACGCCCGGCACACCATGCACCTCGCCTGCACGTGCGGCAACATCGGCATTGGCATCGGCCACAAAGGCCAGCTCGAAGCCCTTGAGCATCGACAATACGCGCAGGTGATTACGCCCCATGTTGCCGAGGCCGATCAGGCCTACCTTGAGCACTTGTTCTCGCATGTCGTCAAACATCTCCAGAAACGCGGTTGCCTTCACGGTCGATGCGGGCCACCGCACGCGCGGGGTTGCCCATGACCAGGGTGTAGGGCGGAACATCCTTGGTAACCACGCTGCCCGCAGCGACCATGGCGAATTCGCCGATGACGATACCGCAGACGATGGTGGCGTTGGCGCCGATGCTCACGCCGTTGTCGATGCGTGTCGGGGTGACCTGCCACCCGGTATTGAAGGCACGCGGCACCTTGTCATTGGTGAAGCAGGCATTGGGGCCGACGAACACGTCATCGCCGATTTCCACACCGTTATAGACCGAGACACTGTTCTGGATCTTGCAGCGGCTGCCGATCTTCACCGCATGGTCAACATAGACGTCCTTGGAAAGAATGCAGCCCTCGCCAATCACCACGTTTTCGCGAATCTGCACATTGATCCAAACCTTGGTGCCGGCGCCGATGCTGGCCTTGTCGGATACGTTGGCAGTCGGATGAATATAGATGTCATTAGCGGGCATGCTCGCCTCCGAGCGTAGCGCCGACGACCTCGACCACACGCTGCAACTCAGCCTCGGTCATATACGGGAACAAAGGCAGATTGAGCACCGAGGCACACAGCTGCTCGCCGACCTGGCCGCCAAAATGACCTTTCAGGTAAGCGGCAGCGCCTGGCTGGCTGGACATGACGCTGGGATAGATATTGCCGAAGCCGATGCCCTCGGCCTTGAGCCGCGCCTCGAGCCCGGCCTTTACCTCAGGCTCGGGCACCAGGCAGACGTTGCAGTAGCCATTCTCCTCGTATCCGGCTGGAGCGCTCATCAGCTGAATTCCGGTAGCCGGCAGCGCCTTCTGATAGTAGGCAACCGCCTCGCGGCGCGAAGCAACGCGTGCGTCTATGTGATCCAGCGACAGATTGAGGAACGCCGCCTGCAACGAATCGAGGCGCGAGTTCCAGCCTACGTCGCCGTAGCCATAGTGGGCGGTGCGGCCATGATTGCCGAGGCGACGCACCTTGTCGGCCAGCTCGGCGTCGTCGGTGAATACCGCACCGCCGTCACCTGCGGCGCCCAGCACCTTGGCCGGGTAGAAGGAGGTAGTGGAAATATGCGCCCCCTTGTAGATGGGATCGCCCTGGTAACGCGCGCCAAAAGACTGGGCACCGTCCTCCACCAGCACCACGCCCTGTTCACGGCATAGTTCGCGCAGATCGAGCAGACGCGCGCTGCCCCAACCATACAGGTGCGCGACCAGTGCCGCCTTAGGCCTGGCTTCACAGATAGCCTGCTCGAAAGCCTCAAAGCTGACGCCACCGTCACGCAGATCGGCATCGACCGTAACCGGCCTGGCGCCGACGTTTACCACCGCCTCGAAGGTCGCCCAGAAAGTGACATTGGGCACCAGCACCACATCACCCTCACCTACGCCCACCGCGCGTAGTGCCAGCTGCAAAGCGTCGGTGCCGTTGGCGCAGCTCACCGCGTGCGCTACTTGCAGCTCTGCCTGCAAGCGAGCTTCAAGCGTGGTTACCTCGGAGCCCCCGATAAACTGGGCGTTGAGGGTCATGGCATGGAATTTTTCCATCAGCGCGGCGTGGAATCCGGGCTCCAGGCGCTTGAGGTCGATAAAGGGAACGTTGATTTTCAATCTCCTCGGCAGGCCGCCAAATGGCGGGCACTGTACCAGCAAGGCAGGTTAATTGTCATAAACAAAGCTCACCAGTAGAGGAGCCAACCGCTACCGGCATATCAGAAAACTGCTAGATTCTTTCCGTACCCAGCCACAAGACGTTGACGCCGACCAACTCACTCATCAGGTCATCAACAAGGCAAGAATGCGCTCCGCTGCATGGCCATCACCGTAGGGCTGCCCGCCCATTTCTGGAGTACCTGCTGCAAAAGCCACATAGGTTTCCAAAATCGTTTCGCGCGATGCGCCGACCAAATGATTCCAGCCAAGGTTGACGGTTTCGACCCACTCGGTCTCGTCACGCATGGTGATGCAGGGAACACCATAGAAAAATGCTTCTTTCTGCACACCACCGGAATCAGTGAGGATGATTTGTGCAGCCTGTTCCAGGGCTACCATATCCAGGAACGGTAGCGGCTCGACAACGGTCAGAGCCTCAAGGTAATGCTCCAGGCCGAACTGCTGCAGGAGCTTGCGGGTACGCGGATGCAAAGGCAGGATCACCGGCATCCCATCGGCTATCTCAGCCAGCGCGGATACGATTCCCTCAAGGCGAACAGGGTCGTCGGTGTTCTCAGCGCGGTGACAGGTCGCCAGTGCAAACCCTTTCTCCAGCAGACCATGCGCTTGCAGCACCTTGCTCTGTGCCTTCGCACGCTCACGGTAGTAGAGAGCCACGTCGTACATGACATCGCCCACGTTGTGTACACCCTGGACGACGCCTTCACGGGCTAGATTCTCGACGGCAACCCGTGTGGGGCATAACAATAGCCTGGAGACGCGGTCGGCGAGGATGCGGTTGACCTCTTCAGGCATGCGCATATTGAACGAGCGCAGGCCAGCCTCGACATGGGCCACCGGGATGTGCAACTTGGCCGCTGCCAGGGCGCCAGCGAGCGTGGAGTTGGTATCTCCGTAGATCAGCACCCAGTCCGGCTTCTCGTCGAGCAGGATCTGCTCGATACCCTCAAGCATGCGCCCGGTCATGGCGCCGTGGTTGCCACCGGAAACCTCCAGGTTGTACTTAGGCGCCGGAATCTCCAGCTCGTCAAAGAACACCTGGGACATGTTCGGATCGTAGTGCTGGCCAGTATGCACCATCACCTCATCGATCTTGCCCGGATGTTTGAGAATCTCCCGCGAGACCGCTGCAGCCTTGATGAACTGCGGACGAGCACCAACGATGGTGACAATTTTACAAGTCATGCACCCAGACTCTCTTGCAATGCATTGATGATGAACACCTGAGTCGCCTCATCCAGATACGGATGCATCGGCAGGCTCATGACCTGCTCGGCAACCGCATCGCCCACCGGCAGCCTAGCTGCATCGTCCTTTACCGCCGGCTGGCGGTTCAGCGGAATGGGGTAATGCACCGCCGTGGGCACAGCGGCAGCCTTGAGGCGCTCCTGGATCTGATCGCGCGCGCCTACCTGTACCGTGTACTGCGCCCAGGCGCTACTGTTGTGCGCCTCGACAAAAGGCTCGGCAATGCCAGCCGCATCTAAAAGGCCGGCATAACGTCCGGCGACCTGCTTACGCAGCTCCAGTTCGCGCGGAAAGATTTCCAGCTTGGGCAACAGGATCGCGGCCTGCAAGGTATCCAAGCGGCTGTTAACCCCGACGCGGATATGGTGGTAGCGGCGATCCTGGCCGTGCCGGGCGATCTGCCGGATGATCCTGGCAAGCTCTTCGTCGTTGGTAAATATCGCTCCGCCGTCGCCGTAGCAGCCCAGCGGCTTGCTCGGAAAGAAGCTGGTGCAGGCGATGGTGCTCAGATTGCAGGAGCGCTTGTCCTTGTAGCTGGCACCAAAGCTCTGCGCAGCATCCTCGATGACCGGGATGCCGTGCCTGGCAGCGATAACGTTGATGGCGTCGAAATCAGCGCACTGGCCATACAGCGACACCGGGATGATCGCCTTGGTACGCGGCGTGATGGCCGCCTCAATCAGTTGCGGATCAAGGTTGTAGGTGCGCGAATCGACGTCCACATACACCGGCTTGGCGCCCAGCAGCGCCACGGTCTCGGCGGTGGCGATATAGGTGAAGCCCGGGGTGATGACCTCGTCGCCCGGGCCTATGCCGAGTGCCATCTGAGCAATCTGCAGGGCGTCGGTGCCGTTGGCAACGCTGATGCAGTACCTGGCTCCGACAAAGGCGGCAAGTTTCTCTTCCAGCTCACTCACTTCCGGGCCGAGGATGTACTGGCCGTGCGCAAGTACGCGTGCGATGCCTGCGTCGATACTGCCCTTGATCAGCGCCTGCTGCGCCTTGAGGTCGATGAACTCGATCACGCCACGCTCTCCTTGCTCAGTACCTTGCCACGAAGCACATAGTTGGCCCCCGTATGAATACAGGGTGCGCTGCCCTCGCCTTCCAGCGGCAGCTCCAATTGTTCACCAAACTCGCTCATCCAGCCGATCTGCCGTGCCGGTACGCCGACCATCAGGGCATAGGCCGGTACATGTTTATTGATAACCGCGCCGGCGCCAATGAAGGCGAACTCGCCGATGGTCACGCCACAGACGATGGTGCAGTTGGCACCCAGCGTCACCCCCCTCCGGACCAGGGTGTCGCGGTACTCGCTCTTGCGCTCGATCAAAGAGCGGGGGTTGTAAACGTTGGTGAAAACCATGCTCGGGCCGCAGAAAACGCCCTCTTCCAGGGTAACGCCGTCGTAGACCGAGACGTTGTTCTGGATTTTGCAGTTGTTGCCAATGACAACTTTGTTGCCAACGAAAACGTTCTGCCCGAGGGACACGCCGCTACCGATGCGGGCGCCAGCGCAAACATGGACGAAATGCCAAACGCGCGAGCCTTCGCCGATCTGCGCGCCTTCATCGACGATGGCGCTGGGGTGTTGGTAATGGCTCATGACTCAACCCAGCAGCCGTGCAAGAAACGGGTGACCCTCACCATCCTGAGCACGGCTTGGCGCTAGGGTACGGATGGTCTCCACGGTTTCTACACAATGCCGCGCGTCCTCGATGCCGTAGCCCTTGCCATCGAGAATGGCCTGATAGCTAACGGTGTGCAGATCAGTGAAGCCTTCGGAGAACTCGATCTCGGCCCCGTCGCAGGTGATCGAGCGATAGGTCGGCTTCTTACCCTTCACCGAGTCCGGCAGGTCGTTGGCGTCGATGGAGAGAAACCAACGTACGCGCGCGCTCTCGTACTCCAGGTAGCCCGCCGCCTTGAACTCGTTGGCGTAGTGCACGACGTTGCGCTGCAGCTTGCCGAAGATGAAGTGCAGCATGTCGTAAAAGTGCACGCCGATATTGGTGGCCACGCCGAAGGATTTGCGCGGATCGCCCTTCCAACTCTCCATGTACCATTTGCCTCGGCTGGTGATATAGGTCAGCTCGACTTCGTGCTTATGGTCCTGCTTGCCCGCCTCCACCTGCTGCTTCAGATCGATGATCGCTTGGTGGTGGCGCAGCTGCAGGATGTTCCACAAACGACAGCCGGTCTCACGCTCGGTCAGCGCCAGGTCGTCGAGCAGCGCGGCGTTGGGCACAAGCGGCTTCTCGCAGATCACGTCGCACCCCAGGCGCAGGCCGGCAGTGATGTGCGGGTGGTGCAGATAGTTGGGGGAGCAGACCGATACGATGTCCAGGGCAGTTGCCGAGTCGCGCTTCAGGCGCCAGGCATGGTCGTAGAAGCGTTCGAACTCGGTAAAGAACTCGCTCTGTGGCGAGAGGCTATCGATAATGCCGACCGAGTCGTTGATATCGTAGGCGCAGGCCAGCTCATTACCGGTGTCCTTGATGGCGCGCATATGGCGCGGCGCGATGTAGCCGGCGGCACCGATGAGGGCAAATCGTTTCATGCTGTCTCTCGTGAAGGGGGTGGAGCGAACCGCCATGGCGCTGGGCGGCTTGCGCCCAGGGTGCAGCCGCGCAAAAACACTCAGGCTTTAATAACGTTCGCCTGCGGCGCGCGGTATTTGCCGCGACTGTCGATCAGCAGACGCGCGTGCGTCTGGATCAGCGTGTAGTCGAACTTGTCATGGTCAGTGGCGAGCACCACGGCATCGAAAGTAGCCAGGTTTTCGGCTGTGAGCGTCTCGCTGGAGAGCGAAAAATGATGCTCGCGCATCTTGGGGAACACCGGCACGTGCGGATCACTGTAGGCCACGATGCCGCCCTTGGCCTCGATCAGCTCCATGATCTCCACGGAGGGCGACTCACGCATATCGTCGACGTTCTTCTTGTAGGCGATGCCCAACACCAACACCCGACTACCCTTGAGCGCCCGACCACGGTCATTCAATCCATCCATCAGCTTACCCAGCACGTACTCGGGCATCGCCTTGTTGACCTCACCGGATAACTCGATGAAGCGCGTATGCAAGCCATACTCGCGCGCCTTCCAGGTCAGGTAGAAGGGGTCGATGGGGATGCAGTGACCGCCCAGACCGGGACCGGGATAATAGGCGGTGAAACCGAAGGGTTTGGTGGCAGCCGCATCGACCACCTCGAAGATATCGATACCCATGCGGTCGGCGACAACCTTCATCTCGTTGACCAGGCCGATATTGACCGCGCGGTGGATGTTCTCCAGCAGCTTGGTCATCTCCGCTGTCTTGGTTGAGCTGACCGGCACTACCTGATCGATCGCCTGCTCGTAAAGTGCGATCCCCACCTGCAGGCAGTTCGCGGTATGCCCACCGATGACCTTGGGTATGGTGCGCGTTTCGAAGCTCGGGTTGCCGGGATCTTCGCGCTCGGGCGAATACACCAAATAGATATCTTCGCCTACTTTCAGACCACCTTCCTGTACGCGCGGCAGCAATTCTTCTTCGGTCGTGCCCGGGTAAGTAGTACTTTCCAGCGAAACGATCTGGCCAGCACGCAGATATGGCTTGATAGCATTAGTCGTGCCGATCACAAAGCTCATATCAGGCTCACGGTACTTATTGAGCGGGGTGGGCACGCAAAGAATCAGGGCATCACATTCACTGGCGCGACGAAAGTCCGCGGTTGCTTCAAAGCCGCTACTGCGCGCCTTGGCAATGTGCTCGCTGGCAATATGCTCGATATAACTTTGCCCAGCATTAAGCTTTTCGATCTTGTCAGCGTCGATGTCGATGCCGAGCACACAGAAACCTATCGAGTTGTAACGCAGCATCAATGGCAGGCCGACATAACCCAGACCGACGATACCGATCAGCGCATCCCTGCTCTTGAATTTATCGATACACGCCTGTAGCGAATCAGCCTTCACAATCACACTCCACTTTCTCAACGCTTCAAGGATTAATATCTCGATGGAACCTTTGGCGGCGCCATGGGCAGACCCAGGCACCCGCTATCAGCTGCTTGGTCTAAAGACCGCCGCGCACGATGCGAATTTAAGGCCGGCATTCTCGCATACACACCACAAAATTCACCAACCCCTTCTGATCCGCACAGGCCGAATATCCAATCATGAGACGGACTTGCGCGCGAATGACATAGCACCTTGCACATTTCCACACACCCATCAAGCAGGCCAAAGCGCTAGATCTGTCGACTTGCGATGCCTTCAGTCTGGTAATTACGCCTACCTCGGCCCAGGCTTGAGGAGCTTGACAATACGGCCATTGGAGCGCACGCCATTACTGACAATGGCAATGGCCAGGTAGTCCAGGCGGCTATCTACCAGTGAACAGGTCGCGAAAATCTTAGGATCCTCTGAAGTAGCCAAGTATTTATGGTCGACTTCAGCCTGTTGATGTTGAAAGCGGAAAGTCGATCAAAAACAATCAGATCACCCGCTTATTTTGTGTTTTTAGTCGCCGCAAGCACCTCGCGGCGGCTATTGCCCGCACTTCAGGCGCCTCTCCCGCATTGGTCGTAAATGTCTGCGAGTCATCCACATATTGGGCAGCGCGAACAGCGTCAGCAGTTGCGCCGTGCTCTTGGCTAGACCACGGAAGCGTGTCTTCACATAACCGAACTGGCGCTTGATCACCCGAAACGGATGCTCAACCTTGGCTCTCACTTGGGCTTTTGCCTTCTCGATCTTGCGCTTGAGGCCGATAGCCCCCCGATGCTGTAACGCTTGAGGATGGTGATTTCGCCAGGGATGCGCTCAACCTGAATCGCCCCGGCTTTTGTGGAGGCCTCAACTCTTGAGAAGATGAGGCTATGAAAAAGACCACGACCTACTCCCCTGAAGTCCGTGAACGTGCCGTGCGCATGGCTCTGGAACACCTGAACGATTACCCCTCCGAGTGGGCCGCTATTGAGGCCATCGCGCCGAAGATCGGCTGTGTTCCGCAAACTTTGCATGGTTGGATTCGTCGCCATCAGACCGATGCCGGCCAGCGTCCTGGGCCGACCAGTGAAGAGCGTGAGCGTATCAAGGCTCTGGAGCGCGAGAACCGTGAGCTGCGCAAGGCCAACGAGATCCTGCGCCTAGCCAATGCGTAGGCGGAGCTCGACCGCCGCACCAAGTCCTGAGGACATTTGTCGATCAGCATCGTGACCGTCTCGGGGGCGAGTCGATCTGCCGCGTCTTGCAGATCGCCCCGTCCGGTTACCGCAGGCACGCGGCCCAACTTCGTAACCCGGCACTGCGCTCCTGCCGTGCACGGCGCGACGACACATTTACCCCGGAAATCCAGCGAGTGTGGGATGCCAACATGCAGTGCTATGGCGCGGTGAAGGTCTGGAAGCAGCTGCGGCGAGAAGGCATCGAGGTAGCCAGATGCACGGTGGAGCGCTTAATGCGTCGAGCTGGATTGCAGGGCATCAGACGTGGCCAGGTCGTGCGGACAACGGTGGCCGGCGACAAGGCCCTTTGCCCGCTGGATCGTGTCCAGCTCCAGCTCCATGCCGACCGCCCGAACCAGCTGTGGGTGTCTGACTTCACCTATGTATTGACCTGGCAGGGCTGGCTGTACGTGGCGCTCGTGATCGACGTCTTTGCACGCCGTATCGTCGGCTGGCGAGTCAGTACCAGCATGAAGACCGACTTCGTACTGGACGCCCTGGAACAGGCTCTGTATGCCCGTCAGCCACATCGTACGGGTGAGCTGATCCACCACAGCGACCGCGGCAGACAGTACGTCTCGATCCGCTATACCGAGCGGCTGGCAGAGGCCGGTATTAAGCCTTCGGTTGGCAGCAAGGGCGACAGCTATGACAACGCCTTGACTGAGACCATCAACTGTCTGTACAAGGCCGAGTTGATTTACCGTCAGTTATGGAAGAGCCGCGAGGCTGTAGAAATGGCGACCCTGAAATGGGTGCACTGGTACAACCACCAACGGTTGTTGAGCTCAATCGGCTATATCTCGCCTGCGGAAGCTGAGGCAAACTTCCACCAGCAACAAACAGGTCAGGCCATGGCAGCCTGACTTAAACGAAATGGCCTCCACAAAAGCCGGGGCGATTCAGTTTAGGCGACCCACCCATATAACAGCTAAGAGTAAGAGCCCTACGCTTACCAGCGCTACATTCTCGAACGCCCGCCTCACGTCAACAGTACCGTAAAGCTACGAAGCGTTGCTGCCATGGAAGTGCTGGCCAGCCCGGACCTCCTGAAAGCAGTACCTTGTCCTGACGGATGCGGTTTATGGAACGCTTACGCATTCACTTGGTTTGGTGACCATAGCTATTCAGCAGTGCTAGGATTCCATTCCAAATCGTAGGAGCCTGACAATTGTTCTCATACAGACCAGAGCTGGACGGCCTTAGAGCGATAGCCGTTCTTAGCGTTTTGCTTTTTCATGCAGGATTTACTCTATTCCCTGGCGGATTCGTCGGCGTAGATATTTTTTTCGTACTCTCAGGCTTCCTAATAACCTCCATCATACTCAATGAAATACATACTAATACTTTCTCTTTCAGCACCTTTTACGAGAGACGTATACGGCGCCTAGTACCGCCGCTGATTCCTGTACTTTTACTGTCCTGGCTTTCGGCTTTTGTTTTATTTGAGCAACAGCAGTTTACCGAAACCACAAAGAGCTTGTACTCAACCCTTGCGATTGCTTCAAACTGGTACTTTTTCTCGTCAGTCGGGTACTTTGACGGACCAGGAGAACTTACCCCTCTATTACACATGTGGTCACTTTCTATTGAGGAGCAATTTTACCTACTCTTCCCACTACTCCTTTTGCTGACATTTAAGTTAAAAAAAAGCCCACTTGCTCTTTGCACCACTTTATTTATACTGTCCTTTTGTTATTCAGGCCATCTAATCTGGTCAGCAAAAATTGACTTGGCGTTTTATGGGTCTTTCGGCAGATTTTGGGAGCTGCTGACAGGGGCAATTTTGGCATGCATAAAATTTCCGCCCCCCAAAAACCAGATAATTTCCGACGCTCTTGAGTTGGCTGGTATTACTTTAATTCTAGGGGCAATTTTTTTCTTTACTCCAGCAGTGATTTTCCCAGGTCCATCTGCCCTAATCCCAATCATTGGCACAGTGTTGGTAATTATGGCTTCGGGTAGCGGGCGTTTCATCTCTCCGGTGCTCAAATGTAAACCATTTATTTGGGTCGGTTTGATTTCCTATGGCCTATATCTTTGGCATTGGCCTATCCTAGTATTCGTCCGGTCCGTTAACCCGATGACCACTCCCGCTCTTATGAGTGCAGCCATCCTAATGGCTTTTCTCCTTGCCACTTTATCCTATTACTGGCTAGAGCAGCCGATTAGGCGCAAGCAAGCCTTCGCAAGCAAAGCGGGAATTTATAAATTCGGTTTAACAAGCATGGTCGGACTAGCATTAATTATTTCATCCACTTACATCTCCAGCACCATACATCTAAAAAACAAACTAAGCACAAGCGTCAGACTTGCATTATATGATGACATCAAAGTAAAAACTTTAGCCACACTAGAAATCGAAAAGAAACATTACCACGCCACATTAAACCTAAATTTCCACGGCGGAATTCCTGAGTTCCTACCCGAAGTACACGCTGGCTATACATGCAGCTTTGATGGAGGAAACACGCAAGAGCGAGTGTTACTTTGTCTTGAAAAGCAGGCACAACAAAAAAATATACTTATCATTGGTGACAGCATCGGCCGGGACACGGCGCACGCACTAAGAAGATCCTTTCCGTCGGTTAATTTCATAATGCTGCACCACTCAGGTTGCCCGCCTGTTGAGATGCTACACAGAAGCAAAAAAATAACCTGCTTTCCTGAACTAGAAGAAACACTCAAGAGCATTTCAGAAAAAATAAGTATCGGCGGCGTGATACTTAATTTTAGTTATCGACAAAAAGACTGGCCCACTATTAAAAATAGTATTCCACTCATTCAGAAAATCACAAGAAATGTCGTAATGCTTGGCGTCACACCGGCATTAGGTCGATCAGTTGATCAGTTGATCAAAGCACTACCGAACGGACTCAGTATCCCTGTGAAGGTTTATCGAGATGACAAGAAAATGTTGCCCCTAAACCATTTAGAACTCACTGCGCAGGCGCGGGAACTGGCTCAGCTATCGGGGGTTAATTTTGCCGACATAGGTGCTTTTTTCTGCGGCTCTAAATCATGCAGGCTTTGGCTCAACGACTCCTACGAGAGCCCACTATTCTGGGACAACCAACACATCACCGATGGTGCCATGACGCAATACGGAAAGTTCCTTTCCACTTTGCCAGAAATTCAAGCAGTAGTCCGACAAGCTGAAATCTAGGCAGCCCCTCCTGAACAGGTCGCGGTAGGGATGGCAGTTACCTGCCGCCCCCGCACAGATCCGTACGTGCGGAACTACCGCATACGGCTCCTGCCTCGGATATGTGACGCGAAGCGGTTCTCAGGGTACGGATGTGCATTTCTGGGTTTTGGTGTATAGAGGTCGGCGAGGCGACCGTAGCGTGGCCATTGGAGCCTATTAGGCTGACTGCGTCGTATGAGGGTTTACCGCCATAGACGGGTAAGCGCTCCATAAACCGCGTCCGCCAGGATAAGGTCTGCTTTCAGTAGGCCGAGGCTGGCGAACAGTTCCACGGTAAGCGTTCCATAGACCCCATCTTCAACTGACCCGCAGCCCAGCTAATGCTGTGCTCCAATTTCTTTCTGGAGCCAGCCACCATGATGCGCCCCGACGCTAAAGTCGAAAAAGTCTACCTCTACCCCAAGCCGGTGGATTTCCGAAAGTCCATCGACGGCCTGGCCGTCCTGGTCGAGCTGGACATCAAAGTAGCCGTGTTCGACCCGGTACTGTTCGTCTTTCTCAACAAGTCGCGTAACCGGGTGAAGATTTTGTATTGGGAGCGCAATGGCTTCTGCCTGTGGTTCAAGCGCCTTGATGCCGAGCGGTTCAAAACATCGCCATCCGATCAAGAGGAAGCCATCGTGCTGACGGTCGACAAACTGAACTGGCTGCTCGACGGCATCTACCTGTGGCGCAACCGTCCGCACCAGATTTTGACCCCGCGTTTTGTGACCTGAGCCGGTATAATCCACGGCATGATTTCCGTGCCAGAAACCCTCCCTGACGACCCTGTTTTGCTGAAGCAGCTGCTGCTGTCGCTGCATGAGCAGGTGTCGGAGAAAGACGGACAGATTGAACACCTGCGTGAACAAAACGCGTTGTTGATTCAGCGCCTGTTCGGCCGCAAATCCGAGCAGACCGTCGATCCCGACTCGCCGCAGCTGGAGATCTTCAACGAAGCCGAAAGCCTCACCGAAGCCGTGCTCGAAGCGTCTGTCGAAGAGGTCGAGGAAGAAGTTGTCGCGCCGACCAAGCGTCGTGGCAAGCGCAAGCTGCTGCCAGCTGATCTGCCGCGTGTCGAGGTCATCCATGAACTGCCCGAGCACGAGCTGACCTGCGCATGCGGTTGTCGCAAGCACGTCATTGGTGAAGAAACCAGCGAGCAGTTGGAAATCATCCCGATGCAGGTGCGGGTGATCAAACACATCCGCAAGACATACGCCTGTAAGGGCTGCGAAGCCACCCTGGCAACCACTGACAAGCCGGCGCAACTGATCGAGAAGAGCCTGGTCAGCCCGAGCGTGCTGGCGATGTTGCTGAGCACCAAGTACGCCGACGGCATCCCGCTGTACCGCTTCGAGAAGATGCTCAGTCGGCACGGCATCGACATCCCCCGGCAAACCCTGGCGCGCTGGGTGATCCAGTGCGGCGAGCAGTTGCAACCGCTGCTCAATCTGATGCGCGACACGCTACTGGACTACCCGGTGCTGCACTGCGATGAAACCCGCGTGCAGGTGCTCAAGGAGCCGGGGCGCGACCCGAGCAGCCACTCCTGGATGTGGGTGCAGACCGGCGGCCCGCCAGACCGGCCGGTGATCCTGTTCGACTACACAACCAGCCGTGCGCAGGAGGTACCGCTACGCCTGCTCGACGGTTATCGCGGCTACCTGATGACCGACGATTACGCCGGCTACAACGCTTTGGCCGCGCAAGCGGGCGTCGAACGGCTGGCCTGCTGGGCGCATGCCCGGCGCAAGTTCGTCGAAGCGCAAAAGGTGCAGCCGAAGGGCAAAACCGGACGCGCCGACATCGCGCTGGGGATGATCAACAAACTCTACGGCATCGAGCGCGGACTCAAGGATGCCAGCGATGAACAGCGCCACCACGGCCGTCAGCAGCACAGCCTGCCGCTGCTTGCCCAACTCAAGGCCTGGCTGGACAAAACCCAGCCGCAGGTCACGGCGCAGAACGCCCTGGGCAAAGCAGTGAACTACCTGGCCAGTAACTGGAGCCGACTGGAACGCTACGTCGAAGCTGGCCACCTGCCGATCGACAACAACCGTGCCAAAAACGCCATCTGCCCGTTCGTCATCGGCCGCAAGAACTGGCTGTTCAGCGACACGCCCAAGGGCGCCACCGCCAGCGCGCAGATCTATCTATAGCCTGATCGAAACCGCCAAGGCCAACGGGCGAGAAACCTACGCCTGGCTGCGCCATGTCCTCGAACGCCTACCACTGGCCAACAGCGTTGAAGGTTACGAGGCGCTGCTGCCGTGGAACTGCCAACTGACGGCCACATCCTGACCGGCTTGCTCCATCAGCAATAGGTGGGGTTTGTGGAGCGCTTACGATGGATCTGCCTGCCTCGGCCACCGGTTTGAGAGGTTGACGATACGGCCACTGAAGCACCTGCCATTGCCGGTAATGGCCAAGAGGACCAGACGGCAATCCGCCCGTAATAGGTCGCGAAAAGCTAGCGGATTGCGCCCCGGCCTTAACTCACCGACACCGCCCAACGCATCACGTCAAAGTTCGGTAACGGGCATAAGGCCCTGCGTGCCGCGCAAGCGACTCAACAAGGCCCACTCGACAAAACCACCGGCACTAGTGAGCAACCCCGCATCAGGCCGACTCCAGCAGTTCGAGTACATCTCGCGCCATCTCGCGCATGATGCGCTCCCGGGTATAACGTTCGGTGAAAGCACTACGATCTACACACGCCATACTCAGCTGCTCAAGACAGCGCACAGCCTGTATTACATCGCATGGCGGGAATACAGCTGCATTCGCTATCTCGCGATTAACAAACCCGGCCGCATAACCTCCAACACCGGCCCAGATCGGCTTGCCTGAAGCGGCATATTCGAAGAGCTTGGATGGCAGTACGCGCCGGAAGGCCGGCAAATCATTCAAATGCAGGAAAAGCACATCGGCGCGCTCATAAAAGCTCTGAAGCTCTTTGCGCGGGATCGGCTTCAACAACTCGACATTCTCAACCTGGCGCTGCGCCAAAGCATCACGCAATTCATCAGAACGGCTGCCATCACCAATAACCTGAAACCGAACTCGCCCCTCCAATTGCTCAGCTAGTGCAGGCAAGATGCTATGCAAACCCTGGCCATCACCAATATTGCCCGCATAAACAACCCGCAAAGGTCCACCACTGCCGCCGCCCCCGCTATCCGAGAGCTGCCGGGAAAACGCTTGATCCACCCCATTGGAGAAGACAGCAAACCGAGCCCTGGGGTAGCGAGACTGGAAATAAGGAAGGAAGCCAGGGGATACCAGGTTGACCCTATCTGCATGCCCTATCGTCCAGCGCTCCAAGGCACCGAACAACCAGACCCCGGGGCGCCAGACTGCGGACTTGAATACCCCCTGCAAGGTCTCCACGAAAATATCGCGGATATCCAGATACAACCGTGCACCTTTAGCGGCAGCAACCATTGCGCCCAATAGCGCCGTCATCAAACGCGACGAGGTCGCGTAAACCAGATCGTACTGCCGGCCCCGCACAAATCGGCACACCGCCCAAGCGAAGCACAGGAATGACCACGCCCGGCCCCGCAACCCTCCCTGGTGCTCCGGCAACTGCACCCGGTGAATGCTCCAACCTTCATGCTCTTCGCAATCCGGGGCCTCCCGAGTGAAGGATTGATAACGATTGGGCTGTGTCGTCACCAAATCGATCTGCACATCACCTGACACCTGTGTCTGCAACGCTTTCATCAGCGCTACAGCGCGAAAAGAACCGGCAGATAAATCAGGTGGATAGAAGAAGCTGAGAAACAAGATTCGCTTTGGCATCAGAATACTGAGTCAGCCCACCTTATAGCCAAGAATCCGCTCATATAGAGCAAGCAGCTCACCTTCCTGCTGCTCCCAACTCAATGCAGCCACCGCTTTAAGTGATTGCCGCGCGTGGAAACGACGCTTATCGACATCCGCAACCAGGCAGTTTAGCGCAGCTGCCAGCGCCTTGCTGTCGCCAGCGGGCACAAGCAAGCCAAGATCGTACTCACGCACCACCCGGCGAATTTCCGGCAAATCGGAAGCCACCACAGGCAGACCCGCCTGCACGTACTCAAACAACTTATTGGAGTCAGTTGTGTAGTGATTCAAGCAGGTATTTTCTATCGGTTGCACGCCGATATCAGCCGAGGCGGTGTAGAAAGGCAGTTCAGCCAATGCTACGGTAGGAATAAAGCGAACTCGACCCTCAAGGCCCAGCTCGGCGGCAATGCTGCGCAAACTGCCATCAAGCCGCCCCCCTCCAATAAACACGAAATAGGTATCCGGCACTTGCGCAGCAACACGAACCAAACGTTCGAGCCCACGCCCCTGCTGGACACCCCCTTGATAAAGAATGATCGGCCAAGGCTCGCTCAGCCCGAGCTCCTCACGAATGCGGTTTGACGCCTTCAGCGGCTGGAAACGCGGGCGATTCTGCAACACCACTGGCCGTGCTATGCCGTAGGCGCGGGCAAAGAACTTCGCCCGCGCATCAGTCGTCGTTATCGCGCCCTGAACTCGCGGCATCAGAAATCGTTCAACCCCAGCAACCAGGTTACGAAAGCTCGAATAGCCCTCACGACTGGTGCTGATTTCATGGGCGTCATAAACGATCTTGGCGCCAGACAGCTTGGCAGCCAGCCACGCGGTGGGCAATACATTGACATCATGGGCATGCACGATATCCGCGTTGTGCATAACCATACGCCACAGCAACCCGAAATGAGTCCAGAATCGCGCAATAATACGCAAGACCTGCCTGACGAGGCCCAGGCGCCCAATCGGCCCATCGGAGGCAGCAGCAACCGACACATCAGGTGCAGCAGAAGCCTTGCGCTTATGCAGCCGCCACAACGGGCTACGCGCCACCCGCACTACTTCGACACCATCATCCAGAGTCTGTTGCTCTGCGGTAACTCCGGGCGTGTGTAAAGCAAAGACCGTCACGTGGTAGCCCGCAGCTTGAAGGGTTTGGGCTTCCTTCAACACCCGCGCATCATTGCGGAATTCATTCCAAACCAGCATTGCAACGCGAATCATTGCGCATGATTCCAGTGCAGGTCATGCATTACTAGCTTCAAGCAAGCGGGTCTTGGACTGGAGTGCGTCAAACAACAACTGCAAACAAAAATCGACGTCTTGCGCTGAGGTATCGACAGTAAGGTCAGGGTCAAGAGGTTTTTCATAAGGCGCATCAATACCTGTGAAATTCTTAAGATCGCCACTGCGGGCACGCTGGTAAAGCCTCTTTGGGTCGCGTCGCTCGCACTCATAAAGTGGGGTCGAAACATATACTTCAAAAAAATTATTCTCCCCGACAATAGCCCTAGCTAGTTCACGGTCCTGCGTGGAGGGGGAAATAAAAGCGCAAAGGACAATAACGCCAGCCTCATTGAATAGCTTGGCCGTTTCTGCTACGCGGCGGATATTTTCCGTACGAGAAGCAGGCGTGAAATCCAAATCACGGTTTAAACCATGCCGAATATTATCACCATCCAGCACGTAGGCCAGATGGCTAGCGCGCACAAGTTTGTGCTCCAACCCAAAAGCCAAAGTTGACTTACCAGAACCACTCAACCCGGTAAACCATACAGTAAGTGATCCATGACCAAGTAACTGCTGGCGATCAAGCGGAATTAAATGCCCCCGGTGCAAACAAATACTCACCCAACTATAACCTGCAGATAAAAAGTCAAGCCATAGATAAAAGCAGCATAGAAAAATCACTACCCATAAAGAGGAGCCACATCTGGAATATACTTACTGAATAGCTCAAGATTTGACTCGGCACACAAGCCCATAACAATCTTTGCTTCCTCTTGAGACATCAAATTTGGTCTACCATATTTCTCGACCGAAAACTGCTTAAATACAAAAGCTCTAAAATCCTTTCTATCTTGCAGGTCCTCTAAAAGAGGGTACGCCGCCAAACACAACTGAAGCCCTTTCCTGGAAATACTTTCATTTGACTTACTAATCAAATCAAAATCAATATTTCGCATGCACCTACCCATCAAAAAATCAACTATACGGGCAATAAACTCAAAAGCCCCGATCTCACGAATGGTCTCAAAAGGAAGAACCTTGACATTCTCATAACCAAAAACACCCGAAGCTTCATCGGCGATTCTCAACCAACTAAAGGAGTCAAACACGAGAGAATTAAAATAGGAAGAAAAATCAAGAAGCCTGCCGACTTTGATTTGTTGCAAATAGCAGGATTCAATATAAGCGTCCTGACTCCTAACCACAAGAACGATTTTAACATCAAATCCAGACGTTATCTCCTTAAGGGCCTGCAATACAAATTTAGAATGCGGATACAGGAGCCTGTACTCATGTAATCGACAGTAACCCAGGAATCCTTCATATGAAAAAAATAACGACTTGCCAGAGTCGACATTAGAAACAATCTCCTCAAAACTGGCTTTTGCCCTCTGGACCTCCCACTCAAACACAGCTGGGTCATGGAAGTTTACCGTACCATCCGACATATCCAAAAAAAATCTAAAGAAGTTGGATTGCGGATAGTCAGCAGCCAAAACCGGAACCAAGTCAACACAATCGACAAGCTGCCTCTTATTACGCTTAAGATTATTTTGAATAGTAGTCGATGCAGACTTATGAGCCCCTATATGGAAAAAAACCTCCTTAGCCATACCCCCTCCAAATTTAAGTAAAGCCCCACGGGCCCTCTATAGCTTAACTTCGTCAAATGTGACGAGAATCTTCTCAATCAGCCCATACGCCTCTATATATCGTGCGCGCTGCATAAAAAAAACAAAATCATAAATCAACGCAGAGAATTGGAGCTGAGAGATGCTAACCACTTTTTCAGGATGCAGAGCAGATTGAACCCCTCTAAAAAAGCCAGCGATGCGATCCGCCTCTTTATCAGTAAAAGTCCAGCGCGTACCAAGTGGCTCAAACTCCCAACGCCCCCAATTCGCCAAAACAAAACTTCCATCTGGACTTATCCAAAGCATACCCGGTCGCACATCTTGGACAAAAATTGAATGCGGTAAGTTTTCAAGTGTTTGTCGCATATTTTGAAGTACCGAACGAAAGCGATCAAACAATACTGGATCAGAATCACCACTCAACAACCATTCAAGTCGACACAATAAATCATCATCCAAACGCTGCCACAACCGTGTTCGGGATCTAACATAGAGACTTACTAATGAATCTGATGGGCTGCATGCTGCCAAGGCAGCACGAAAATCCATCTGAGCCTTAGCTGTTTCGACGCCAGTACAGCAACGGTAATCAGTCGCCTCGAAAACATGGCAATTCATACCTTCAACTGTGGTTGCATACAAAAAAGGGAGTGCAGGTATATTATCTTGAGTTGTAAGTAACGTCGCTTCGTGTTTTGCCCACGATGAGCGATTAACATTGAACAGTTTGACTAATAAGTCCTTTTCAAGGCCACTATCAAGTTTTACTTTTACCAAATAGCAAAGGACATCAGGTAACCCCATCTGGACCCAATGACTAGAAAATTCCACCTTCGGCAAACCTAAAGTTTCTGCCACTACCTTGCCGACCCACTGCTCTCTTATATTCGGTTCAATGAGCGGCCACATACCCCGTGTCTTATTTTTAGCTTCACCTTGGAAAATATTTCCGTGAAAAAACAATGCGGACAACTGAGCTTTTTGTCGATAGAGGTCGTACTGATCCTTTATCAAGATTGATACCCGCCCAAACAACTGGCGAGCCAATAGCAAAGAAATCACTGCAATTAACAAACCGGGAGAGTTCCCAGCGAGGTAGTCAAATACGATGAACGCAAAGGAAAATAAAAACCCAATGCCACCCAAAATCTTGGGCAGCGCTCCCAAACTGTCCAAAATCCGCTTTTTAAAGCTTGAAACCGTAGACAGCGCAAGCCCAACCACAGCAGTAGAAATTATAAAATATACAAAAATCACCAAGGCCAGCGTTGTATAAAAAAACAACATGCCAAGCAGGCAGATCAACAAAAAGCAAAAATTGGCCAAACTTTGCGAGTACCGCTGATAACCTCTAAGGGCTATATCTTCCTGATTCTCAAAAATCGCCATTTTTTTACTCTTGGCGAGCAGTTTCTCAGCCCCAAACTTAGAGCAGTAATCGACCACCTTAGCCGTTATTAAATGAAGAAGGTAAAAAATGACAGAAACAACGCTTAGCAAAATTATCAGCCGGTCGCGGCCTACAGCCTGCAAAAACATTGGAAAATAATGGGGCACATGGTCCGCCCCAAGCAGCAACACGACCTTTAGCGGCAGCAAAAAACCCGCCAATAGAAAAAATTGACTAAAAATCGTCGCAATTACAGTAATTCCTGTACATCCTGGGATTACACGGAAAAATTTATTTCCTAAAGAAAGCGACCAGTTCAAGGATTGAGCAATACCAACAATCAGATTCTTCATATCACAGACCGAGCATCCAAGTACGCTCATTAGGTTTTGTAGGAAAAAATGCCTGCGCTCAATGATACAGGCTCATGCGCGAGTCCGATCAGAATGCTTTTTACAGCTTGTAAACTCCGCTTCTTCGCCTGTTTGTAGGGCCGCCTAGGCCTTGCCTGGCCTCCGTCGGCGACTTTCGTACAGAACCTAGCCAAGCTCCCGCATGATCAGTCTAGCCGCGTCAACTGCACCATTGCTTTTCTGATACAGAGCCGTGCTAGCCATCCCATCTAACAAGCGCCCGACCGCGAGGTCGAACTGGCGGTCATCGGCTTCAACCAAGTATTCGTATGGCCCCAAAGCGCATGCCTGCATAACCCGCTTAACTTGATCGTCCGCCCCTGTCTCAGTGTTGGGTAAAAAAATAGCTGGCAAGCCCAATGTGACGACCTCACAAACAGAGTTATAGCCCCCTGCAAGTACCGCGAAATCGAAAGCAGCAAAATATTTACTATTGGGATAATCTACGATGACGCTATCGGCATTAATATTAGGGTCAGGCCGCAGTGAAATGGGCGACTGCGCCAATACCACCTGAATGCCGCGAGCTTGCATATTACATATCAAGCGCTCTTGAAGATCAGAAATTCCATTAATATTTCCCGCGCCCAGTTGGATATAAGCACAAGGTCTGTCAGCGTCAAGGCGAAGCACTTGGCGTGCCGCACTTCTGCTCAAAAGATCTTTCTTATCGAGTAACGATATAGGGTTTACCGAATGAATATTGCCAGCCCCTAGGAAAACATCCAAGTCATCATCAGCCAATTCGCCGGGAGTTATGACTTTATCAAATTCCTTAAGGAAATTATTCAAGCGTTTACTATCAACACCTTCTTTGTATAAACCCCGCTTAATCCAAATGTAATCAATTCTACCATAAGCGCGCATCACTCGTTGAAGACCTAAATATGGAACCGTTCCATCAAATATCAATGTTGCTGGTTTATGGACAGAAAGCACGCTGAGTACTGTCCTATAGAATAACCTGTTCCAGGTAATACTACCTACATCCAAAAGCGCCGCAGGCGTAATATGGTGGCAAGTAAAGCCAGCACGATGTACCAGAGTAATTCCAATGCTAGTAGTTAAAAAAACTATCTTCGCCTGGGGCTGTATATTTTGAAGTTTTCTTGCAACAGCCAGAGATCGTGTCAGATGCCCCAGCCCCGCTCCGTTGATCGGCATAAATAGGTAAGTGTCTTTTCTGGGCCTATAAACGAACGCCCTCCAAGAGGGCAGCCGTAACCAGACATTCTTTAGCAAATTGAGAAACACATAACCACCCAAGAAATTTAACGCGAGATTTGACCCAGGACCGCTTGTACTCTTGCTGTGAGCGTAGGCACTAATTCACGCCACGATTCGTCAACAGCTGGACTGTAGCTCGTAAATCGACACAACCATGCCGCATCATAAAAATCGGTGTTCCAAAAGCTTTGCAGTAAATCTTGGCGGGCGATGGCTAAGGTTACGCTATCCTCGACTAGGCCATAATAATCTGCATCAATGCTATCAAGTGCGAAGTACTGGAATACCGCTACCCCCTGCTCAAGCAACTCAATAGCCACAGACGAGTTCGGAACAATTGCAATATGAGAAAACTGCGGGACCTGCTCATAAATAGTTATACCCGAACACTCCTGAAGCATTGACATACTTGCTCTGGGATGATGTTTGATACCGACCGCAGCGACACCGGGATTTTTAGACAACAGTTCAATGCAATCTCGAACGGCATCAGGATCAAAGACCGAACTAAGGTACAGGATCACTTGCGGCGGAGACCGGACACCCTGAGTAATTTTCTTAAATGCAGCATGCTTTTCCGCCCGAGGGATAATAAATGTATCACCACTCACACATCCGATAGCTCGATACTTATCCAGCGATTTTTGATTTCTCAGTATTGAAATATCAAAGTCCAATGGAGGAAAAGCTTCCGATATTTCGGCGTGCTGAACGTAGGCAACCTGCACACCAAAATATTTCATAATCATAGAAGCAGCTACGGGGAAGTCAGTGTGATCGTTGGCGACCACCATGAGTTTAGGTATCTGTCGCGCCCGCTGGAAACTGCAAAAAACCTGGAGGTAAATCTTTGAATAAACGACCAGATACTTAAATGACATCGGGCCCATTTTTATTCTAAAAAAATAGCAACCACATAAAAAAAATATTAGCACCGCCAACGCTAGCTCACCGAGTGTTTTTTTCTTCTCATGAGCAAGAACAAAGGATAAATTTTTCTCTCTAGAATAACTCGCTACCGGAAAGTTTCCTGAAAGAAGCCCTGAAAAAAAGATGAACTCCTTTTCATTATTGGAAGAGCCGCCACAGAACAAAACATCAGAATTAGGTATTTTATATATTTTCTGGACAGGTCGAAGCAAATGCCTTAAAAGCTCTTTTACTATCGAAAAATATGACAACACCCTCCCGTCTGCAAAAGCATATTTCTCAAGGTACATTGAGCTTTCATATATTTTCGGCACGTCCCCGTATCGAATTATTTTAAAATTCCTCTCAAGTCCTTTAAAGAAATAGAAGACAAGCTTCGGAAGATTCACCAATCTCATCAAGCAGCCTCTGTCACGGCGGGAATCAAGAACTGGCCGATATCCAATGCTACCGCACCCTTCTTTGCAGCCTCGGCAATTAAAATCTTACCAATAAAGCCTGCCGAAAAGAGAAAGACAGCCCCTGGCTCGGCACGTGCAGTGATCTCCGTTATGTAGTCGCGATACACATGCGGAAAAATACCGGGCATGGAACCGCCAATATCACCATTGCGTAGCAGTCGATGAGTAGGAATCTCTATACACTCTACTTTGCTTTTATCTGGAGCCCATCTATCAATTAGTGAAGATTTCAAACCGGAGACCACATAAACCCGTTTAGCCAAACGGCATAACTCGCTAATAAAATTCGTATCGAATAAATACAAGTTACTCTGATCCTCCAAGACAAGCTTGGACTCTAGATATGGCCCGACTCCATGCATAACACCAAACAGTCTAGATATCAGCGAGTTCCGAGAGTATTCATCACGCTTAGAAAAACTGAAGTCTTTTATCAACCGAAGAACACTCGGAACGCCTAATAGGTCGGCATGAGCCAAGGCAACTTGAAACTTATCTTGTAGCTCATGCCTGAGTGGTTCATCCAGCCCTGCCCCCCACCAGTGCAACTCCTGCCGGACCAACCCGATATCATCTATATAGCGATTGTCTGCGAAACCATAACTTTCACCGTCTCCCAAGCGCATATAAGCCAGAGATTGGCGATCGATGACCCTCTGTAGGATCAAGCCCTGGAGGGCATCAATCAGCCTCGGACTGAATCTGGCGTTCAGAAAATTGTTGGATTTAGGGATCTGGTCAAATATCGGCTTGATCTGACCTCTATATATTTCAGAAATACTAAAGTTCATATTGCAGAATGCCTCTTCAAGTTTCGAAAAGGCGTCATCATCACCGACTAGGGAAAAACGCATCAGCATGATTTTTAATTTGGCAGGCTGAGTAACCATTGGCAACAGCCGATTCTCCCAACTTTCAAACCTCAATTTATCCTGTGATCGAGATAACCGAAACAAGAACTTGAGTTGTTGAAACTCTGTCAGCAAGCCAATATCAAGTTCCACTTTCTGCAGCCACGATTCAATATTTTCAATCGGCGCCTTATCGATCAATAGCGATGCCAAGTCTGCCGCTACCCCCTTTTGATTCTCAAGGTGTGGGCGTATGCAGTTATAGGTGTCCACCATGCCACCAATTGTCACGTCACTGGCCATGGTCTGCTGTAGAGAAACCTGCTTGATCAACAACTGTAGCCGAAGCTCTGACGAGCTCACATGGGTTGCATCATGCATTATCCGATCAAAAGCAGGCTTCCTATTTTCCTGAAGGTTACACAGCACTAGCCAGAGCGTTTTATTTGAAAAATTAAAACCATTCGAATAGTAATTCAATGCAGTCAGAGGGTCGGTCGCGTGCGCTAGGGCATAAGCCAAAACGGCAACATCGTCTCGATTCTGAGCATTTCTCGCACCCAAAGTCGCAGCCACTCCGGGGAAGTGGCGCGCTATAAGATCAACCAGGACGTTCTTTGCGCGCAATTTCAAGCGCAATTTGGCTTTTATAAAAACAGCCCTAGCCCTCAGTTTCACGCCGACTTACTCATGCTTACTTTTTCGCCAAGTTTCTTACGTACCTCATCAAACACTTGCCGCACGCAATCATCTCGGGGCTCGGAAAAATCGATCCACGGCGGAGCAATTACCGTAGAGTTCAGAGTATATCTATCATGCGGATCCTTTCCGCCTGCGGTTCTAAGATAATAATTTTCGGGAGAGAAACCGAGCATCCAGACCTCAGTACCCAGCGCTGCTCCTAACTCAATCGGTACAGAGCTTATGCCAATTAACAAGTCCATATTCTGCAAACAACTAGAAAGCCCTTCGAAGTCATTGAAAAGATCAACGTTCTCTATCAGCTTAATACCGTGCGCACGGCATAGCTCTATTTCCTCATCATCAATACAGTGTTGAACTGACCATAACTCAATATTTTGTATATCTGTTAGAGGCAAAAAATCCTCAAGAGACAAATACATAAAATCACGCATCCGGCTTTTAAAATGACTTCTCCAGAGCAAACCAACTCGCAGAGGTTCCTTTCTTTTATTCAACCCATCACTGCCTCCAACCCAATCCAAATATGGACCTTTGGGCGGCCTTGGCAAATTCCCTGTAAAGTGATTAAAAAATAAATTTTGACCGAATGTAATGTAATCTGCTGAATCAAGATAGGCACGACACTCTTCGGTCAAATAACTCGCAATTTTCTCATCAAATCCGTTAAGGCGAGCTTGCTCTTCTACACCAGGCTCGGACACTCCTTTTCGGAATCTGCGCACAGGTATAAAATTTATTCTTGGAAAGGACTTGGAGAAAATATTAACCAATCGTGGATCACACGAAATTGTTACCGACTCAAATCGCTCGCTTAATTCGCTATAGAATTGAGCAGTCCTTATTTCATCACCAACACCCTCATCACCAATCACAAAAAGCTTTTTATTTCTCAAATTAAATCGCTGAAATTCCTTATAATTTAGAAATTTCCCTCCATAAAAGCTCTCCAACTTAAGCCAATGTCTAGATTTTCTTTTGCTATATAATCCAGCAACATAATTACCACTCATAAGCTCTGCAATCGTGAGTTCACTTCCAAGTGGTCGAAGCCCTATTCGACCCGCACTCTTTATTCCATAGCCAATTCTATCTCTTAGACCTAGAATTGCTCGCATGTCATGCCCCGTTCGCGGATACGCGAGTCGAAGGCCAGAAGCCGCTAATCCATCAGACGGATCCTGCTCTAAAACATGAAGAAAGCAACTTCTAGATGAGTGATAGTCATCTGCATCAAAATACTTAAACCCTCTCGCAATATATGCAGGTAAAATTTCACCTGGCAAATCATCAGCAAAAACCAAATCCTGAACAAGCTCTAAGAAGTCAAGCCGTAAAAAGGTACGGAGAATAGCATCTTTTTCAAAGAGATTTGAGTTCCAATATTTTTTCGTTTGGATTTCAAGGCATTCATGATACATATCAAAAAATTCAGGGTACTCCTTGTAATTTCCATGCAGAGCGACCAAGAGCGAAAGTTCACTTTTAAATTTATCTGGTATTTTCTCGGCAATACTCCGCCCCTCAAACCACTGAGGCCAAAAGATCAAAAATGATCTAAGAGTGAACAGATCTGAAAACTGACTACTCTCATAAAGCTGGAGAAGAATTTCTTTTATTATTTGATCGTAGCCATGAGATTTAAGTGCAGAAAGAAAACGAGCATGGTCTTTCAGAGCACCTATATCCCGCTGTTTAATATCTATATAGCTTAAGGGATCTACGCTGATTTCCCTTTCATTTCGCAGCCTAAACTCCAGCCAATCCAACTGACGATTATTTTTTCTACCACGATCATCATCACCAGATAGAGACCTCAACTCATTCCAAATTTTTATTTTTCTACCATATTCATAACCTGAAACATATACTTTATCTGCGACCCCCCCCAGATAAGGCAAACCACTCTTATCAGTCTGCAACTTATCAATCAAAGAACCCAGTACAATATCTGCCTCGACACCCCTATCAGCGGAGAGCATGCACTGAATAACATCCAGCTTGTGCTTATCATTTAAATCTATCAAAGACAGTCTACTTATCAAATCTGCAGCAGAAGTATAGTTTCTCAACCTAAATTTAAAAATAAACTCCTCAAGTATTTTATTTTGCTCTTCACATTTATCAATCAAACCACCCTTAACCGGCTTAACCAATTTAGGCTGGATAATTTTCTCAGGCCCAATCAATTTATCTTGAACAACTTTCCCAGGAGCAATTAATTCAACTTTATTCGTAACGGAACGCTTGAGAGACTTTTTATTCTTCCCCAAAATCATCTTCACCACACGGAATAAAGTTTCGTTTTTTTTGATTTCTAATAAAGCTCTTTGCTTTACACTGTGATAGCGAGACATGAATATTTTTCCTTATATTTTATTTATTTCATCAAACCTTGAGGCCATACTCTTTTGCCAGCCAAGCCGCTCGGAAAAAATATCAAAATACGGCCTAACACAAGAGAGATAACTTTTATCCACAAAATTGAATAGCCGATGAAAATCATAAAAGCTACTTTCAACTTGCCCACGCACATATTCAATGACTCGTTTTGGAGCATTCTGATCGACCCTTTCTCCATCATCGCTATGACCATCAAAAGCACCAACACTCAAATGTTCTGTATTAGCTATTCCAAAAGATCTAGAATCTTCGATTAGCAAGCAACTAGGCTTCCTTCTTCTCAAGAACGAAATATGCCCATGCAGTCTGTAACCAATGTGCAGGTCTATTCCTTCGTAAAAATCCAGACTGCTAATATCACCTGACAAATCTCGCTCAACAAACCCAATAGATTTCGCATACTCAGATACCTGCTGGGAATTCTTGTTAACCTTGCTATGATGGGCCACATATAGCTCTGCATCAGGAAACTCCGCCTTTATGAGATTCAGCATAGAAAATGATTGCTGCATAAACTTCGGCTTGTGTTGCACAGTAAAAACTACTGACCGTATATTGGCAGGCGGCACGAATTCAGAACCGACAACATCATCGTCATATAAAGCTAGATCCCCGCAATAAAACGCCGGCACTTTATGTCTATCTAACATACCGACTATCAACTGATCGCGACAAGGCAACGGACCGCATCCTTGCGCAATCGTTTTCAGAAAATTTAATGTCTCCTCAGAGTATTCATAGTTTTCATATGTTTCTTTGAGAGGAACCAAGTGCTGAAAAGAGCACCCAACCGGGTAAAAAATCCCAGACAGGCCCTTAATGTCTTCGTAAAGCTTGAATAGATTTGGGTAAGCACCATCATTCACCGAAAAACCCGGCGCTAATATTGTTCTTACCGCGCTCTTTTCAAATCGCTCTAACGACTCTTCGCGAAAAATCATCACCGGGTCATAGTCCGGAACTCGATACCGAATCAGCTTCAGTGCGGACACTGATATTAATTTATCTCCTACATTCCTTGACCCTTGTTCCGGGTAGGTTGTAACTAGAATATCTAGCCCTTCTTTTTTCCCCTCACCTAAAATCATAATATTCTTCTAATTAAATAATTCATTCGTGACAGAAAGATCACTCAACTGCACCCCACGAAAGCGGAGTGCCTGCCAACAAATCTTGTCGCGCCCTTTTCCCCAAAAATTCATCAAAGTGTTTGGGCGCTACTCCAAATCCGGGTCTGACACTCCTGATGTTATCCGCCGTAATCGGCTCACCACGTTTGATTTCCTTACAGACGTAGAGCGATCTGCGAAACTGGGCATTACCCTTTTCACTTTCCGAGCGTTCTGTTTTTATCTTGCCCAAAGCAGCCCACGCTGTTTTGGTTTGAGTGCATAGCGCTCTAAGATCTTCTGGCTCTAACGAAAAACTGTCGTCCGGACCACCGCCTTGCCTGTTAAGAGTAAAGTGCTTTTCGATAATGCAAGCCCCCAGCGCTACGCTTGTGACTGCCGTGGTGTTATCCAGTGTGTGATCGGATAAGCCGGTAACCAGGCCATAGCGTTCCATCATGGCGGGGATGGTGCGTAGGTTGTATTCCTCGGCGGGTGCGGGATAGCCGCTTACGCAATGCAGTATCGCGAGTTCCTTGCAGCCACCCGCTCGGGCAGCATCGATTGCCTCTTGTATCTCTTCGGTATTGGCCATGCCTGTGGAGATAATCATGGGCTTGCCGGTGCTCGCCACATATCGAATAAGCGGTAGATCAATGGCTTCGAAGGAGGCGATTTTGTATGCAGGGGCGTTAAGGCTCTCCAACAAATCGACTGCGGTATTGTCGAACGGGGAACTGAATATGGTGATTCCCAGCTTGCGGGCGTAGTCGAACAGAGGAGCATGCCATTCCCAGGGCATGTGGGCTTCTTGGTAAAGTTTGTAGAGCGTCTTGCCATCCCACAGGCCACCGCGAATCTGAAAATCCTCAGAATCGCAATCAAGGGTAATGGTGTCCGCGGTGTAGGTCTGCAGTTTGATCGCATCTGCGCCCGCTTTTTTCGCTTCTTCGATTATTCTCAGTGCCGTTTCCAGCTTGCCATTATGGTTGGCGGACAGCTCAGCGATGATATAAGGAGGGACGTCGAGAGCAATGCGACGGCCAGCGATATTAATGCTAGGTACGGACATAATTTTTATATCTCTCAGGATTTCGCTTGCCATTCTCTGGCGAGGAGGCCAAAGCAGACCACGTCGTGATAAGCCTGGCCGTCAAAATGCTGTTCACGTAGAACACCTTCCTGTTGAAAGCCCAGATTCTGGTGAAACTTGATGGAACGTTCGTTATAGGCCAAAGCCTGCCCGCAGAGCTTATGCATTCCCATCTGGATAAATGCGTAATGCAAGGTAGCCTGCCCTAGGGCACGTCCGGTTCCTTTTGGGGCGTCTGGGGCGGCATAGAAACCCCAGTCTGCAATACCCGCCGATGCCGTTCGATGGATGTTGATAAAGCCCAACGCTACGCCGTCGTTTTCAAAGATCAGCAGATGGCGATTGGCATCTTTATAAGCACGCTTAAACCATTGGGTGTGCTCATGCAGGGCGATCTCATGCTGCGTATACATATAACGCCGCACGTCTTCGTGATTACGCCAGGCCAGCACCTGCTCAAGATCCTCTGAGATCATGGGCCGTAGCCGCTGTCGGATTGTTGCCATCACACTATTGCTCCAGAAATCCGATGACTTTTGACAGTCCGCTGCCATCCGCAATGAGTGAGGCGGCATGGCTCATGGCAGCCCGCTGAAAGGGCGACGACACCAAGACGTTAAGCATAGCCGGAAGACTACCCGCAATCTGTTGCGATCCTTGCAGGACCTGCGCCGCCCTGGACCGTTCAAGCCCCACTGCGACCTCTCGCTGGTTGTCGGCAAGAACAACCATCACTGTTGGCACCCCCAGGCAGCAACGCTCCCAAGAGGTCGATCCGGCAGCACCAATTGCCAGATCGCTATCGGCCATTAACTGGGCCATGTCATTGACGCTGACTCGTACCTCTGTAAACCAAGGCAACTGCTCGGCTTGTTGACGTATAACGTCAAGCCAGGGTGCCCTGGCACCCATTACCACGGTGATTCGGCAATGCAACGGTAGAGAGGTATGTTGAAACGCCTCCAATACCTGGCCAGTAGCATTGTCCTTGTCAATGCCGCCCATGCTGACCAGCAGGTGATCGAGTGGCGTTGCTTGCCGACGCTTGAGGCTGTATGGCCGCAACGCGGCGAACTCCGGCCTCAACAGCGCATATTGCGCACCGCAAAGCAGGTTACAGCCGGGCGGGACCCGCGATTTATAGTCATCCGGGTCGCGCCCAAACGTCTGGTCCAGTAACAAATCGCAGAGGTGCGGCCTGTCAGCGAGGTCGTCGATCACCATCAGCTTTGCATAATAGGGTTTCAGCACGGCTTCCCAACGGGCATCGAGAGCGTAGTGGTCGATTATCAGCCAGTCAGGCTTCAGCTCGTTTAGGATCGCGGCGCATTCGTCTGCATCCTGTCGTTGTGTGACGCCTAGCCAGTGGAGATGGGCAGGATCGCTGGGCTCCGGTTGCTTCTGTGCTTTTCTCGCCTCTGTAGCCCTGCTCTCCCGCACAGCAGGCAAAGCATGAACGTCATACCCCTTACTGCGAAGGTGATCAATCAAGTTTCCAGAGTGTTCGCGACTGATGAACTGACATTCAGCGCCTTGCGCTTTGAGAGCATCGGCCAGAGCCAAGCAACGCATGATGTGGCCAGTACCAATCTGCAGCGAAGCGTCGGCACGAAATACAACCCTCATTGAACTCATATCAGCCGTTCTGAGCCTGTTGCATTGCCTTGCACATCCACTCGGCCCGCAGCCAGTCCTCGGGCGTATCGATGTCCTGCACGCGATGGCGTGGTAGGCGGATCGGCACTGAATCTGGACTGAAGATCATTTTTCCTTGCAGCCAGGCATTGGCGAGACCCCAGTAAAATTGGCCCGCATCGTGGTAGGCCTCTTCGAGATCCTGGGAGCGGGTATTGAAATGTTCGGGGTTGAACATCGCGATTCTGCCGCGCTCCGTGATGCGAATGGCTCGCTGAATAGGGAAGGCGTAGCTGGTCACTGAGAAGGCGTAGTCGCTCCCCGTCTCTTCGAGCATCTGCCCACCTCGCTGAATATCCTCGGCACCGACGAATGGTGCAGTGGCATAGATACAGCAAACCTGTTCAACCGCCTCCCCTTGGCCAATGAACCACTCGATAGCATGCCGGATCACCGGGATGGTACCCGTATGATCGTCCGCCAACTCAGCGGGCCGTATAAAGGGCACAGCGGCGCCATATTCACGCGCCACAGCGGCAATCTCGGCGTCGTCAGTAGAGACGACGATATGATCGAAGCAGGCGCTGGCGCGCGCTGCTTCGATGGACCAGGCAATCATGGGTTTGCCGCAAAATGGCTTGATGTTCTTGCGTGGAATGCGCTTGCTGCCACCTCGGGCGGGGATGATCGCCAGCTTCATGCCTGTAACGCCTCACGCAGGGCGGTGATGACTTGATCCTGGTCTTGATCGCTGAGGGTCTGGAACATCGGCAGGCTAATCGCTTCACTGTAGTAGCTTTCAGCTTGAGGGAAATTGCCAACCTGGAAACCCATGGCTTGGTAGTACGGCTGGGTATGCACCGGGATGTAGTGCACATTGACGCCAATTCCTTTCTCGCGCAACGAGACGAAAACTTGGCGATGAGATTTGCCAATCTTGTCCAGTTGCAAGCGGATCACGTAGAGGTGCCGTCCTGAGTAACTGTCTGGATGCTGCCAAGGTATGGTGATCGGCAGTTCGCTCAGTAGCTCGTCGTAGCGCTCGGCCAACGAGTGGCGGCGGGCCACATATTGGTCGAGGCGCTTTATTTGGCTAATGCCCAAGGCGGCCTGCAGCTCGGTCATACGGTAATTGAAACCGAGGTCGATCTGCTGGTAGTACCAAGGACCATCGGCCTCATGGGTCATCACTGCCTGGTCACGGGTAATTCCGTGGCTACGTAGCAGCGCCATTTTGTTGGCCAACTCGAGATCGTTGGTCAATGCCATGCCGCCTTCAGCAGTGGTGATGATTTTCACCGGATGGAAGCTGAGCACGGTGATATCGCTGTAGCGGCAGTTACCGATGAACTCGCCCCGGTACTTGCCACCGATGGCGTGGGAGGCATCTTCAATCACCTTAAAGCCATAGCGCTGTGCCAATTCATGGATGGCCTGCATGTCGCAGGGTTGTCCGCACAGGTGCACTGGCACCACGACCTTGGGCAAGCGTCCTTCGCACTCGGCCTGCTCCAACTTGTGCGCCAAGGCTTGGGGGCAGAGATTGTAGGTGCGCGGGTCGATATCCACGAAGTCGACCTGCGCGCCGCAATATAGGCCACAGTTAGCCGAGGCGACGAAGGTGATCGGAGTGGTCCACAAGCGATCGCCGGGACCAAGCCCAAGTGCCGCGCAGGCAATATGCAGCGCCGAAGTGGCGCTGTTCACGGCCAGCGCATACTCAGCACCGACATGCTGTGCAACGCTTTGCTCGAAACCCGGCACCATGGGGCCCTGGGTGAGGAAGTCGGATTGCAACACCGTCACGACGGCATCGATGTCCGCTTGGGTAATGTCCTGGCGACCATAGGGGATCATGAATTAGATACTCCCAATCTTTTCGCGGTTATTATCGATCCAAGCCCGCAGGTCATTGTCACTCATCCACTCGCAATTGTTATCGCTGGAGTAGACGAACCCCTCAGGTACTTTCCTGCCATCCTTGATGCGCTTGGTGCAAGACGACCAGTTGTTGATGACCGGCAAAATTTTGTAATGCTGGGGGTATTCGTAGGTGTAGTACGAGTCTTCTGCACTGATCATCTGCTCATGCAACTTCTCACCGGGGCGGATGCCGATGATTTTCTGCCTTGCTTCTGGGGCAACCACAGATGCCAAATCCGTTACTTTCATAGAAGGGATCTTCTTCACATAGATCTCACCACCTTCCATGTCATCGAAGGCGTGCCAGACCAGTTCGACACCCTCTTCGAGAGAAATCATGAAGCGGGTCATACGCCCATCGGTGATAGGCAAGACCCCCTTATCCTTAATCGACATGAAGAACGGAATCACCGAACCGCGTGAGCCCATCACATTGCCGTAGCGCACGACGGCGAAACGTGTGTCATGCCCACCGGCGTAGGAGTTACCAGAGACGAACAACTTATCCGAAGCCAGCTTGGTCGCACCGTACAAGTTGATCGGGCTGCTGGCCTTGTCGGTAGACAATGCGACTACACGCTTGATGCCCTTGTCGATACAGGCATCGATCAGGTTCATAGCGCCGTTAATGTTGGTCTTGACGCACTCGAATGGGTTGTACTCGGCAGTTGGGACAATCTTAGTGGCAGCGGCATGCACAACATAATCGACACCGTCCAGAGCACGGTATAAGCGGTCTTTATCACGTACATCGCCGATGAAGAAACGTACACGAGAATCGCCTTCGAACTTCTTGGCCATATCCCACTGTTTCATCTCATCACGAGAGAAAATTATAATTTTCTTCGGATTATATTTAGCCAGGGTCATTGGTACGAAAGTATTACCAAAAGAACCCGTACCACCTGTTATCAAAATAGTTTTATCAGTCAACATAATAATAATTCCAAACAGTTAGGCTTTTACAATACTTCTCAGCAGGGCACGAGAATCTATTTCATGTATCAACTATCAATGGGAAAAAGAAGCAAAACGCTATAACAGCGCCCCACGGGTATCTAACAACCGCTGGTCAGCTCGTATATGGAACGGCTGCTCAGCGAAAACCTTGTGATCGACTAATAGAACCAAAAGATCGGCATTCATCGCCGTAGCGAGATCGACCAAGGGCACCTCAACTCGCTGCAAGTTTTTTGGTGCTAACTCAAGATAAGGTTCGACCGCCAAAACCTGGCCGGGGTAACAACGAGCAACCTCAAGTACAATGGATAACGCTGGGCTTTCGCGCAAATCGTCGATATTGGCCTTAAATGCCAGCCCTAGACACCCAATTTGAATACTGTCTCGGCTTTTTCCCGAATCATTACTCAACTCATCAACCAAGCTGTTTATCTTATCGATAACCCAACCGGGCTTGCTATCATTCACTTCGCGAGCAGTGCGGATCAACCGAGCCTGCTCCGGAGCCTGACTGACAATGAACCAAGGATCTACAGCTATGCAGTGACCACCGACGCCCGGACCTGGCTGAAGAATATCTACTCGGGGATGCCGGTTCGCAAGACGAATTAACTCCCATACATCTACATCCAGTTTGTCGCAGATGATGGACAGTTCGTTGGCGAAGGCGATATTCACATCGCGAAAACTGTTTTCAGTCAACTTGCACATTTCTGCGGTACGGGCATTGGTGATTACGCATTCACCTTTGACGAATATATTGTAGAGACTAGACGCAACTTCGGAGCAACGCGGTGTCATGCCACCAATTACTCTATCGTTGTGCACCAGCTCGCGAAGGATATGCCCAGGCAGTACCCGCTCCGGGCAATGGGCTATTCGAATATCAGATGTCTCTCCTGCGGACTGGGGAAACGAAAGGTCAGGACGGGCCTTAGCGAGCCAGCATGCCATTTGTTCAGTAGCACCTACCGGCGACGTCGACTCTAAAACGACTAGGTCACCCGATTTTAAAACGGGGGCTATCGCTTTACTCGCAGCCTCGATATATGAAAGATCTGGTTCGTGGTTAGCTTTGAAGGGTGTTGGTACCGCGAGAAGAAAAGCATCAGCGGGTTCGGCTACCGATGTAGCACGCAAATATCCCTCAGTTACAGCCGCATGCACAAGCATGTCGAGATCTGGTTCGACAATATGCACCTCTCCGCGGTTTATTGTCTCCACTGCGTATGGGTCTACATCAATTCCGATAACAGTTCTCTTTCGAGAAGCGAATACAGCCGCTGTAGGTAGGCCGATATAACCCAGCCCAACCACCGCAATGGTGGGAAAAATCATTTATGCTCTCTCAATCACGGTATTCAGGATAGCAATTATTCGTGAGCACGCGTTGCCATCTCCATAAGGATTGTGGGCAAAGGACATGGACTTATATGCGTCACTATCGGTCAACAGCAAACCAAGCTGGCTGGCGATAACTCGTTCGTCCGTCCCCACAAGTTTCACGGCGCCCACAGCAACCGCTTCGGGTCGTTCAGTGGTATCACGCATAACCAGCACGGGCTTGCCTAGCGAAATAGCCTCTTCTTGAATGCCACCGGAGTCGGTAAGAATTAGGTAACTGCGGCTCATCAAATAGACGAAGGGCAGATAATCCAGCGGCTCGATCAGGTGGATATTGTTTACACCCGCCAAGAGTCGATTAACCGGCTCACGGACATTAGGGTTGAGGTGCACCGGGTAAACAATCTCGACGCTGGGAAAGGCTTTCGCGGTTTCGGCCAGAGCCTGGCAGATACGTTCGAAGCCATCGCCAAAACTTTCACGACGATGACCAGTGACAACGATGATTCGCTTCCCCTCCCCTAAAAAGGAGAATTGCTCACTGAATTGCTGCTGCAGGCTCTCGTCACTGTCTATTTTAGCTACTATATCTAGCAGTGCGTCGATAACAGTGTTGCCAGTAACATGAATGGCCGAGGGATCCACTCTTTCATGGAGCAGATTCTGCTTGGAGGCCTCAGTAGGGGCAAAGTGCAAGCTAGCTAACACCCCTGTGAGCTTGCGGCTGGCTTCTTCCGGCCAGGGTGAGTAGAGGTTACCCGTGCGTAAACCAGCCTCGACATGGGCGACCGGAATTTGCTGGTAGTAAGCGGCCAGTGTTGTAGCAAAGGTTGTGGCCGTATCACCGTGCACCAGCACAATATCTGGTCGAAAATCGCTGAAGACCCCTTTCATGCCTTGCAGGATCGAACTGGTGATATCGGTGAGATCTTGCCCGGGCTTCATGATATTGAGATCGAAGTCCGGGGCCAGTTTGAACAACTCAAGCACCTGATCGAGCATTTGCCGGTGCTGACCGGTAACGCAGACTTTCGCATCAAAACGCGGGTCAGCCTGCAGTGCGAGCGCCAGCGGCGCCATCTTGATCGCCTCGGGACGAGTACCGAAGACACAAAGCGTTTTTATTGTCATTTAAAACCACATCATCAAAAATTAACTTTCAGAAAAAGGACACCTTGTCCCGAGCAGGCCCGGAGCCGGTAACCACCACTCGCTACACCTCAATGCCGACTCGCATCGCATATACGATGTTTGTGCGGTGTCTGCTTGGCCAAATGCCCAGCTGAACAGCCAGTAGCGCATCTTGTTGCCCCCCCTGTCGCCCATTCATTTCCCCATAGCCACCACACAGGCCGTAGCGCTGAATGTTCCTGCCAGTCATGTTCTGGCCTGATAGCCAACCAACAGCACGTCTTGCCGCTCATTACTCGGCATGGTTTTCAGGTAACTGGAGATGCGGCAGCTGGAGCGCATGCCGTTAGCGGCGATTGCAATGACCGACTTGACGGCTGTTGCCGGACGTTGTCGCAGATGCGCGATCAGGCTGTTATCGAGGGGCAGCAGCATGTTGCCAAAGCCCACAATGCGATTGACGCTGCGGGTCGAGCGCGATGGTGCCCAATTGGCATCGAATGCCAGCTGACTGAAGAGAATGCTGGGGAATAGTGATTCAGCGGTGGTTTGCCTGCGGCCGTACACTATCCGCCCGCAGCGGTACTGAGGGCGATAACAGCCATAAACTTGACGCAACAGATTGACTTCTGCGCGCCCATCCTGCCGCAGTTTCCAGAGCACCAAATGCCAGGCAGGGGCCTGCCGTGGAATGCCAAAGGCAATTGCCGTACTTACATTCATGAGATAACTACCCTATCGATACAGCGCTCGCCATACCGATAGCTAACTCCAACTCACAGCGCACCTAGTGGCGCCCGCTGCACGACATATACAAACCTAGACTGCTCATCTGAACGAGCATAAAGGCGCTTTTTCTACGGCTGAGACCACATTTACCAAGCCAGCGCTTAGCGGCCTGCAATCTGGGTAAGACTCTTGCAAAGGAACGCGGTTCCTCAGGCGCTAAACGCCCAACCTTACGACATACTCAGCATTCATGCACGCTGGCATAAGATTATTCCTACAAGCGGCGCTATTTGCCTACCCCGCCTGGAATGACAATTTCAACATCACGTTTTGCAAGTCGATAAGACGCCTCAATACCTTCAGCGAGTCCACGCTTGGCGTCGGCCTCGCCATGAACGATTCGCACCTGGGTTGGCCATCCGCGCATACCTGTTACGAATCCTAGCAAGCCTTTTTGATCGGCATGGGCCGAATAGCCACCTATCGTGCTGATTTTGGCGCCAATTTTATAACGACCCCCATCCAGACTCACATAACCTCCACGCGGGCCATACATTTGGATCGCGCGCCCCGCAGTACCCTGGGCCTGGTAGCCAACGAATAGAACGTCATGCCTGGAGTCATGCAGCATGGCTTTCAGGTAATTGACGATTCTACCGCTGCTGCACATGCCACTCCCGGCAATAACGAGGGCCGGACGAGCGGTAGCCGCCAGATGACGCACCATAGCCAAGTGCGCCTGATGACTGTCGACGGTTAGCAACTGCTCGAAACCCAGGGGGTTACGTCCTCGTTTTACCCGCTGTAGCGCTTCGTTATCCCAGAAGGGTTGTAGCTCGCGGTAGACCTGGGTGAAACGGCTGGCCAGAGGGGAGTCTAGGATGATGGGTAATGCCGGCCAATCAGGGCCCGCCGAGTCGTGACCGTTAGCTTTGCCCCTCACCTCAACCCTCTCTCCAGAGAGGAGAGAGGGCCGAAAAGCAGCATTCACATCTGCGTTCTCGCTGATGCTTTCCGCTAAGCGCGGCAAGGCATTGAGTTTTTTGCGGTGGATGATGTCTTCTAGTTCGTAGAGCAGTTCCTGGGTGCGGCCGATGCTGAAGGCGGGGATCAGTACGGTGCCATTGTTGGTCAACGCTTGCTCGACGACACTTTCCAGGCGCTGGCGGCGGGTTTTGCGGTTTTCGTGCAGACGGTCGCCATAGGTGCTCTCGATTACCAGAATGTCGGCGCGGCATGGCGGTTTCGGTGCAGGCAGCAGAGGGGCATGGGGCGCGCCGAGATCGCCGGAGAAGACGATACGTTTCTTCTTGCCGGTTTCGGGGTAGTGCAGATCGATTTCCACATAGGCGGAGCCGAGAATATGTCCGGCACGCTGCAAGCGAACACGGCAAATCAGTTGTTCGGTTTCATGCAAGGTGAACCAGGCTTTGTACGGCAGGGCGATGATGCGCTTCTCGATTAGCTTGATATAGCGCTCCACCTGCTTTTGATCGCGGCTGAAACCAAGCTTGAAGGCATCCTCGAGCACTATGGGTAGTAGCTTTGCCGAGGGCTCACTGCACAGTATTGGCCCCTTGAACCCTGCGGCCAGCAGATAAGGAATGCGCCCGACATGGTCGATGTGCACATGGGTGGCAACCAGAGCCTTGATCGTATCCAGGGGAAATTCGATCGTTAGACGATCGGCAGCGGATTTACCCTCCCCCGATGTTTCCGCGCCCTGGAACAGACCGCAATCGATCAGCAGACTGTATTGAGCATCCATCAGCAATTGATGGCAGGAGCCGGTCACACCATCTTTGGCGCCGTGATGAAAAATACGAGGAAAATCCACCAGTTAGTCCTTTAACCCGTGAAGCGAATGACATATATGGTACGGACTTCCGTAGCCGCCAGATAAAGGCATTATGCCATTACATACTGACAACTCCAATCTTAATTCTTATGGCTGCTATCGATCACTATATCCCCCTCCTCGCCAGGCCTGGCCGCATTCTGCTGTGTTGCCACGCAATAGCGAAACTTCCTCATCAGCCACTATTAGTAAGATGGATAACCGAGCGCACAGAACCAACCTGTCGCGTGCACGACTGACACGTTCGGAGTGGTGACCTTATGACTCGGACGCTACTGCCGCTCAACCACGCTCAGCCCCCACAAAGCCAGCAATCAGCAAGCTCTACTCTGGGACTAGGCCGACCAAGAGAGAGTCAAGAATAAAGGATCAAAGAACGACCCCAGGTTACCAGCTACTCTTCCTCATTAACTCGATCACGCAATTCCTTACCCGGCTTGAAGTGGGGTACGAACTTGCCATCGAGGCGAACCGAATCGCCCGTTTTCGGGTTACGCCCTACACGCGGCGCACGATAGTGCAGCGAGAAGCTGCCAAAACCACGGATCTCGATACGATCGCCAGTCGACAATGCCTGGGACATCTGCTCCAGCATTGTCTTGATAGCCAGCTCGACATCCTTGGATGAGAGCTGCCCCTGATGGGTAACGATGCGCTCGATCAACTCCGACTTGGTCATGGTTTTTCCCTTCTTTTTCAAGCGGCTAGATCACTAGATAGAAGGGTTTTAGCATGCTGAGTCGGTTTTGAACAGCCTTGAAAACGCTTAGCCAACCCAGGTAGCGGCCGAGTTCTCCAAGAACGCATTAGCCACAAGATTGGCTCGCCGCTAAAGCGCCTCCACACGCCCCATACCAAGGCCTGACTTCACTTTTCTGCAGACACAAAAAAGGGCGACCGAAGTCGCCCTTTTTCTGGATCGCCTGAACTTAGTTCTGGTTTTCCATTTGCGCACGGATCAGATCACCAATGGTGGTCGGACCAGCAGTTTCTACTTCCTGCTTGCGCATTTCTTTGATGGCTTCTTTTTCGTCTTCAACGTCTTTCGACTTGACCGACAAGCTGATTACGCGGCTCTTACGGTCGACGCTGATGATCTTGGCTTCGACTTCTTCGCCTTCTTTCAGCACGTTGCGCGCATCTTCAACGCGGTCACGGCTGATTTCGGAGGCTTTCAGAGTAGCTTCGATGCCGTCTGCCAGGGTGATGATGGCGCCCTTGGCGTCAACTTCCTTGACGGTACCGCGAACGATGGTGCCTTTGTCGTTAACAGCAACGTAGTCGGAGAACGGATCTTCTTCCAGCTGCTTGATGCCGAGGGAAATGCGCTCACGCTCCGGGTCGACGGAGAGGATAACGGTTTCCAGCTCGTCGCCCTTCTTGAAGCGACGTACAGCTTCTTCGCCTACTTCGTTCCAGGAGATGTCGGACAGGTGAACGAGGCCGTCGATGCCGCCATCCAGACCAATGAAGATACCGAAATCGGTGATCGACTTGATGGTGCCGGAGATCTTGTCGCCCTTATTGAACTGACCGGAGAAGTCTTCCCACGGGTTGGTCTTGCACTGCTTGATACCCAGGGAGATACGACGACGCTCTTCGTCGATATCCAGAACCATGACTTCCACTTCGTCGCCGACGTTAACGACTTTGGACGGGTGGATGTTCTTGTTGGTCCAATCCATTTCGGATACATGCACCAGACCTTCCACGCCTTCTTCCAGCTCTGCGAAGCAGCCGTAGTCGGTCAGGTTGGTTACGCGTGCAGTAACGCGGGTGCTTTCCGGGTAGCGCGCCTTGATAGCAACCCATGGGTCTTCGCCCAGCTGCTTGAGGCCCAGGGAAACGCGGTTGCGCTCACGATCGTACTTGAGGATCTTGACGTCGATTTCATCGCCGACATTGACGATTTCCGACGGGTGCTTGATGCGCTTCCAAGCCATGTCGGTGATGTGCAGCAGGCCGTCGACGCCACCCAGATCCACGAACGCGCCGTAGTCGGTGAGGTTCTTGACGATACCTTTGACTTGCTGACCTTCCTGCAGGGATTCCAGCAGAGCTTCGCGCTCGGCGCTGTTCTCGGCTTCCAGCACGCTGCGGCGGGAAACGACAACGTTGTTGCGCTTCTGGTCCAGCTTGATGACTTTGAATTCGAGCTCTTTGCCTTCCAGGTGAGTGGTATCACGCACCGGACGGACATCGACCAAGGAACCTGGGAGGAACGCACGGATGCCGTTAACGTCGACAGTGAAGCCGCCCTTAACCTTACCGTTGATAACGCCCGTAACCACTTCCTCAGCGGCGAAAGCTGCTTCCAGAACGATCCAGCACTCGGCGCGCTTGGCTTTTTCGCGGGACAACTTGGTTTCACCAAAGCCATCTTCAACCGCGTCCAGCGCCACGTGAACTTCATCACCGACCTTGATGGTCAGCTCACCAGCGTCGTTGTGGAACTGCTCGAGCGGGATGAGGCCTTCGGACTTCAAACCAGCGTGAACGGTTACCCAACCAGCTTGGTAATCGATATCGACGATAATTGCGGTGATGATCGAGCCAGCCTGAAGATTCAGGGTTTTTAGGCTTTCTTCAAACAGTTCTGCAAAGCTTTCGCTCATGTTGATTCCTGTTGATTCAGGGCAGGGAATCTGCCCAAACCACACTCCAGACAATGTGGGTACGTTCATATAAGAAGAGGCGTGCGGGACTAGGACTGGTCTCCCGCATGCCTCCTTGCGAGCCGGTCGGCTTAAGCAGCCGTGGCTCTTGTCATCCGGCCAGATCGCGAAGGGCGATCTCACTCAGAATTCGTTCTAGTACTTGCTCGATGGAGAGTTCGGTGGAATCCAGCTGTATCGCATCGACCGCCGGCTTTAGCGGGGCCACTGCACGCTGGGTGTCGCGCTCGTCGCGCGCCTGAATCTCTTCAAGAAGACTCGCAAGGTTAACATCATCGTCCTTTGCCTTCAACTGCAAGTAACGCCGCTGCGCGCGCTCCTCGGCGCTTGCGGTAAGGAAGACCTTCAGCGGCGCGTCGGGAAATACCACCGTGCCCATGTCGCGCCCGTCGGCTATCAACCCCGGCATCTCGCGGAACGCCCGCTGCCGCTGGAGCAAGGCAGAACGCACCGCAGGCAATGCGGCGACCTGGGAAGCACCCGCACCGATTTGCTCGTTGCGAATGGCGTCAGTGACCTCTTCGCCTTCCAGGATGATCTTCTGCGCTTGGCCAGCCTCAGCAGCAATGAATTGCACATCGAGGTGAGCCGCCAGCAGCTTCAAGGCTTCTTCATTAGTCAGGTCGACGCCATGATTGCGCGCGGCGAAGGCCAGCAACCGATACAGAGCCCCCGAATCCAACAGATTCCAGCCCAGTTGTTTGGCCAGTAAACCGGCAATGGTGCCCTTACCCGAACCGCTCGGCCCGTCGATGGTGATAACCGCAGCCCGCGCCGTCATGACTTACCCTCCTCTGCCACACGCATCCCGACCTGTGCGGCCAGAGCCAGGAAGTTGGGGAACGAGGTGGCGACGTTGGCGCAATCGTGGATACGGATCGGCGCGGTGGCGCGCAGCGCCGCGACGCTGAATGCCATGGCGATACGATGATCGCCGTGGCTCCAGACTTCGCCGCCGCCGATACTGCCGCCTTCGATGACGATACCGTCCGGGGTCGGCTCAGCCTTGACGCCCAGAGCAATCAGGCCATCAGCCATCACTTGAATACGATCGGACTCTTTTACCCGCAGCTCTTCAGCGCCGCGCAATACGGTGCGGCCGGAAGCGACGGAGGCGGCGACGAACAGCACTGGGAATTCGTCGATAGCCAGCGGCACCAGATCTTCAGGAATATCGATACCCTTGAGCTTAGCGCTGCGCACGCGGATATCCGCAACCGGCTCGCCACCGACTTCACGCTGGTTCTCCAAGGTGATATCACCGCCCATCAGCTTGAGAATATCGATCACCCCGGTACGGGTCGGGTTGATGCCGACATGTTCCAGCACCAGCTCGGAATCCTCAGCAATACTGCCGGCGACCAGGAAGAACGCCGCCGAGGAAATATCCGCGGGCACCTCGATATGGCTGGCTTTGAGCTTGTGACCGGATTCGAGGCTGGCGGTGCTGCCTGCGACCGTTACCGGGTAGCCGAAACCGCGCAGCATGCGCTCGGTGTGATCGCGGGTCGGCGCGGGCTCGGTAACCGAGGTTTCGCCAGCCGCATACAAGCCTGCCAAAAGCAGGCAGGATTTGACCTGGGCGCTGGCCATGGGCATTTCGTAGCTCATCCCAGTCAGGCGTTGACCGCCGCGGATGGTCAAAGGCGGACGCCCTTCGGGCGCGGTTTCGATCACGGCACCCATTTCCCGCAACGGTTTAGCCACACGGTTCATCGGGCGCTTGGACAGCGAAGCGTCGCCGGTCAGGGTCACATCGAAAGGTTGCGCCGCAAGCAGCCCGGCGAGCAGGCGCATCGAGGTGCCGGAGTTCCCCAGGTAGATCGGGCCGGGCGGCGCCTGCAAACCACGCAAGCCGACGCCATGAATGGTCACGCGGCCGTGGTGCGGGCCTTCGATGACCACCCCCATATCGCGAAACGCCTGCAGGGTGGCCAGGGCATCTTCGCCCTCGAGGAAGCCTTCGACTTCGGTCGTGCCCTCGGCCAGAGAGCCGAGCATGATCGAGCGGTGGGAAATGGATTTGTCGCCCGGAACACGAATCCGCCCGGACAGTTTGCCGCCTGGATTGGCCAGAAATATCAGATCGTTCGAGTGCATAGCGTCCACATAAGCCCTGCGGGCCAAAATTTTGCTGAAATGTTCACGAGCCACCCGGGCGCGGGTGAACACGCCCAACAGATGATGGCCATCCCCAGCGTCGACCGCATCGCGCAAAGCGTCGAGGTCGCCGCGAAATAGATCCAAGGTGTGCAGCACAGCCTCGCGATTGGCGAGAAAGATGTCGTGCCACATCACCGGGTCGCTGCCGGCAATCCGCGTGAAGTCGCGGAAGCCGCCGGCGGCATAACGGAAAATCTCCAGATTCTCGCTGCGCTTGGCCAGCGAGTCGACCAGACCAAAAGCCAGTAGATGCGGCAAATGACTGGTGGCGGCCAGCACCTGATCATGGTGCTCGACCTGCATATGCTCGACATCCGCGCCCAGTTCGCGCCATAGGCTATCGACCAGTTGCAAGGCTTGCGGGTTCGTTTGCTCCAGCGGCGTCAAAATCACTTTATGACGGCGAAACAGATCGGGGTTGGAGGCCTCCACCCCACTCTGTTCGGAACCGGCGATCGGGTGCCCCGGGACGAAACGCGCCGGCATTTCGCCGAAGGCCAGGCGCGCGGCCCGCACCACATTGCCCTTGGCGCTGCCAACATCGGTGAGCACGGCATCGCCCAGGTCGAGCTTGGCCAGTTCGCCGAGAAGCTTTTCCATGGCCAGAATCGGCACCGCCAATTGGATCAGCTCGGCGCCTTTGCAAGCATCGGCCAGGCGCTCCTCGCAGCGATCGACCACCCCCAATTCCACGGCCAAACGCCGCGACTCGGGGTCCAGATCGACGCCCACCACCTCGCGGCACAGCCCACGTTCGCGCAGCCCTTTGGCGAAGGAGCCACCGATCAGCCCCAGACCGACCACCACCAGAGTGCCGATCAGCGGAGCGGGAAGCGCTTTCGAATCGCTCACGCGCTCAGCACCTTGGTCAGCGCTTCAAGAAAGCGTGCGTTCTCTTCAGGCAAACCGATGGAGATGCGCAAGTGGGTCGGCATACCGTAGTTGGCCACCGGCCGAACGATCACGCCTTCACGCAACAGCCCTTGATAAACCGGCATCGATTCGCGCCCCAGGTCGACCGCGATGAAGTTGCCCTTGGAAGGAATCCAGCTCAGGCCCAAGGCACGGAAGCCGGCCTCTAGCTGAGCCATGCCGGCATCGTTGACGCGACGACTCTGCGCCAGGTACTCGGCATCGTCGAATGCGGCGCAGGCAGCGGCCAAGGCCAGGCTATTGACGTTGAACGGCTGGCGTACGCGGTTGAGCACATCGGCGATCTGCGCCGAGCTGATCGCGTAACCGACACGCAACGCCGCCAGACCATAGGCTTTGGAAAAGGTCCGCGAGACCAGCAGGTTCGGGTGTTTGGCCAGGTAGTCGAGGCCATTCGGCAACTCGTCGCCTTCGGCGTATTCGATATACGCCTCGTCCAGCACCACCAGCACCTGCTCGGGCACTCGAGCGAGGAAATCCGCCAGCGCCTGGGGGCCGAACCAGGTTCCGGTCGGGTTGTTCGGGTTGGCGATAAAAATCACCCGGGTATTGGCGTCTATCGCAGCCAATATGGCGTCCAGATCGTGGCCATAGTCTTTGGCCGGCACCACCTTGCCCTGGGCGCCCACCGCCTGGGTGGCGATAGGGTAAACCGCAAAGGCATGCTCACTGAATACCGCGTTCAAACCGGGCGCCAGATACGCGCGGGCGACCAGTTCGAGGATATCGTTGGAACCGTTGCCCAGGGTGACCTGATCGACCCGAACACCACAGCGCTCGGCCAACAGGCTTTTCAGGGCGAAACCGTTGCCGTCGGGGTAACGGGTCAACTCGTCCAGTTCAGCGCGGATCGCCTCCAGCGCCTTGGGGCTGGGCCCCAGGGGATTTTCGTTGCTGGCCAGTTTGACGATGGTCGCCGGATCCAGATCCAGCTCGCGGGCCAGTTCGTCCACCGGCTTACCCGGCACATAGGGCGACAGCTTCTGTACGCCTGGCTGGGCCAGGGCGAGGAAATCACAGGTCATAGCTACAAGCCTCGAGCCACAAGCTGCAAGCCGTTCGCCGCGCGTCGATCCGCTTGCAGCTTGTGGCTTGCAGCTTGCTGCTGCTATTTAAAGTACCGCCTTCGGATACGACCCCAGCACTTTCAGCGCCACGGCTTCCTGGTTGAGTTTTTCCAGCACGTCCTTGATCAGCGGGTCGCGGTGGTGGCCGACGAAGTCGATGAAGAATACGTAGGTCCACTTACCGCTGCGCGACGGGCGGGTTTCGATACGGGTCAGGTCGATACCGTTATTGTGGAACGGCACCAGCAACTCGTGCAGCGCACCAGGCTTGTTGCGCATGGAGACGATGATCGAAGTCTTGTCGTCGCCGGTCGGCGGCACTTCCTGGTTACCGATGATCAAAAAGCGCGTGGAGTTGTCCGGACGATCCTCGATCTTTTCCGCGATTTTGCTCAGGCCGTAAAGACCGGCCGCCATGTCGCCGGCGATGGCTGCGCTGTTCCACTCGCTCTTGACCCGCTTGGCCGCGTCGGCGTTGCTCGAGACCGCCACACGCTCGACGTTCGGGTAGTGCGCATCGAGCCATTTACGGCACTGCGCCAGGGACTGGGCATGGGAGTAGATGCGCGTGATCTTGTCGACCTTGGTGGTTTCGCCAACCAGCAGATGGTGGTGAATACGCAGTTCGACCTCGCCACAGATGACCATGTCGTGTTCGAGAAAGCTGTCGAGGGTGTGGTTGACCGCGCCTTCGGTGGAGTTCTCCACCGGTACCACGCCGAAATTCACCGCCCCCGCCGCCACTTCGCGGAACACCTCGTCGATCGCCGCCATCGGCTGACTGATCACCGCGTGGCCGAAATGCTTCATGGCCGCGGCCTGGGTGAAGGTGCCTTCCGGACCCAGATAGGCGACCCGCAGCGGGTTTTCCAGAGCCAGGCAGGACGACATGATTTCGCGGAACAGCCGCGCCATTTCCTCGTTGCCCAGCGGCCCCTGATTGCGCTCCATGATGCGCTTGAGCACCTGGGCTTCGCGCTCGGGACGATAGAACACCGGCTTCTCGCCTTCTGCCAGCGACTTCATCTTCACTCGCGCCACTTCCTCGGCGCAGCGAGCACGGTCGCTGATCAGCTCGAGAATGCGCTCGTCGAGGTTATCGATGCGCAGGCGCAGCGCTTGCAGTTCCTGTTCGGAGATTGCATCGGTCATCAGCCGTGCTCCTTCTCGAATTCCGCCATGTAAGCCACCAGCGCCTCGACGGCATCCAGGCCCACGGCGTTGTAGATCGAAGCGCGCATGCCGCCGACCGAACGATGGCCCTTGAGGTTGAGCAGACCGCGCGCGTTGGCGCCGGCCAGGAACGGCTTGTCCAGGCGTTCGTCGGCCAGGCGGAACGGCACGTTCATCCAGGAACGGGCATTAACCGCGATCGGGTTGCTGTACAGTTCGCTGCTGTCGATGGCGCCATACAGCAGGGTCTTCTTGGCGTGGTTGCGCTGCTCCATGGCCTCGACCCCGCCCTGCTCCTTCAGCCACTCGAAGACCAGGCCGGAGAGGTACCAGGAAAAGGTCGCCGGGGTGTTGTACATCGAGCCGTTGTCGGCGGCGATCTTGTAATTGAGCATGGTCGGACAGGCGCTGCGGGCACGGCCGAGCAAATCTTCACGAACGATCACCACGACTAGGCCGGACGGGCCGATATTCTTCTGCGCACCAGCGTAGATCAGGCCGAACTTCGAGACATCCAATGGCCGCGACAGAATGTCCGAAGACATATCCGTCACCAGCGGTACGTCGCCGACCTCGGGAATCCAATCGAACTGCAGACCACCGATGGTTTCGTTACTGGCGTAATGCAGGTAGGCGGCATTCTTCGACAGTTGCCAATCGTTCTGCCCGGGAATCGCGAAATAATCGAGGCCCTTGGCGCTGGCGGCGACATTCACGCTGCCGTAGCGCCGCGCTTCTTCGATGCTTTTCTTCGACCAGATGCCGGTATCGATATAGTCGGCGACGCCGTCTTCGGGCAACAGATTGAGCGGAATTTCAGCGAACTGCTGGCTGGCGCCGCCCTGCAAAAACAGCACTTTATAGTCCGAAGGAATGCTCAGCAGATCGCGCAGATCCTGCTCGGCCTTCTCGGCGATGGCGGTGTACTCGTCGCTGCGGTGGCTCATTTCCATGACGGACAGGCCTTTACCCTGCCAGTCGAGGAGCTCCGCCTGGGCGCGTTGCAGAACAGCTTCAGGAAGCGCGGCCGGGCCGGCGCAGAAGTTATAGGCTCGCTTGCTCACATCCACTCTCGCTAAAAATGGTGGCGGCCCGATCTCGGATCGGCCGCCAGATCCTAGGCTGCTGCGGGCGAGACCGACTCGCCCGGACAGATCACTCTTCGCCGACAGGACTTTCGTCGGCGGCATCGGATACCTCGGCAGCCTCGCCCGCACTGCCGACAATCCCTTCTTCACCCTCGAGCAGCTCGTCACCCTCTTCCTCGGAAGGTTCCTGCACACGCTCAAGCCCGACCAATTTCTCGTCCTTGGCCAACTTGATCAGGGTCACGCCCTGAGTGTTGCGGCCCAGGCTGGAGACTTCGCCGACCCGCGTACGCACCAGGGTGCCCTGGTCGGAAATCAGCATGATTTCCTCGCCATCGAGCACCTGCACGGCGCCGACCAGCTTGCCGTTACGCTCGTTGCTGACCATGGCGATCACGCCCTGGCCGCCGCGCCCGCGACGGGGGAACTTGCTCAATGGTGTGCGCTTGCCGAAACCGCGCTCGGAAGCGGTGAGAATCTGCGCTCCCGACTCGGGAATCAACATGGAGATCAGCTGCTTGTCCTTACCGAGCTTCATGCCGCGGATCCCCCCCGCGACACGGTTGCGCACCTTCACCGCGTTCTCGGCGAAACGAATCACCTTACCGGCTTCGGAGAACAGCATGACCTCCTTGGAACCATCGGTGATGGCGGCGGCGATCAGGGTGTCGCCTTCCTTCAGCTTCAGCGCGATCAGGCCGCTGGAGCGCGGCCGGCTGAACTGCGCCAGCGGGGCGCGCTTCACCGTACCGAACGCGGTAGCCATAAAGATGTAGGCACCGGTCGCCTCAGCGACCAGTTCTGCCGTGTCGCCGTCGACTTCTTCGGCTTCGACCACGTCCTCGGCTTCGACCACTTCGCCTTCGATCACCGCGTCATCGGCGTCATCCAGCTCTTCATCGTCGCCAGCGCTCTGCTGCAGGGCTTCCAGATCGATCTGCAGCATGGTGGTGATGTACTCACCCTCATCCAGCGGCAGCAGGTTGACCAGCGGACGACCGCGAGCGGCGCGCGACGCCTCGGGAATTTCGTAGGTCTTCAGCCAATACACCTTGCCCTTGCTGGAGAACAGCAACAGCGTGGAGTGGCTGTTGGCGACCAGCAGGTGGGCGATGTAATCCTCGTCCTTGATCCCGGTCGCTGATTTGCCCTTACCGCCGCGACGCTGCGCCTGATAGGCGGACAGCGGTTGCGATTTGGCGTAACCGGTGTGGGAGATGGTCACCACCCGCTCTTCTTCGGTGATCAAGTCGCCCAGGGTCAGATCCAGGCGCGCATCGAGAATCTCGGTGCGGCGCGCATCGCCGAACTCGGCCTTGATGCTTTCGAGTTCTTCGCGGATCACTTCCATCAGGCGCACGGCGCTGGTGAGGATGCGGATCAACTCGCCGATCTGCAGGAGGATTTCCTGGTACTCGGCCAGCAGCTTCTCATGCTCCAGACCGGTCAGGCGATGCAGACGCAATTCGAGAATCGCCTGAGCCTGCTCCGGCGACAGGTAATACTTACCGTCGCGCAAGCCGTATTGCGGCTCGAGGTTTTCCGGGCGGCAGGAGTCGGCGCCGGCGCGCTCGACCATGGCTTCCACGGCGGTCGATTCCCAGGCCGTGGAAATCAGCGCTTCCTTGGCTTCGGCCGGAGTCGGCGACGCCTTGATCAGGGCGATCACCGGGTCGATATTGGACAGCGCCACGGCCTGGCCTTCAAGGATATGGCCACGCTCGCGGGCCTTACGCAGCTCGAACACCGTACGCCGGGTCACCACTTCGCGACGGTGCAGGATAAAGGCTTCGAGCATCTCCTTGAGGTTGAGGACCTTCGGCTGGCCGTCGATCAGGGCCACGACGTTGATACCGAAGACGCTCTGCATCTGGGTTTGCGCGTAGAGGTTGTTGAGCACCACCTCCGGCACTTCGCCGCGGCGCAATTCGATGACCACGCGCATACCGTCCTTGTCGGACTCGTCGCGCAGTTCGGTGATGCCTTCGAGCTTCTTCTCTTTTACCAGCTCGGCGATCTTCTCGATCAACCGCGCCTTGTTCAGCTGGTAAGGCAGCTCGGTGACGACGATCTGCTGCCGGCCGCCGACCTTATCGATGTCTTCGATAATGGCGCGGGCGCGCATGTAGATGCGTCCACGACCGGTGCGATAAGCCTCGATGATGCCAGCGCGACCATTGATGATCGCCGCCGTCGGGAAGTCCGGGCCCGGGATGTGCTGCATGAGCTCATCGACCGTCAGCTCGGGAGTATCGATCAGGGCCAGACAGCCGTTGATCACCTCGGTGAGGTTGTGCGGCGGGATATTGGTCGCCATACCCACGGCGATACCACTGGAACCGTTGACCAACAGGTTGGGGATCTTGGTCGGCATTACCGCCGGGATCATTTCGGTGCCGTCGTAGTTCGGCACCCAATCGACGGTTTCCTTGTGCAGATCGGCCAGCAGCTCATGGGCCAGCTTGGTCATGCGCACTTCGGTGTATCGCATGGCCGCGGCGTTGTCGCCGTCCACCGAACCGAAGTTGCCTTGACCATCGACCAACAGGTAACGCAAAGAGAACGGTTGCGCCATACGCACGATGGTGTCATAGACCGCGGTATCGCCGTGCGGGTGATACTTACCGATGACGTCACCGACCACACGGGCGGACTTCTTGTATGCCTTGTTCCAGTCGTTGCCCAACTCGCTCATCGCGAACAGCACCCGACGGTGCACGGGCTTCAAGCCATCGCGTGCATCCGGCAGGGCTCGCCCGACGATTACGCTCATCGCGTAATCGAGGTAAGACTGCTTGAGTTCGTCTTCAATATTGACCGGGAGGATTTCTTTGGCCAGTTCGCCCATGAGTAGCCTGATTCCTTTTTCTAGTGAAACTCCGCACCGCCCATCCTGAACGTAGCGAAGCTCGCCGCCGCGGCCCTAGGCCAGCAACGACTCACGACAAATCAATGAGTTATGCCATGTAACTGCGCAATTGAGACGCCCGCAATGGGCGCCCTGAAAACCGCGGGAGCTTACCACAATCGCCGCCGTGCACCTATCCCCCGGTAGCCATAATCGCCCTGGCCAGCGAAGCCATTTCAAGCCGGTCAGAACGCCCCGAAGCTCTCCTCAGGGCGAACGGGGCTCGACTCAATGCAAACGCTTGCGGCACATCAGCTGGGTCATTTTCGCCAGATCCGGGCGCTCGACCACACCCTTCTCGGTCACGAGGAAATCGATCAGGTCGGCCGGCGTCACATCGAACACCGGATTGAGCGCCTCGACGCCGCCGGCCACCGGCACCCCATTGAGCGTCAACAACTCATCGCCACCGCGCTCTTCAATGGGTATGTCCTCGCCGCTTTCCAGCGCCATATCGATGGTCGAGCTAGGCGCCACCACCATAAAACGCACGCCATGGTGCATGGCACTGACCGCCAGCTGGTAGGTGCCGATCTTGTTGGCCACATCGCCGTTGGCGGCGATACGGTCGGCACCGACCACGACCCAGGTGATGCCACGGGTTTTCATCAAGTGCGCGGCGGCCGAGTCGGCATTCACGGTGACCGGGATTCCGTCGCCAGACAGCTCCCAGGCAGTCAGACGCGAGCCCTGCAGCCAGGGGCGGGTTTCGTCGGCATACACGCGCTCGACCAAACCCTCGAGGTGAGCGGCGCGAATCACCCCCAGCGCCGTGCCGAAGCCGCCGGTGGCCAGGGCGCCGGCATTACAGTGGGTGAGCAAATTTTGCAGATTGCCCTGATGTTTACGGATCAGGTCGACACCGAGCTGGGCCATGGTCAGATTGGCCTCGCGGTCGCTCTGATGAATACCTACGGCCTCAGCCTCGAGCACCGCCAGCGGATCGTCGCCATCCTTGAGCCGATCCAGCCGTTCGCGCATGCGATTGAGCGCCCAGAACAGGTTGACGGCAGTCGGCCTAGAGTCGGCCAAACGTTTGAAGTCGGCCTCCAGCGCCAGGCGCCAGTCGCCCCCGGCCACCAAACGGGCACGCACCGCCAGCACAATCGCGTAGGCGGCGGCGATACCGATCGCCGGCGCCCCGCGCACCACCATGCTGCGAATGGCTTCGGCCACAGCATCGGCCGAAGCATAGCTGAGCCACGTTTCCTCGAAAGGCAGTACGCGCTGGTCGAGCAGATGCAGAGCGCCGTCCCGCCACTCGATGGCCTTGACCTTCTCTGCCGCCAGCAATTGCTCGCGCATCCCATACCTCCACCGGAAAAAGCCGGCGATTATACGCGTAGAACCAAGCCGCAAGCTGTTCAGTGTGCTGGCCGCCCGGACAGCGTCAAGTTTTTTTGCCCCGGGTAGCGCTTACGACCGCAGCACGGTGCCGTTACCGTGCGGGTTTTAGCGCGCGACGTTCCTCTATAGACTCTGCTGTTTTACCACCATCGGAAGTACACCATGCCCGAAGCGCCCCTCGACCTTCTGCTGCTGCCCACCTGGCTGGTACCGGTCGAACCTGCCGGAGTGGTGCTCAAAGAGCATGGCCTGGGTATCCGCGACGGGCGCATTGCACTGATCGCACCGCGCGCCGAGGCACTCAAACAGCCCGCCTTGGAGGTCCGCGATCTGCCGGGGCGCCTGCTGACGCCGGGCCTGGTCAATGCCCATGGCCATGCCGCGATGACCCTGTTCCGTGGTCTGGCCGACGACCTGCCGCTGATGACCTGGCTGGAGCAACACATCTGGCCGGCCGAGGCCAAGTGGGTCAATGAGCAGTTCGTCCAGGACGGCACCGAATTGGCCATCGCCGAGCAACTCAAGAGCGGCGTCAGCTGCTTCGCCGACATGTACTTCTTCCCGGAAGTGGCCAGTGAACTGGTGCACAAGAGCGGCATTCGCGCACAAATCAGCATCCCCGTGCTGGACTTCCCGATCCCCGGCGCGCGCGACGCCGACGAAGCCCTGCGTAAAGGGCTCGGCCTGTTCGACGACCTCAAGCATCACCCGCGCCTGAAAGTCGCGTTCGGCCCCCATGCGCCCTACACGGTGAGCGACGACAAGCTGGAGAATATCCGCATGCTCGCCGAAGAGCTGGATGCCGGCATCCATATGCACGTGCAGGAGACCGCCTTCGAAGTGCAGCAGAGCCTGGAATTGCACGGCGAACGGCCATTGGCTCGCCTGGCCCGGCTGGGCTTGCTCGGCCCGCGCTTCCAGGCCGTGCACATGACCCAGATCGACGAGGACGACGTGGCGCTGCTGGTCGCCAGCAACACCAGCGTGATCCACTGCCCGGAATCCAATCTGAAACTGGCCAGCGGCTTTTGCCCAGTGGAAAAACTCTGGCAAGCCGGGGTCAACGTGGCCATCGGCACCGACGGCGCGGCCAGCAACAACGACCTCGACCTGCTCGGCGAAACCCGTACCGCCGCCTTGCTGGCCAAGGCCGTTGCCGGCTCGGCCACCGCATTGGACGCCCATAGCGCGCTGCGCATGGCTACCCTGAACGGCGCGCGCGCACTCGGCCTGGACGCGCAAATCGGCTCACTGGAAGTGGGTAAGGCTGCCGACCTGGCGGTTTTCGACCTGTCCGGCCTAGCGCAACAACCGGTTTACGACCCGGTCTCGCAACTGATCTACGCCAGCAACCGCAACGGCGTCGAACACCTGTGGGTGGGCGGCAAACAGTTGCTCGAAGACGGCATACTGACGCGCCTGGACGAACAACGAATCATCGCCAATGCCCAGGCCTGGGGGACGAAGATCGCCCGACAGGCCTAAAGCCCCTCCCATCGACACAGACCAGTAAAACCCGATAGTGCGACAAACTGACATACTTTGATGCGCCCGCAGACACCCACCCCACAACGTGAAACTGGCACCATAGACGTTTCAAGCGTCAGGCCTCCCGCCTCCAGTTCTATCCAGGGATTTTTATGAGCAACGTCGACCACGCCGAAATCGCTAAATTCGAAGCCCTCGCCCACCGCTGGTGGGATCGCGAAAGCGAATTCAAGCCTCTGCACGACATCAATCCGCTGCGCATCAACTGGATCGACGAACGCGTGGGTCTGGCCGGCAAAAAGATTCTCGATGTCGGCTGCGGCGGCGGCATCCTCAGCGAGGCCATGGCACAACGCGGCGCGACCGTCACCGGTATCGACATGGGCGAAGCGCCGCTGGCCGTGGCGCAATTGCATCAACTGGAATCCGGCGTATCGGTGGAATACCGGCAGATCACCGCCGAAGCCCTGGCCGAGGAGATGCCCGGACAGTTCGATGTGGTCACCTGCCTGGAAATGCTCGAACACGTGCCGAACCCGGCATCGGTGATCCGTGCTTGCCATGCCCTGGTCAAACCCGGCGGCCAGGTGTTCTTCTCCACCATCAACCGCAACCCCAAGGCCTATTTGTTCGCCGTGATAGGTGCCGAGTACCTGCTGAAGTTGTTGCCGCGCGGCACCCACGACTTCAAAAAATTCATCCGCCCCTCGGAACTGGGCGTCTGGAGCCGCGACGCCGGCTTGCAGGTCAAGGACATCATCGGGCTGACCTACAACCCGCTGACCAAGCATTACAAGCTGGAAGCGGATGTCGCCGTCAATTACATGGTCCAGACATTGAAGGAGGTCTGATGCGCCTGCGTGCAGTGCTTTTCGACATGGACGGTACGCTGCTCGACAGCGCCCCGGACTTTATCGCTATCTGCCAAGCCATGCGTGCCGACCGCGGCCTTGAGCCCATCGCCGAGAAGCTGATCCGCGATCAGGTTTCCGGCGGTGCCCGCGCCATGGTTACCTGCACCTTCGCCATACAACCGGAAGACCAAGGCTTCGAGGCGCTGCGCCTGGAGTTTCTCGAGCGCTACCAGGAACACTGCGCCGTGCTGACCCGACCGTTCGACGGTATCGACGAATTGCTCGCCGAGATCGAGAGCGCCAAATTGATCTGGGGCGTGGTGACCAACAAACCGCTGCGCTTCGCCGAGCCGATCATGCAGCGCCTGGGCCTGGCCGAACGCTCGGCGATCCTGATCTGTCCGGATCACGTGACCCGCAGCAAACCCGACCCCGAACCGATGCTCCTCGCCTGCTCGCAGTTGAACCTGGACCCGGCCAGCGTGTTGTTCGTCGGCGACGATCTGCGCGATATCGAATCGGGCCGCGCCGCCGGCACCCGCACCGCGGCCGTGACCTACGGCTATATTCACCCGGACGATAACCCGCGCAACTGGGGCGCCGACGTGGTCGTCGAGCATCCGCTGGAATTGCGCGCCGTACTCGAACGGGCGTTATGCGGCTGCTGACGCAGCAACTACAAGCTGCCAGCAGCACGCAGCAACTCTTTTGCTTTTAACTTGATGCTTGCGGCCTGAGGCTTGCAGCTCTCCGAAGGAGCCCCCCATGTTCCAATATTCCGCCCGCCCCGACCTGCTCAAAGACCGGGTGATCCTGGTCACCGGCGCCGGCCGTGGAATTGGCGCCGCCGCCGCGCAAACCTTCGCCGCCCATGGCGCGACCGTATTGCTGCTGGGCAAAACTGAAGAACACCTGACCCGGATATATGACGCCATAGAGGCCGCCGGCCATCCGCAGCCGGCAGTGATTCCGTTCAACCTGGAAACCGCCCTGCCGCACCAATACGACGAATTGGCGGCGATGATCGAGCGCGAATTCGGCAAGCTCGACGGCCTGCTGCACAACGCCTCGATCATCGGCCCGCGCACCCCGCTGGAACAGCTGTCCGGGGATAACTTCATGCGTGTCATGCAGGTCAACGTCAACGCCATGTTCATGCTGACCAGCACCCTGCTGCCGCTGCTCAAGCTGTCGACGGACGCCTCGGTGGTCTTCACCTCAAGCAGCGTCGGCCGCAAAGGCCGCGCTTACTGGGGTGCCTATGCGGTATCCAAGTTCGCCACCGAAGGGCTGATGCAGGTGCTGGCCGACGAACTCGACGGCATCGCCTCGGTGCGCGCCAACAGCGTCAATCCCGGCGCCACCCGCACCGATATGCGTGCCCAGGCCTACCCCGGGGAAAACCCGCAAAACAACCCACTACCCGAAGCGATCATGCCGGTCTATCTGTATTTGATGGGCCCGGACAGCAGCGGCGTGAACGGCCAGGCCTTCGACGCCCAATAGCGACCGACGGTTTCCTGGCGCCGATCGTCGGCCGGCAGCAAATTGCCACCACGGGCGTCAGACAACCGGCAAAGGCTTGCCGGTCAAGCTATAAAAAATAGAGCAATTTATTGATATATAAGGACTTTTAATTGCTGGCACAAAACTAGCTAAGCATCTGTATCGGAGCGCGCCGTCCACGCGCCGAGCCTCAGAGGTTGAGCAGTATGGGTCCACATAATCAGTCCAACACCGTCGACTTCGATGCCGCCAAGTTGCAGCGCCTGGGCTATGCCCGCCATGCCCAGCAGGCGCTGAAGCCGGTCAGCCTGGCGCAATTGCGCCAGCAGCTGAGCCTGCAATTGCAGACCTCGCTGGAAGTCGACCGAATCCTGGCGCTGTTCTACCGCGAAGTGCAGCGCCTGGTGCCGCTCGACGCCCTGGTCTATCAGTTGGCGGCCTGCGATCTGCGTTTCGAGTTTGGCGAGCGCGGCAATCACACCGCCGGCTACCGCCTCAGCCATGAGGGCGAATACCTCGGCGAGCTGATCTTCAGACGCGGCCAGCGCTTCAGCGAAGAAGAACTGGGCCGCCTGGAGTCTCTGCTGGCCAGTTTGCTATTCCCGCTGCGCAACGCCCTGCTTTACCGCGCGGCGATACAGAGCGCACTGCGCGACCCGCTGACCAATACCGGCAACCGTCTGGCGCTGAATCAGTCCCTGCAACGCGAGATCGACCTGGCACGACGCAACCTGCAACCGTTGTCGATGCTGATGCTGGATATCGATCACTTCAAACAGATCAACGACAAGCACGGCCATGCTTATGGCGACGAAGTTCTGAAAGCCGTGGCGACGACTCTGCGCGATCAGTTACGCAATGTCGACCTGGCCTTCCGCTACGGCGGCGAGGAGTTTCTGGTGCTACTCTCCGGCACCGGCCGCGAAGCCGCCTGCATGGTCGGCGAACGCCTGCGCCACGCGGTGCAGAACCTGCAATGCCTGAATCAGAACCAGACCATCCTGGTCTCCATCAGCCTCGGCTGTGCGACCTTGCTTCCGGGCGAATCCGCCGACAGCCTGTTACGCCGCGCCGACAGCGCCCTGTACGCGGCCAAACGCAGCGGTCGCAACCGCTTGAACATGGCGGGCTAAGAGCACGACCCAACGAAAAAGGGACTCTTTCGAGTCCCTTTTTCGTTGGCGCCCTATTCGGCTATTCCGGCTTGCGGTTACCGCGACCAAAACCTGGACGCTGCCCTTCACCGGTGGGCTGGCTGCGACGCTTGACCGGCGCACCTGCCGGCTTGCGCGCCGGACGCTCGCTCAGCTCCACACCTGGGCGCTTGGCTGCGGGTTTGGCCGGGCGTTTCTTGTTGACGTCACGCGGGCGTTCGGCGACCGGAGTACCTTTGCCAGCCTCGCCACGCCCTTGATCGGCGCGCGGAGGACGTGGCGTACGCGCCGCACCTTCGCCACGCGGCGCGCGTGCGCGACCTTGATCGGCGTCCGGCTGGCCAGCCCCATGGGCCGGGCGCAGGGTGCGCACCGGGCGCTCGCCACGACCGACCGGTTTGGCCGACTTACGCTGCAAGCGATCCAGCTTATCGCGGGTTTTCTCTTTCATATCCGGCAAGGCGACCGGTTTGAGGCCGACTTCTTCGCTGAGGATATCCACTTCGCGCTGGCTCATTTCGCGCCAGCGGCCCATGGTCAGGTCCGAGGTGATGAACACCGGGCCGAAACGCACGCGTTTCAAGCGGCTGACCACCAGCCCCTGGGATTCCCACAAGCGGCGTACTTCGCGGTTACGGCCTTCCATCACCACGCAGTGATACCAGTGGTTGAAACCCTCGCCGCCCGGGGCTTCCTTGATATCGGTGAACTTGGCCGGACCGTCTTCGAGCATGACGCCGGTTTTCAGGCGCTCGATCATCTCGTCGTCGACCTCGCCGCGCACGCGCACGGCGTATTCGCGGTCCATTTGGTAGGACGGGTGCATCAAACGATTGGCCAGCTCGCCGTCGGTGGTGAACATCAGCAAGCCGGTGGTGTTGATGTCGAGGCGGCCGATATTGATCCAGCGGCCTTCTTTCGGTCGCGGCAGACGATCGAATACCGTCGGACGGCCTTCCGGGTCGTCGCGGGTGCAGATCTCGCCTTCGGGCTTGTTGTAAATGATCACGCGGCGCACGCTTTCGGCGGCCTCTTCGCGCTTGATCAAACGGCCATCGATGGCGATGGCGTCATGCAGGTCGACCCGCTGGCCGAGACCTGCGACCGCACCGTTGACTTTGACACGGCCGGCGCTGATCCAGCCTTCGATTTCGCGGCGCGAAGCCAGGCCCATACGCGCCATGACTTTCTGCAGTTTCTCGCCTGCGGGGCTGTATTCTTCGGATTCACTCATCTGGGCACCTCCCGGTGTTATCTCTAGTGATAGGACGACTAAGAACCTATTCAAAGTCTGCTGCGCGTCGGCCCTGCTGCGTTAGAAACAGGCTCGGGTGCGAGCCCAGTCGGAATGCTCATTTACAACTGTAAACTCCGCTTCCTCGCCTGTTTCTGCCTTGCATGGCTCTAGCTCGCGCGCCTTTGAACAGGCTCTTGAGTCGTCGAAGGGGCGCGGAGCATACGCTAAATGCAGCCACTACGCACGAGTTCAGCCTAGTTGGCGGATGAGAGAGCGTCGGTGCCTTGCGACAGCCGGCTTAGTCAATCTCGGTTAACGATCACCCACGACACCGCGTAGAGACCTTGTTGGGTTACGCGGCGGCAAGCGGCGATGTCGCGGTTTGAACCGCGACAGTCGCCGCTAACCCAACCTACGGGCTCTGAGTTCAATCGCGCGGCAACTCTTCCTGATCCGCCGGCACTTCGCTGTTTTCGGCATAACCTTCGCCATCCGCTTCGCGCAGGTCGTCGAAGTCGATTTTCAGGCCCTGTTCCATCGAATCCAGCTCGGCCAGCAGGCTGCTGAAGCTGGTTTGCTCGCCCACTTCGGCGGCAGGCTCGTCGCCTGCCGCAAGGTCGGCGCGGGCCTGCAAGCTCTCGGGCACGGCCAGTTCGTCGTCGAAGGCCAGCACCGGCTCCGGCTCCAGTTCGCGCAGTGCGGCCAGTGGCGGCAGTTGGTCGAGGTTCTTCAGATTGAAATGGTCGAGAAAGGCTTTGGTGGTGGCGAACATCGCCGGCCGCCCCGGCACGTCGCGGTGGCCGACCACGCGAATCCATTCACGCTCCAGCAGGGTTTTGACAATATGGCTGTTGACCGCCACGCCGCGTACGTCTTCGATCTCGCCACGGGTGATCGGCTGGCGGTAGGCGATCAGTGCCAGGGTTTCCAGCATCGCCCGCGAATAGCGTTGCGGGCGCTCTTCCCAGAGCCGACCGACCCAGGGCGCGAAACGCTCGCGCACTTGCAGGCGGTAACCCGAGGCGACTTCCACGAGTTCGAAGGCGCGGCCCTCGCAGGATTGGCGCAACACCTCCAGGGCCTGTTTGAACACCTCGGCCTCGGGGCGCTCGTTTTCCTCGAATAACTCGAACAAACGTTCCAACGATTGCGGTTTGCCGGAGGCCAGCAGAAAGGCTTCCAGCAAGCTGGCGAGTTCGCGGGGGTCGGTCAGATTCATGCTCATTCAGCGCGCGCACGCACGTGGATGGGGCCGTAGGCCTCGTTTTGTACCAGTTCGACCAAGGATTCCTTGATCAATTCGAGTACCGCCATAAAGGTCACGACCACACCCAGACGCCCTTCCTCGGCGCTGAAGAGCGTGACGAAGGGCACAAAGGCGCCGCCCTTGAGGCGTTCCAGCACCTCGCTCATGCGCTCGCGGGTGGACAAGGCCTCGCGGGTGACCTGGTGACTTTCGAACATATCAGCGCGGCGCAGCACTTCGGCCATCGACAGCAGCAACTCTTCCAGGCTGACATCCGGCAACAGCTTGCGCGCCCGCGCCTCGGGGGCCTCCAGGCGCGGCACGGTGAGATCGCGACCGACCCGCGTGAGCTCGTCGATGCCCTCGGCGGCGGCCTTGTAGCGCTCGTATTCCTGCAGACGGCGAATCAACTCGGCGCGCGGGTCGTCTTCTTCGGCCTCCGCCTCGCTGGAACGCGGCAGCAGCATCCGCGATTTGATTTCGGCGAGCATCGCCGCCATCACCAGGTATTCGGCGGCCAATTCCAGGCGCACCGACTGCATCAGCTCGACATAGCCCATGTACTGGCGGGTGATTTCCGCCACCGGAATATCCAGCACATCGATGTTCTGTTTGCGGATCAGATACAGCAGCAAATCCAGCGGCCCCTCGAACGCCTCGAGAAACACCTCGAGCGCATCCGGCGGGATATACAGATCCAGCGGCATCTCGGTAACCGCCTGGCCGTAAACCAGGGCGAACGGCAGCTCCTGCTGGGCATGGGCCTGGCTGTCGACGACGGCTTCGCGTGGCGGGTTATCCATAGATTTCTCTTAAAGTCGCGCTGTGGTCAGCGGTTCAGCGGTAGTTCAAGCCCAGGGCCAGACGCACCTCGGTCAGGGTTTCCCGTGCTTCGGCACGTGCCCGCTCGGCGCCTTCGGCCAGGATGCCGCGTACCAGATCGGGGCTCTCCTGATAGTCGGCGGCGCGGGCCTGCAAGGGTATCAGTTCCTGCTGCACCGCCTCGATCACCGGCCCTTTGCATTCCAAACAGCCTATGCCGCCGCTCTTGCAACCCTGCTCGACCCAGGTGCGGGTGGGCTCGCTGGAATACAGCTGATGCAATGGCCAGACCGGACAATTGGCCGGGTCGCCCGGGTCGGTGCGGTGCCCACGCGCCGGATCGGTGGGCATGCGCTTGATTTTCTCCTCGACCTCGACCGCGCTGTCGTGCAGGAAAATCGAATTGTTGTGCGACTTGGACATCTTGCTGCCATCGAGCCCGAGTATTTTCGGCGCCTCGCTGAGCAGCGGTTGGGGCTCCGGCAAGAGTACCTTGCCGCCACCTTCGAGATAACCGAATAGCCGCTCCTTGTCGCCCAAGGTAATGGTTTGCTGATCTTTGAGCAGCGCCCGGGCGGTTTCCAGGGCTTCGACATCGCCCTCCTGCTGGAAGGCTTTGCGCAGTTTGTTATAGAGCGTGGCGGTTTTTTTGCCGAGTTTGAGGATGGCCATTTCGGCCTTTTCCTCGAACCCCGGCTCACGACCGTATAAATGATTGAAACGCCGCGCGACCTCGCGGGCGAACTCGATATGCGCCAATTGATCGCTGCCCACCGGCACCACACCGGCGCGGTAGACCAGAATGTCCGCGGCCTGCAGCAAGGGATAGCCAAGAAAGCCGAAGGTGCTCAGGTCACGCCCATGGGGCAGTTCCTGCTGTTCTTTATAGGAAGGCACACGCTCCAGCCAACTGAGCGGGCAGATCATCGACAGCAGCAAATGCAACTCGGCGTGTTCCGGCACTTGCGATTGGATAAACAGGGTCGCCGAGCTGGGGCTGACGCCGGCGGCCAGCCAGTCGATCGCCATATCCATGACGTTATCGGCGAGTTGCCCCGCCGCCGTGTAGTCGGTGGTCAGCGCGTGCCAGTCGACGATGCAGAAGAAGCACTCATAGGTGTGCTGCAACTTGATCCAGTTTTTCAGCACGCCATGGTAATGGCCGAGGTGTAAACGGCCGCTGGGGCGCATGCCAGAAAGCACGCGCCGCTCAGAATCAACAAGACTCAAACGGGGTCACCTGAAGGAATCGACAAGGGACGCAGTATAGCGAGCCTCGACGCCATGGCGGGAAAAACGACGAAGGGAACCGCCAAACACACAACCGGTCTCAATTTATGAAGCCGTCAGGCAATAGCGGCCAGCGGCAGAACCCGCCGCCGACACCTTCATACTCGGCGCGAATCCCGACCCTCTTTCGGGGATCTAATTATGAAAACCACCACCCTCCCCCTAGCTTTTTCCCTGCTCGCCCTTTGCTTGCTCGTGCTGTTTCTGCTGCCCCCAACCGCCGCCGCCGAGATGATCGGCACCGGTGAAGTGATCGCCGAACAAAGCGCTCAGGCCGACCGCGACAAAGTCCGTGAGTTTCTCGACCGCACCAACGTGCAGGAACGCCTGCAAGTCATGGATGTACCGGCGGCCCTGGCCCGTAGCCGGGTCGATGCGCTGACGCCAACCGAAGCCGCCACTCTGGCCCAACGGATCGACGCCATGCCGGCCGCGGGAGCGCTTAGCGGCAACGACTTCATCGTCATCCTGTTGGTGGCGATATTGGTGGTATTGATCATCTAGCCGCTATCGCCTAAACGGTTCACGCCTTTCGGCGAGATCGTCAGACCTCGCCGAAAGGCGATGGATCGCCACAACCCACACGTACCACTTCCGGCTCGTCGTCGACCAGGCTGACCACCGTGGACGCTTCCAACCCGCCGAAACCGCCATCGATGATCAGATCGACCTGATGCTCGAGCAGTTGCCGCATCTCGTAGGGGTCGCTCATCGGTAGCGTTTCGCCCGGCAAAATCAGGGTAACGCTCATCAAGGGCTCGCCAAGCTCGGCGAGCAGCGCCTGGGCGATCGGATGGTTCGGCACGCGCAGGCCGATGGTGCGGCGCTTGGGATGCAGAACCATGCGCGGCACTTCGCGGGTGGCGTTGAGAATAAAGGTGTAAGGCCCCGGCGTATGGGTCTTCAACAGACGGAAGGCGCCGGTGTCGACTTTGGCGAACAGGCTCAGTTGCGATAAATCGCGGCAGACGATGGTGAAGTTGTGTTTGTCGTCCAGTTGGCGCAAACGCCGAATCCGTTCGACCGCGTTCTTGTCGCCGATACGGCAACCGAGCGCATACGAGGAGTCGGTGGGGTAAATCACCACGCCGCCGCCCCGGATGATTTCCACGGCCTGCTTTATCAGGCGCGGCTGCGGGTTTTCCGGATGTATCTGGAAAAATTGGCTCACGCTTAATCCCTGTTCAGATTGCGGTAGGCTGCCGGACATGTAGAAAACGCGCCCAAAGGGGCGACAGGTCTTCGGGAAGCGGGCGATACATGCCCAATTCCGACCAGTCGCCCGGTGCATGGAAATCACTGCCGACACTTGCCAGCAGGCCGAATTCACGCGCCAGAATCGCCAAACCGCCGACCTGCTCGGCCGGCTGCATGCCGTTGACCACCTCTAATGCATGGCCACCGGCCTGGGCGAAATCGGCGATAAGTTTGCGCCGCTTACTACGAGTAAAGTCGTATTGCCACGGGTGCGCCAGACTGACCCAGGCCCCGGCTTGCAGCAAGGTGCCGATCGCCTGATCGAGCGCGGGCCAATGCTGTTTGACGTCGCCGAGCTTGCCCGAACCCAACCATTTGCGAAATGCCTCTGCGCGGTCCTTGACGTGCCCGGCGCGCACCAGGAACTCGGCGAAGTGCGGCCGCGCCGGCGCATTACCGCTGTCGCCCAACTCCTGCTGCACGGCCCGCGCGCCCTCCATCGCCCCCGGCATGCCCTTGGCTTCCAGACGCCTGGAAATTTCCGCGGCGCGTTGCCAGCGCCCGTCATGCAGCTCGGCAATCGCTTGGCGTAAAGCCGGCGCCTCGGCGGCGAAGTCATAGCCGAGCACATGAATAGTGGCGCCGCCCCAGGTGCAGGACAACTCGATGCCGTTGACCAGCTGCATGCCCAGTGCATCGGCGGTCGAACGGGCCTCGTCGAGACCTTCGAGGGTGTCGTGGTCGGTCAAGGCCAGCAGCCGCACGCCGTGTTCATGGGCCCGTGCCACCAGCACGGCGGGCGCCAAGGCACCATCGGAAGCGGTGCTGTGACAGTGCAGATCTACATCCATAGGGAGCGCTTTCTCAGTCGTATAGGCTGTTATTATGCCGGCCCGAGCGCACTCTAGCTGCCGCTACCTGATAATTCCTCGAATTACCTCGTGTTTGACAGCCGCCGCGGCTTTTCTGCGCTACATTCTTTGCGCAGCAATTGCCCCATGGCGACGCTGTTTGTGCCACCTCACCAAGGACTACCATGCTCTACGCCATTATCGCCACCGATGTCGCCAACTCGCTGGAAAACCGTCTGGCCGCACGCCCCGCCCATCTTGAGCGCCTGCAGCAATTGAAAGACCAGGGCCGCCTGATACTCGCCGGCCCTCATCCAGCGATCGACAGCAACGACCCGGGCCCGGCGGGTTTCTCCGGTAGCCTGATCGTCGCCGAGTTCGACTCGCTCGGTGCCGCACAGATCTGGGCCGATGCCGATCCTTATCGCGCAGCAGGCGTCTACGCCTCGGTCATGGTCAAACCGTTCAAGCTGGTTTTGCCCTAAGCGTTCGGCCGTCTGGTGCTGGTTCGGCGCCACTTCATCAGTTTCGCGCTGCTTATCAAAAATAGGAGTTCCGATGCGTCCAGGCCCGTTGTCGTTGCTAGTGATGGTATTGCTGTCGCCTTGCCGCCTGTTTGCCGAACAAGACCCGCAACCGCCTTTGAGCGAAGTCGCCGAAGCGCAGATGGAGGAACAACGGCTGATCGCCAGCGAGCAGCAACACGAAGCCTTGAGCGCCGAGACCCAGCGCCTGCGTCAGGACAATCAACGCCTCAAGTTGCAGCTGAAAACAGCCCAGGCCGCCACGCCCGAACGCCTGGTGAGCGAACAACAGATGTGGTTCGCGATTGGCGCCGGCAGCGCAATATCGGGGGTTCTGGTCGGGGCGCTGCTGCGTGGCAGCCGTCGTTCGCGCCGCGAATGGTTGAACTGAGACAGATCATGAGCGCGTTGCTGTTAATCGATGACGACATAGAGCTATGCGAGCTGCTGGTCAGTTGGCTCACCCAGGAAGGCTTCCAGGTCAGTGCCTGCCACGACGGCCAGAGCGCCCGCCATGCGCTGACCCAACAGACGCCCGACGCGGTGGTGCTGGATGTAATGCTGCCCGACGGCAGCGGCCTGGAGCTGCTCAAGCAACTGCGCAGCGATCACCCCGAACTGCCGGTGCTGATGCTCTCGGCCCGGGGCGAGCCGCTCGATCGTATTCTCGGTCTCGAGTTGGGCGCCGACGATTACCTGGCCAAGCCGTGCGACCCGCGTGAACTGACCGCCCGCTTGCGCGCCGTATTGCGCCGCAGCCTGCCGCCGCCTACCTCCAGCCAGGTGCAGTTGGGGGATCTGTGTTTCAGCAAGGCGCGCAGCGTGGTCAGCTTCGGTGAGCAGGAGGTGCTGCTCACCCTGTCGGAAAGCCGGGTGCTCGCCGCCCTGCTCGAACAACCGGGCGAGCCGGTGGACAAACAAGTACTAGCGCAACTGGCGCTGGGCCGCAAACTGACGCTTTACGATCGCAGCCTGGACATGCACGTCAGCAACCTGCGTAAAAAGCTCGGACCGCACCCCGATGGCCGCCCACGCATCCTCGCCCTGCGCAGCCGCGGCTACTATTACAACAGATGAGCGTGCAACAAACGCGTCTGTTACGCGCAGTTGACACGCCTCGATGAGTCTTTACCCAAGCTTTACCCTTGCCTGACAGCCTATGACCTTGACCGCCCTAGACTGGGCGCATCCGGTATCGACCGGTTTCAGACAAGGAGATCCACCATGCGCAAGACACTAACCGCCCTGCTGCTCGCACTGACCCTGCCGACCCTGGCCATGGCGATGCCCGAAGACGGCCCCCGGCATCACGACGGACATCGGGAACACGGCCCCCGCATGTTCAAAGAGCTCGACCTCAGCGAACAACAGCAGCGCGACATTCATAAACTGATGGGCGAGCAAATGAAAAGCCGCCACGACATCACCAAACGCTACCTGGAGAAGCTGCCTGCGGCCGAGCAGAAGGCCATGCAGGACGAACTGAAGGCGGCCGACGAGCAGCGCCAGCAGAGCATCCGCGCCCTGCTCGACCCGCAGCAGCAGAAAGCTTTCGACGAGCACCAGAAGAAAATGCAGGAACGCCGCGCCGAGCGCGAAGCCTTCAAGGCCTGGAAGGCCGAACAAGCCAGCAAAAAAAGCTAATATCCACCCGCCCCATCCAGCCACTGGCTCGATGGGGCGTGGGTCACCTGGCGGGCCGCAATGGTAGGGCGCGTCGTGCGCGCCAGGCGTTTGTGACGGCATCGGGGTTGGTGTCGGTGCGCACGGCGCACCCTACGAAGCCAGCCCCTCTAGGCTTTATTTATCTGTAACAGCTATCTGTGTAGCGGCGGATGGCCGAGCTGAATAATCTCGCCCAGCTCCCCCAGAGGGCAGCGGGCCATATCAATCGCGCACTTGATAATCAGGACAGCGCTTTTATAAGGAATCTCCGTGCGTTCACTGTTCTGGCGCATCTTCGCTAGCTTCTGGTTGGCCATTGCCCTGGTTGCCGGCTTGTCCCTGCTACTGGGTCGCGCCATGAATCAGGACGCCTGGATTCTCAGTCGCCACCCGGCCGTCGAGGGCCTGGCCGAAGGGTGGACGCAGCGCTACGAACAACTGGGCCCGCAGGCCGCGCAGGAGTTCCTCGAACAGCGTAAAGCGCGGTTCCATATCAACGTACAGGTCCTGAGCGATAACGGCCAACCTTTGGTGCGCGGCACTTTTCCGCCCCGCGCCGCCGCTTTCGAGGCCCGCGAGCGGGACCGCAAACGCTTGCCCTGGCGCCGTCTCAGCGCCGATTACAGCAGCCCGTCCAGCGGCGAGACCTACCTGTTCATCTATCGTATTCCACACCCGCAATTGGCCGCCTGGCATCGCGACAGCCTGTTGTTGCCGCTCAGCGCCCTGGGCATTGCCCTGGTGGTGTTGACGCTGTTCAGTCTGCTATTGACCTTATCCATAACCCGCCCGCTGAATCGCCTGCGCGGCGCGGTACACGACCTGGGGCAAACCGCTTATCAGCAGAACAGCCTGGAGCGCCTGGCCACCCGCCGCGACGAACTGGGCGTGCTGGCGCGCGACTTCAACCGCATGGGCGCACGCCTGCAAGGATTGATCGGCAGCCAACGCCAGTTGCTGCGCGACGTATCCCATGAATTGCGTTCGCCCTTGGCACGCCTGCGCATCGCTCTGGCCCTGGCCGAACGCGCGGAACCGGCCGAGCGCGAAAGACTCTGGCCACGCCTGAACCAGGAATGCAATCGTCTCGATGCCTTGATCGGCGAGATACTCGCCCTCGCCCGTCTGGATACCAACATGGGCGCGGCACAACCTATCGACCTGACGGCGATGCTGCACAAATTGCAGGAAGAGGCGCGGATCGACGCGCCCGAACAACGACTGCAGATCGAAGCACTAGCCGACGCCAGCCTCAACGGCTGGCCGGATATGCTCCAGCGCGCCCTGGAAAATCTGCTGCGCAACGCCTTGCGTTTCAATCCACCCGGCCAACCGATCGAGCTCAGCGTAAGCCGCCAAGCCGACGAGCTGTGGCTGAACGTTCGCGATCATGGCCCGGGCGTCACCGAGGATTGTCTGACGCGCCTCGGCGAACCGTTTTTCCGCGCGCCGGGACAAACCGCCACGGGCTATGGCCTGGGCCTGGCCATCGCGCGCCGCGCCGCCGAGCGGCATGGCGGCCGCCTGGAGCTGAACAATCACCCCCAGGGCGGGTTCAACGCCCGCTTGTGTCTGCCCGTGAATGCGGCCGCTCAACACGCCACGTGAAAGTCAAGTAGCGGGACCGCTCGCGCTCGCCGCCGCGCTTACAGGCCCGTCCAAGCGCTGACGAAATCATCCACCTGCTCGTCTGCGGGCGTACGCAGCTCGCGCTCCGGCGTCCCCAGGTAGAGAAAACCGATGATCTGCTCGTTCTCGCGCAAACCCAGCCCCTTTGCCACCCGCGCGTTATAGGCCAGCTCGCCGGTGCGCCAGACTGCGCCTATGCCTTGCACATGCGCGGCAAGCAGAATGCCGTGCGCCGCGCAGCCCGCGGCAATGATCTGCTCCTGGGCGGGGACCTTGAAGTGGTCCTGAATTGCCGCGATCACCACAATCAGCAAGGGTGCGCGCAACGGCATCGCCCGTGCTTTGGTCAACGCCTGCTCGCTGGGCGCGTCCTGCCCCGCATCGGCCGACAGCGCCTGGGCGAACAACTCGCCCAACTGCTCGCGCGCAGCACCTTCGACCGTGAGAAAACGCCAGGGCCGCAGCAGAGCATGATCGGGCGCCCGCATCGCTGCGCGAAATAACAGCTCACGCTGAGCGGCATCCGGTGCGGGTTCAACCAAGCGCGGTACGGAAACCCGGTTTAGCAGAGCATCGAGCGCATCCATCGGAGATCTCCCAAAATAAATGAAGGGCAATTCTAGGGGTTGTCGAGGTTGCATAGCGAGCCATATGCCCGCGCCGAAACATCCACAGCTCCCGGATCACTTACCCGGCAAAGGAGACCCACCACGGCGCAGACTGGTTACGCCACGCGTTCCGGCTCGAGGCTCGGTTGTAATGGCGGCACCAAGGGCGGCAAACCATGGGCACGGCGGGCATCGTCGCAACGCGGGTTATGTTCGCCATTGACCCAGGACGCCTCGAATTCTCGGCAGGGGCTGGAGCGTTGCTCATACAGGGTGCAACGCACACCCTCCCCCACCTCGCCGAGCAGGGCGACGCAACGCGCCGGCTTGTGCTCGGTGCCGCGCATGGCGACGCGGTGCGGAGTGATCAGCACCACCTGATCGTCCGGCACGCTGCCACCGGCCGACTGGCATTCACCCCAAAAGAAAGACACACGAAAATGCGCGCAGCAGGCGCCACACGTAAGGCAAGGATTAGCGTTCGACATGATTTTAGAGGGCTCAGAAACCGGCAAGGGCCGGCACCTGGGGGGCTATTCTATGCTGCGCCAAGCGCTTGTAAAGCGGCCGGCAGGAAATCTTTTCAGCGGCCCCCGAAGCCCGGCGAACGGGCGCTCGATGGCCGTTCTGCGCCCCACCCGATAACGTCACTCGCAGTTGCCGTTACGCAGCCGGGAACTCACCGACATGGGGCTATTCGCGTCGATTACGCACGCATGAGACAGCTGTGCTTACGGTTCGTCGGCTGTTGGCTCTAGAATGGCGGCACTTTTTCCGCGGGAACCCAGTTAATGGCTTGGCCAACCATAAGAATCATCGCGTTTATCAACGGTATTTTCCTGATTACTCTGGCCGTCGGCATGCTGGTACCGATGCTGACCCTGCTGATTTTCGAAAGACACCATGAGCTGAATTCGTTTCTCTGGTCGAGCCTGATCACTGTGATCGCCGGTCTGGCCATGGTGGCCCAGGGGCGCCCGCAGAACACCCAGCTGCGACCACGCGACATGTACATGTTGACCACGGCCAGCTGGCTGATCGTGTGCATTTTCGCCGCGCTGCCAATGACCCTGATTCACCACATCAGCTATACGGATGCGTTTTTCGAGACCATGTCGGGCATCACCACCACCGGCTCCACGGTGCTGTCCGGCCTGGATAGCGCCTCGCCGGGATTGCTGATCTGGCGTTCGATGTTGCAATGGCTCGGCGGCATCGGCTTTATCGGCATGGCGGTGGCGATTCTGCCGCTGCTGCGGGTCGGTGGTATGCGCCTGTTCCAGACCGAATCCTCGGACTGGGGCGAGAAAGTCATGCCGCGCTCGCACATGGCGGCCAAATACATCATCTCAATCTTTATCGGCTTCACCCTGCTCGGCATCGTCGCTTATCGCCTGGCGGGGATGAGCTGGTTCGATGCGATCAACCATTCGATGACCTCGATCGCGACCGGCGGCTACTCCACCTCCGACAGTTCCATGGGGAAATTCGGCCCAGCCTCGCACTGGGTGGCCATTGTCCTGATGCTTCTGGGCTCCCTGCCCTTCACCCTGTATGTCGCGACCATCCGCGGCAACCGTAGGGCATTATTGAAAGACGAGCAGGTACGCGGCTTTCTCGGCCTGCTGGCAGTCACCTGCCTGATGTTCAGTCTCTGGTTCTGGATGCACTCCGACCACAGCTACCCCGATGCGCTGCGCATCGTCAGCCTTAACGTCGTTTCCGTGATGACCACCACCGGCTTTGCACTGGGCGATTACAGCCTGTGGGGCGACTTCGCGGTGATGATGTTTTTCTACCTGACCTTCGTCGGCGGTTGTTCGGGCTCGACCACCGGCGGCTTGAAGGTATTCCGTTTCCAGGTCGCCTATACCCTGTTGCGCAGCGGCCTCACCCAACTGGTGCACCCGCGCGCGGTGATCAAACAACAGTACAACGGACATAACCTCGATGAAGAAATCGTCCGTTCCATCCTGACCTTCTCGTTCTTCTTCACCGTCACCATCGGCGCCATCGCGCTGGGATTAGCATTGATCGGCCTGGACTGGATTACCGCCCTGACCGGCGCGGCCAGTGCCGTGTGTAACTTGGGCCCGGGGCTGGGGCCGATCATCGGCCCGGCAGGCAACTTCTCGACCCTGCCGGATGCCGCGAAATGGCTGCTATCGCTGGGCATGCTGCTGGGGCGCCTGGAGATTCTCACCGTGCTGGTATTGATCACCCGGGCCTTCTGGCGTCATTAAGCGGCGCCGCCGCCTGCACTTTGGCTATCAAAGACGCGAGCGGTATTCGCTGGGCGTGATCGAGAACCAACGGCGAAACGCGCGGAAGAAGTTGCTCGGGTCGGCGAACCCGAGCAGATAGGCGACCTCCAGCAAGGTCAGCTTGGGCTGCGCCAAATACTGCTCGGCCAACTCGCGGCGGGTATCGTCGAGCAGTTGCTGGAAGCTGGTGCCTTCGTCCTGCAAACGTCGCTGCAGGGTGCGCTGCGACAGGTGCAATGCCTGCGCCACCGTCTCGCGTTTGGGCTCGCCGCGGGGCAATAGACGGCACAGCACCTGCCTGGCCTGATGGGTCACCCGACTTTCGGAAAACCGCGCCAGGTATTCGCCGGCGAATCTATCGTGCAGCTGCGCCAGGGATTCGTTGGCCGTCGGCAGTGGCATCTCCATGTCGGCACGGTCGAGCAGCAGCCCGTAGTGGTCGCCATTGAATTTCAGCGGCCCCTGGAACACCTGTTGGAAGGGTTCCAGATCGGCCGGCGGATCGCCCTGGAACCACACCTGTTGGGGTCGGATCGGTTTTCCGGTGATCCAGCGACAGAACGCCAGAGCGTATGCCAGCGACGCCTCGATACTCTGGCGCGCAGCGGGCAGACGGTCACCATGAATCGCCAAAGTCAGTTCGTACCCGTTGCCACTCGGGCGAAAATTCAAGTCCGAGCCCTCGCCGATAATCCGCTGGTAGCGCACCAGGCGGGCGAAGCCGTCCTTCAGGGTACGGCTCGACATCAGGGCGTAGCCGACCACGTGAAACGAAGCCGGGCGCACCACTTTGGCCATGTTCAGGCCAATCGCCGGGTTGCCCGACAACTCCACCGCACGCTGCCAAAGGCGGGTCATGCCATCCTGCGGAAAACGCGCATCCGGGTCGTCCAGGGCGGCGTAATCCATGCTCAATTCGCGGAATATCGTACGGCAGTCGACGCCGCCCATTTCCAGCGCCTGGACGATACCCAGGGCCCAACTAGAGGAGGTGGTGCGTTCGCTCATGGCGGCTTCTTGTTCGATTAGGCTGGGGCCGCATGGCGCGGCATGGCGACCCAAGGATACTAAACTGGCACTTAATGTCACTGGCCCAGCGGGTCAGCGCCGCTAGACTATGGCGATCCGCAACGGGATGCCAAGAGGAGCGCTGTCATGGCTACGCACGGTACCGCACGCTATACCAGCTTCGCCGAGTTCTACCCGTACTACCTGCAGGAGCACCGCAACGACACCTGTCGCCGCCTGCACTACATCGGCAGCCTGCTGGTGCTGGCGATCATCGCCTACGCCATCGGCAGCCAGCAATGGTTGTGGCTGCTCGCCGTGCCCCTGGCCGGCTATGGCTTCGCTTGGGTCGGCCACTTCGTGTTCGAGAAGAATCGTCCCGCCACTTTCCAATACCCGCTGTACAGTCTGATGGGCGACTGGGTGATGCTCAAGGACGCACTGACCGGGCGCATCAAGTTCTAAGGTCGCAGTCGCTCTAGCACGTCAACGAGTGGCACATCGGTACCGTTCGGCCATCATGCTTGGCGGCGGCCGCTGCGCTTGGTTATGATCCCCGCTTTGCTCCGCACCGCCCAGGTTGCGGACCGCCAGGCATCCGGTAGAGATGTCGGATACCAGCAGGGATCATCGTAATAGCATGAATGCCACCACCTTGAACCGGCTCAACGCATTACCGGCTCCGCCGCTGCGCGAGTACTATTCGCGCGTGCTGGCCTATATCGCGATTGCTGCCAGCATCGCCGCCGGCACCTATACGCAGCACTTCTCTTACGACATCCTCTGGATGGTGCCTTACACCCTGCTCTATCCGCACCTGGCCCATCAGTTGAGCCAGCGTTTCAAGCGCGAACATCCGCAACGAACCTCTCTCGCACTGTTGTTTATCGACGCCCTGAATTCGGGCGCGGCCATCGCCTTTTTGAGCTTTTCCGTGGTCCCCAGTTTGATGGCCATGCTGATCCTGGTATTCAGCACCCTGGTGATCGGCGGTTTGCGTTATCTCGGTCTGGCCATATTGATCGCCCTCGGCGCAGGCGCTTTCACCGCCTTGATGATCGATGCCCGGTTCAATCCCAACACCCCGGCCCTGGTGGCCGCGGTAAGCATCTGCTTCACCGCGCTGTGCATTTGCATCACTGCCTATTTCGTCCACCAGCAGGGCATGCGTCTGGCGCAGGTGCGCAGCGAGATCAAGCGCGAGCAGGAAAAGGCCGCGCGCCTGGCCCGCAACCTGGCCAAGTACCTGTCGCCACAGGTATGGGAGTCGATTTTCAGCGGCAAGAAGAGCGTGCGCCTGGAAACCCAGCGCAAGAAACTCACGGTGTTCTTCTCCGATATCAAAGGCTTCACCGAGCTGTCCGAAGAGCTGGAAGCCGAAGCCCTGACCGACCTGCTCAACAGCTACCTGAATGAAATGTCGAAAATCTGCCTGAAGTACGGCGGCACCATCGATAAGTTCATCGGCGACAGCGTCATGGTGTTTTTCGGCGACCCGGCCAGCAAAGGCGCGAAGAAGGATGCCGTGGCCGCGGTCTCGATGGCCATCGCCATGCGCAAGCACATGAAAGTGCTGCGCCAACAGTGGCGCGCCCAGGGCATCACCAAGCCCTTGGAGATCCGCATGGGCCTGAATACCGGCTATTGCACGGTCGGCAACTTCGGCGCCGATACCCGCATGGACTACACCATCATCGGCCGCGACGTGAACCTCGCCAGCCGCCTGGAAAGCGCCGCCGAGTCCGGCGAAATCCTGATCTCCCACGAGACCTACTCGATGATCAAGGACGTGGTGATGTGCCGCGACAAGGGCCAGATCAATGTCAAGGGCTTCACCCGCCCGGTGCAGATCTATCAGGTCGTGGATTTCCGTCGCGACCTGGGCTCCACCTCCAGTTATGTCGAGCACGAATTGCCCGGTTTCTCCATGTACCTGGATACCAACGGCATTCAAAACTTCGACAAGCAGCGCGTCATCCAGGCGCTGCAACAAGCGGCCGAAAAACTGCGCGACAAGGTGATCATGTAACGCGCTATCCGGCTGAGAGGCTGTAGGGCGGGTGAAACCCGCCAGGTCTATGCGGGGCTGGATATGCCAAGCCCGAATCGTCTTTTAATCCTCAGCCCTCGCGTAATCCGCGGAGATGGGCCCCCGGATTTCATCCGGGCTACAGGAAAGGCCGCGTCACCGCTCGCGGTGCTACGCGCAACGGCTCCAGACTTCGCTCGCCATCGATCATCGGCTGCATGGCCAGGAACTCCAATGCCGAGGCGCGCCAGGATTGCCGCGCGGCCAGCTCGGCGCAGTGGCCTCGATCCAGTTGCAGGGCGGCTAAACAGGCCTCGCGCAGATCCTCGTTCATCGCACCGCTAACCCCAGGTTCCAGCACATCCAGCGGTCCCGGCACGGGAAATGCCGCCACCGGCGTGCCGCAGGCCAGGGCCTCGAGCATGACCAAGCCGTAAGTATCGGTGCGCGAGGGAAACACCAGCACGCTGGCCTCTTGGTAGGCCCGGGCCAGGGCTTCGCCATGGCGGTAACCGAGAAACTCCACCGCGCCATAGCGGGCCTGCAAGGCTTCACGCTGCGGACCGTCACCGATCACCCGCTTGGTCCCGGGCAGTTCCAGATCGAGAAAGGCTTCCAGGTTTTTCTCCGTGGCGACTCGTCCGACATACAGAAAAACCGGGGCGGCGCCCTCCGCATGGAATCTTGGCGGGTGAAACAAGCCGGTATCGACGCCCTTGCGCCATACCGCCAGGCGCCGCAGCCGCCAACCGGCGAACTCCGCGCACAAGCGCTCGGTGGTGATCAGCACCGCCCGGCTCGGCCGATGGAACGCGCGCAGATAGGCATAACCCCAACTCAACGGCAGCCAGCGCCAGCGGCTGTTGAGGTATTCGGGGAAGCGCGTGTGGATCGCCGTGGAAAACGCCAACCCACGTTCGTTCAGCCAACGGCGCGCCGCCCAGCCGAGCGGCCCTTCCGTGGCCAGGTGGACGCAATCGGGCTGAAATTCACGGATCGCCGCGCCGACTCGCCAGAGGTTCCACACCAGCGGTATTTCCGGATAGGTGGGGCACGGCACGCTGCGAAAATCCGCAGGCGACAGCAGTTTGACCTGATGCCCGAGGCCGCGCAGCTCATCCAGCAATGCGCGCAGGCTGGTGACCACACCATTGACCTGCGGCGACCAGGCGTCGGAAACGATCAGAATCCTCATGCCGCCGGCTCCACGGCGACCAAGGGTGGCGCTTCGGTCTGCGCCTGATCCTCGGCCAGGCGGTACAGCTCGATACGCCCATCCAGGTGCTCGATCAATGCCGTGCAGGATTCGACCCAGTCGCCGCAATTCATATACTCCACGGCGCCCATGGGGCGGATTTCGGCATGATGAATATGGCCGCAGACCACCCCGTTGAAGCCACGCTTGACGCACTCGTGGGCGATCGCCTCCTCGAAGTCGCTGATGAAATTCACCGCGCCTTTGACCTTGTGCTTGAGGTAGGCTGACAGCGACCAATAGCCGTAGCCGTAGCGCTGGCGCCAGTGGTTGAGCCAGCGGTTGAGGGTCAGGGTGAATTCGTAGGCCGAGTCGCCGAGAAAGGCCAGCCAGCGGTGATAGCGGGTAATCACATCGAACTGATCGCCATGGATCACCAACAAGCGGCGGCCGTCGGCGGTGAGGTGCTCGGCTTCGTCGACCAGTTGGATATTGCCGAGGATCAAACCGGAATAACCACGCAGGAATTCGTCGTGATTGCCGGTCACGTAGATCACCTCGGTGCCGCGCTTGCTCATGGTCAGCAAGCGGCGAATCACATTGGTGTGGGCCTGCGGCCAGTACATGCCGCCGCGCAGTTTCCAGCCGTCGATGATGTCGCCGACCAGGTAAACCTTATCGGCCTGGTAACGCTTGAGAAATGCCGCAAGGTGTTCGGCCTGGCAATCCCGCGTGCCCAGGTGCACGTCGGAAATCCACAGGGTGCGGACATGTTGCTTACGACTTGGCTTAATCAGCTGCACGCTGGTCATGGTCGGCCTCCACCGGAGTTTGCCTGAGCGTGCATGGCCGGGGTGAAACCAAGGTGACGGATCCAAGGCAATTCGATGACAGTGGCACACAGATGCCACGCGCCGCGCCGCGCGAAGGCCAGCGACGGCCTGCTAGACTGGGCGCCTTGCCCGAGGACTCTGCATGTCGACTCTGCTTTCGTTGCGTCACTACAGCCATGACCTGCTCAGCCACAGCCACGCCCATGCGCAGTTGGTGTTCGGCCTCAGCGGTTTGCTGGATTTCGAAGTCGCCGGCCGTGGCAGCCAGGTCGTCCGCCAGACCCTCGCCGTGGTGCCGCCCGACACCCGGCACGCCTGCGGCAGCCGTCACGGCAGCCAGTGCCTGGTGCTCGACATCCCCTCCGAATCCTGGCTGCAGCAACGCCTCGGTGCCCACGCCGATGCCGGCCGGCGGCTGATCGACAACCCTGGCGCCTTGCCACTCAACCCGGCGCAGAGCCAGTTGGTCGGCTGGCTGGCGGCCAGCCCGATCGGCGACCCGGTGATCGCCGAACAAGGCGCGGCCTTGTTATTGGCCAGCCTGGCGAGCGAACACGGCAGTCTTCCGCCCAGCCAGTTGCCCCTGGCGGCAATCGACGCCCATATCGACCGGCATGCCGCACACCCGCTGCAGGTTGTCGACCTGGCGCGCCTGGCCGGCTTATCGGCGGCGCGCTTCCATGTGCGTTTTCTCGACGAAACCGGGCAGACGCCCATGGAGTACGTACGCAGCCGCCGGCTGAACCTGGCCCGCCACCTGCTGCAGCACAGCCAGTTGGCGGTCGGCGAGATCGCCGCCAGGGTCGGCTACAACTCGCAGAGCGCCTTTACCGCCGCCCTGTCGCGCCAGTTCGGCAGCACCCCGCGTGCGCTGCGCCAGTGCCGCGAGTAACGCGCTAAAAGTCGCGACTCGCGCGACAGACGCCCAGCCGTCCGCCTCCTAGACTGCAAGCAGCAATCAGGAGGCCATATGCCGCAGATCGAGTGGGACGATTTTCAACGGGTGGAATTACGCGTCGGCACCATAGTGGCCGCAGAGCCGAACCCGAAGGCGCTGAAACCGGCCTATGTGCTGCGCGTGGATCTGGGCGAATCGGGGCTGAAAACGTCGAGCGCGCAACTGACCGCACACTACCGCTGCGACGAGCTGATCGGCCGCCAGGTGCTGTGCGTGTGCAACTTCGCGCCCAAACGCATCGCCGGCATCCGCTCGGAAGTGCTGGTGACCGGTGTCTACGACGCCGAACAGAAGGTGGTGCTGGCGAGCTTCGATAAACCTCTAGCCAATGGCGCCCGCCTGGCATGACGTACAGCAGAGCATTACTGGCGATTCATCTGGGCGCATTGATGTTCGGCCTCTCGGGGATTTTCGGCAAATTGGCCAACACCACCCCCTGGGCTATCGTCGGCGGACGGGCGATCTTCGCCGTCGCGGCGCTGGCGCTGGCGCTGTTCGCTCAGCTGTTCAACAACGGCAAGGCGCAACGCCCGAGTCTGCGCCAACTGGCGATGCTGGCGCTCGGCGGATTGCTGCTCGGCAGCCATTGGTTGACGTTTTTCGAGGCGGTAAAGGTTTCCGGCGTGGCCATCGCCACCCTCGGTTTCGCCAGTTTCCCGGCCTTCACCGTGATGCTCGAGGGTGTGCTGTTCCGCGAACGCACACGGCCGCTGGAGTTCGCCATGGTCGGCGTGGTTTGCCTGGGTCTGATCCTGGTCACGCCGAGTTTCGACCTGGCCAACCAGGCCACCGGCGGGCTGCTCTGGGCGATACTTTCGGGCCTGCTGTTCGCCTTGTTGTCGCTGCTCAACCGCGCCAGCACCCGCGGTCTCGACCCGGTACAGGCGGCGCTCTGCCAGAACCTGACGGTGCTGCTGTGCTTTCTGCCCTTCGCCTGGTCGACGCTGCCGAGCATCCGCGCCATCGACTGGTTATGGCTGGGCATGCTCGGGATTTTCTGTACCGGCTTGGCGCACAGCCTGTTCGTCGCCAGCCTGCGGGTGATCACCGCGCGCAGCGCCGCGGTGATATTCGCCCTGGAGCCGGTTTACGGCATCTGCTTCGCCTGGTGGTTGTTCAACGAAGTGCCGTCCCTGCGCATGCTCGCCGGTGGCGTGCTGATCGTGCTGGCGATCTTCGTTTCGGCGCGGATGGCCCGCTAGCTCGGAGGCCAGGCCGCTCCTCCGACTCCGCAGGCGCGACTCAGCTATCGCGCGAACGCTCGTTATGGCCGAGGTCGCGCGCCGGGTCGATCTGATCGCGCAAACGTTGCTTGAGGATCTTGGCCTCGGGAAAGCCGCCATCGGCCTTGCGCTCCCACAGCTGCACGCCGTCGCAGTGGATGCGAAACACCCCGCCGGTGCCCGGCTCCAGGCTGACCTTGCCGAGATCGTCGGCAAAGGTCGAGAGCAACTCCTGGGCGAGCCAGGCCGCACGCAGCAGCCACTGGCATTGGGTGCAATAGGTGATGGTCACTTCCGGTTTAGTGCTGGACATAAACTGACTCTGCTCGGCTGATAGGACTGAACCCGCATGATACGCCTGCGCACCCGCCCTGCCCTGGCAACCCGGATAAACGCGCCTGTATAAGCGGCCGCGCTCGGCGATTTGCGTGGCCCAATAAAAACGCCCGTCGGCATAAGCTCGACGGGCGTTTTCGCTGCATCGCTGGTTACCGCTAAGCGATCCTCGCCAGCAACGCACGGGCCTCTTGCTTGAGTTTCTCGTCGCCGTCGTGGATCAGCTCGTTGAGGATGTGGCAGGCGCTATCCAGGCTACCGCTCTCGATATAAGCCAAGGCCATATTGAGTTTGGCCAGGTCATTGCGATTAGCGGCCAGGTGATCGAGATTGCTCGACAAGGCATTGCCCATCATGTCGGTTTGTTCGATAAAGCGGGGGTCGAGTTCCTCCGCCAGCCAGCTGTCGATCGGTGCCTCTTCCACCAGCATGGCATCGGCAAAGGGGTTGCGGGCATCGCGCGTGTCGGGCAGTACGACATCGTCCTTGGGCGCGGCGGCCTGGGTCGCTTCGCTGGGCTGAGCAACTTTCTTTTTCAGCGGTGGTGCGAACGGGTCCAACGACTCCCAGTCGGCATCCAGCGAAAGTTCGTCGAGATTGAGTTTGAAGTCGTCGGCCAGGGTTTCCGCATCAGCCTCTGGCTGCGCTTCGTCCAATTCCAGCACGGCATCGGCCAGCAGATCCGCCGGCGGCGCGGCGAACAAATGGGCAAAGCGGGCTCTCAACTCATCGATACGCGCCGGGGTAAAGCCCGAGTTACGCAGGATCGCCTCCTGATCGAGGAACCCAGCGACATCCCCCTGCTGAGCCAGCACCTCCAGCAGCCGCCAGCGAATATCGCTGCGCGCGGGCTGAGTCTGCAGGGCCTTGCTCAGGCAAGCGGCCGCTTCGGTGAAACGACCGTAGGCGAGATAAGTTTCGGCGCTATGCAGGGCGTCGCCCGAATAACTCGGGGCTACGGCCGGCACGACGCCTTCGCTTTGCCGAGGGACCGGCACCGGTGGTATGGCCGCCGAGAGCTTGACTGGCGCAGTCGCCTGATGCGGAGTGGCGGCCGGCTCCTCGCGAGCTCTGCCGCGCCAGAGCAGGCCGACCAGCCCCGCCAGCAGCAAAGCCAGCACGGCGAAACCCGCACTGAGCCAGTTACGCGCCATCGCAGGTTCACTAGCGGCAGCGGGCGCGGTGCTATCGGCGGTCGCAGGGGCCGGCGTGGTTGCGGCGTTCGCCTGCCGCGCCGCCAGTTCGGCTTGCAAGCCCGAGATCACCCTATCCCGGGTGCTCATCTGCTCTTGCAGTTGCTGTACTTGCAGTTGCAGCTCGGCCAACTCTTGTTGCAGTTGCAGGGTTTCCGCGACCTGGGTGGCCAACTCCTGCTCGACGCGGGTCTGCTCCGCCGCAATGGCTTCGACGGGCGCCTCGGGCGCGGCGGCCTCCGGCAGCGTCGCTACCGGGGCGGAATCCGGAGCAGCAGTGGCGGGCGCGACGATGGCCGTATCCGGCAACAGCAGCTCGGCACCGGCATGCAAACGATTGATATCGCCATTGCTGAAGGCCTGCGGATTGAGCGCATGGATATCAGCCATAAGCGTTTGCTGCGAGGCTTGGCTGCCTTGCTCGCGCAAGCGCGCGGCGATCTTCCACAGGCTATCGCCGGCCACCACCCGATAGCGCTCGCCCTGCTCGGCCGCTGGCTTCGGTCTGGCCGCACGCGGCGCTGCCGGGCGCGGCTGCTGCACTTGAACGGGGGCGACCGCCGGCGCGACGGGCGCGGCCGTCGAGGCGACCGCCCGATAAGCCGAGGAACCCGGCGGGTCGAGCAACACCGTGTACTCGCGGAATAAATGACCATTGGGGCGCGTTACTTCGACGATGAAGTTCAAGTAAGGCTCGCGCACCGGCTTGCTCGATAGCACGCGGATCACGCCGCTGCCGCCTTGCAGCAAGGGGGTGAAGCGCAGATCGTTGAGAAAGTAGATGCGATCGACGCCGGAGCGGCTGAAAACCTCAGCGGGGGCGAGACGCACTTTGAAATCGACGTCGGACAGGTCGCCCAACTCCAACAGTTCGATTTCCGCATCCATGGGCTGGTTCAACGCCGAATGCAGGGTGATTTCACCCAAGCCCAAGGCCGGTGCCAGCCCCGAATAAAGCGCCGAGCCAGAGGCGAGGCCGATCAATAGTTGCCGTGCTCGAATCATAGGAACCTCTCAGATAGCGCTTCCTGAGTAGCAACGACGCTGCGGCAATCGATGCGAGACCAAAAAGGAGGCGCTATCGCCGCGGTTGTCAGTCGGGAGCAATTCCATATGAGACCCGTCCGCTGATCGCCCTGGCTATCGATTCGGGCGTCAACACACCGAAAGAATAGCAAGGGGCCATCACCGAAAAGGATAGGCAATAAGTCAACAAAACGACAAAAAATACCGCGACCGTTTATCCGTCAGCGTTTTGTCGTTTTCACGCCGTGGGCGGCCAGAACCGTCAACGCGAAGACCGCGCCCATCAGCCAGAAACTCTGTTGAAAGGCCAAGGCTTCGCCAGGCGCATCGCCCCCCTCGCGAGCGTGGCGCCATTCGAGGAAGAAGGTCAGCAAGTTGACGCCGAACGCACCGCCAAGCTGTCGTACGAAGGTGATGGCGCCAGCGCCCTGGGCCAGTTCCTCCTGGCTGAGGATATCCAGCGAGCCGGTGCTCAGCGCCGGCAGCAGCAGACCCAAGCCGACCCGGCCGACGCAGGCCCAGAAACACAGCACCACGAACGAAGCACCGGGTTCGAGCCAGCCCAAGCCCGCGCCCGACAGGGCGAACACCAGCAGCCCCGCGATCAGCAGCGAAGCCGCCGACCAGCGATCGCTGAGCCAGCCACCGAGAAAGGATGCGCCGCCCATCAGGATACCGGTGGGCAACAGCAGTAAACCGGCGCGGCCGGCGCTATAGCCCTCCACCGTTTGCAGGTAGAGCGGAATCAGATAGGTCGAACCGTAGAGCCCCATACCCAGGGTCAGAGCCACCCAGCTGGCATTGCGAAAACCGCCGTGGCGCCACAGGCTCAACGGCAGCAGCGGCTTGAGGCTGCGCCGACTGCGGACGAAAAAGCCGAAAAACCCCAACAGCCCGAGCACGCTCGGCAACCACACGCGCGCTGCCGACCAAGCGAAGCGCTGCGCCTCGGCCAAGGCGCCGAGCGAGGCGAATAGCGCCACGCAGAGCAAGACAAACGCCCAGATATCGAGAAACGGCGTATTGCGCTCGCGCTCGCTGGGCAGCAGCCACTGGCCACCGAGCGCGGCCAGCACACACATCGGCAGCGGCATCCAGAACACCGCGGCCCAACCGAAGTGATCGACCAGATAGCCGCCGATGGTCGGCCCCAGGGTCGGTGCGATCATCACACCGAGGCCATACACCCCCAGCGCCATGCCCCGCCCGCCCGCGGCGAACACGCGAAAGATCAACAC